>NZ_BOOC01000014.1 GCF_016863035.1 Microbispora corallina
AAGGGTGCGCTTCATAAGAATCTCCCTGGTCTGTCGTGAGGCGTCACTCGCGCCCCAACCGTCAGTAAAGGAACGGTTCGTAAGTTATCTGAGGATTGGCTGGGAAGGGTGGTAATCATGCGGTGCTCTTGATCCACCTGTCCGACCGCACATCCGGAGCGTTCTAGACGAGAGCTAGATAACCGATGCATAACTGCTGATGGGTCGCCCTTTACCGGTGATCCTGACTTCTGGTCGCGTGGATCGTTCCGGCCCACCAATGTGACGCAAATCACATCAGCCGGACGAAACCAGATCGGCCCCGCGACCCGTCGAAGATGCCTCTCCGATGGACCTGCCGGCCGGCCCGTACCGCCTCCGGGCCGGATCGTGCGGCGGCGGAAGTTCCAGGGAAAAGGAGAAGGCCCGGCCAGGGGGCCGGGCCTTTCCGTCGTGCTGGGGGCCGGATCAGACCCGTAGGGGCCGGATCAGGCCGGGATAGCCGGATCGGACTGTGCCGTCAGATCAGACGATCTTGCCGGACCACAGCGAGGCGGCCGACTTGTAGACGCCGTACAGCTCACCGTCGAAGTACGGCGAGATGCTGGTGTCGATGCGGTTGTTCTTGTCGGTGTCGGAGACGCCGATGGTCACACCGTTCAGGTAGCCGAGGCGGCGCGAGCTCTTGTACTGCAGCAGCCACGACGACCCGATCGAGCCCTCACCGGTGAAGGAGGACTTGACGCCGACGAGCTCCTCGCCCTTGATCGCGGAGGCCTGGGCGGCGAAGGTCTTGCCGTAGCTCCACTTGAGGGTCTGGCCGCTGAAGCTGTGGTTGCCGTCCGGGTGCGACCCGCTCGGGTAGCCGAAGACGAAGACGTTCTTGCCGAGCTTCTGGTTGTAGGCCAGGCCCTGCCCGCCGACGTTGTCGCCGAGGCGGCCGACGTCCTTGAGGCCGACGCCGAAGACCTTGGCGGTGACCTTGTAGTCCAGGTCGTAGCTGCCCCAGAAGGTCCGCTTGAAGTACTTGTACGTCGCGGTGGGGGTGGCCGTGGGGGTGGGGGTCGCCGACGGCGACGGGCTCGGCGACGGGGTCTCCGAGACGAGAGCCTCGGGGGCCTCGACCTTCGTCCGGAAGAAGAGGGCCTTCTTGTCCGGGCTGTAGTAGAAGTCCTGGTTGCTGTTGTACTGCCCGGCGGTCAGCTCGTCCGTCTTCACACCGGTGCGCGGGTCCCACGGCCCGTCGCCCTTCAGGTCCTTGCCCTTGTTGGCGGCCTGGAAGGCGTCCGCGGTGATCGAGAACACGTCGGACTCGGGGGTGCCGACCGGGACCAGGTGGTCCGGGTCGCCGACCGAGTTGACCTCGATCTTCGACCAGGCCGTGGTCTTGTCGTTCTCGATGCGGGCCTTGTCCTTGTAGGCCTGCCACTTGTGCTCCCACACCTTGGAGTAGGAGCCGAAGCCGGCGCCGGTGGGCAGCACGCCGTTGTACACGGTGACGAACGCGTAGTCGCGGTCGCCGTCCTCGTAGACGTCGAAGTCGTAGTGGGTGAAGGCCTGCTTGCCCACGTAGATGCCCCAGGGCGTCTTGCCCTGGTAGTAACCGGGCACGAAGACCCACTTGTCGAGGGTCTCGCGGTTGCTCTCGGTGTCGTAGACGCAGTGACCCGCGGTCGCCACCAGGTTGTGGTACGAGGACTGCACGGAGGTGGCGGTGCACCAGTGCGGCCGGTGGTCGGCGCCGATGAAGAACACCTTGCCCAGCGTCTTGGGCAGGTTCACGTTCTTCGACTTGGCGGTGCTCTTCTTCTCGTCGCCGATCGCGGGCACGACGCCCGGCTTGGTGTCGGCCGACGGGCCGCCGGTCGAGACGTGCTTGGCGACGACCTTGGTCTCCACGTCGTACGGCGTGGCGTTGACGAGGTTCGCGTAGTGCTCCGCGAACCAGAACGTCGCGATCTCCTTGGCCGCGAACGGCGTGTTGGCCAGGATGACGGACGGAACGGTGTCGGAGGCGTGAGCCGGGGCGGCGACGGCCGCGGAGGCCAGGAGGCCGGCCGCGACGCCACCCAGAGCGAGCGAGCGCTTCAAGAGGATCTCCCTGGTCTGTCGTGAGGCGTCACTTGCGCCCCAAGCGTCAGTAAAGGAACGGGAGCAAGTTATCTGAGAAAAAGCTGGGAAAGTGGGCGATTCGGGCTGCCTGTCCGGGATCGTGGAACCCGCCGCTTGACTGGCGTGACGCAGGTCAGTGCTGTATGCGGCACGTTTACGCTGATCATGAACCTGAAGGCGAGCTTGACAGGCACGTGGCAGGTGGATCGGTCTATCCGCGACTGTGAGCGAAATCACATATCGCCCACGAAACCGGAGGTCGCCGCCGTCACGTCCGAGAATGCCGCGTTAGGACCCGGTCTCCCAGGGAACGGGCTACTGCACTCCGCTGTCGGAGGCGTCAAAGGGAACGAGAAGCGTGCGCAGCAGGCCCGCGAGGGCCTGCTGTTCATGCTGTTCCAGGCCGCCGAGCAGCTCCCGCTCACGCCGCAGCAGGTCGGCGAAGGCGGCGTCCACCCGGTGCAGCCCCGCCGGAGTGAGCCGCACGAGGACGCCGCGGCGGTCCTCCGGATCGGGACGGCGGGTGACCAGCCCGGACGCGGCGAGGCGGTCGATGCGGTTCGTCATCGTCCCGGACGTAACCAGCGTGGCGCGCAGCAGCGCCCCCGGGCTCAGCTCGTACGGGTCGCCGGCCCGGCGCAGCGCGGTCAGCACGTCGAACTCCCACGACTCGACGCCGTGGTCGGCGAAGGCGGCGCGGCGCTCGCGTTCCAGATGCCGGCTCAGGCGGGACACCCGGCTCAGCACCTCGAGGGGCGTCACGTCCAGGTCGGGACGCTCCTGCCGCCATGCCGCGACCAGCCGGTCCACCTCGTCCTCGACGGGCCGTGAGAAGGTCATGCGCCCGAGTGTAGCTCTCTTGACATCGAGATATCCGGGGCGATATCGATATCTCGACATCAAGATAAATCGGAGGCAGTGGATGACCCGCGACATCTGGGACCCGGACGTCTACGAGCGGT
Organism: Microbispora corallina; assembly: GCF_016863035.1. Taxonomy (GTDB): domain Bacteria; phylum Actinomycetota; class Actinomycetes; order Streptosporangiales; family Streptosporangiaceae; genus Microbispora; species Microbispora corallina. Next base: position 3,054 of record NZ_BOOC01000014.1, read on the forward strand.
ACGCCGGGGAGCGCGCCCGCCCCTTCTTCGAGTTGCTCGCCAGGGTCGACGCCCGCGACCCCGCGTACGTCGTCGACCTCGGCTGCGGCACCGGCGAGCTCACCGCGGCGCTGTGCCGCCGCTGGCCCGGCGCGACCGTGCACGGCGTCGACTCCTCGCCCGCCATGATCGCGAAGGCGCCGCCCGGTCCGACCTTCGAGGTGGCGGACGTGCGCGACTGGCGACCGTCGGCGACGGTCGACGTCCTCGTCTCCAACGCCCTTCTCCAGTGGGTGCCCGAGCACCGGGACCTGCTCGCCCGCTGGGTCGCCGGGCTGGCCGAGGGCGGCTGGCTGGCCTTCCAGGTGCCGGGGAACTTCGACGCCCCCAGCCACGCCGCCGTCCGGGAGCTGTGCCGGACGACCTGGCGCGAGGAGCTGGGCGACGTGCCGAGGGAGGCCCCGGTGGGGGACCCGGAGGAGTACCTCGATCTGCTCGCCGGGCTCGGCTGCTCGGTCGACGCCTGGGAGACCACGTACGTCCACGTGCTGCCGGGCGAGGACGCGGTGCTGAACTGGGTGCGCGGAACGGCGCTGCGGCCGCTGCTCGACCGCCTGCCGCCCGGGCGCCGAGACGACTTCCTCGCCGACTGCGCCCGCGTGCTGGGCGAGGCCTATCCCCGCCGGCCGTACGGCACGCCGTTCCCGTTCCGGAGGATCTTCGTCGTGGCCCACCGCTGACCCCGCATCCCAATCTGGACAAAAGGGACGATCGGTACCGGTATTTGTTTACCTTCGAGTGGCACTATGGCCATGAATAGGTACATAACCGTTCAGATTGGGGTGCTCGTGCCGATCGAAATCGAGGACAAGTTCGACGTGCCGGCCGAGTTCGCGGTGCCCGACATGAGCGGCGTCCGGGGCTGCGCCTCGGTGTCCCGCACGCTCAGCCACCAGCTGGTCGCCACCTACTTCGACACTCCCGACCTGCGGCTCGCCGCCCGGGGTGTCACGCTGCGCAGGCGCCGCGGCGGGGACGACGCGGGATGGCACCTGAAGCTGCCGAAGGCCAAGGGCGCCCGCCAGGAGATCCACCACCCGCTGACCCGCAGCGCGAAGGTCGTGCCGCCCGAGCTCGCCCAGCTCGTGCTCGCCTACACGCGCGGCGCGCCGCTGGGGCCGGTGGCGCAGCTGGAGACCCGCCGCGGCCTGGTCCGGCTGTTCGGCCCGGAGGAGGCGGTCCTCGCGGAGATCGCCGACGACCGGGTCAAGGGCACGGTGTTCGGCGCCGAGCCCGTGGTGCGGCGCTGGAGGGAGGTGGAGGCCGAGCTCAAGGAGGGCGACCAGGAGCTGCTCAAGCGGGTCGCCAAGCGGCTGCGCAAGGCCGGCGCGACGCCGGCGGGCGCGAGCAGCAAGCTCGCGCGCCTGCTCGGGGACATCCCGGTCCGGCCCCTGGCGCGGCCCGAGCCCGGCTCGGCCGGCGAGGTCGTGGTCGCCTACCTGCGGGACCAGGTGAACGCGCTGACGGCCCGTGACCCGCGGGTGCGCCTGGCCGAGGAGGACGCCGTCCACCAGGCCCGCGTCGCCTCCCGCCGCCTCCGCAGCGCGCTCAAGGCGTTCAAGAAGATCGTCCCTGACACCGATCAGGTGCAGGGCGAGCTCAAGTGGCTGGGCGAGGTGCTGGGGGAGGCGCGCGACCTGGAGGTGATCCGGGACCGCTTCGCCCGCCGCCTCGACGCGCTCGACCCGTCGCTCGTCGTCGGCGAGGTGCGCCGACGGCTCGGCGAGGACCTCCTGGCCCGGGAGCAGGAGGCGTACGGCCGGATCCGGGAGGCGCTCAGCGGCGAGCGCTACTTCGCGCTGCTGGACGCCCTCGACGCGCTCGTGGCCGACCCGCCGCTGACCCCGCTGGCGGCCAAGGACGCCGCCAAGACGCTCGGCACGATCACCGACAAGGGGTGGGCGCGCGTCGTGCGGTTCTACGAGGAGGCGCAGCGCGTCGAGGACCCCGCGGAGCGCGAGACCGCGATGCACGAGGTGCGCAAGGCCGCCAAGCGGGCCCGCTACACGGCGGAGGTCGTCGGCGCCTCCGAGGCCGCGAAGCGGGCCGAGACGGTCCAGGAGGTCCTCGGGCGGCACCAGGACGGGGTCGTGGCGCAGGGCATCCTGCTGGAGGAGGCCGCGGCCGCCCGGCGGGCCGGGGAGGACACCTTCACCTACGGCGTCCTCGCCGGCATCGAGCGGTGCGAGGCCGACCGCGCCCACGCCGAGTTCCCCGGCGTCTGGGCCCGCGTCGCCCCGTGACGACCCCGCCGCTCGGGAGCCGCCGGGTCCGGCCTCGCGCCGTGACGATCCGCCGCGCGAAGGCGCCGGGTCCGGCCTCGCACCGTGACGACCCCGCCGCTCGGGAGCCGCCGGGGTCCGGGCCCCCGCCGGCCGGTCAGGTCACGTGGCGTTCGAACGTGACGACCCGGCCGGCGGCCCGGTTCAGGACGGCGAAGCCGCCCTTGGCCAGGGTGGGGTCGCCCAGGCGTCCGCCGTACACGGGTGGGATGAGCGCGGGCAGGACCTTGCCGTGGCTGCACACGACGGCCGCCTCGCCGGAGTCGAACAGCTCGCGGAGCAGCCGGTCGGCCTCGGCCGGGTCGTAGCCGCTCTCCGACAGCGTCTTCTCCTTGCGGATCTCCAGTCCGCTCTCGGCGGCGTACGGCTTGAGCGTCTGCACGCAGCGCTTGCTGTGCGAGCTCACGAGCAGGGCAGGGCGGTAGCCGTCCAGGATCCGCGCCAGCGTCCGCGCCTGGTCCCGCCCGTCCGGGTCGAGGGGGCGGCGGTCGTCGTCGCCCGTCCACTCCTGCCGCGACCCGGCCAGGCCGTGCCGCACGAAGATCAGTGGTGAGGTGGCGAGCGGCAGGGCGGTGAGCGCCCCCAGGACGGCCCTGTCCCACTCGTAGGTCAGCCGCCGCCCGGCCTCCGGCAGGGGGAGCCAGACCAGCTCGTCCACCTCGTCGTTCCCGTCGAGGGCGCCGGGCGCGCCGCCGGCGTGCGCCTCCCCGCAGACGCGGGCGGCCCAGTAGTCGACCCGCTTGATCCGGCCGTCCTTCATGTAGTGGACGGGCGGCAGCGCGCGGCCCAGAACGACCTCCAGGCCCGTCTCCTCGGCCACCTCCCGCAGGGCGGCGGCGATGACGTGCTCGCCCGGCTTGAGCTTGCCCTTCGGGAAGCTCCAGTCGTCGTACCTGGGGCGGTGGACGAGGGCGACCTCGGGCGCGCTCTCGTCGCCCCGCCACACCACGGCCCCGGCGGCCCGGATCATCCCGGCCCCACCGTCGTCGCTCATCGGCATTCCCTCGGGTCGCCCGCTCAGTCCATCGACGACTGGTCGTCCACCGTGCGCCACCGCCGGCTCGCGATCAGGTGGTGCTGCAGGTCCACGTCGCCCCGGTGGCGCAGCCACTTGCCGTCGGAGTTCAGCGTCCACGCGGTGGTGCCCTCTCTCATGGCCAGGTCGAGCAGGTCGGACAGATACTTGCGCTGCTGGGGGCTGGCGACCTTCACCAGCGCCTCCACCCGGCGGTCGAGGTTGCGGCGCATGAGGTCGGCGCTGCCGATCCAGATCTCCGGCCGCCGTCCCCCGCCGAACTCGAACACCCGCGAGTGCTCAAGGAACCGGCCGAGGATGCTGCGCACCCGGATCGTCTCCGACAGGCCGGGGACGCCGGGGCGGAGCGTGCAGATCCCGCGCACCCACAGGTCGATCGGCACACCGGCCTGGGACGCCCGGTAGAGCGCGTCGATGATCGGCTCGTCCACCATCGAGTTCGTCTTGATGCGGATCCGCGCGGGCCGCCCGGCCTTGCGGTGGGCGATCTCCTGCTCGATCCGGGCGAGCAGGCCCGGCCGCAGCGACTCGGGGGCGACCAGCAGCCTGCGGTACTCCGACTGGCGGGAGTAGCCGGTCAGGTGGATGAACAGGTCGGTGACGTCCTCGCCGACCTGCGGGTCGGCCGTGAGCAGGCCGAAGTCCTCGTACTGCCGGGCCGTCTTGGGGTTGTAGTTGCCGGTGCCGATGTGGCAGTAGCGGCGCAGCTCGCCGCCCGCCTCCTGGCGGACCACCATCGCCAGCTTGCAGTGCGTCTTCAGCCCGACCACGCCGTAGACGACGTGGCAGCCGGCCGTCTCCAGCTTGCGCGCCCAGGAGATGTTGGCGTGCTCGTCGAACCTGGCCTTGATCTCGACGACCACCACGACCTGCTTGCCCGCCTCCGCCGCGTCGATCAGGGCGTCCACGATGGGCGAGTCGCCGCTCGTCCGGTAGAGCGTCTGCTTGATCGCCAGCACGTCGGGATCGGCCGCCGCCTCCTCCACGAACCGCTGCACGCTCGTGGAGAACGAGTCGTACGGGTGGTGGACGAGGATGTCCCGCTCACGCAGCACCGCGAACAGGTCGTCCTCCGCGCCGACGGCCTCCGCCGGGACGAACGGCCGGTAGCTGAGCTCGGGCCGGTCGAGGTCGGCGATGGCGTGCAGCCCGGTCAGGTCGAGCGGGCCGGGCAGGCGGTAGATCTCGTTGTCCGCCACCCCCAGCTCCTCCACGAGCAGGTCGAGCACCTGCGGGGTGATGGTGTCCTCGACCTCCAGCCGTACGGGAGGGCCGAAGCGCCGGCGCAGCAGCTCGCGCTCCAGCGCCTTCATGAGGTTCTCGGTGACGTCCTCGTCGATCTCCAGGTCCTCGTTCCTGGTGACCCGGAAGACGTGGTGCTGGACGACCTCCATGCCCTTGAACAGCTCACCCAGATGGGCGGCGATGACGTCCTCCAGCGGGACGAACCGGTCCTTCGACGCGGTGACGAACCGGGGCAGCTGGGAGGGCACCTTCACCCGGGCGAAGACCGTGTGGCGCGTCTCCGGGTTGCGGACCATGACGGCGAGGTTGAGCGACAGGCCCGAGATGTACGGGAAGGGGTGGGCCGGGTCGACCGCCAGCGGGGTCAGGACGGGCCGGATGCGCTCCCGGAACAGCTTGCGCAGCGCGGTGCGCTCGTCGCGCGCGAGGTCGTCCCAGCGGACGATCTCGATGCCGGCCTCGGCCAGCTGCGGGCGGACGTGGTCGTGGAACACGGTCGAGTGGCGAACGGCCAGATCGTCCGCGACCGCGGCGATCCGCGTCAGCGCCTCGCTCGGCTTGAGCCCGCCCGTGGTCCGCAGCAGCAGGCCCGTCGCCATCCGCCTCTTGAGCCCGGCCACGCGCACCCGGAAGAACTCGTCGAGGTTGCTCGCGAAGATGGCCAGGAACCGCACGCGCTCCAGCAGGGGGATCGCGGGGTCCTCGGCCAATTCGAGGACGCGCTCGTTGAAGTGGAGCCAGCTCTCCTCCCGGTTGAGGTAACGGTCCGGGGGAAGAGGGGCCTGCTCGGGGAGAGTGACCTCCTCCGGTTCAGGAGATGGGGAGCTTTGGGCGGACATATAACGAAATATGCCCCAAGTTGTTGAACAGAACGTTAATTTCGCCGCAACGAAATCGTTAGGTGCCTGCGGCGGCGCCGGGTTCGGGCTGGTCAGGGCCCATCCTGTCGGCCGTGCGGGCGAGCCGTGCCTCCTGGGTGCGGAGCCTGTCCCGTTCGCGCTCCTCGCGCTCGCGTAGCTTGGCCTGCTCCTTCTGCTCGCGCTCCCTGGCCTTCTCCTGCTCGCGCCGCAGCTTCTCCTGCTCCCTGAGCTCGCGCTCGCGGGCCTTCTCCTGCTCGCGCTGCTCGCGCTCCCTGGCCTTCTCCTGCTCGCGCCGCAGCTTCTCCTGCTCCCTGAGCTCGCGCTCGCGGGCCTTCTCCAGCTCCTTGAGCTCCCGCTCGGTCGGGCGGGCCGTACGGACCTCTGAGGTGGGGGCGAGGATGCGGCCGCGGGTGGCGGCGGTGAGCGTGGGGTTCGGGTTGAGGCCGGTGAGACCGTTCCAGGACAGGTTGACCAGGTGGGCGGCGACCTCCTCCCGGCGCGGGCGGCGCACGTCGAGCCACCACTGCCCGGTGAGCGCGGTCATCCCGACGAGCATCTGGGCGTACATGGGGGCCAGCTTGGGGTCGTAGCCCCGCTCCTTGAACTCGTCGGCCAGCACGTCCTCGACCTGGCTCGCGATGTCGCTGATGAGGCTGGCGAACGTGCCGGTCCCGGAGGCGGCGTGGGAGTCGCGCACGAGGATGCGGAAGCCCTCGCTGCTCTCCTCGATGTACTGCAGCAGGGCCAGCGCCGCCCGCTCCAGCTTCACGAGGGCGTGCGACGCGGACAGGGCCTGGGTGACGAGGCTCAGCAGGCGCTGCATCTCCCGGTCGATCACGACGGCGTAGATGCCCTCCTTGCCCCCGAAGTGCTCGTACACGACGGGCTTGGACACCTTGGCGCTGGCCGCGATCTCCTCGACCGACGTGCCGTCGAAGCCCTTCTCCGCGAAAAGGGTCCGGCCGATCTGGATCAGCTGCTCGCGGCGCTCCGCGCCGGTCATGCGTCTTCGGGATCGAGAGGACTCGCTCACGGATTCCATCATGACGCGTCCGGGGCCGCCGCCCTGGCTCGGGACGGCGCCGCCGGTGACGGCGCTCATGCGCGCCGGCGCCGGCACGGCGAGGGCGGCGCGCGGCGGGGGAGGGGCGGGCGGGGACGCGGTCAGGGCCGCCGGCGAATGCGCGGCGGCCCAGCCGTCCCCCTCGACGGGGGTGGCGCCGGCGGGATCAGCCAAGTCGCTTCGCCGCCAGCCGCTCGGGGGTGGGCCAGCGCACGTCGGTCGCCCAGCCGGCCTTCTCGAACCAGCGGATCATGCCCGCGCTCAGGTCGATCTGGCCCTTGAGCGCGCCGTGCCGGGCGCAGGTGGGGTCGGAGTGGTGCAGGTTGTGCCAGGACTCGCCGAACGACGGGATGGCGAGCCACCACACGTTGCGGGACTTGTCACGCGACTCGAACACCTCCTCGCCGAAGACGTGGCAGATGGAGTTGATCGACCAGGTGACGTGGTGCAGCAGCCCGATCCGGACCACGGTGCCCCAGAAGAACGCGGTCAGCGCGCCCTGCCACGACCAGGTGATCAGGCCGCCCAGGGCCGCCGGGAGCAGCAGGGAGGTGATCGCCAGCGGCGGGAACCACCGGTGGAGCTTCATGATGTCCGGGTCCTTCAGCAGGTCCGGGGCGTACTTGGACCGGTTGACGCGCTCGACCTCGAAGAGCCAGCCCACGTGCGCGTACAGCAGGCCCTTGCACATCGACTTGAAGCCGGGCCCGAACCGCCACGGGGAGTGCGGGTCGCCCTCCTTGTCGGAGAACTTGTGGTGCTTGCGGTGGGCGGCCACCCAGTCGAGCACCGACATCTCCAGCGAGAGGCTGCCGGCGATGCCGAGGGCGATCTTCAGGGAGCGGTTGGCCTTGAACGACCCGTGGGTGAAGTAGCGGTGGAACCCGACCGTGACGCCCAGGCCGGAGACGACGTAGAACGCGAGGGCGATCGCGACGTCCGTCCAGCCCAGGCCCCATCCCCAGGCGAACGGCACGGCGACGACCAGCGCGAGGATCGGAGTGCCGACGACGATCGCGAAGATGATCAGATCGGCCGTTGACTTGTTCTCCGGCTCGAACTCCGGCTTCGGCTGCGGCGAGGGCCGCTCGGTCAGGACGGTCATGGGCTACCTCACGGTGTGGCGAGATTGTCTGGCTACGCAACCGTAACCTACGCCATCGTAAGTTAGGAATACCTAAGAGCGAATGTGTGGAAGGTGACGCTCCCGGGTGCATCTGGTGGCGAGTCCACGCCTTGCCTTGGGCGCTCGCGATCTGGTATGCGGGCACCGCCCGATGCGGTCCGGTCCCCTGTGGCGTGCCCGTGCCGGCCTCGTCCTAACACGGGCAGGCCCGAAGATCGGGGAATGTGGTGTCCGACCTGATTGGATGAGCGGAACGGGGGGTGGATCTGTATCCTGAGGTCGGAATCCGGCCCCGCCGGAATCCGACAGTTGGCACTAAAAGTTCATCCCGGGTCGTCTAGGGGCAAGACTACAGATTTTGGTTCTGTCAACGGAGGTTCGAATCCTCCCCCGGGAGCGCGTTGAACGGGCTCGGAGCACACCCTCTCCGGTGGTGGGGGCTGGATGGCTCCGGGAGTACGCCGGGTAAGCTCACCTTGTCGAGCGGGTGGACGTGCGGTGCCCGGGTAGTTGCCGTACGGAAACCGAATGTCGACCCGTGTCAGCCGCGACGCCGAGGGAGCCTCAGTCCGTGAGTGTGCCGCGCCCGGCAGCCGTGATCGTCCTCGCCGCCGGCGAGGGCACCCGGATGAAGTCGAAGACCCCCAAAGTCCTCCACGAGATCTGCGGTCTCGCGCTCGTGGACCACATGCTCGCAGCCGCGCGCGGCCTCGACCCCGAGTCGCTGATCGTGGTCGTCGGCCACGCGCGCGAACGGGTCGAGGCGCACCTCGCGGCGTCCGCGCCCGACGCGCGCCCGGTCGTGCAGGAGAAGCAGAACGGCACCGGCCACGCCGTCCGCACGGTCCTGGAGGCCGTCGGCCCGATCGAGGGCACCGTCCTCGTGACGTACGGCGACACGCCGCTGCTGCGCACCGAGACGCTGGCCGCGCTGCTGGCCCGCCACGCCGGCGACGGCAACGCGGTGACGGTCCTGACCGCCCGCGTGCCCGACCCGACCGGGTACGGCCGGATCGTGCGCGACGCCGGCGGCGCGGTGCTGGAGATCGTCGAGGAAAAGGACGCCACGCCCGAGCAGCGGGCGATCACCGAGATGAACTCGGGCGTCTACGCGTTCGACGGCGGCCTGCTGGCCGAGGCCCTCAAGCGGGTCGGCGCGGCCAACGCGCAGGGCGAGCAGTACCTCACCGACGTCCTGGCCATCCTCCGCGAGGACGGCCACCGGGTCGGGGCCCACGTCGCGGCCGACCACGTCGAGGTCGAGGGCGTCAACGACCGCGTCCAGCTCTCCTTCGCCCGCCGGGTCCTCAACCAGCGGATCCTCGAGGCGCACATGCGCGCCGGGGTCACGATCGTCGACCCGGGCAGCACGTGGATCGACGCCGGGGTCGTCCTGGAGCCCGACGCGGTCGTCCACCCCGGCACCCAGCTCAAGGGCGCCACCAGGATCGGCGAGGGGGCCGAGGTCGGCCCGGGCGCCACGCTCACCGACACGGTCGTGGGCGAGGAGGCCGTGGTCCGCAACACGGTGAGCGACGGCGCCGAGATCGGCGCCCGCGCCTCCGTCGGCCCGTTCGCCTACCTGCGCCCCGGCACGGTCCTCGGGGCCGCCGGCAAGATCGGCACCTTCGTCGAGACGAAGAACGCCCGCATCGGCGAGGGGTCGAAGGTGCCCCACCTCACGTACGTCGGGGACGCGACGATCGGGACCGGCTCGAACATCGGGGCCGCCTGCGTCTTCGTGAACTACGACGGCGTCGCCAAGCACCACACGGTCGTGGGCGACCACGTCCGCGTGGGCAGCGACAACATGCTCGTCGCGCCGATCACGATCGGGGACGGCGCGTACACCGCCGCCGGCTCGGTGATCACGTCCGACGTGCCGCCCGGGGCGATGGCGGTCGCCCGGGGCAAGCAGCGCAACATCGAGGGGTGGGTCGTCCGGCGCCGGCCGGGCACCGCCTCCGCCGCGGCCGCCGAGCGGGCGGCCGCCCCACAGCCCGACGGCGCGGACGAGGGTGACCGCGCCGCCGCGGACGAGTAGGACACGCCCCCCATCCCCGAACGGCCCGCGAGGCGGGCCGGGCGAGCAGACAGGAACGAGAACGAGGCGCGGTCCCCGACCGCGTAGCGCCCGAGGGCCAGGCCAGGAGGACACCGTGAGCGACCAGAAGGACCGAGCGAGGGGACACGGGGTGCCGTCCCTCCTCCGGGACGAGGCGACCCGGGACGGAGCGGCCTCGACGGCCCCATACGCCCGACACGCGAGGAGCGCGGCATGAGCGAGCGAGGCGAGCGGACCGGCAGGCACGGCGTGATTCGCGGATGCGACTCCGAGCGGCCGGGCGGGAGGGAGTCATGAGCGGGAAGAAGACCGCGGGCGAGCGGAACCTCATGTTCTTCTCCGGGCGCGCCCACCCGGAGCTGGCCGACGAGGTGGCGGCCAACCTGGCCGTCGAGATCACCCCGACGGCGCTGCGCGACTTCGCCAACGGCGAGATCTACGTGCGCTACCTGGAGTCGGTGCGCGGCTGCGACGCCTTCGTGATGCAGAGCCACACCGCCCCCATCAACAAGTGGATCATGGAGCAGCTCATCATGGTGGACGCCCTCAAGCGGGCCTCCGCCAAGCGGATCACCGTGATCATGCCGTTCTTCGGGTACGCCCGGCAGGACAAGAAGGGCCGCGGGCGCGAGCCGATAACGGCCCGGTTGATGGCGGACATGTTCAAGCAGGCGGGCGCCGACCGGCTCATGTCGATCGACCTGCACACCTCCCAGATCCAGGGCTTCTTCGACGGCCCGGTGGACCACCTGTTCGCGATGCCCGTGCTGATCAACTATCTGCGCGGCAAGCTCGACCCGGCGACGACGACGATCGTCTCCCCCGACACCGGCCGCGTGCGGCTGGCCGAGCGGTGGTCCGACTCGCTCGGCACCCCGGTCGCGTTCATCCACAAGCGGCGCGACCTCGACGTGGCCAACCAGGTGAAGGTGCACGAGGTGGTCGGCAAGGTCAGCGGCCGGACCTGCGTCCTGATCGACGACATGATCGACACCGGCGGCTCGATCTGCAAGGCGGCGGACGCCCTGTACGAGCACGGCGCGACCGACGTGATCGTGGCGGCGACGCACGCGGTCTTCTCCGACCCGGCCGTCGACCGGCTGAAGAACTCCCGCATCTCCGAGGTCGTGGTGACCAACACGCTCCCCATCCCGGAGGAGAAGAGGTTCGACAGCCTCACGGTGATGTCGATCGCCCCGCTGATCGCGCGGGCCATCACTGAGGTCTTCACCGACGGCTCCGTGACCAGCCTCTTCGAGGGCGACAGCTGACGGCCGGCCCCGGGGCGTCCCGCCGCGGCGCCCCGGGCCCGTCCCGGCCTGCCGGGTCCCGTGGGCACGGTAAGGTGGTCAAGTTGCGCTCGTAACGCCTTCCGCTAGGGCGGGTGAGGGGGAGCGCGCCATCCGCAGACGAGTCATCCCTAGGAGATGTGCCGTGTCCGAAGTACGCATCGCCGCCGAGCCCCGCGACCAGTTCGGCAAGGGCGCCGCGCGCAAGATCCGCCGCGCCGACAAGGTCCCCGCCGTCCTGTACGGCCACGGCACCGAGCCCAAGCACCTGACCCTGCCGGGCCACGACCTGCTGCTCGCGCTGCGCACGCCGAACGTGCTCATCCGCCTGCAGGGCGAGGGCATCGACGAGATCGCGCTGCCCAAGGGCGTCCAGCGCGACCCCATCAAGGGCTTCCTCGAGCACGTCGACCTGCTGCTGGTCAAGCGCGGCGAGAAGGTCACGGTCGAGATCCCGGTCACGGTCGCCGGCGACCCGATCGGCAGCGCGATCGTCGAGCAGCAGCTCGTGACGATCGGCGTCGAGACCGAGGCCACCCACATCCCGACCGGCGTCGAGGTGGACGTCGACGGCAAGGACGCCGGTTTCGCGGTGCACGCGAGCGACCTGAAGCTGCCGTCGGGCACGACGCTGTCGGGCGACCCCGAGGCGCTGGTGCTGCAGGTGATCTCCGCCCCGACGGCCGAGCTGCCCGAGGAGGGCGAGGCCGCCGAGGCCGCCCCCGCCGAGGGCGCCGAGGCCGCCGAGTAGGACCCGTTCGTGAGAGAGTCCTCCACAGGACGTCCTGTGGAGGGCTTCTCCATGTGAGGAGACGGTGATGTTTTCCCGCGACGCGTCGTCGCCGGCGGCGGAGCGCTGGCTGGTGGTCGGCCTGGGCAACCCCGGGCCGGAGTACGCCGGGAACCGGCACAACGCCGGGTTCATGGTCGTGGACGAGCTCGCGGCGAGGGCCGGCGGGCGGTTCAAGGCCCACAAGTCCAGGGCTGAGATCGTCGAGGGCCGGCTGGCCGGGGTCCCGGCCGTCCTGGCCAAGCCGTTGTCGTACATGAACCTCTCGGGCGGCCCGGTCAAGGCGCTGGCCGACTTCTACAAGGTCGCCCCCGACCACGTCGTCGTGGTGCACGACGAGCTGGACATCCCGTACGGCGCGCTGCGGGCCAAGGTGGGCGGCGGGGACAACGGCCACAACGGGCTGAAGTCGATCACGAAGTCGCTGGCGACCCGGGACTACCCGCGCATCAGGTTCGGCATCGGCCGGCCGCCCGGGCGGATGGACCCCGCCGCGTTCGTGCTGCGCGACTTCGCCACGGCCGAGCGCAAGGACCTGCCCTTCCTGGTCGACCGGGCCGCCGACATGGTCGAGTCGCTGATGACGGCCGGCCTGGAGGCCACCCAGAACCGCTTCCACGCGGGCGACCTCAACCCGGCGAAGCCGCCCCGCTGACCCCCGCCGTCCCGTCCGCGGGGACGGCCCGGCCGAGGCGGCCGGCGCCGGGCCAGAGCATGAGGTTCTGCAACAGCTCGGCCTGCTCCACGGCGTCGTCCAGCGCGTTGTGCGTGTGCAGGCGGGCCGACCGCACCTCCCGGGGCATCTGCCGCTTGGTCGCCCACGCGACCGGCACCGCGGCCTTCGCGGCGTACAGCGTCTTGATGTCGATGCACCGGGAGTGCCCGAACGGGGACTCCCCGGTGAAGCGCAGGAAGTACCAGTAGATCCACATCCAGTCGTACGCCAGGGGGAACGCCGCCAGCACCGGCAGCGTCTCGCCGCACACCTCCGCCACCCAGGCGGCGGCCGCCGCCATCGCCTCGGCCGGGTCGCGCCCCTCGCGCAGCAGCAGGTCGCGGTCGAGGCCGCTGACCGCGAGCGACTCCGGCACGTACGCGTCGCTGATCGGCCGCAACTCGGCGTAGAAGGTCGCCGACTCGGGATCGACGCGCTCGAACCGCCGTCCCGCCATCCGCCCGGCCACCGTCATCCCGAAGCTGATCATCGAGTACGGCCCCGGGATCGGCCCGTCGGCTTCGATGTCGACGGAAATGTACGTTTCGGCTTTCATGAATCCCCCTGATGCCCCGGGTGGGCGGCCGCTAGCATTCTCTGACGGTCCGTGTTCACACGGTCACGTAAACGGCCATCGGGGGAGGCGTGCGTGCTGGACGGCGAGCTGTCCGCGGTCGTCCCCGGTGAGTCCGGCACCCCGCGGCCGCGCCCCCGGGCGGGCCCGCCCGCCTGGGCGGTCCGGTACCGCCGCCACGCCGTCGTGTCCGACATGCTGTGCGCCCTCCTCGCCGGAGCCGCCGCCGTTGTGGCGCGGCTCGGCGAGGGTACTGCGTCCGCGGCCCCCCGGGTGATCGGGACCGTCGCGCCGCCGCTGGTGTGGGTGGCGTGGCTGGCTCTCGGCGGGGCGTACGCGACAGGGCTCTTCGGGTCGGGTCCGGAGGAGTTCCGGCGGATCGCGCGGTGCTGGGGGGCGCTGTGCGCCGCCGTGGCCCTCGCGGCGTACGCGGCCGGGACGGCGCCGGCCCGCGCCCACGTTCTCGTCGCCCTCCCGCTCGCCGGCGCGATGACCCTCACCGGGCGGCACGTCCTGAGACGGCGGCTGCGCGGCCGGTGGGCGCGCGGAGACGGCTGGCGATGCCGCGTGGTGGCGGTGGGACGGCCGGCCCAGGTGGCCCGGTTGCGCGAGGTGTTACGGCGCGATCCGGGCCAGGGCGTGCGTCTGGTCGCGGCCTGCCTGTCGTCCGGCGGCGACGCCGATCCGGGAGTCGTCCGCGCCGCCCGGGTGGCCGGGGTCCCGGTGCTCGGCGACCTCACCGACGTGCCGCTCGTGGTCGAGCAGACGGGCGCGGACGCGGTCGCCGCGCTCGCCTGCCCCGAGCTGGACGGCCCCGCCCTGCGGCGGCTGGCCTGGCGCCTGGAACGCGGGCGCGCCGGTCTGCTGGTGGCCCCTGCGCTGCTCGACGCGGCCGGGCCGCGAACCGCGCTCAGGCCGGTGGCGGGGCTCTCGCTGCTCCGCGCCGAGCACCCTGAGCTGACTGGGGCCGGACGGCTGCTGAAGGGCGCCGTCGACCGGGTGGCCGCCGGGCTCGCGCTGGCCGTGCTGGCGCCGCTGCTGGCCGCCCTCGCCCTCGCCGTACGGGCGACCAGCCCCGGGCCCGCGCTGGAGCGCCGGCGGCGGGTCGGCAGGGACGGCGCGGAGTTCACGCTCCTCCGGTTCCGGACCACGTGGCGGGAGGCCGACCGGCGCCGCGTCGAGCTGTCGGGCGGGCGCGGCGATCCCGTCTCGATCCGGCGCGACCCCCGGGTCACCCCGCTCGGCGCGCGGCTGCGGCGGCGCTCGCTCGACGAGCTTCCCCAGCTGGTCAACGTCCTGCGGGGCGACCTGTCCCTGGTCGGGCCGCGCCCGCCGCTCCCGGCCGAGGTCGAGCAGTACGGCGACGACGTGCGCAGGCGGCTGGTGGTACGGCCCGGGATGACGGGCCTGTGGCAGCTTGACCGCCGACCCGACCTGTCATGGGAGGAATCGGTACGGTTAGACCTGCGTTATGTCGAGAACTGGTCTCTCATGCTGGATCTGCAGATCCTGTGGAAGACATGGGCTGCGGTGGCACGCGGGACGGGAGCTTACCGAGGATGACGATACGGGACGACCACTCCCTCGCCGGTGACCTGGCGACGGAGGCGGGGGAGCGGCTCCTGGAGCTCCGCGCACGGCACGGCTTCGACGACCAGCGGGCCCTCAAAGACGCCGGCGACCGGTCGTCGCACCGCTTCCTCATGGACGCGCTCGAGCGCCTCCGGCCCAGCGACAGCGTGCTGTCCGAGGAGGCGACCCGCGAGGAGCGGATGGACCCCCGGCGCCTGACGGCCTCCCGGGTCTGGATCGTCGACCCGCTCGACGGCACGCGGGAGTACTCCGAGCCCGGCCGGTCCGACTGGGCCGTGCACGTCGCCCTGTGGCAGGAGGGAGCGCTCATGGCGGGAGCCGTGGCCCTCCCGGCCCAGGGGCGCACGCTCACCACCGCCGAGCCGCCCGTGCTGCCGAAGGCGCCCGCGGCCGGCGAGCCCTTCCGCATCGCGGTCAGCCGCACCCGGCCGCCCGAGTTCGTCCGCGAGCTGGCCGCCCGCCTGGGCGCGGAGCTCGTCCCGATCGGGTCCGCCGGCGCCAAGATCTCCGCCGTGCTCACCGGCCAGGTCGAGGCGTACGTGCACGCGGGGGGCCAGTACGAGTGGGACTCGGCCGCGCCGGTCGCCGTGGCGCTCGCCGCCGGGGCCCACGTCAGCAGGATCGACGGCTCGCCGCCGGCCTACAACCAGGCCGACCCCTCGCTGCCGGATATCCTGGTCTCCCTACCGGATCTGGCGCCAACGATGCTCGCCTGCATCCGTGACCTGCACCGCCAGTCTCCCTAAGAGGAAGCCCAATGCTTCAGCGTGACTACACCACGTCACAGCTCGACGTGCTCGAAGCCGAGGCGATCCACATCATGCGTGAGGTCGCGGCCGAGTTCGAGCGCCCCTGTCTGCTCTTCTCCGGCGGCAAGGACTCCATCGTCATGCTGCGGGTCGCCGAGAAGGCCTTCTGGCCCGCGCCGATCCCGTTCCCGCTCATGCACGTGGACACCGGCCACAACTTCCCCGAAGTCATCGACTTCCGGGACCGCCGCGTCGCCGAGCTGAACGTCCGGCTCGTGGTGGCCTCGGTGCAGGCGTCCATCGACGCCGGCCGGGTGGTGGAGGAGACCGGGCGGCGTGCCTCCCGCAACCGGCTGCAGACCACCACCCTGCTGGACGCGATCGAGGAGCACGAGTTCGACGCGGTGTTCGGCGGCGCCCGCCGCGACGAGGAGAAGGCCCGGGCCAAGGAGCGGGTGTTCTCCTTCCGCGACGACTTCGGCCAGTGGGACCCGAAGAACCAGCGCCCCGAGCTGTGGAACCTGTACAACACCCGCATCCGCAGGGGCGAGCACATCCGGGTCTTCCCGCTGTCCAACTGGACCGAGCTGGACGTGTGGCACTACATCCAGCGGGAGGGCATCGAGATCCCCTCGATCTACTTCGCGCACACGCGGAAGGTCTTCGAACGCGACGGCATGCTGCTGGCCGACTCCGACGTGGTCCAGCGGGGCGACGACGAGCCGACGTACGAGAGCGTCGTCCGCTACCGCACGGTCGGCGACATGACCTGCACGGGCGCGGTCGCCTCCACGGCCAGGACGGTCGAGGAGATCATCGAGGAGATCGCGGTGACCCGCATCACCGAGCGCGGCGCGACCCGCGCCGACGACCGGGCCAGCGAGGCCGCCATGGAGGACCGCAAGAAAGAGGGGTACTTCTGATGCGCGCCTGCCGCGATCAGTCCGGCACGGAAGACCGGCCGCGTCAGATTCAAGGAGTGCTTCTGACGCGCGCCCACCACGATCGGCCCGGCACGGAAGGCCGGCTGCGTGAGGTCCGAGGGCAACTTCTGAGGCGGGGGCGTTGATGGACATCCTTCGTTTCGCCACGGCGGGAAGCGTCGACGACGGCAAGTCCACGCTCATCGGGCGGCTGCTGTTCGACTCCAAGGCGATCTTCGAGGACCAGCTCGAGGCGGTCGAGCGGACCTCGCGCGACCGGGGCACCGAGTACACCGATCTGTCGCTGCTGACCGACGGCCTGCGGGCCGAGCGCGAGCAGGGCATCACGATCGACGTGGCGTACCGCTACTTCGCGACGCCCAAGCGGAAGTTCATCATCGCCGACACCCCCGGGCACATCCAGTACACCCGGAACATGGTGACCGGCGCCTCCACCGCCGACCTCGCCATCATCCTGATCGACGCCCGCAAGGGCGTGCTGGAGCAGTCGCGCCGGCACGCGTTCCTGACGACGCTCCTGCGGGTGCCGCACCTCGTCCTCGCGGTCAACAAGATGGACCTGGTCGACTACTCCGAGGCCCGGTTCGACGAGATCCGCGAGGAGTTCACCGCGTTCGCCTCCAAGCTGAACGCGTCCGACCTCACGTTCATCCCCATCTCGGCCCTGCACGGGGACAACGTGGTCTCCCGGTCGGAGAACATGCCCTGGTATGAGGGCTCGTCGCTGCTCCATCACCTGGAGCACGTGCACATCGCGTCCGACCGCAACCTGGTCGACGTGCGGTTCCCGGTGCAGTACGTGATCCGCCCGCACAGCGCGACCAGCCCCGACCTGCACGACTACCGGGGGTACGCCGGGCAGGTCGCGGGCGGCGTGCTCAAGCCGGGCGACGAGGTCCTCCACCTGCCCTCGGGGCTCACCACCACGATCACCGGAATCGACACCTTCGACGGGCCGGTCGAGGAGGCGTTCCCGCCCATGTCGGTCACGCTCCGGCTGGGCGACGACATCGACATCTCCCGCGGCGACCTGATCTGCCGGCCGCACAACCAGCCGCAGGTGGCCCAGGAGATCGACGCGATGGTGTGCTGGATGGCCGACGGCCTCAAGCTGCAGCCGCGCTCCAAGCTGCTGATCAAGCACACGACGCGTACGGCCCGGGTCCTGGTGCGCGACCTGCACTACCGCCTCGACGTCAACACCCTGCACCGCGACGAGACGGCGACCGCGCTGACCCTCAACGAGATCGGCCGGGTGTCGCTGCGCACGACCCAGCCGCTGTTCGTGGACGACTACGCCAGGAACCGCATGACCGGCGGCTTCATCCTGATCGACGAGGCCACGAACGGCACGGTCGGCGCCGGCATGATCGTCGACGCCCGCTGACGCCCGCCCGCTGACGCCCGTCCCGGGGACCTGCCCGGCCGTCTCGTCGACGGCCGGGTAGATCAGCGGGACGGAGGCGGTCCTCACCCGGCAATGCCTTGGAAGATCACCAGCGTGCCCGCGACCGGCGGCGATAGGTTCCTCGCGTTCGTGCTCGGAACGTCTCGCACTCGGACGGGGAGGGCCTCATGGCCGACCAGCCGGTGATCTTCGTGGGTGGCCTGGGCCGCAGCGGCGCCGTGCTGCTGGAGCGCCTGCTCGGCGAACTGCCCGAGGTGGCGGCGCTCGGCGGGACCGCGCACCTGTGGACCCGCGGGGTGCGGGCCGACGAGCCGTGCGGATGCGGCCGGCCGTTCTCGGCGTGCCCGTTCTGGAGCAGGGTGGGCACGCGGGCGTTCGGGCAGTGGCGGCTCGACCAGGCGGGCTGGGTGCCGCGGCTGCGGGCCCGGGTCGACCGCGTCCGGCGCGTCCCCGCCCTCGCGCTCGGGCTCGTGTTCCGTGAGGCGGAGCTGTCCGAGTACGTGCTGGCCTACTCACGCGTCTACGCGGCGGCGGCCGAGGTGGCCGGCGCCCGCGTCGTCGTCGACTCCAGCCGCCGCGTCTCCCTGGCCTACTGCCTCGCCGCGATCATGGACCTGCGGGTCGTCCACGTGGTGCGCGACCCGCGCGCCCTGGCCGCCGCCCACCGGGCGAGACAAGTGCGGTCGCCCGCCCCCGTTCGCTGGACCCCGGCAAGGACCGCCGTCCACTGGCTGGCGCAGAACCTCGCCTTCGCGGTGCTGCGGCGCAAGGGGGTCCAGGTCGTCCGGGTCCGGTACGAGGACCTGCTCGCCGACCCGGGACGCACGCTCACGCGCCTGGCCCGGCGCCTCGATCTGGGCGACCCCGGGACCGGCGCGGGGCTCGGGGCCGCCCACACCGTCCCGGGCACGCCGCCGCGTCCCGCCGCGCACCGCCGTCCGGGCGCCCTCCCGTTCCACCAGCGGTGGCTGGTGACCGCGCTCACCCTTCCGTTGCTCCGTCCGTACGGCTATCGCCTCCGGTACCGCCCGCCGGCTCCGCCCGCCGAGCCCGAGCCCGTCCTGGCCCCGCTGGCCGTCGCGGCCCACTGAGGCCTGCCGAGGCCCCCGCTGTCGATGTCGCCCGGTCCCCTTCGTCGTCCAGGTGGGGCGTCCACGAGGGACGCCGTACGACGAGGAGGTGCGGGGGATGGCCGAATCGGCCCCTACGGGGCGGGTCGTCCTGCCCGAAGGCCGCGCGCCGGCCGGGACGGGGGTCCTGGCGGCGGCCCGCCGGGCCCGCTGGGCGGTCGTCGCGATCTTCGCGGGCAACGGGTTCGCCATCGCGAGCCTTGCCGTGCGCACGCCGTCGCTCAAGCTCGACATCGGGCTGAGCGAGGGGGGCCTCGGTCTCGCCACGACCCTGTTCGGCGTGGCGGCCGTGGCGTCCATGCAGCTGACCGGAGGTCTGGCCGCCCGGTGGGGGAGCGCGTGGATCGTCCGGGCGGCGGCGGTGGCGCTTCCCGCGGCGCTGGCCGGGGTGGGGCTCGCCGGGGACCTGCCGCACCTGTTCGCGGCCATGGTCGTCCTGGGCGTGGTGCACGGCGTGCTCGACGTCACGATGAACGCCCACGCGGTGACGGTCGAGCGGGCGCTGGGCCGTTCCATCCTGAACGGCTGTCACGCGGCCTGGAGCCTCGGCGCCGTGGCGGGTTCGCTGGCCGGCGGCGCGGCGGCGCAGGCCGGCGTCTCCCGCGCGGCGCACTATCTCTGGCTGGCCGCAGCCTTGGTGCTCATGGCGCTGGCCGTGGGCCGGCGCCTCCTCCCGCCGTCCGCCGACCGCCGGAGCGGGGGCGCGGACGCGGAGCCGGCCGCCGGGACGGCGAGCGCGTCCGATCCCGGAACGGCCTCGCGGCGAGGGCGGCCGGCCCCGGTCCCCGGCGGGCGGAGCGCGCGGAGGGCGGGGGCGTGGCGGACCGGGTGGACCCGCCGCCTGCTCGTGCTCGGCGGCATGGGCGCCGCGGTGCTGACCTGTGAGGCGGCCGTCGCCACCTGGAGCGGGGTGTTCCTGCACGACCGGCTCGGCGCGACGCTGGGCGTGGCCTCTCTGGCCTACATCGCCTTCACGGCCTGCCAGACGTGCGGACGCCTCGTCGGGGACCGGATGGTCGCCCGCCACCCCGCCCCGCGCCTCGTCCGGGCCGGGACGGCGGTCGCGGCCGCGGGCCTCGCGCTCGGGGTCGCCGCCCCGTGGCCCGCTCTCGCAGTCGCCGGGTTCGCCCTCATGGGCCTCGGCCTCGCGACCCCGCTGCCGGTCATCGTCGGTGTCGTGGGCCACATGGGTGCGGAGGGTCCGGGGGCTGCCCTCGTGATGTCCCGGTTCACCACGATGACCTACTCGGGCATCCTGCTCGGCCCGGCGGTCATCGGCTGGGTCGCCCAGGCGGCCGGCCTCACCCGGACGCTGGCCGCCCTGGTCGTCGTCCTCGCCGTGGTGGCCCGCCTGGCCCCCGCCGCCGTCGGGCGGACGCCGGTCAGATGAGGGATTCGAGGTGGTCGACGAGGGGACTGAGCCACTCGGACGGGGGGCCGAGCGGCTCGTGGCCGTCCCGGTAGTGCCGGTCGGCGAGCGTGACCAGGTAGTGGACGGCGGTGCGGCGGGCCTCGGCGGTCGACAGGGCGAAGGGTTCGAGGACCCTCCCTGACTGGGCGAGGCACGCCCTGGCGGCCTGCGGGGGCCGCATCCGCCGCAGGGCGCGGTGGAAGAAGTGGTGCAGGGCGTCGAAGCCGAGCGGCACGCCGCAGCCGAACCGCTCCCAGTCCCACACCAGCAGGCGCCCGTCGGGGGCGGGCGCGATGTTCCACGGCGACAGGTCGCCGTGCCAGTGCCACCCGCGCGGATGGGCCGTCGCCTCCGCTGCCGGGTCGATCGCCGCGTGAAGGCCGATGGCCGCGATCTCCCGTACGGCGGCGTCGAACAGGTCGGCCGGGACCCGCCGGGAGGTCACGGGCAGCGGGGACAGCAGCAGCACGTCGAGGCCGCGCCACACGCCGTGATGCCGGACGACCGGCGGCGTCACGACCTTCAGCGGCAGGCCCGCGAGCATCTCCAGGACCGCGGCCTCGTGCCTGACGAGGGCGCGAGCGCGCTCGGTGTCCCCGACCTTCACGAAACCCAGCAGCGTCGCGTCGCCGTACGCCTCCAGCACCGGCTTGCGGTTGTCCCGGAGGGGGGCGCGCACCCGGACGACGGTCGTGACGGGCCGGCCGAGAACGCCGCTGAGGTAGGTCTCGATGGTGTCGGGGCCGTCGGACACCAGGACCGGGCGGCCGAGGGCGGCGTGCCAGCGGGTACGCGGCACGAGCCGCCGCGGGGCGAGCCGGTGCGGCAGCACGGTCCGGGGGCTGCGCCCGCCGGGCGACGGGTACAGCAGGCGCAGGACGTCGTCCAGGTAGCGCATACGGAGGCGGGCGTCGCTCACGGGGACGCCGTCTTTCCGCCCCGGCGAGGCGCGATCTCCCGCACGGCGACCTCCCGCACGGCCCGCACGTCGATCTTCCGCACGTCGATCTTCCGCACGTCGATCTTCTGCACGTCGATCTTCCGGACGTCGAATGTCCGGGCACCGGTCTCCGGGGCACGGCATTTCCCGGCATCGCCGCGTATTCCGGGAATTCCGTAAAGGGTGCGACCGGGAATGGTCCGTGCGGACGACACGCCTGTGTGCCGATATTTCGGAGATTTCGCGACCGGCCGTGTGAGACGTACAGGCCGGCGCCGTCGCCGTTTCACGCGCGCCACCGAGCACGCGACTCCGATGGCGTACGTCGTCCCACCGCAAGCGGGCGGCTGCCCGGACGGGTGACGGTTGTCTCCCAGGTCCCGGAGGTCGGGCGGCATGCTCATGGAGACGCTCCGCGGGCGTGTGACGGCGGGAAGCGCTGCGCCGGGCGACCCCGCCGGCTCAGCCAGGTAACGAACTATAGGCCCGGCCCGCCTTTCGTCCCCGTGCTATTCGTGATTTTCTCCAGACAATGACACGCCCATAATCTTCTTTCGCCCGACATTTCGGTATAGGTGACATGGGGAAAGCACCCACGATCGTGCCCGCATTGATGGCAAGGTGTGTGCTCATCCATTTCGACGGGCCGATGTAAGGGGGCGCGATGAGGATCATCGCGGGCTTGGCCGTACTGGCGGCGGGGGCCTGCCTGGCGGCGTGCGCGGGGGTTGACGGGGCCGGCCCGACGCCGGGCCCGCCGACCGCCGCGGGGACGACAGGACCCTGTGTGGTGACCGAGAAGCTGATCCCCACGTGCGGGGCGTGGTGGGGGATCGCGCCCGACGTGTTCTCGGGCCGCGCGCCGCTGCGGTCGGTCGAGATGGCCGAACGGCGGATGGGACGCCGGGCCGACATCGTGCACGTGTACCACCACGGCGCGGATCTGTTCCCGACGCCGGAGGAGCGCCTGATCGCGCAGGGACCCCGGCTGCTGCTGGTGAACTGGAAGGTCGCCGTCGACCACACGTGGGCGCAGGTCGCCAAGGGCGCCGTGGACGACCGGATCGACCGGCTGGCCGCCTACATCGCCGGCACGTTCCCCGGCCGCTTCTTCCTTTCGGTCGAGCAGGAGCCGGAGAACGACGTGCGGCCGGGGCGGGGCTACTCCGCGGCCGACTACGCGGCCATGTTCCGCCACGTCGTCACCCGGCTGCGCCAGCAGGGCGTGACGAACGCGGTGACCGTCATGACCTACACGGGCGCGCCCGACTACACGGCCAAGCCGTGGTTCGACAAGCTCTACCCGGGCGACGACGTGGTCGACTGGGTGGCCGTCGACCCGTACGCGGACGGCCGGGGCGGCGACTTCGCCGCGCTGGTGAACCGGACCCGGCCGGGCCGCCCGTCGTGGCCGGGGTTCTACCGCTGGATCCAGAACAGGTTCCCCGCCAAACCGATCATGCTGGCGGAATGGGGCGCCTACGAGCGGCCGGACCGGCCCCGTCTCAAGCGGGACCTGTTCGTCTCCGCCGCCCGGCAGATCGGCGAATTCCCGCAGATCAAGGCCCTCGTGTACTTCGACTCCGCGGTGGCAGGCGGTGGCGACACCCGTTTCGACACCACTCCCGGCGCCACCCGGGCGTTCGGCGCCCTCGGCCGGCTCCACCGCTTCAACGCGACGGCCGTGCCCCCGTCCTGACCCCGGCGGGCGGCCGGGTCAGCGGACCCAGCCGCCGGAGGTGACCAGGGTCAGCACGGCGCCGACCGCGCGCTCGACGCTCATGCCGGTCGTGTCGAGCACGAGGTCGGCGTCGTCCGGCTCCTCGTACGGGTCGGACACCCCGGTGAACTCGGGGATCAGGCCGGCGCGGGCCTTGGCGTACAGGCCCTTGCGGTCGCGGCGCTCGCACTCCTCCAGCGGCGTGGCGACGTGGACCAGCAGGAAGTCCGCGCCGACGTCCTCGACCATGGCGCGCACCTCCTCCCGTGTCGCCGCGTACGGCGCGATGGGGGCGCAGATGGCGAGGCCGCCGTGCCGGGCGACCTCGGCGGCGACGAACCCGATCCGCCGGATGTTGAGGTCGCGGTCCTCGCGGGAGAACGTGAGCCCGGCCGACAGCAGGCGCCGGACCACGTCGCCGTCGAGGTAGGTGACGGTCCGGCCGCCCCGCTCCAGCAGGGCGTCGCGCAGGCCCCGGGCGACGGTCGACTTGCCGGACCCGGACAGGCCGGTGAAGAACACGACGAGGCCGCGGCGATGCGGAGGCCCGGGGATCGTGACCGGCGCGGGCCCCGCGAAGTGCTCGGTCGCGCCGTAGTTGCGCGCGACGTGCTCGCGCAGTTCGAGGTCGATCTCGACGTCCTCGCGGGGCGCGAGCGGCACGGCGACCACGGTCGAGCCGGGCAGCCGGCCGGCCGCCGTGAGCGCGGCCCGCACCACGGACGGCCCGCTCTCCCCGAAGACCAGGGGCATCAGCAGCACGGACGCGTCCAGCTCCTCGGCCGTCGCCGCCACGTCCTCCAGGGCGGCCGAGTCGAGCGGACCCCGCATCGTGACCGCGAGCACCTCGCCGTCCGGCAGCTCCTTGCGAACGTCCTCGGGCGTGCGCCGCAGCCGGGCGAACGGCCCGTACGCCGGGGCGTCGAGCGGCTCCACCGGCCCGGCCGCGTGGTGCCCGTCCCGCTCCACGACGGTCATCACGGCCACGGCGGCGCCCTCGGGGTCCTTCAGGGTGACCTGGTCGCCGGGCTGGATCCCGTCCGGCAGCGCGATCGTGATCGGGTCGGGCCAGGGCGTGCCGTCGGGCAGCCGGCCCTGCTCGACGACGCCGTCCGCCTCCGCCGCGGTGAGGAAGCCGGTGAGCGGCGCGTACGCCCCGGAGAGCAGCAGTTCGAGGTCGGCCAGCTCCCGCGCGTCGGGAGTCCACTCGGTCATGATGTCCGTTCTCGCTCGATTGGTGGTTACGCACCCTACCCGGGCACGGACGCATGCCGCGTGGGCCCGCGGGCGTCTCAAAGCAGACAGTAACCCCGCTCCCGGCCTGCCAGGGGAACACGCGGAAGCCGGGAGCGCGGGTTCCTCCTCACGCCCCGCCGTCAGATCAGGCGGGCGAAGTGGTTCTGGGGGCGGCGGATCACCATGGTGATCTCGTCCTCGACCCCGTTCAGCCGGCCGCGGGACAGGGCGGCGACCGCCCGGCACACGGCGGTCACGAGCCCCGCGTGCGGCCCCCGCCGCGCCGGGCCGCTCACCGCGGAGTAGTCCTCGGCGATCATGAGGCCGCGCATGAGGCAGTACGCCTGGACGCCCTCACGGGAGGCCAGCGGCTCGTAGACGGCGGGCAGCGGGCCGACGGAGCCCGCAGGGGCGAGGCTCCGCCACAGCGCCCGCCGCAGCCAGCCCGGCGTCGCCCGGTCGCAGAAGCCGTACGCCGACCTGCCGTCGCGCATCTTCAGCAGGAGCAGCCCGCCCGGCCGGAGCCCGGCCACGAGCCGGTCGAGCACGAGCTCGGCGTGGTGGACGCGTTCGAGCAGGAACGACACGTAGACCACGTCGAACGAGCGGGGCGGGATCGGCACCAGGCGCAGGTCGCCGAGGTAGGTCGCCTCCAGGTCCTGCCGGGCGCTCGCATGGGCGCGCAGCGGCGGGAGGTCCTCGTCCACCCCTGTGATCCGCGGCTCGTACCGCCCGACGTCCAGGACGCCGCCCCGCCCGCACCCCGCGATCAGGATGTCGAGCCGCCGCCCCAGCTGGTCGGTCCACTGCTCACGGATCCGCTGGCTGAACACGTCGTCCTGGTCAACTGACGACCACCGAACCTCAGACATGCCACCGAGCGTAATGACAACGGGCCGGAGAGTAAGGGATTTGCGGTTCGACATTCCCCCAGGCGCCCGACGGGCGCTCCGGCAGTCCGGCCCGGGGCGGACTCGGAGGGCGGCGCACCGGTGTTCGGGCGTAGCCTTGATACCCCGGCCCGGCTCGGCTCGGGGGTTTTCGCTTGCCGTCGTGGGGCTCTGAAGGCATCAATGTCTCTTTCCGGACTGCTCGACCTTGTCGCCGCCGAACCGCAGCTGTCCGCCGCGCTGGACGCGGCCCGTCAACCGGCCGATCCCGGCGTGGAGCTGGTCGCGCCGCCCGCGCTGCGGCCGTTCGCCGTGGCCGCGCTCGCGCGGGTCAGGCCCGTGCTCGCGATCACCGCGACCGGGCGCGAGGCCGAGGACCTGGCCGCCGCGCTGACCAGCCTGCTGGACGAGAGCTCCGTGGCCGTGTTCCCCGCGTGGGAGACGCTGCCGCACGAGCGGCTCTCGCCGCGCAGCGACACCGTGGGCCAGCGCCTCGCCGTGCTCCGGCGGCTGGCGCACCCGATCGCGGGCGACCTGGCGGCCGGCCCGCTCAAGGTCGTCGTGGCGCCGGTCCGCTCGCTGCTGCAGCCGATCGTGTCCGGCCTCGGCGACCTGGAGCCTGTACGGCTGCGCGCCGGCGACGAGGCGGACCTCGAGGACGTGGTCACCCGGCTGGTCGAGAACGGCTACCACCGGGTCGACATGGTGGAGAAGCGCGGCGAGGTCGCCCTCCGGGGCGGGCTGCTCGACGTGTTCCCCCCGACCGAGGAGCACCCGCTGCGGCTGGAGTTCTGGGGCGACACGATCGAGGAGATCCGCTGGTTCAAGGTCGCCGACCAGCGGTCGCTGGAGGTGGCCCAGGACGGCCTGTTCGCCGCGCCCTGCCGCGAGCTCCTGCTGACCGAGGACGTCCGGCGGCGGGCCCGCGAGCTGGGGGAGGAGCACCCGGCGCTCATGGACGTGCTCGACCAGCTGGCCGAGGGCGTGCCGGTCGAGGGCATGGAGGCGTTCGCCCCGGTGCTCGCCGGGTCGATGGACCTGCTCCTCGACCACCTGCCGGTGCGGTCGGCCGTGTTCGTCTGCGATCCCGAGCGCATCCGCGGGCGGGCCGTCGAGCTCGTCCGCACCAGCCAGGAGTTCATGGAGGCGTCCTGGATCGCCGCCGCTGCGGGCGGGGAGGCGCCGATCGACCTGGAGGCGGCCGCCTTCCGGACGCTGGAGGAGGTCCGCGACCACGCCCGCGAGCTGGGCCAGCCGTGGTGGAGCATCGCCCCCTTCGGCGAGGGCGTAGAGCTGGACGCCCAGGACGTCGAGGCGTACCGGGGGGACACGCAGCGGGCCCTGGCCGACATCAAGGGCTGGCTGGGCTCCGGCCGGTCGGTCGTGCTGCTCAGCGAGGGCCACGGCCCGGCCGAGCGGATGGTCGAGCTGCTCAAGGGGGTCGACGTCGCCGCCAGGCTCGTGCCCTCCCTGGACAAGCCGCCCGGCCGCGACGTCGTGCAGGTCACCACCGGACGCGTCGACCACGGCTTCGTCACCCCCGACGTGGCCGTCCTGACCCATCTCGACCTCGTGGGCCAGAAGGCCTCGACAAAGGACATGCGCCGCCTGCCGTCGCGGCGGCGCAACATGGTCGACCCGCTGCAGCTCAAGGTCGGCGACCACGTGGTGCACGAGCAGCACGGCGTCGGCCGGTACGTCGAGATGGTCCAGCGCACCGTGCAGGGCGCCACCCGGGAGTACCTCGTCATCGAGTACGCCAAGGGTGACCGGCTCTATGTGCCCACCGACCAGCTCGACGAGGTCACCCGGTACGTCGGCGGCGAGGCCCCGACGCTCAACCGGATGGGCGGCGCCGACTGGGCCAAGGCCAAGACCAAGGCCCGCAAGGCCGTACGGGAGATCGCGGGCGAGCTGATCCGGCTCTACTCGGCCCGGATGGCCTCGCCCGGCCACTCCTTCGCCCCCGACAGCCCCTGGCAGCGGGAGATGGAGGACGCCTTCCCGTACGCCGAGACCGGCGACCAGCTGGAGGCGATCGACGAGGTCAAACGCGACATGGAGCGGCCGGTGCCGATGGACCGGCTGATCTGCGGCGACGTCGGCTACGGCAAGACCGAGATCGCCGTGCGGGCCGCCTTCAAGGCCGTCCAGGACGGCAAGCAGGTCGCGGTGCTCGTGCCGACCACGCTGCTCGTGCAGCAGCACCTGTCGACGTTCGGAGAGCGGTTCGCGAGCTTCCCGGTGACGGTCCGGCCGATCTCCCGCTTCCAGACGGACGGCGAGGTCAAGGAGACGCTGGAGGGCCTGCACGGAGGGGCGGTCGACGTGGTCATCGGCACCCACCGGCTGCTGTCGCCGGAGGTCAAGTTCAAGGACCTCGGCCTGATCATCGTGGACGAGGAGCAGCGGTTCGGCGTCGAGCACAAGGAGGCCATGAAGCACCTGCGCACGCAGGTCGACGTGCTGGCCATGTCGGCGACCCCGATCCCCCGCACGCTGGAGATGGGCCTCACCGGCATCCGGGAGATGTCGACGATCCTCACGCCGCCGGAGGAGCGGCACCCGATCCTCACGTTCGTCGGCCCGTACGACGAGAAGCAGATCGCGGCGGCGATCCGGCGCGAGCTGATGCGCGACGGGCAGACGTTCTTCGTGCACAACCGGGTGCGCACGATCGACCGGGTGGCGTCGCGGCTCCACGAGCTGGTCCCCGAGGCGCGGATCGCGGTGGCCCACGGCCAGATGAACGAGACCCAGCTCGAGAAGATCATGGTGGACTTCTGGGAGCGCAACTTCGACGTGCTCGTCTGCACCACGATCGTGGAGTCGGGCCTCGACGTGCCGAACGCGAACACGCTGATCGTGGACCGGGCCGACAACTACGGCCTGTCGCAGCTCCACCAGCTCCGCGGCCGGGTCGGCCGGGGCCGCGAGCGCGGGTACGCCTACTTCCTCTACCCGCCGGAGTCGCCGCTGACGGAGACGGCCCACGAGAGGCTGGCCACGATCGCCCAGCACACCGAGATGGGCGCCGGCATGTACGTCGCCATGAAGGACCTGGAGATCCGCGGCGCCGGCAACATCCTCGGGGCCGAGCAGTCCGGCCACATCGCGGGCGTCGGCTTCGACCTGTACGTCCGGATGATGGCCGAGGCCGTGCAGGAGCAGAAGGCGAAGCTGTCCGGCGAGCCCCGCAGCGAGGAGCGGCCCGACGTCAAGGTGGAGCTGCCGATCAACGCGCACGTGCCGCACGACTACGTGACCTCGGAGCGGCTGCGCCTGGAGGCGTACAAGCGGATCGCCGCGATCGGCGGCGAGGACGACATCGCCGCCGTGCGCGAGGAGCTCGAGGACCGGTACGGCAGGCCCCCGCAGGAGGTGGACAACCTGCTGGAGGTGGCCCGGTTCCGCATCACGGCCAGGAAAGCCGGGCTCACCGACGTCACCCTGCAGGGGCAGCAGGTCAGGTTCGCGCCGGTCTCGCTCAGGGAGTCCCAGCAGGTGCGCCTGCAGCGGCTGTACCCCCGGTCGATCTGGAAGCAGGCCACCGAGGTCCTCCTCGTGCCGGTGCCCAAGACCAAGCCCATCGGCGGGCAGCCGCTGCGCGACCTCGACCTGCTGAAATGGTGCGGGGACCTGGTCGAGGCCATGTTCCTCGAGCCGGTGCGGGTACAGTGACCCGCGAATCGAGATTGCGGGAACGCGGGATTTCGGCACAATTGCCTGGCCGGTGTCGTCGGGAGGATCGTTCGTGAAGTCGTATCGAGTGCGCGTCGCCGTGGCGCTGGCGGCGGCGGGTGTCGCGCTGTGCGCCTGCGGCCCGGTGCAGGCCGGCGCCGCGGCCATCGTGGGCAAGGAGCGCATCACCTCCAGCGATCTCGACAGCGAGATCCGCGCCTTCCGCCAGGAGCTGGCCGCGCACAAGATGTCCGAGGAGCAGCTCGGCCTGTCGTTCCCGCTGCCGCAGATGATCCTGCTGAACATGAGCAACAGCAGGCAGTTCATCCAGCTCGGGGAGCAGAAGGGCATCGCGGTCACCGACCGGGAGATCGACGACGTGGTGGCCGCCCAGGGCGGGCAGGCCCGGTTCGACCAGGTCCTGCTGGCCAACGGCATCCCGCTGTCGGAGGGGCGCAACGCCGTCCGCGCCGTCATCATCCGGCAGAAGCTGGCGCAGCAGGCCGGCGCCGGCACCGACCAGCAGAGCCAGCAGGCGGCCGAGCAGAAGGTCATGCAGGAGGTCGACGCCGCCGTCCCGGTGAAGTTCAGCCCCCGGTACGGCAAGTTCGACCCGCAGCAGGGCTTCGTCGCCGACGACCGGTTCGGAGCCGTCGCCGCACCCGCCCCCGCGGCCCCCGCCGGCTCCTGACCCCCGCGAGGGGCGCGGCAGTGTCATAGGCGGGGCAGGCAGGCAGCGAGGGGCGCGGCCGTGTCTGGACTGAGGAGTGAGGAAGCGAGGGACGAGCTTCCGAACGACGAGGGAAGACGCGGCCTGAAGGGCGCCCCGAGCCGCCGCGCCGGAGGCGCGGCAAGTAAGCACGGTTAGGGTGGGGTCATGCCGCTGATCGTGGTCACCACCTCGCCCCGGGTGGCCCCCGGCCTGCTGGCTCCCGCCGCGTGGCGGGCGCTGTCCGCCGGCCGGGTGCTGACGGGCTCCGTCGGCCACCCCTGCCTGCCGTACCTGGACGAGGCCGGCATCGCGGTCGAGGTCGTCACGCCGGACCCTGCGGCGCTGGCCGCGGAGGCGCGCACGGCCGCCGTGGTGTGGCTGGCCGCGCAGGACGGCGACGAGGACCTCATGCGGGCTTTCGGCCGGGCGGCCCTGGCCCTCGACGAGCCGCCGGTCGTGGAGCTCGTCCCCGGGTCGTACGACCTGCCGGGGGCGCGGCTGCTCGATCTCGTGCAGGTGATGGACCGGCTGCGCCGCGAGTGCCCCTGGGACCGGTCGCAGACCCACGAGTCCCTCGTGCCGTACCTCGTCGAGGAGGCGTACGAGGTGCTTGAGACCATCCACGAGGGCGACTACTCCGCACTCCGGGAGGAGCTGGGCGACCTGCTGCTGCAGGTCATGTTCCACTCGCGGCTCGCGCAGGAGCGCGTCGTCCCCCCGGGGGAGGAGACGGACGGCGAGGACGAGGCCGCAGGTTTCGACATCGACGACGTGGCCGCCGGGATCGTCGACAAGCTGGTGCGCCGCCACCCCCACGTCTTCTCCGACGTGGCCGTCTCCGGCGCGGGCGAGGTCAGCGACAACTGGGAGACGATCAAGGCCGCCGAGCAGGCGGCCAAGGGCGAGACGCGCACCGCGCTCAGCGGGGTGCCGATGGGCCAGCCGGCGCTCTCGCTCGCCGCGCAGCTGCTGCGCCGCGCCGGCCGCGCCGGCGCCCCCGCCGCGCTCGCCGACGACCTCCCGGCCGGCTTCGGCGCGCGTCTGTTCGCGCTCGTACGGCAGGCCCAGGACGAGGGACTGGATCCCGAGGCCGAGCTCCGGTCGGCCGCCCGGGAGTACCGCCGCAGGGTCGAGGAGTGGGAGTCCGCGGCCGTCGAGGGGCTGGGCACGCCGACCACTTCGTGAACCCACGTCCAACACGCCGTGAATCGGCGCCCCCTTCGCCGTACCAGGCAGTAGGGACCGATAGGCTCGGGAGGCAAACCGCCCGCGATTTTGCTAGGAGCGTTCGTGGCTGCCATCGAGGCCGTTACCGCCCGCGAGATCCTCGACTCCCGGGGGAACCCCACGGTCGAGGTCGAGGTCCTGCTGGACGACTACAGCACCGGCCGTGCCGCCGTTCCCAGCGGCGCGTCCACCGGCCAGTTCGAGGCCGTGGAGCTGCGTGACGGCGACAAGAGCCGTTACCTCGGCAAGGGCGTCGAGAAGGCCGTCCTCGGCGTGACCGACGAGATCGCCGACGAGATCATCGGCTTCGACGCCGAGGAGCAGCGGCTCATCGACCAGACGATGATCGACCTGGACGGCACGCCGAACAAGGCCCGTCTCGGCGCCAACGCCATCCTCGGCATCTCCCTGGCCGTCGCCAAGGCCGCCGCCGACAGCGCCGACCTGCCCCTGTTCCGCTACGTCGGCGGGCCGAACGCGCACATCCTGCCCGTGCCGATGATGAACATCCTGAACGGCGGCGCCCACGCCGACACCAACGTGGACATCCAGGAGTTCATGATCGCGCCGATCGGCGCCGAGACGTTCTCCGAGGCCGTGCGCATGGGCGCGGAGACCTACCACACGCTGAAGAGCGTGCTGAAGGAGAAGGGCTACGCCACCGGCCTGGGCGACGAGGGCGGCTTCGCGCCCAACCTGCCGTCGAACCGCGACGCGCTCGACCTGATCCTGGTCGCCATCGAGAAGGCGGGCTACACCCCCGGCCAGGACATCGCGCTCGCGCTCGACGTCGCGGCCAGCGAGTTCCACAACGACGGCGTCTACACGATCGACGGCAAGGGCCTGTCGTCCGCCGAGCTGATCTCCTTCTACGAGGACCTGGTCCGGTCCTACCCGCTCGTCTCGATCGAGGACCCGCTGAACGAGGAGGACTGGGAGGGCTGGAAGGCCATCACCACCTCCCTCGGCGCCAAGGTCCAGCTCGTCGGCGACGACCTGTTCGTGACCAACCCCGAGCGGCTCGGCCGCGGCATCCGGGAGGGCGCGGCCAACGCCCTGCTGGTCAAGGTCAACCAGATCGGCACGCTCTCGGAGACGCTCGACGCGGTCGACCTGGCCCACCGCAGCGGCTACCGCAGCATGATGAGCCACCGCTCCGGCGAGACCGAGGACACCACGATCGCCGACCTCGCCGTGGCGACCAACTGCGGCCAGATCAAGACCGGCGCCCCGGCGCGCTCGGACCGGGTGGCCAAGTACAACCAGCTGCTGCGCATCGAGGAGCTGCTCGACGACGCCGCCCGCTACGCCGGGCGCGCGGCGTTCCCCCGCTTCCAGGGGTAGTACCGAGACGGAACCGCGCAGGGGTGGTGCGAGGCGCTCAGGCGTCGAGCCGTACGAGACCGGGAGGGGTGGGTGTCGTTGGCGAAACGGCCGCAGCTGACCGGGCGGGCGGCGATCCTCGCGGTCGTCGTGTGCGCGATCGCCATGAGCCTCGCCTACCCCGTGCGGGAGTACGTCGCCCAGCGGCGGCAGATCGCCCAGCTGGAGGAGCAGCAGGCCAGAGCCCTGCAGAAGCTCCAGACGCTGGAGGAGCGCCGCCGCCGCCTCGAGGACCCGGAGTACATCAAGCGCCTGGCGAAGGAGCGGCTCCACTACTGCGAGCCGGGCGCCAAGTGCTACGTCGTCCTCGACGAGGGCTCCGGCGCGACCACCGCGCGCGCCGGGGCCGAGCAGCCGGACAAGCCCGCCTGGTACGTCACGCTGTGGAAGTCGGTGGAGGCCGCCGACCAGGGCCGGGGCACCGTGCAGGCCGCCCGTTGACGGCCCCGGTCTCCCGGGCGGTGAGGATGTCGAGGGCGAGGAGTTCGACGGTGGTGGATCAGGCGGACCTGGCGGCCGCGCAGGCACAGCTCGGCCGGCCGCCGCGGGGCGTGCGCGCGGTCGCGCACCGCTGCCCCTGCGGCCTGCCCGACGTGCTGGAGACCGCGCCCCGGCTGCCCGACGGCTCGCCGTTCCCCACGTTGTTCTACCTGACCTGCCCGAAGGCGGCGTCGGCGATCGGGACGCTGGAGTCGTCCGGGCTGATGCGGCGGATGCAGGCCCGCCTGGCGGAGGAGCCGGAGCTGGCCGTGGCGTACCGCGCGGCCCACGCCGACTACGTCGCCCGGCGTGACCGCGCGGCCGACGAGGAGGGGCTGGAGCCG
Organism: Microbispora corallina; assembly: GCF_016863035.1. Classification (GTDB taxonomy): domain Bacteria; phylum Actinomycetota; class Actinomycetes; order Streptosporangiales; family Streptosporangiaceae; genus Microbispora; species Microbispora corallina. The sequence continues at coordinate 35,986 of NZ_BOOC01000014.1, forward strand.
CTGCCCCGCGGCATGCAGACCGCGGGCGGCATGCCCGACCGCGTGAAGTGCCTGCACGCGCTGGTGGCCCACGAGCTCGCCGTGCCGGGCGCCAACCCCCTCGGCAGGGAGGCGCTCGACGCGCTGCCCGACTGGTGGGCCGACGGGCCGTGCGTGCCCGTCGGGGAGACGCCCGTCGACGCGCCCGTCGGCAAGTCCGGCGACGCGTCCGGGGAGGAGCCGGAGGGGAAGCGGGTGGAGGAGCGGTGACGAAGCGCGTCGCGGCCGTCGACTGCGGGACCAACTCGGTCCGCCTGCTCGTCGCGGACGTCTCCGGCGAGAGCCTGTCCGACGTCGAGCGGCGGATGGAGATCGTCCGCCTCGGCCAGGGCGTCGACCGGACCGGCCGGCTCGCCCCCGAGGCCCTGGAGCGCACGTTCACGGCGATGCGCGGCTACGCCAAGCTGATCGAGCAGCACGCCACGGAGGGACGGGTGCCCGTCCGCGTCGTCGCGACCTCCGCCACCAGGGACGCGGCCAACCGCGACGACTTCACGGCCGGCGTCCGTGAGATCTTCGGCGTCGACCCCGAGGTGGCGACCGGCGACGAGGAGGCGCGGCTGTCGTTCACCGGCGCCACCCGCGGCCTCGAGGGCGGGCCGGTCAGCGACGGCGCGCCCTACCTGGTCGTGGACATCGGCGGCGGCTCGACCGAGTTCGTCGTCGGCTCGCGGTCCGTCGAGGGGGCGCTGTCGGTCGACATCGGCTGTGTCCGGCTGACCGAGCGCCACCTGCGCGACGACCCGCCGGGGGAGCGCGCGGTGGAGGCGGCGACCGCCGACATCGAGGCGGCGATGGACCGGGTCGAGGAGACCGTGCCGGTCCGCCGCGCCCGGACGCTCGTGGGCCTGGCCGGCTCGGTCACCACGGTCGCCGGGATCGCGCTCGGCCTGCCGGCGTACGACCCGGCCCGCATCCACCACTCCCGGATCCCGGCCGGACGGGTTCACGAGGTGACGGAGCGGCTGTTGCGGATGACGCACGACGAGCGGGCGGCGATCCCCGTCATGCATCCCGGACGCGTCGACGTCATCGGCGCCGGCGCGCTCATCCTCGACCGCATCGTCCGCCGGTACGGCTTCTCCGACGTCGTGGTCAGCGAACACGACATCCTCGACGGCATCGCCTGGTCACTGGCCTGACCCCCGCGCCGTGTCGGGTGCGGGCCCGATCTTGCCGCTATTGCGCTATGCGTAGTACTGTGCGATGCCGTGGACAGCAGTCAGCTCCTCAAGGGCGTTCTCGACCTCGCCGTCCTCGCGGTGCTCGCCGATCGCGACAGCTACGGCTACGACGTCGTCCGGCGGCTGCGCGAGGCCGGGCTGGAGGACGTCGGAGACGCCTCCGTGTACGGCACGCTCCGGCGGCTCTTCAAGGCCGGGGCCCTCACCTCCTACGTGGTCGCCTCCGACGAGGGGCCGCACCGGAAGTACTACGGCCTGAACGACGTGGGGCGGGCGCAGCTGGCCTCGTCCGCGACGACGTGGGCCGCCTTCGCCGCCACCATGGACGACCTGCTCAAGGAGCTGAGCACGTGACGAACTCCCCGATGACCCCCCGCGAGTACGCCGGCGCCGTCCGGGAGGCGCTCGCCGACCTGCCCGACAGGGAGCGGGAGGAACTGCTGGAGGACCTCGACGACCACCTGTCCGAGGTCGCCGCCGAGCCGGGCCAGTCGCTGGAGGAGCGGCTCGGCTCGCCCGAGGCGTACGCCGCCGAACTGCGGGCCGCCTACGGGGGCAGGCCCGCAGGACACCCGCGCAGGCGGACCGCCCGCGCCCGCGCGAGGACGGCCGCCGCCCTGCGCGCGGCGCACGCGCGGCTGCTCGCGCTGCCGCCGTACCGGCAGGCGGTGGCGTTCGCGCCGGAGCTGCGGCCCGCCTGGTGGGTGCTGCGCGGCTACGCGCTCGCCCTCGCCGTGCTCGGCGTCATCGGCGAGGGCTCGCTGGTGCCGCGCGACCTCGCGGGCTGGGTGTTCACGCTCGTCCTCGTCTGGGCGTCGGTCTGGCTGGCGCGGCGGTCGCGACCGGCCGCGACCCGCTGGGGGAGGGCGGCGGCGGCCGCGGCCAACGTGGTCGCCGCGATCGTCGTGATCGGCGCGCTCGCCGACGTCCCCGGCCGGCCCAGCGAGGCCGACGTGGCGCTCGACGGGGGCGGGCCGCGGTACGCGGTGCGGGTGCAGGACGTCTCGGCCTTCGCGGGGGGAGAGGTGACCAACATCTTCCCCTACGCCGAGGACGGCACCCCGCTCCACGGCGTCCGCCTGTACGACCAGGACGGCAGGCCGATCACGGTCGACCCGGAGCTGTCCGGGCAGTCGCTGGTCGTCCCGTGCGGGGGCGAGCCGCCGCTGCGCAACGCGTTCCCGCTGGACCTGCGGCCGATGGAGATGCCGCCGGGTGACGACGGGCCCGGGGAAGCGGCCTGCGCGACCCCGAGCCCGTCGCCCTCGGTCTCCCCTTCCGCCTCCGCCTCTCCCTCCGCGTCCGGGTCCCCGTCGCCCTCCCCGGGCCGCTGAGCCTCAGCGCGGCCGTACGGGTCAGCGCAGCCGTACGGGAAGGGAGAACAGGCCGCGCATGATGGCGCTCGGCCACCATGGGAGCCCGGCGGCGTCCGACGCGAGCGCCAGGTCCGGGTAGCGCCGCAGCACGGTCCCGATGGCGACCTCGGCCTCGATCTTCGCCAGCGCGGCCCCGATGCAGTAGTGCGGGCCGCGTCCGAAGGCCAGGTGCGGCTCGCCGACGCGGCCCGGGGAGAACGCGTCGGGGTCGGAGAAGGCCGCCGGGTCGCGGTTGGCGGACAGCAGCGACACGAGGACGGGCTCCCCGGGCGCCATCTCCTGGCCGCCGATCACGACCGGCGCGGTGGGGAAGCGCCACGTCGCGTTGCGCACCGGGCCGTCGTACCGCAGCATCTCGTCGATCGCGTCGGGCAGCAGGGCCGGGTCGGCGCGCAGGGCCGCGGCCTGGCCCGGGTGCCGCAGCAGCGCGAGCAGGCCGTTGCCGATCAGTGCGACGGTCGTCTCGTGCCCGGCCGTGAGCAGGAGGAACGCGGTCGAGATCAGCTCGTCGCCGTCGATCTCACCCCCGTTGGACCGGCGGACGAGGTCGGTCAGCAGGTCGTCGCCCGGCCGTGTGCGCTTGAGCGCGACGAGGTCGGCGAGGAACCGCTCCAGGGCGTCCGTCGCCTCAGTGACCTTGTCGATGTCCGAGACGGCCGCCGAGTCGATGACCGAGGCGTGGCGGTGGAACTCCTCCCGGTCCTCCTCGGGGACTCCCAGGAGGTCGCAGATGATCGTGATGGGAAGCGGGTAGGCGAGGGCCGCGATCAGGTCGGCCTCCGGCCCCTCGAGCCGGTCGAGCAGCTCGTCGGTCACCTCCTGGGCCCGCGCCCGCAGCCCCCGCATCCGCCGTGGCGTGAAGGCCGCGCTCGCCAGCCTGCGGAGGCGGGCGTGCTCGGCCCCGTCGGCGTTCAGCATGTGGCTGGCCATCGTCGGGCGATGGTCGAGCGGCAGGCCGAGCCGGGCGGCACGCCACTCGGGGGATCCGGCGGCCGGGTCCTTCGACAGGGCGGGGTGCGTGAGCGCGGCGACGGCGTCCTCGTACCGGGTGACCAGCCAGGCCGAGCAGCCCGGCAGGGGCAGGCGGACGACGGGGGCGTTGCGCCGCAGCCAGTCGTACGCCGGGTAGGGGTCGGCGTCGAAGGAGGGACCGGACAACGGGGGGCAGGAGTCGGTGGACACGGGCCGTACGTACCCACCCCCGGGCCGCCGGAAAGATCTCCCTTCCGGACGGCCGGGGGGCCTGGACCGGGCGCAGGGTGCCCGTGCCCGGGATGCACGTCACGGCGCGGGCACGGCGACGGAGCTGGCACGATCGAGTCATGAGTTCCGTTCCTCCCGGCTCGGGCTGGCCCGAGGACCCGGCCGACCCCGGCACCCCGGTCGCCCACGACGCGCAGGAGGTCGCCAAGCTCGCGGCCGAAAGCCGTACGCCGGCCGAGCTCGCGGCACGGCAGTCGGTGTGCCGGGCCTGCCCGCGCCTGGTCGAGTGGCGGGAGGACGTGGCCGACGTCAAGCGCAGGGCCTTCGCCGCCGAGACCTACTGGGGCCGTCCGATCGCGGGCTGGGGCGACGAGAACCCGCGCACCCTCATCGTCGGGCTCGCCCCGGCCGCCCACGGCGGGAACCGCACCGGCCGGATCTTCACCGGCGACCGCAGCGGCGACTGGTTGTTCGCCTCCCTCCACCGGACCGGGCTCGCGGCCCAGGAGACGAGCGTCCACGCCGGGGACGGGCAGCGGCTCATCGGTGCCCGGATGATGGCCGCCGTCCGGTGCGCGCCGCCCGCCAACAAGCCCACGCCGGAGGAGCGGGACACCTGCTTCCCCTGGCTCGCCCGCGAACTCGCCCTGGTCGCCCACTCGGCCCGCGTCGTCGTGGCCCTGGGCGGCTTCGCCTGGCAGGCGGTGTGGCCGGCGCTGCGGGAGGCGGGCTACGTCCTGCCGCCCCGCCGGCCGCCCTTCGGCCACGGCGTCGAGGTTCCCCTCTCGTACGGCACGGCACGGGTCACCCTGCTCGGCTGCTACCACCCGAGCCAGCAGAACACGTTCACCGGGCGCGTCACGGCCGAGATGCTCGACGCCGTGTTCGCCAGGGCCGTCCAGCTCGCCGGTGAGGACGCGTCCTAGCGGGTCAGGGACGCCGCCGCACAGCCGGCGCGGGGAGCTTGTGAAAGCTTTCACGAGTGTGAAGTGCGTCACGAAGGAAAATCGAGCGAAGTTTCCGGCGCGAAGACCAGGCAAAACCGGCTAAAGGAGAAATTTCCACGAAGTTGCCCCCGAGGGCGATTGGCCCGGATGCCGTCTCGTGACGTAGGCTTGTGAATGCTTTCACAAGCGTCGAGTGAAGGGCATCGTAGTGAACCGCAAGTCGAAGCACATCGTCATCGTCGGCGGTGGATACGTGGGCCTGTACACCGGCCTGCGGCTCCAGCGCACGCTCCGGAGGGAGCTCCGTGACGGGAGCGTGCGGATCACGCTCATCGACCCGCAGTCGTACATGACCTACCAGCCGTTCCTCCCCGAGGCGGCCGCCGGCAACATCTCCCCGCGCCACGTCGTGGCTCCGCTGCGGCGGGTGCTGCCCAAGGTCCGCATCCTCAACGGCAGGGTCGCGAAGGTGCACCACGAGGCCAGGACCCTGACGTTCGAGCCGGCCGTCGGCCACTCCCGCGAGATCGAGTACGACGTCATCGTGATGGCGGCGGGATCGATCTCCCGGACGCTGCCGATCCCGGGCCTCGAGGACGCCGCCATCGGCTTCAAGACGGTCGGCGAGGCCATCGCGCTGCGCAACCGGGTCCTCGCCCTCCTCGACCGCGCCGAGTCGGCCGACGACGAGGAGATCCGCCGCAGGGCGCTCACCTTCGTCGTGGTCGGCGGCGGCTTCGCCGGCATCGAGGCGCTGGCCGAGCTCGAGGACATGACCGAGGACGCGATCAAGTACTACCCGAGCATCGAGAGCAAGGACCTGCGCTGGGTCCTCATCGAGGCCAGCAACCGCATCCTCCCCGAGGTCGGCCCCGAGATGGGCGAATGGACGGCCGAGCAGCTGCGCGAGCGGGGCATCGAGGTCAAGATGGAGACCTTCCTGCAGTCCTGCGAGGGCGGGCAGGTCGTGACCTCCGACGGCGACCGGTTCGAGGCGGCCACGATCGTCTGGACCGCCGGCGTCAAGCCGAGCCCGGTCGTGAACTCGACCGACCTGCCGCTCGACGAGCGTGGCCGGATCAAGACGACGACCCGGCTGACCGTCGCCGGGACCAAGGGCGCGTTCGCCGCCGGCGACATCGCCGGGGTGCCCGACGTGACCAACCCGGGCCAGTACTGCGCGCCCAACGCCCAGCACGCCGTACGGCAGGCCAAGGTGCTGGCCGACAACATCACCGCGTACCTGCGGGGCGAGAAGCTACAGGACTACCGGCACAAGTACGCCGGATCGGTCGCCGGGCTCGGCCTCTACCGCGGCGTCGCGAACGTCTACGGGGTCAAGCTCCGCGGGTTCCCGGCGTGGTTCATGCACAGGACGTATCATCTGTCGCGGGTGCCCACGGTCAACCGCAAGGTCCGGGTGGTGGCCGACTGGACGCTGTCGCTGTTCTTCAAGCGGGAGACGATCTCGCTGGGCGAGATCGAGAACCCGCGCGACGAGTTCCGGGCCGCCGCGGAGAGCGGTCGCAAGCGCTAGTCGTGACCGTGCGGCAGGCGTCCCGCCCTGGGGCGTCCGCCGTGCGGGCGCCCACAGCGCGATGCCGGCTCCCCTTCCGTCGGCGGTGCGGTCCTGTGCGACTGCGACGGAGGGGGACGACATTGGGGCTCTACGCGGTGACGGTGGTCGGCCGGGACCGCCCCGGCGTGGTGGCCGAGGTGACCAGGGCGCTGGCGGACCGCGGCGCCATCGGTGACTCGTCGATGATGCTGCTCAGCGGCTACCTGGCCATGACGCTCGTGATCTCCGCCGGGCTCGCCGCCGACCGTCTGGGGGAGGGGCTGGCGCGTCGCTTCCCCGGCCTCGCCATCGCCGTCGCCGACCTCGTGCGCGCCTCCTCCGCCCTGCCTCGGGCCCCGGAGGAGGCGCCGTCCTCCGCGGAGCGCCTGCCGTACGTCCTCACCCTGCACGGCCCCTCCCGCGGCGACGTCCTGCCCGTGGTGACCGGGCTCCTCTCCGAGGCCGGCTGCGCGATCACATCGATGACCAGCCGGACGAGCGGGGGCCTGCTGGCCGTCGTGGCCGACGTCGACCTGCCCGGCCACGCCGACGTCGCCTCGCTCATGCGCCGCACGGCGGACGCCCTCGACGACTGGCGGATCGCCTTCCGCCCCTCTGAGCCGGCGGTCCTGTGATGGCGGGCGACGGCCGTACCGGCCCGCTGGGGGTGGTCACCGCGCCGCACCCCGCGCTGGTGCGCTCCGCCACCCCCGTCGACCCCCTGGACGACGCGGTCACCGCGGTCGCCGCATGCCTGCTGGCCACCATGCGCGGGCTATCGGGATGCCACGGTCTCGCCGCGCCGCAGCTCGGACTGGGCTGGCGGCTCATGTGCCTGGACGTTTCCGGGAATCCTTCCAGCAGGTCGTGCGCCGGAGAAGTGGTCATCGCCAACCCCGAGGTCGTGGAGGCGGCCCGTTGGGAGGCGGCACGGGAGGGCTGCCTGTCGGTGCCCGGCCTGGTGGCGGAGGTACCCCGCGCGACCCGGGTCACGCTGCGAGGAGTACGGCCCGGTACGGGGGAGCCGCTCACCGTCCACGCCGACGCCTTCGAAGCCCGCTGCGTCCAGCATCTGATCGACCATCTCGACGGCCTTCTGTTCCTCGACCGCGTCGCCGGCGCCCGTGCCGTTCACCCTGCCAGAAAGGGGGGACAAGCCGCTTAAGACGTAACTTGCTTACACCTGAGTGATCCTTGACATATGATCGCGGCGCCCCCGTAGCCCAATGGCAGAGGCAAGCCCCTTAAAAGGGCTGTGATGCGGGTTCGAGTCCCGCCGGGGGCACTGACTCTGTTCTTGTCGAATCGGCCCGTGACCAGGCACTCCCATCGGGCTCACCTGGTGGCGTTCATGGGGTTATATCTTTATAACCCCTTGGGGGTTATAAAGGCCTCATGCCGAAAATCAACGTGTACCTGCCCGACGAGCTGGCCGAGGCCGTGAAGGACGCCGGTCTGCCCGTCTCCGCCATCTGCCAGCGGGCGTTGGAGCAGGCCGTACGCCGGGTCACGGCCATCAGGGAGACGGTGGTGGGGGGTATGGACGTCGACGTCTCGTCCGGGCGGCTCGCCCACTTCACCGCGCGGTCCCGGACGGCCCTTCGCCTGGCCGTCGAACACGCCCGGGCGCGGGACGCGGCGGCCGTCGGCACCGAGCACCTGCTGGCGGGGATCCTGGCCGAGGGCCAGAACCTGGCCCTGCAGGTTCTGCGGGCCATCGACATCGACCCCACCCAGCTGGAGCACGACCTGGGCGGCCCCGCGTCCTCCTCCGGGAGCGGGCAGCCGATCCAGTTCGACAGGCACGCCGCGAACGCGCTCGAGCTGGCGGTCACCGAGGCCCAGGCGTTCGGCCACAACTACATCGGCTGTGAGCACCTGCTGCTCGGCCTGGCCTCCGAGCCGGAGGGGGCGGCCGGGCACCTGCTGCGCTCCCGGGGCGCGGAGCCGAAACTGACCCGCCGGGCGGTCGCGGCCGCGCTCGCCGGCTACGTCCACATGAAGGCGCAGGGCCAGGCCCAGGCCCAGGATCCGGCCGCGCTGGTGGCGGCTGTCGTCCGCAAGGAGGTCCGGCCGCTCGTGGAGCGCATCGAACGGCTGGAGCACCAGCTGGGGGTGGCATCGGAGGCCGAAGGCGGGCCCACGCCGTGAGGCGCGTGCTGCTGCTGGCGACCGGCGACGTGATGGCGTACCCGAGCGGACCCGGCTGCACGGGCCTCGCGACGGGCGCCGACCTGCTGGCCGCGCTCCCGCGGAGGCCGGACGCGGACGTGGTCGTCGAGGACGTACCGGCCGAGCCGTCCTGGGACACCTCGCCCTCGACCATGCTCCGGCTGGCCCGCAGCGCCCGCTCGGCCCTCCTCGACGAGGGGTTCGACGGCGTCGTCGTCACGCACGGCCTGGACACCCTTGAGGAGACGGCGTTCCTGGCCGACCTGCTCGCCGGGCCAGCCGCCCACCTGGGCGGTCTCGTGTTCACGGGGGCCCTGCGCCCGCTCGACGGCCCGGGCGCCCTCGCCGACGCCCTCGCCGCGGCCGCGGACCCCGCCCTGCGCGGCGTGGGCGCCGTCGCCTGCCTGGACGGCGTCCTGCACGCGGCCCGCTGGGTGACGCTGGCCGACGCCGCCGGGGACGGGCCGGCGTTCTCCTCGGCGCCCTTCCCCGAGCTGGGCCGGGTGGCGGACGGCCGGGTGACGACGGCCGCCGCCCCGCCTCCGCGCCCGCCCGACCCACGGGGCGACCCGGAGTCCCAGGTCGCGCTGATCAAGACGTACCCGGAGATGGAGCCCGGGCTCCTGTCCGCCGTCGTCGACGCCGGGGCCCGCGGGATCGTCCTGGAGGGCACCGGCATGGGCAACGTCCCCGTCGGGCTGCTGTCCACGATCGCGGAGCTGACCGAGTGGGACATCCCGGTGGTCGTGGCGTCCCGGGCGCGGACCGGTCCTGCGGGGCTCGGCGACCTCCCGTACGGGCACGGCATGGCCGCGAAGGTCGGCGCGGTCGGGGCGCGCGGGCTGGCGCCGGTGAAGGCTCGGGGCGCCCTGATGGCGGCGCTGGGCGGCGGCGGACGCGAGGCGGTCCGCGACTACTTCGCCCGCCTTTGACCTCAGGCGGTCTTCAGCGGCTGCCTCATGGCCGGCGCCTCGTCCTGCGGCGGGCACCCCTCGAAGGGCAGCCGCAGGACGAACCGTGCGCCGCCGGACGGCGACTCTTCCACCTCGAGCGTCCCGCTGTGCGCGTCCGCGATGTCGCGAGCGATGGCCAGGCCGAGGCCGCTGCCGCCCTGGTCGCGGCTGCGGGCGGCGTCGAGACGCGTGAAGCGTTCGAAGATGCGCTCCCGGTCGGCCTCGGGCACGCCCGCGCCGTCGTCGCTGACGGACAGCTCCGCCATGGAGTCCGAGCGGCGGACGGCGACCTCGACCCCGCGCCGGCCGTGCCGCTGCGCGTTGTCCAGCAGGTTGGTCAGCAGCCTGGCCAGGTGGCCCCGGTAGGCGTTGACCGTGACGCCGTCCTCCAGGCGCAGCCGAACCGGAAGCCGGTCGCAGCGCCGGCGGGTCTCCTGCCTGACGAGGTCGCCGAGGTCGAGCGGCGTCCAGGATTCGGGCTGCAGCGCCCCCACGCGGGCGAGCAGCAGGAGGTCGCCGATGATCCCCTCCAGCCGGTCGACGTCGGACAGGGCGTGTTCGAGCAGGTCGCCGAGGTCGGTCTCCTGCGGGTGAAGCTGGGCCTCCTCCAGCTGGGCGCGCAGACCCGCCAGCGGGGTGCGCAGCTCGTGGGAGGCGTCCGCGGCGAACTGACGCTGCTGGCGCAGCGCGCGCTCGGTGACGCTCTTGGCCTTCTCGATGCGGCCGAGCGTGCCGTTCACCGTACGGGCGAGTTCGGCGACCTCGTCGTGGCCGGACGGCTCCGGCACGCGCTCGCTGAGGTCGTGCACGTTGATGGCGGCGAGCTGGGAGCGGATGCCCTCGACCGGGCGGAGCGTACGCCCGGCGATCTTCCAAGTCCCCCAGGCGGTCAGGACCAGCAGCACGGCGACCTCCGCGATGAAGAAGGAATCGAACACACCTACCGGGTTCAGGCCCGAGACGGGCCGCCCCGCGTACACGACGGGGGAGGACGGTGAGGGCGACAGGCGCACGGCGGCGAGGTGGAGGCACCCGAGTCCGGGAATCCGGCAGGTGCGGACCTCCTTGATCGGGTCCAGGGCGGTCGGCAGGGCGTCGCTCAGGACCGGCAGCCCCCGGGCGGCCGGCGAGGACGCCAGGACCTCCCTGTGGGCGCCGACGACCTGGACGAGGTCGACGCCCGCCACCCGCGGCCGGACGGCGTCGTGGAGCTGACCGGCCCGTACGGCGGCGCCCGTGAGGACCGCCTGCCTCCGGGCGTCCAGCCACAGGGTGCTGGAGAACGTCTGACGGGCGGTCAGCGCCCCGACCAGGCCGGTCGGCGCCAGGAGGATCGCCGCGAGGAGCGTCACGAGCACCGTGAGCCGTCCCTTGATCGACCGCGGTCCCAGCCGGGCCGGGGTCCTGCGTAGCCGCTCGATGAGCGGGCCTTTCACGTGACTCAAGGCCGTCCTCCTCGGGAGGCGGGCGATCGTCCAGGCACATGCGGAGAGTGAGTGACGGCCCTGTCGCTCCCGGGCGCGTGCCGCGCCGCCGATTGACCGCTGTGGATGCGACTGCGATGGCGAGTTCCCGTGACCCGCCTTCATGCTTTCCAGTGGTGCCGCGTGAGGCCACAGCGTCTGAGATGGACGCCTTCTGCCAGGTCACGGCACATGTTTGCGCGTACAGGCCTTACGCTAGCACTAACTGGAATTTCTCAAGTAAAAGAACCATCCCAGTTTGTGCCGCTTTCGGGGACGGTCGCGGGGGCCGCGGCCTGGGGGAACTCGGCACAGGGCCGGGTCGTTGGACGAGACGGCGAGGTGGCGGGCCCCACTTGTGGGAGCGCCGCTCCGCGGGCACCATCCCCACTGAGCCGTGCAAGGGCTGATCGCAAGGTCGCGTCGTGGAGGCAGCGATGGAGAGCAAGAACCCGATATTCAGCCGGCGTGGGCCGGCCGGTCAGCGGGCGTGGACGGGGCCGGAGCCGACGGTGCAGCAGTTGGACGCGATGTACGCCGCCCCGTCGTACGCGCCGCCGACGGCCCGGGCGATGACGATGGACGACGTCGTCGTGCGCGGTTTCCTCACCTTGGGCACGCTCGTGCTCTCGGCCGCCCTGGCGTGGTACTTCAACGTCGGCTGGGGGCTCGCCGCCCCGGCGATGCTGGTGGGCCTGGTCCTCGGGCTGATCGTCTCGTTCCGGCAGAGCACCAACCCGGCGCTCATCCTCGGATACTCGGTCTGCTACGGCGTGGCCATCGGCGTGCTGAGCCACATGTACGAGAACTTCTACAGCGGGATCGTCCTGCAGGCCGTCCTCGGCACGATGGTCGCCTTCGGCGGCACGCTGGCCGTCTACGCGCTCAAGATCTTCCGGCCCACGCCGAAGTTCGCCAAGTTCGTGGTCGCCGCCGGGTTCGCCGCCGTCGGCCTGATGCTGATCAACTGGATCGCGAGCATCTTCGTGAGCGGCGGCCTCGGCCTGCGGGCCGACAGCCCCGTCGGCTGGATCTTCAGCGCCGCCATGATCCTGCTCGGCTGCTTCTTCCTGCTCCTCGACTTCGACGAGATCGAGCGCGGGGTGCGGAGCGGCGTGCCCGAGCGGTACTCCTGGCTGATGGCCTTCGGCCTGACGCTCAGCCTCGTCTGGCTCTACCTGGAGATCCTTCGGTTCATCAGCTACTTCACGAACAACGATTGACCCGAGCCGGCCGGGGGAGCGCTCTTCGTCCTGAAGGGCGCTCTTTTCGGCGTATAGCAGGACAGGACCGCGCACGGCGTAATCTTCGATCAACATCTCGTAACGAATCGATGTCCGCCAGGGGCTTGTCAAGCGCCGACCGGTGATGCACTGTGACACAAAGCAGCCTTTTCCGTGGAGGTGCCCATGTCGTTGAACCACTCACCGGAGACCCAGAACAAGCTGATCGCCCGCGTCCCGTCCATAACCGGGCGCGACCTCCCCGAGTGGTTCGAAGCCATCGACAACGGCCCGTCGTTCCTGCGCTGTGATGAGCGGGCCAACTGGCTCGCCGACGAGCACGGGCTGAGCCACGGCTACGCCGCCGCCATCGTTCTCGAGCACGAGCGGCGCCGCCGCTGGTAGAACGACGGGACGGACGCCGTCCACACGTACGGCCGCGCCCGCACCGGATCGGTGCGGGCGCCTTCTTGTCTGCATGATGGTCACATGGATCTCGACAAGGCGCGTGCGTTCGTCAAGGACAACCACCGCGCGATCATGCTGACCTGGCACCCCGACGGGCGGCCGCAGACCTCTCCGGTGACCGTCGGCCTCGACGCCGAGGGCCACCTGGTGGTGAGCAGCCGCGAAACCGCCGTGAAGACCCGCAACCTCCGTGAGAACCCGCAGGTCGTCCTCACCGTGACGACCGACGCCTTCTTCGGCCCGTGGATCCAGGTCGAGGGGACCGCTCACATCGTCTCGCTCCCCGACGCCATGGAGCACCTGGTCCAGTACTACCGCGACATCAGCGGCGAGCACCCGGACTGGGACGACTACCGGGCCGCCATGGAGAGGGACAAGCGGGTGATCATCCGAATCGAGCCGACCCGGGCCGGCCCCGACCACCACGGCTGACGCGGAGACGACCGCGGGCGGCGAGGGTCCTCCCCGCCCGCGGCCGGCCTCGGGTCAGGACAGCCGCTCCAGGACCATCGCCATGCCCTGGCCGCCGCCCACGCACATGGTCTCCAGCCCGATCGACTTGTCGTGGAAGCGCAGGCCGTTGATCAGCGTGGAGGTGATCCGGGCGCCGGTCATGCCGAACGGGTGCCCGACCGCGATCGCCCCGCCGTTCACGTTGAGGCGGTCGAGGTCGATGCCGAGCTCCTGGTACGACGGGATCACCTGGGCGGCGAACGCCTCGTTGATCTCCACGAGGTCCACGTCGCCGATCGCCATGCCGGCCCGGGACAGCGCCTGGCGGGACGCCTCGACGGGCCCGAGGCCCATGATCTCCGGGGACAGGCCGGTCACGCCGGTCGAGACGATCCTGGCCAGCGGGGTGATCCCCAGCTCGGCCGCCTTGGTGTCGCTCATCACCACGACCGCGGCCGCGCCGTCGTTCAGCGGGCAGCAGTTGCCCGCCGTGACCGTGCCGTCGGGACGGAAGACCGGCTTGAGCTGCGACACGGCCTCGTACGTCGTCCCCGCGCGGGGGCCGTCGTCCTTCGCCACCACCGAGCCGTCGGGCAGCGTCACCGGGGTGATGTCGCTCTCCCAGAAGCCGTTCGCGACGGCCTTCTCCGCGAGGTTCTGCGACCGCACGCCGAACTCGTCCTGCTCGCGGCGCGACACGCCCCTGAGCCCGGCCACGTTCTCGGCCGTCTGGCCCATCGCGATGTAGACGTCGGGCAGCGCGCCGTCCTCGCGCGGGTCGTGCCAGGCCGCCGCCCCGCCCTCGGCCGCCCTGTCGGTGCGCGCCTTGGCGTCGAGGAACAGCGGGTTGGTCGTGTCGGGGAGGGAGTCGGAGTTGCCCTTCACGAACCGGGAGACCGCCTCCACACCGGCCGAGATGAACACGTCGCCCTCGCCCGCCTTGATCGCGTGGAAGGCCATCCGGGTGGTCTGGAGCGACGACGAGCAGTACCGCGTGACGGTCGTCCCCGGCACGCCGTCGAGCCCGAGCAGCACGGACACCACGCGGGCCATGTTGAAGCCCTGCTCGCCCCCGGGCAGGCCGCAGCCGAGCATCAGGTCGTCCACGTCGTTCGGGTCGAGTTGAGGGACCTTCGCCAGCGCGGCCCGGATCATCTGAACGGTCATGTCGTCCGGACGGATCCCGGTGAGCGACCCCTTGAACGCGCGGCCGATGGGCGACCGCGCGGTCGCCACGATGACTGCCTCGGGCATGTGCGTCTCCTGCCTGCTCGTGCCACCCCGCTCAGGGTTTCGGGCGGCCCTCCTCCCGGAGGTTACCCTTCGGTACGCCGCCCGCCACGCCTGGGGGCCGCCGGAACAGAACTTTGTACCACTGCACAGCTCTTCCCGCTCACCATCGGGGCGCTCGCGATCCGCCGTCTTCCTTCGTCGCTCGGGGTCGATCGTTCCTCGCTCCCCGCTCGCTTCTCCGTCCAGACGGCGGCGCGCCCCTCCGGATCGCTCGGGCGTTTCCCGCTCACCGTCGGGACGGCCGGGATCCGCCGTCTTCCTTAGTCCAGACGGCGGCGCGCCCCTCCGGATCGCCCGGGCGAGGAAGGTCAGCCGTACATGCCGGGGGTGGTGGCGGTGCCGTCGTTGAGGGCGTGCAGGGCGCCGCGCTCGTCGCGCCAGATGCGCCAGCCGTTCTGGCTGCCCGTGAACCACGAGGGAGGCGGCGTGGACGAGGTGACCCGCCTGCCCGTGGCCAGGTCGAACTCGCACAGGGCGGCGATCGAGTAGAAGCCGGGGGTCATGCCGCGCAGCGCCAGCGGCTTGGGGTCGGTGACGCAGAAGGACCATCCGCTGGCGCCCTTGACCGGGGTGGGCTCGCCGGTGCTCAGGTCGTAGACCGTGCCGGGGGCGTCGCGCTTGAGGAAGCCGAGCTTGTCCATCCCGGGCGGGAACGCCAGCCACCAGCCCGTGCCGGGCACCTGCGTCGGGGTGATCTGCCCGAGGACCCGCCCGGTCTCGGCGTCGAGCCGGGCGAAGCCGCCGTACTGGCCCTGCTCGTCGACGGGCCGTACGACGGGGGCGAAGGCCGGGTTGCCGCTGGGGTAGACGCGCACGACCGAGGGCCGCATCCAGTCCACCGCTCCATCGGACAGCCGGGCGGAGAACAGCCCGAACGTCGAGGTCTGCTTGGTCTGGGGGTTGGTGTAGGGGGCGACGTACCCGACGAGCTTGTCCCTGGTCGCCCCGAACGCCCAGCCGCCCGACATGTCGACGCCCTCGCCGAGCGCCTGCTCGATGGGGAGCTGCCAGACGACCTTGCCGGTCTTCACGTCGTGGGACTCCAGCACGGGGTGGGAGGCGAGCCGCAGCAGCACGACCCGCGCCGGGTCGGACCACTCGACCTCGGCGATGCCCTGCAGCCGCCACTGGACCTTGCCGTCCTTCGGCCCGAGGACGACGACCCGGGCGCTGGACAGGGCGGTGTTCTCCGACAGGCAGACGTACGGCCCGCAGCGCTGCGGGCCGAACGTCGAGTGGACGGGCCGGGTCCAGATCTGCCGGCCGGTGCGCGCGTCCCGCGCGACCAGCGTGACCTTGTCCTTGCCCTGCGGGGTGGGGTCGAGCGCGACCACCACGGCCTGGCCGCCGCCGGTCTCGACCGTGGCCGGCGCCTGCACGCCCATGCCGGGCAGCCGTCCCGCCATGGTCGCGGCATGGGTCCACAGGGTGCGCCCGGAGGCGAGGTCGAGGGCGACGGTCTCCAGCGTGCCGTCGGCCTTCATCGAAGTGGCGGCCGCGACGCCCGCTCCGACGGTGGCGCGGCTGACGGCGTTCACGTGCGTGTTCTGCCAGGACGGGACGTCCCGGGCGGCGTCGTCGCCGCCACCGGAGCAGCCTGCCAGCGCGCCGGCCGACAGGAAGGCGGTCGCGGCGAACGTCAGGGCGGGTTTCGCGTGAGGCCGGATCATTTCACTCCTACAGGGGGTGATGGCCCGGCCGCGTAAGGTGACCGACTCTAGGCGCTCGGAAGCGGCCCGGGTCTCCGGCGGAGCAGCGCCGCCCATCGTCCATGAGGGCCGACCGCCCGGCCGGCGACGCGGGTCGCGGTGACCTCGGTGCCGGGTTCCTCTACGGCCATGGCCGCCAAAAGGTATTGCGATCCTTCGACGCGCACGGGTTCGGGTTCTGGCCACAACCCCAACGCGGCGCATACAGACGGTAGCACTGCGTACGCGGCTTGTAGGTAACCTCGTGCAGATGGATGAAAACGATCGGGTCCGAACATCTCGGCCGGGTTGGCGTCGAACTCGGGGCCCAGGAGGTCGGCGAACGCCACCGTCCGGCCGCCGGCCTCGACCACCGCGACGGTCTGGGCGGCGGCGAGCTGGCGCGACCACCGCCGGGTGACCCACCGCAGCGGCTGGGCGATCGGGCGGACCGTGCCGAGGTCGGGGCAGGTGCCGACGACCACCTCGGCCCCGGTGTCGCGCAGCCGGCGGACCGCCTTCTGGAGGTGGTGGACGGCGCGGGCGGGCGGGGTGGCCGTGGTGACGTCGTTGGCGCCCACGAAGATCACCGCGATCTCCGGCCGCTCCTCCAGCACCCGCTCGACCTGGTCTCCCAGGTGAACGGACTCCGCGCCGGACCGGCCCACGACGGTCAGCCGTACGGGCCGCTCGGCGACCGCGGCCAGGCCGAGCGCGATGACGACGGCCGGGGTGTCCTGCGGGCGGGTCATGCCCAGGCCGACGGAGGTGGAGTCGCCGAGCACGACCATGCGGAGGGGCTCGCCGGGGTAGGCGCCGTAGACGCCGTCGGACGGGGGGCCGTCGAGTCCGTGGGGCTGGCCGACGATCCTGCGGGCCAGCATCGCCTCCGCCATCAGCAGGCCGTACGTCACCGCGCCGAGCGCGGTCAGCCCGCCGCCGCCCAGAGCGGCGGCGGTGGCGATGCGACGGGCGGCGCGCGCCGCGCCGGTCGTCCAGAACACCCACCCTCCTCGCGTCACGGTACGGTTTGAGAGAAGAAACTAGCCGAGTCCCGGCCACCCCCTCGGGACGGGGCTGTGAGCAGGCTGACAAGCTTCGGCAAACCAAGGTGGTCTTCGCGGTGCGCGTACACGACTCGCTGATCGAGCTGATGGGCAACACCCCGCTCGTGCGGCTGCGCAAGGTGGCGGCGGGCGCGCCCGCCCAGGTGCTGGCCAAGGTGGAGTACTTCAACCCCGGCGGATCGGTGAAGGACCGGATCGCGGTGCGGATGGTCGAGGCCGCGGAGCGGAGCGGGGCGCTCAAGCCCGGCGGGACGATCGTGGAGCCGACGTCCGGCAACACCGGCGTGGGGCTGGCGATCGTCGCCCAGGAGAAGGGCTACCGCTGCCTGTTCGTCTGCCCGGACAAGGTCGCCCAGGACAAGATCTCGGTCCTGCGGGCGTACGGCGCCGAGGTGGTGGTCTGCCCGACCGCCGTGTCCCCCGACCACCCGGACTCGTACTACTCGGTCTCCGACCGGCTGGCCCGGGAGACCCCGAACGCCTGGAAGCCCGACCAGTACTCCAACCCGGAGAACCCGAACAGCCACTACCACTCGACCGGCCCGGAGATCTGGGAGCAGACCGAGGGCCGGGTCACCCACTTCGTGGCCGGCATCGGCACCGGCGGCACGATCAGCGGCACGGGGCGGTACCTCAAGGAGATCTCCGGCAGCCGCGTCAAGATCATCGGCGCCGACCCCGAGGGGTCGGTCTACTCGGGCGGCACCGGCCGTCCGTACCTGGTCGAGGGCGTGGGCGAGGACATCTGGCCGGTCACGTACGACACGGAAATCTGCGACGAGATCATCGCGGTGTCCGACAAGGACTCGTTCGGCATGACCCGCCGGCTGGCTCGCGAGGAGGCGCTGCTGGTCGGCGGCTCGTGCGGCCTGGCCGTCGTCGCGGCCGTCAGGGTGGCCCAGGCCGCCGGGCCGGACGACGTCGTGGTGGTGCTGCTGCCCGACGGCGGCCGCGGCTACCTGTCGAAGATCTTCAACGACGAGTGGATGGCCGACTACGGCTTCCTGACCACCTCAAGCGAGGAGGGCCTGGTCGGGGACGTGCTGCGGCGCAAGACGTCCGGGCTGCCGGAGTTCGTCCACGTGCACCCGCACGAGTCGGTCGGCACCGCCATCTCCATCATGCGGGAGTACAACGTCTCGCAGCTTCCCGTGATGAAGGAGGAGCCGCCGGTCATGGCGGCCGAGGTCGTCGGCTCGATCGTCGAGCGCGACCTGCTGGAGGGCCTTTACCACGGCCGGGTCCGCTCCGACGACCAGATCGGCGGCCACATGTCCGCCCTCCTGCCCATGATCGGGTCGGGCGAGCCGGTGGCCCGCGCCGTCGAGGCGCTGGAGAAGGCCGACGCCGCCGTGGTCCTCGACGACGGCAAGCCGGTCGGCATGGTCACCCGCCAGGACCTCCTCGCGTTCCTGGCGAACCATTAGGGCAATCAGGGCTCTTTGGACATGTCCTGAAAAATCAGGTGATCTTGGGTCGGACGATCTACAACAAATAGGACGCTAGGGGTGCTCGGGCCGCCAGGAGCAGGGGGGACGGGCGACTACGCTCGACCCCATGAACCATGGCTTCGAGACCCTGGCCGTGCACGCCGGCCAGGAGGCAGATCCGCATACGGGCGCGGTCGTGCCCCCCATCTACGCCGTGTCCACGTACAAGCAGGACGGCGTGGGCGGGTTGCGCGCGGGATATGAGTACAGCCGGTCCGCCAACCCCACCAGGACCGCGCTCGAGGAGGCCGTCGCGGCCGTCGAGGGCGGCGCGCGGGGCCTGGCGTTCGCGTCGGGGCTGGCCGCCGAGGACACCCTGCTGCGCGCGGTGTGCCGGCCCGGCGACCACGTGCTGATCCCGGACGACGCGTACGGCGGCACCTACCGGCTGTTCTCCCGCGTCCTGGAGCCGTGGGGCGTGTCGTTCGACCCGGTGCCGCTGGGCGACCTGTCCGCCGTGCGGGCCGCGGTGCGGTCCGGCAGCACCCGGGTGATCTGGGTCGAGACGCCCACCAACCCCCTGCTCAACGTCGCCGACATCGCGGGGCTCGCCCAGATCGCCCACGACGCCGGGGCCCTGCTGGTCGTGGACAACACCTTCGCCTCGCCGTACCTGCAGCAGCCGCTCGCGCTCGGCGCCGACGTGGTGGTCCACTCGACCACCAAGTACGTCGGCGGCCACTCGGACGTAATCGGGGGCGCCCTGGTGGCCCGCTCCGCCGACCTGGGGGAGCGTCTCGCCTACCACCAGAACGCGATCGGGGCCGTCGCCGGGCCGTTCGACGCCTGGCTCACGCTGCGCGGGCTGAAGACGCTGGGCGTCCGCATGGAGCGGCACTGCGACAACGCCGAGCGGGTCGTCGACCTGCTGCTGTCGCACAAGCGGGTGACGCAGGTGCTCTACCCCGGGCTTCCCGACCACCCCGGCCACGAGGTGGCGGCCAAGCAGATGCGGCGCTTCGGCGGCATGGTGTCCTTCCGGGTCGCCGGCGGCGAGGAGGCCGCGGTCGAGGTCTGCAACCGCACCCGGCTCTTCACGCTGGGCGAGTCGCTGGGCGGCGTCGAGTCGCTGATCGAGCACCCGGGCCGCATGACGCACGCCTCGGCCGCCGGGTCCCCGCTGGAGGTCCCCGCCGACCTCGTGCGGCTGTCGGTCGGCATCGAGACGATCGACGACCTGCTGACCGACCTGTCCGAGGCCCTGGGCTGACACCTCGCCGGCCGGCGTACCCGGTCAGCGGCAGGGGCCGGCGACCGGGGTCCCCGCCGCGGCCGCCGGCTCGGGCACGGCCCGCCGGCCGGCCGGCGCCAGCCACCGCTCGCTGAGCAGCACGATGAGCGCCGCGGCGGTCAGCATCGCTCCCGTCGCGGTCAGGTCCCGGGCTCCGGCGCCGTCGAGGACGGCGCCGCCGAGGAGCGAGCCGGTCGCGATGCCGACGTTGAACCCCGAACTGATCCCGGCCGAGGCGAGGTCGGTGCTGCCCGGCGCCACGTGCAGCGTGCGGTTCTGCAGCGAGGTCACCATGGCGCTGAAGCCGATCGACATGACGCACAGCCCCACGACCGCGGCCGGCTTCACCCCGCCCAGGGCGTACAGCGCGGCCAGCGCGCAGGTCACCATGCCCAGCGGGACGAGCAGCGTCCCCCGGGGGTGCCGGTCGAGGAAGGGCCCGACGGCCAGGGTGCCGATCACGCCGGAGATCCCCCCGGCGAGCAGCAGCGGGCTCAGCGCCGCCGGGGCGAACCCGCCGACCTCCAGCAGGAACGGCGTGATGTACGTGTAGGCGGTCAGGAAACCGGTCACCGCGATCAGGGTGGCGACGAGGAGGATCGCGTACCGGCGGCCGTCGGGCTCGGTGCCCCGGCCGGCCTCGTGGCTCCTCACGCGGTCCGCCGGCAGCAGCAGGGCGACGGTGAGGCAGACGGCGAGCCCCACGGCGGCCATGACGGCGAACGAGGTCCGCCAGCCGGCCTGCTGGCCCAGCCACGTGCCGGCGGGGACGCCGACGACGGGCGCGAGCGAGTTGCCGATCGCCAGCCGGGCCACCACCCGTCCCCGCAGGGCCGGGGGGAACAGGTCGGTCGCCGTGGTCGCCACGACCGACCAGAAGAGGGCCTGGGTCAGCGCGATCAGCAGCCGCCCGCCGAGCAGGACGGGGTAGCTCGGCGCGACGGCGCTGAGCAGCGCTCCCGCGGAGAAGACCGCGAGCGTCACGGTGAGCAGCCTGCGGCGCGGCACCCGCCGGGTCAGCCGGGTGAGCGGGAGCGACGCCAGCACCACCACCACGGCGTACCCGGTGACCAGCAGGCCCGTCTCGGACGGCGACCTGTCCAGGTCGGCCGCCATCACCGTGAGCAGCCCGACGGGCAGGAGCTCGGCCGTGACGTACGCGAAGGCCGCCGTGGCGAGGGTGACCAGGGCCCACGTCGCCCGGCGATCCGATCCGAGGCGGTCCATTACAACTCCTTTGCTACCAGTAAAAGTCTCTTAGGTGGTAGCATGGCAAACATGGATGAGACGCACAACTCCGATTTGCGGATCGTCGGCGGTCATCTCGTGCTCGACCTGGTGAACACGGTGGCCCCGCGGACGCCGGACGGGTCCGGCCACCACGAGTACCTGCCCGGGCCGGAGGAGCTGCTGGCCTGGGCGCGGCGGGTGGACGTGCTCGACGAGCGGGAGGCGGGGGAGGTGGCCGCCGCCTGGCGGGCCGCGCCTGACTCGGCCGCTCAGGCGTGGCGGGCCGCCCTGGAGATCCGGGAGGCCGTCTACGCCGTCCTGTCGGCCCGCCTGCCGGCCGCGGCGGACAGCACGCCGTCCGAGGGGGCCGGGACGCCGACTGGAGGGGATGGAACGCTGTCGGCGGCGGGGGACGCGCCGTCCGAGGGAGCCGGGACGTCGCCGGTGGCGGGGCGGGCGCCGGACCCGGGGCCGGCGCTGGAGCGTCTCGCCCTGCGGTGGGCCACGGCCGCCGCGCGGTCGGCGCTCGTCCTGGACGGCCGTCCCGGCCGGGCGGCCCGCCTGGTCGTCGGCACCGCGCCCGCGCTGCTGGTCCCGGACCGTCTCGCGAGCGCGGCCGTGGAGTTCCTGTCCACCGTGGACCTGGATCGCCTCAAGGTATGCCCCGTGGCCGAGGGGGGCTGCGGCTGGCTGTTCCTCGACATCACGCGTAACGGCTCCCGCCGCTGGTGCGCGATGGCGGACTGCGGCGCGCAGGCCAAGTCCCGCCGTCTCACCGAACGGCGCCGGGCGCGGCGTGCTACCGGCGTAACGGCGAACACCGGTAGCTGACCATCTACGAGTTGAAGAAGACCATCAGGAAGAGGATCACCAGCCAGATGAGGGCCGTGATGCCGGCGAGCGCGGCGATCCGGCCCGTCTGCACCTTGGCGTCGTCCTCCCGCGACTCGCTCGACAGGGCGAGGATGGCCGAGCGCTGGTCCCGATCGATGATGACCAGCATGACCGCCGCCACGATGAACAGCGTCATCGAGGCCGACAGGTACGGCTGGGCCAGCGCGCTGCGGCCCAGCAGCAGCCCGAACAGGAACACCCCGAGCGTGAGCAGCCCGAACAGCCGGGTCGAGCGGTTCAGGTAGCGCAGGACGCTGACCTCACCCGCCCGGATGTATCGGGGCGTGACGCTCGTGACCGCGGTCAGCGGCCCGATCGCGAAGATCGCGAAGCCTATGTGCAGCCACAGCAGCAGCTTGTCGGGAAACGACATGCGCCTGAGGCTATCGCCTGAGTGATCGGAACGGCAGCTCCACTCCGTACAGGGCGGGTCACGGACGTGCGTCCCGCCGCGGGAGATCGGCCCGACGGAGACGGCCCGGGGCGCCGTACGCCGCGACGCCGGTCCGTCGTCGCCTCATCGCCTTTCGTGCTCGTTCACCCCGGACTGGCGGCAGACGGGGCACCGGTACTGGGGATTGGTCACGTACCGGCAGGCCGTGTGGTCCACGGACAGTCCGAGCACGCGTCTGGTGGTCCTGCTGAAAGGCCCGGGCGGCTCCCCCGTCACCGACTTCCTGCTCTCCTCATAATGGATGCCGAATACCAGGACGCCGAGAACTCCGATGGCGGCACCTGAGATCACGAACGCAGCGATGAAAACCGCATCGGACATGGCCGGACTCCGTGTGGACGCTCGGGAGCGACTCTCCCGAGGGAAATCTGATGGGAGACGGCGCGCCACACGTGAACCTCTTCGTCCGACCGGGCTGCGGGCGCCGAAATCAATCCTTGTCGCGAAGGGCGCCGTCGTCCGGCGGCCGGACCGCGACGTCCGAGGTGGAGAAGACGCGCAGGACGCTTCGCGTGCCGGCGGTGATGAGGCCGGAGGGTTCGTCGGCGAGCGAACCCCGGCCGTCTTCCAGATGGATTCCCAGCACCACGGCGAAGAACGCCAGGACGACGTTGATTACCAATACAAGTGCCGCGATCACGACGGCGTCATACACGTCACACCCGCCCTCTGTACGGTCCGATTCGGTGTCGAATGTATTCCGCTGTTAATTTGCGCTTTAACGATCAGCGATACTAACCAGTCCTCGAAGTGATCATGGTTGGAATGGTTCTTGTCGTCGTTCTTGTAGTGCAGATACGTCTCCTGATGCTCATGGGTACCAGTGGGCCTTATGCCAGTCATTGGCATGGTTGGAACGGTATGGCAATCTATGTGTACTCGCGTGGGGGTCGCTCGATCCTGCCGAGCGGAAGGGAGTCAGGTGGGATGCCCGAGACGCTCTACCGGCAGGTGGCGGCCGCTCTGCGCGCGCAAATCACCGGCGGAATCCTGCGGCCCGGGGCTCAGCTTCCATCGGAACCCGAACTCGAGAAGACCTTCCGGGTCTCGCGTAACACGGTCCGGCTGGCGCTCGCCTCGCTCGCCAACGAGGGACTCGTCGAAGCGCGTCAAGGCCGCGGGACGTTCGTCCGGGAGCGCACTCCCTTCCTGGTCCTCGCGTCGGCGGAGGAAGGAGCCGCGGACAAGAGCGACAGGGACGCCTTCAACGCCGCCGTGCTGACCGCCGGTCGCAATCCCGATCAGAGCGGCTTCCGGATGGAGGTGCGCACCGCCTCCTCCGAGGTGGCGGCCCGTCTTCAGCTGGACGAGGGCACCTTGGTGGTGGTCCGCAGCCTGCTGCGCCTGATCGACGGTCGTCCGTGGTCGATCCAGGAGTCCTTCTATCCCATGGACATCGCCGAGGGCACGGCTTTGATGTCGCCGGTGGACATCCCGTACGGGACGATTTCGGAGATGGCGCGACGCGGTCACGTCCAGGCCGGCTACCGCGACGAGGTGCTGAGCCGGATGCCGACGCAGACGGAGGCCGTCCAACTGAGCCTGGGGCCCGGAGTCCCGGTGCTGGAGATGTTTCGCATCGCGTACTCGGTGGAGCGCCCGATCCGCCTCACGATGAACGTGTACGCGGGAGACAGCACCCAGTTGGCCTACGAGATCGGTGACGTGTCCGCCTTCCACGTCGACCCCTGAAACCGGGGATGGAGCCTCTGAATGCCGTTCCATGTGCGCCTTGCGGTCGACGAGGACCTCGACACCCTGCTGGCGATGAGACAGGAAATCGCGAACTGGCTGGCGTCACGGGGGAGCGATCAGTGGCAGAATCCGTGGCCCGACGAACGACGACAACGAGGCCGAATTCTCTCCGGAATCGTCAGGCGTGAAACCTGGCTTTTATGTGAGGGCGGCCGGGCGGTCGCGACGATATCTCTGCTCGATTACGACGCGGGAAATCTCTGGACGGGCACCGAGGGGGGCCGGGAGCCGGCGCTGTACGTCCAGCGCCTGATGGTCCGGCCTGGATACATGGGCCTGCGGATCGGGGTCAGGCTGCTGGGCATGGCCTGCGTTCACGCGGTGCAGCGCGATCTCCCCTGGATCCGGTTGGACGCCTGGACGACCAACGTCGAGCTTCACCATTACTATCTGCGACAGCAGTTCCACTTTAAAGGGTACATACCGGACAAAGTTCTTGAAAGGCCGGATCTGGCCGGATATCCCTCCGCGGCCCTCTTCGAGCGAGGAGTCGACACCGGTCGAGCAGGCGGAGGGGAAGCCGTGAGATGCGCCCGGCATGAGGCGAAGAATTTTTCTACCTTGCCGCAAAATGGTTCTACTACTCGGGCCGCCGAGGGTAGCGTAAAAACACCGGCGCTTCAGAGGTAAGTGGTCTGAGGGCGTGGCTCGTATCCCGTACGATGCCGCTGTCTGTTCCTTAAGCGGGGAAACCGCCCCGCTCGGCGCAAGGATGACCATAGATGATTGTCACGCCCGCACCGTACAGCCATGCGTGGCTGCGCCTCCCTGTCGCCTATGTCGCGCAGGTCGCGGAAGCCCTCGGCGCCCGCGTTCTCCAGTGGTGGGACGACCCGTACGACCCTCGCGACGCCACGGTGAGACTGGTGGACGGCGACGCTCTCGTCTGGGACGAGGAGACCGGCTGGCGGCACGGCCGGTTCGTCAGCGGTGAGAAGGGCGTGCGGACCCGGCTCGAAGGCATCCGCTACCTCGGCGGCGGCGTCCTGCCCCGCCCCGCCGACGTCGTCGGGCTCCTCGACGACGCGCGGTACGGCAGCGGCACGCGACTCGTCTACAGGTCCTTCACGGACCTGCACGACGGGTTCGACGCGGACCTCGCCTCGTACGCCGCACTGCCGGTCTGACCTCCAGCGTTCGTCCCCGTCCCCTCGGCGCGGGCCGAGGGGACGCGGACGGTCAGCGGGAGCGGCGGGTGCGCAGGAAGTCGCTGACGACGTACTCGCCGAGACGGTCGGCGCTGGGGGCGAAGACCCGCCCCCCGTTCCGCCGGGCGAGCTCGTCGACGAAGTCCCGCAGGCGGTCGTCGGCGGCCAGCATGAAGACGTTGATCGTCGCCCGCCGCCGGGTCATCTTGTCGACCTCGGCGAGGGTCAGCGCCAGCGTCTCGGCCGACGGCGGCCACTCGAAGCGCGGCACGCCGTTGCGCATCAGGTGCGCGGTCGGCTCGCCGTCGGTCACGACCAGCACGACCGGCTCGAAGTCGGGGTGCCGGTCGAGGTGGCGGCCCGCGATCAGCAGCGCGTGGTGCAGGTTGGTGCCCTGGACCATGTCCCATTCGAGCCCGGCCAGCTCGTCGGCCCGCAGCACCCGGGCGTAGTTCGAGAAGCCGATGATCTGCACCGCGTCCTGGGGGAACTTCGAGGCCACCAGCGCCTGCAGCGCCAGCGCCGTCTGCTTGGCCGCGGCCCACGTGCCGCGCAGGGCCATCGAGTACGACAGGTCGACCAGCAGGCAGACCGCGGCGGCGGACCTGCGCTCGGTCTCCGCCACCTCGAAGTCGTCCACGGTCAGCGTGACGGCGCCGCCGGGCGGCCGCCCGGCCCGCCGGACGCCGTTGACCACCGTCCTGACGACCTCGATCGGCTGCTCGTCGCCGAACCGCCAGGGCCGGCTCGTGCCGGTCAGCTCGCCGGCCGTCCCGGCGTCCCGCTGGTCGTGGTCGCCCCGCCGTCCGGAGTCGAGCGAGGCGAACACCCGCCGAAGAGCGGTCTCCCCGAGACGCCGTACGGCCTTGGGGGTGAGCTCCAGCTTGCCGCGGTTGCGGCGCAGGTACCCCTGGGCCTCCAGCTCCCGCTCGACCTGCCGCAGGGCCTCCAGGTCGTCGACCGCGGAACGGCCGAGGGCGCGCCGGATGGCGTCCTCGTCGATGTCGTCGAGCCGGGCGCCGGGGTAGTCCTGCCGGAGGGCGGTCTCCAGGTCGCTCAGGTCGGCGAGCTCCTGAAGGGCCGAGACGGCGTCGCCCATGCCCATGGGGTCGTCGCCGGACACCCGTTCCGGCGCCCCCCAGGACAGGTCGGGACGGCGGGAGTAGAGCGCGTCGCCGAGGCGGCGCATCTGCTCCGCCAGCCCGGCCTGCTGGAGGGTCTGCTCCATGAGCCCGGCCAGCTCCTCGCGCTGCTCGGGCGTGAGGGACGCCAGCAGCCGCTGGGCCGCGGCGGCGCGCCGCGCGAGCTGGTCGACCAGCTCCTCCAGGTTCTGCGGATTCTCGGGGAACATGTCCCCGTACTTCTGCATGAACTGGTCGAAGTCGTCTTGGGTGTGCTCGCCCCGCGCGTCCCGGTCGAGCATGTCGTTCAGGTCCGTCATCATCTGGCGGACGCGTTCCATGGCGGCCGGGTCGGGGTTGGCCAGCGCGTCCCGCATGCCGCGGAACTGGCTGTCGAGCACCTCCCGGCGTAGCAGGTCCCGCAGCTCCTCGAACGTCTGCCGGGCCGCGGGCGAGCGCCAGTCGTACTCGGACAGCTCCTGGATCGCGCGGGAGGTGTCCGAGGGCAGCGCGTCGAGCGCCGCCTCCCGGAACCGGGCGTCGTCGGAGGGGTCGGGGAACAGCTCGGCCCGCTCCTGACCGATGGCCGTGTCGAGCAGGGCCCGCGCCCGCTCCAGCGTCCCGTCGAGCCGCGTGTTGTCCCGCAGCTCGCGGCGGCGCTGCCGCACCTGGCGCAGCAGGTCCTCCAGGCCGCGCCGCCCGGGGGCGTCCGGCAGCCCCCGCCGCAGCAGGTCGCGCAGCGCGTCGAGCGGGGTCGATCCGGACAGGATCGCGTCGCCCATCTCGTCGAGGGCCGAGCGCACGTCGTACGGCGGGGCCAGCGGATCCGGCCCGTCGTGGTACTCCCGATAGAAGTAGGACACCTCGGTCACCGCTCCCTTCGTGCCCTGCGGACGGGGCGGCCGGCGGTGGTCGGGGGGATCACGTGCGGTACACCGCTCCGCCGGCGACCTCGTCCTTCGACAGCCGGCGCATCAGGTAGAGCCCTTCGAGGGCGAACTCCAGGGCCGCCGCGGCGTGGCCGGGGGACTCGTCGCCCTCGCCCATGCCCAGGCGGGCCATGACCTTGGACAGGCCCTCGACCCGGCCGATCCGGCGCAGCAGCTCGTGGGCCGCGACGAGCTCGCCCGACTCGACCTGGGCGCCCTTGCCGAACCTGTCGAGCAGCGGCGCGAGGTCGGTGCCGCCGAGCGTGCCGCGGAAGGTCTCGGCCGTCGCGCGGCGCAGCAGGTGGGCGAGCACCTCGATCTCCCGGCCCTCCTCGCTGACCTCGAACTCGACCTTGCCGCGCAGCGTGTGGACCACGCCGGGCAGGTCGCACACGCGGGTGACGGGCCGTTCCTCCCCGGTCAGCGCGGCCCGCCGTACGGCGGAGGCGGCGGCCGTCTCGGCGGCGGCGATCGAGAACCGGGCGGACACCCCGGAGCGGGCGTCCACCGCGGTCGACTCCCGGACCAGCCGGGTGAAGCGGGCGATGACCTCCACCAGGTGGTCGGGCAGGTCGGCGCCGAGATCGTCGAGGTCCGCCTCCTGGCGGATCAGGACGAGCTCGTCCTCGATCGACTGGGGGTAGTGGGTGCGGATCTCCGCCCCGAACCGGTCCTTCAGGGGGGTGATGATCCGCCCGCGGTTGGTGTAGTCCTCGGGGTTGGCGCTGGCGATCAGCAGGATGTCGAGCGGGAGCCGCAGGTTGTAGCCGCGGACCTGGATGTCGCGCTCCTCGAGGACGTTCAGCAGCGCGACCTGGATGCGCTCGGCCAGGTCGGGCAGCTCGTTGACGGAGAAGACGCCGCGGTTGGTGCGGGGCACCAGGCCGTAGTGGACCGTCTCGGGGTCGCCGAGCGTCCGGCCTTCCGCGATCTTGATGGGGTCGACGTCGCCGATCAGGTCGCCGACGGAGGTGTCGGGGGTGGCGAGCTTCTCGCCGTACCGGTCGTCGCGGTGCTTCCACGCGATCGGCAGGTCGTCGCCGAACTCGGCGGCGACGCGGCGGCAGCGCACGCAGACCGGCTCGTAGGGGTGGTCGTTGATCTCGCATCCGGCGACGACGGGCGTCCACTCGTCGAGCAGCCCGGTGATCGTGCGGATCAGCCGGGTCTTGCCCTGGCCGCGCTCGCCCAGGAGCACCAGGTCGTGCCCCGCGATGAGGGCCCTTTCCAGGTGGGGCAGCACGGTCTCGTCGAAGCCGACGATGCCGGGGAATCGGGATTCGCCGTCCCGCAGCCGGGAAAGGAGGTTCTCCCGGATCTCGGCCTTGACCGTGCGGTAACGGTGTCCACTCTCGCGCAGTTCACGCAGAGTGCTGGAGGCAGGCGTGGGCGATTTGTGCACGGTGTCGAGACTACGTCCCCGCCGGGGCGTGCGGCATCCCGGTTCCCGCATCCGCGCGGATCCGCCGATTGCGTGCGGGGTCCGTGCGTTGAAGTCCTCCCAGTGGGGAGAATCCGGCAAGGACGATTACTGGTGGCGACAAGAGGAGGCGAGACGATGGCGGTGATCACAAGCCGCTTCGCCGACGGTCTCGCCGTGGGCGCCGACCTGGTGGACGCGGCCGAGGGCGCGATCCGGCGGGCCCTGGCCGGCCTGTCGGGGCCGCCCGACCTGGTGTGCTTCTTCATCTGCGGGGACGACCCCGAGGACGTGAGCCGTGCGGGACGCCGCGCGATGGAGACCGTGCCCGGCGCCCACGTGATCGGCTGCAGCGCGACCGGGGTCATCGGGGACGGCCAGGGCGTCGAGCTCAAGCCCGCCGTCAGCGCCTGGGCGGCCTCGCTCGGCGGCGCCAGGGTGACCACGTTCGCCCTGGAGACGCTGCGGACCGAGGACCGGTTCGTGGTCGTCGGCCTCCCGGAGCGGGAGCCGGACGACCAGGTCGCGATCATGCTGGCCGACCCCTACAGCTTCCCCACCGACGCCTTCATCGAGCACTCCAGCGAGGTGCTCGACAGCCTGCCGATCGTCGGCGGGCTCGCCAACGGCCTGCAGGGGCGCGGGTCGGTCCGGCTGTTCGCGGACGGCGAGGTCCACGAGGGCGGCGCGATCGGCGCGATCATCGGCGGCCCGGTGCGGGTCGACACGGTCGTGAGCCAGGGATGCCGTCCCATCGGGCCGTCCATGGTGGTCACGGGGGCCGAGGACAACGTGCTGCTGGAGCTCGCCGGTCAGCCGGCGCTGGCCCGGCTGGAGGACATCGTCAGCGCGCTCGACGAGTCCGACCGCGAGCTGGTGGCCTCCGGTTTACAGATCGGCATCGCGATGGACGAGTACGCCGAGCGCCACGAGCGCGGCGACTTCCTGATCCGCGGCGTCGTCGGCATCGACCCCGAGCGCGAGGCGGTGGCGATCGGCGACGTGGTCGAGATCGGCAGGACGGTCCGGTTCCAGGTCAGGGACGCCGAGGCGGCCGACGAGGACCTCTACGAGCTGCTCGACGCCCACATGGAGCGCATCGGGCGGGCCGACGGGGCGCTGCTGTTCTCCTGCAACGGCCGGGGCTCGGCGATGTTCGGCTCGGCCGACCACGACGCGCTCGCCGTGCGCGACACGCTCGGGCCGATCGGCGTGGCCGGGTTCTTCGCGGCCGGCGAGATGGGCCCGGTCGGCGGGCACAACCATGTCCACGGCTTCACGGCGTCCCTCCTCGTCTTCTCCTCCGGCGCCGGCGACCGGCGGGTGGCCGGGTGACGGCGGACGGCCTGACGCTGGCCGTCGACATCGGCGGGACGAAGTTCGCGGTGGGCCTGGTGGGCCCGGACGGGCGGCTGGAGACCTCGGAACGGGCGGCCACCCCGTCCGGCGGCGAGGCGGAGACGCTCTGGAAGACGCTGACGGACCTGCTCGACGGCCTCGGCATGCCGGGGCGCCCCGCGGGGGTGGGCATCGGCTGCGGCGGCCCGATGACCTGGCCCGACGGGGAGGTGTCCCCGCTCAACATGGCGGGCTGGCGCGGCTTCCCGCTGCGGGCGCGGCTGGCCGCGCGCTTCCCCGGCGTGCCGGTCCGCATCCACAACGACGCCGTCTGCCTGGCGGTCGCCGAGCACTGGCGGGGCGCGGGGCGCGGCAGCGCCAACATGCTCGGCATGGTGGTCTCGACCGGGGTCGGCGGCGGCCTGATCCTCGGCGGGCGCCTGATCGACGGCGGCACCGGGAACGCCGGGCACATCGGCCACGTGGTCGTCGACCCCGGCGGCCCCCCGTGCCGGTGCGGCGGCTGCGGCTGCCTGGAGGCGATCGCCCGCGGCCCAGGCCTCGCCGCCTGGGCCGTCGAGCAGGGCTGGTCGCCGGGCCCGGGCCCAGAGGACGACGACGGGCTCTACCAGGAGGCGGGCACCGCCACCGCCCGCAGGCTCGCCGCGGACGCCGCGGCGGGGGACCCGGTCGCCGTCGCGGCGATGAACCGGGCGGGACGGGCGCTCGGGACGGCGATCGCCTCGGCGGTCAACCTGTGCGACCTCGACGTCGTGACGATCGGCGGCGGGCTCTCCCAGGCCGGGCCGCTGCTGTTCGGCCCCCTGGAGGAGGCGCTGCGCGAGCACACGCGGATGGCGTTCGCGAGCCGGGTGAGGGTCGTGCCCGCGTCCCTAGGGCAGGACGCCGGCCTGATCGGCGCGGCCGCGCTCGTCCTCGCCGGCGAGAGCTACTGGTCCGCCCCCTGACGCCCCGGTGATCGCCCACCCCGGCCTGGCCGCCCGTACGGGGGCGATCTAGGGTGAGGGTGACGAAGGGGGATCTTCTGTGAGCATCGGGGCACTCGCCGGGATCGCGCTGGTCGCGCTGGGCATGGTCCTCACGCCCGGGCCGAACATGATCTACCTGGTCTCGCGGTCGATCAGCCAGGGCCGCCGGGCCGGCCTGGTGTCGCTCGGCGGGGTGGCGGCCGGCTTCCTCGTGTACCTGGCGGCCTCCTGCCTCGGGCTGACGGCCGTGTTCGCCCTGGTCCCGGAGGCGTACCTGGCGATCAAGCTCGCCGGCGCGGCGTACCTCCTCCACCTCGCGTGGAAGACCGTGCGCCCGGGCGGGGTGTCGGTCTTCCAGCCGAGGGACCTGCGCCCCGACTCGACCCGCAGGCTGTTCACGATGGGGCTGGTCACCAACGTGCTGAACCCCAAGGCCGCCGTGCTGTACCTGTCGCTGCTGCCGCAGTTCGTCGACCCCGCCGAGGGGCACGTGATGACTCAGAGCTTCGCCCTCGGGACCGTGCAGATCGCGGTCAGCATGCTCGTCAACACGGTGATCGTGCTGACGGCGGCGAGCCTGGCCGCCTTCCTCGGGACCCGGCCGAGCTGGCTGCGGCTCCAGCGGTACGTCATGGGCACGATGCTCGGCGCCTTCGCCGTCAAGCTGGCGGTCGACCGGCCGCCCGCGGTCGTCACGGCCTCGTAGGGCCCGCGCGACGCGCCGGAGGGCCCGCACGGCGCGGCCCCGTGAGGTGGGAGACTGCGGACATGGCTGTCCCACAGGTGACGTACGACGACGTCGTCGCCGCACGCGAGCTGCTGAAGGGTGTGGCGGCGCAGACGCCCGTCGTCCACTCCCGGGTGCTGTCCGAGACCGTCGGCGGCTCGGTCCACCTCAAGTGCGAGAACCTCCAGCGCGCCGGGTCGTTCAAGGTCAGGGGCGCGTACGTGCGTATCGCCCGGCTGAGCGAGGAGGAGCGGTCGCGGGGCGTCGTGGCCGCGAGCGCGGGCAACCACGCCCAGGGCGTGGCGCTGGGCTCGGCGCTGGTCGGCGCCAAGGCCACGGTCTACATGCCGCACGGCGCGCCGCTGCCCAAGGTCGAGGCCACCCGCGCGTACGGCGCGGACGTGGTGTTCGCCGGGCACACGGTCGACGTGGCGCTCCAGGCCGCGCGGGAGCACGCGGACAAGACCGGGGCCGTGTTCATCCACCCCTTCGACCACCCGGACGTGGTGGCCGGGCAGGGGACGGTCGGGCTGGAGATCGTGGAGCAGCTCCCCGACGCGGCCACGATCGTGCTGCCGATCGGCGGCGGCGGGCTGGCGGCGGGCGTCGCCCTGGCGGTGAAGTCCCTGCGGCCCGGCATCCGGGTGGTCGGCGTGCAGGCCGAGCGGGCCGCGGCGTATCCGGAGTCGCTGGCCGCGGGCCACCCCGTGATGGTCGAGCCCGCCTCGACCATGGCCGACGGCATCGCGGTCGGACGGCCGGGGGAGCTGCCGTTCGAGCTGATCCACTACCTGGTGGACAGCGTGGTCACGGTCTCGGAGGAGTCGCTGTCGCGGGCGCTGCTGCTCTGCCTCGAACGGTCGAAGCTGGTCGTGGAGCCCGCGGGGGTGGCCGGCGTGGCCGCGTTGCTGGACCAGCCGCACGCGTTCGAGCCGCCGGTCGTGGCGGTGCTGTCGGGCGGCAACATCGACCCGCTGCTGCTGGCCCGCGTGCTGCGGCACGGGCTCGCCGCGGCCGGCCGCTACCTCGCCTTCCGCATCCGGTTGACCGACCGGCCGGGCGCGCTGGCGGCGCTCCTCGGCCGGCTGGCCGAACTGGGGGCCAACGTCCTCGACGTGGTCCACGAAAGGGTCGGCGCCCGCCTGCAGGTGGAGGAGGCGGAGGTGCTGCTGCAGTTGGAGACCCGCGGCCCGGCGCACTGCGACGAGGTGCTCGGCGCGCTGCGCCGGGACGGCTACAAGCTCTTCTTCTCCTGACCTTCCAGATCAGGGGACGTCGGCCGGGCGGCGCGGCTGGGACAGCCAGGCGTCGAACAGGCCGCCGAGCTTCTTGCCCGACATCTGCTCGGCCAGCGCCACGAACTCGGGCGTGGTGGCGTTGCCGTACTGGTGGTCGGCCGTCCACTTCTTCAGCAGCGCGAAGAACGTGGCGTCCCCGATCGACTTGCGCAGGGCGTGCAGCGTCATGGCGCCGCGGTTGTAGACCGAGGCGTTGAACAGGTCGCCGGGGCGGGCCGTCCCGGGCGGATACGCCCACATGGGGTCGGCGGCGTTCGCGTAGTAGCGGCGGAACTCCGCGTCGGCCGTGTCGCCGCCCTTGTGCTCGGCCCAGAGCCACTCGGCGTACGTGGCGAAGCCCTCGTTCAGCCACAGGTCGCGCCAGCGGGTGATGCTCACGCTGTCGCCGAACCACTGGTGGGCCAGCTCGTGGGCGACGATCCCGGACTCCGGCGGGAACCCTCCGTAGATCGGCTTGGTCTGGTTCTCCAGCGCGTACCCCGCGGCGAAGTCGTCGATCACGCCGCCCGTCGAGGAGAAGGGGTACGGCCCGAAGACGGTGGACCAGTAGTCGGTGATCTCCGCGCTCCGGGTGTACAGGTCGTTCAGCGAGGAGTGGAAGGCCGGGTCGACGGCGGCGTACACCGGCACGCCGGCCGCCGTCTTGCCCGTCCGCACCTCGAACTTCCCGGTCGTCATCGTGGCCAGGTAGGAGGCCATCGGGTGCCGCTCGTGCCACACGAAGGTGGTGCGGCCGCCGTTCGTCACCGGGGCGCCGTCGAGCTCGCCGTTGGCGATGGCCGTCACGCCCTGGGGCACCGTGAGCCGGAAGTCGTAGGTGGCCTTGTCGGCCGGGTGGTCGTTGGACGGGAACCACGTCTTGGCCCCGTTGGGCTCACAGGTGACGAACGACCCGTCCTTGGTGGCGATGAAGCCGTACGTCCCGAGGTCGCGGTCGCCGTGCACGGGGTCGGGCACGCCGGAGTAGTCGACGACGACCTCGAAGGAGGCGCCCTTGCCGATCGCTCGGGACGGGGTGAGGGTCAGCTCGTCGCCCCGGCGGGCGAAGGCGGCCGCCGCGCCGTCGACCGTCACCTTGCCGACCGTGAGGCCGTGCAGGTCGAGGTCGAACGACGACAGCTCCTGCGTGGCGGTCGCCGTGATCGCGGCGCTGCCCGCCAGCCGCTTCGTGGCCGGGTCGTACGACAGGGTGAGCCCGTAGTGCCCGACGTCGTACCCGCCGTTGCCGTCGGTCGGGAAGTCGGGGTCGCCGATCCCCGGCGCGCCGGCGGTCCCGCTCGCGGCGCGCGCGGCGCCCCCCGAGGCGAGGGCGCCGTCAGGCGTGGGCGTCGGCGCGGCGGCCGCGCCCTCGGACGCGGCGCAGGCCGCGCCGGCTCCGAGGAGTACGGCGGAGATCGCGGCGGTCAGGGAAAGCGTGATGGGGTAACGGTTCGCAGACATAGGTCCGTCCACCATACGCGAACAATCTCGCAGGTCAGGGACGTGACAGGGCCGAATGTGTCAGGTGTCGACCACGAGCGTCCCGGCCGCCTTGTCGTGCAGCGCCTGCTTGCGCCGGTCGAACAGGATCCAGGCCAGATTGACCAGGCCGAGACAGCACAGCCAGCCCAGGACGACCTCCACGAGCTGGCGGACCGCGATCCGCCCCGGCCCGGCCGGCTCGCCGTCGTCCCGGGCGACCCGCATGCCGAACAGCGCCTTGCCGAGGGTCCGTCCCCGCCAGAACGACTGGAGCGCCCAGTAGTAGAGGAAGGCGATCACCCCCGCCAGGGCGGCGTGGGTCACCCGGACGCTCGTGAACGACCCCGTGGCGGGGCTCCAGGCCATCCGCCAGCTGCTCCAGGTGAACGGCGCCGAGACGAGCGAGACGATCACACCGTCGGCGATGCCGGCGAACAGGCGGCGCCAGCGGCCGGCCAGCGGCGGGGCCGTCTTCCCCAGCGGGAGGGGAGACCACGGGACCTGCGGCTCGTACGGCCCGCCCGGAGGCGGCGGCGGTGCTCCCATGGCTGGTTGGTCACCACGCCGCCGCCCGGGCAAAGCCGCCGAAGGGCAAAGCCTGTGTGCGGTGTCACAGGGTGCCGCGGCGGGCCTGTTCGCGCTCGATGGCCTCGAACAGGGCCTTGAAGTTGCCCTTGCCGAAGCCGAGGGACCCGTGCCGCTCGATGAGCTCGAAGAACACGGTCGGGCGGTCCACCACGGGCTTGGTGAAGATCTGCAGGAGGTAGCCGTCCTCGTCCCGGTCGACGAGGATGCGCCGGCTCTTGAGCTCCTCGACCGGCACCCGCACCTCGCCGATCCGGGCGCGCAGCGCCGGGTCGTCGTAGTACGAGTCGGGCGTGTCGAGGAACTCGACGCCCGCCTTCCTCATGTGGTCGACGGTGGCGAGGATGTCGTTGGTGGCCAGCGCGATGTGCTGCACGCCCGGGCCGCCGTAGAACTCGAGGTACTCCTCGATCTGCGACTTCTTCTTGCCGACCGCGGGCTCGTTGAGCGGGAACTTCACCTTGCGGGTGCCGTCCGCGACGACCTTGGACATCAGCGCCGAGTACTCGGTCGCGATGTCGTCGCCGATGAACTCCGCCATCTTGGTGAAGCCCATGACCCGCTCGTAGAACTCCACCCACTCGTCCATCTGCTCCACGTTGCCCACGCAGTGGTCGACGGCCTGGAAGAACCGGCCGTTCCGCACGTCGGGGGCCGCGACGATGGGCTCGGCCGCGACGTATCCGGGCAGATAGGGGCCGTTGTAGTTCGACCGGTCGATCAGGGTGTGCCGGGTCTCGCCGTAGGCGGCGATGGCCGCGACCACGATCTTGCCGTGCTCGTCCTCCATGACGTGGGGCTCGGCGAGGCCGCGGGCGCCCTGCTCCAGCGCGTGCCGGTAGGCCGCCTCCACGTCGGGCACGTCGAGTGCCAGGTCGATGACGCCGTCCCCGTGGTCGGCCACGTGCCGGGCGAGCCACGTGCCCGGGCGCACCGAGCCTCTCAGCTCGAACCGGGCCGCGCCCGACGTCAGCACGTACGCCACCTCGTCGGGGCTGCCGGTCTCCGGGCCCCGGTAGGCCGCGAGCCGCATCCCGAAAGCGGTCGAGTAGTAGTGGGCGGCCTGCTTGGCGTTACCCACGGCGAAGACCACCGCATCCATGCCGTGCACCGGAAAGACATCGTTCATATGACAACTCTCAGCCGAGGTGCCCAATTTGTGCAACAGTGAGCTGAATCAGTGGACAATCTGCACAGAGCCTGGTCCGGATGGAAGGAGGACGGTGTGACGATTGATCAGCTCGACGCCCGGCTCATCGCGTTGCTGGCCGCCGAGCCGCGCATCGGGGTCCTCGAGAGCTCGCGGCGGCTGAACGTCGCCAGGGGGACGGTCCAGGCGCGGCTCGACCGGCTGGCCGCCCGCGGCGTGATCACCGGGTACGGCCCGGACGTCGACCCGGGCGCCCTCGGCTTCGACGTCACCGCGTTCGTGACCCTGCAGATCCGGCAGGTGTCCGGGCACGTGCCGGTGGCCGACCAGCTCGCGCTGATCCCCGAGGTCCTGGAGGTCCACACGATCACCGGAGGCGGCGACATGCTCTGCCGGGTGGTCGCCGGCAGCAACGCCGACCTGCAGCGCGTCATCGACCGCATCGTCGACGTCCAGGGCGTCGTGCGCACCTCGTCGGTGATCGCCCTGGACACCCCGGTGCCGTACCGGACGCTGCCGCTCGTCGCCGCCGCGGGCGGCCGGACCGGCGCCTGAGGTTGCCCACCATCGTGGTCCATCGTTTACCGTGGTTGCATCCGCCCAGCTCACGGGCGCAAGCGGACGTATCGGGGGGAAACGGGTGGACAGCGGCGACGAACGCCCCACGGAGCCGGTCATCCCGGCCGTCGAGGAGGGCGCCGCCGGGAAGCCGCGGCGGCGCCGGCGGCTGCCACGGGTCCTGCTTGTCGTCCTCGGCGCGATGATTCTCGGGCTCACCGCGTTCCTCGGCCTCGTGTGGGTGCTCACGCCGATCCCCGACAGCGCCCAGCAGCTCGCCACCGCGCAGGGCTCGGTCATCTACTACCGGGACGGCAGGACCGTCCTCGCCACCGAGGGCGTCAACCGCAAGAACGTGCCGATCTCCGAGGTGCCCAAGAGCGTCCGCGACGCCGTGATCGCCGCCGAGAACCGGACGTTCTACCAGGACCAGGGCGTGTCGCTGTCCGGCACGGCCCGGGCCATGTGGTCCACCATCACCGGGCGGCAGCTCCAGGGCGGGTCCACGATCACCCAGCAGATGGTCCGCAACTACTACAGCGGCCTCGGCCAGGAACGCTCCATTTCGCGCAAGCTCAAAGAGATCATGATCGCGCTGAAGGTGGACGGGTCGAAGCCCAAGGACTGGGTCCTGGAGCGGTACCTCAACACGATCTACTTCGGCCGCGGCGCGTACGGCGTCCAGGCCGCGGCCAAGGCCTACTTCGGCGTGAACGTCGAGGACCTCTCGACGGCCCAGGGCGCCTACCTGGCCGCGGTGATCCAGCAGCCCACCCGGTTCGCCGACCCGAAGGGGGACGACCTGGTGGCCGTCCAGGCCAGGTGGAGGTCGGTCGTCGACGGCATGGTCCAGATCCGGGCGCTCAGCCGGGACGACGCCGAGCGGCTGGCCTTCCCCACGCTCGCCAGACAGAAGGCGCCGCTGTCGCTCGGCGGCCAGAACGGCTACATGCTCGCCCAGGTCCGGGCCGAGCTCAACCGGCTCGGGTACACCGACGAGGACATCAACCAGGGCGGCCTGAAGGTCACCACCACCTTCGACAAGAAGCTGATGGGCCTGGCCCAGCAGGCCGTGAAGTCGGTCCTGCCGGACGGCACGCCCAAGAAGGTGCGCACCGGCCTGGCCGCGGTCGACCCGGCGACCGGCGAGGTCGTGGCCTTCTACGGCGGCCGCTACGAGACCAACCAGTACGACAACGCGTTCTCGGCCAAGGTCCAGGCCGGCTCCACGTTCAAGCCGTACACGCTCGCGGCCGCGCTGGAGGCGGGCTTCGGCCTCGACACCCTGGTGTACGGCAACTCGCCCATCCGCATCGGCAACGCCGACATCCCCAACTCGGGCGGGACGTCGTACGGGCCGGAGATCAACCTCGTCGACGCGACCCGCAACTCGGTGAACACGGCCTTCGTCGACCTGGGGCAGAAGGTCGGGCTCGGCAAGGTGGCCGCCATGGCGGAGGCGGCCGGAATCCCCGCCGATCAGCTCACGCCGCACGAGTCGGCCGCCACCTTCCCGCTCGGCGTCGCCTCCGTCAGCGCGGTCCAGCAGGCCTCGGGCTTCGCGACGTTCGCCGCCCTGGGCGTCCACCACGACGCCCACGTGATCAGGTCGGTGACCGACGCCCGCGGCGTCACCCGGAAGATCACCGCGCCCGCCAGGCGGGCCTTCCGCGAGGAGACGGCGGCCGACGCGACGTACGCCATGGAGCAGGTGGTGCGCGGCGGGACGGGCACCGCGGCCCGCCTGTGGGACCGTCCGGTCGCCGGCAAGACCGGCACCACCGACAAGTCGTCCGCCGTCTGGTTCTCGGGCTTCGTGCCGCAGATGGCCGTCGCCGTGAACATGTTCCGCGACGACAACAAGCCGGTGAGCGTCCCCGGCTACGGCGAGCTGTTCGGCGGGTCGCTGCCCGCGCAGATCTGGAAGGCGTTCATGACCGAGGCCATGGACGGCAAGCCGGTCAAGCAGTTCCCCGACCCGGTCACCTGGGACCCCTACAACTACTGGGACGGCTACTCGGCGGCCCGGCCCGACCAGGTGGGCGGCCAGACGACGTTCCCCGGCCAGGGCGACCCCTCGGCGCCGTACCCCTCGCAGGGCCCCGGCGCCGGGCCCGGCGGCGGCCCGGGCGGCGGGCCGGGTGGCGGCCCGGGTGGCGGGCCGGCGCAGGAGACGCCGCCGGGGAACCCGCCCGGCGACATCGGTCCACCCGACGGCAACGGCCGTACGGGCGACGGCACCGGCCTCGGCGGAGACGGCCGCGGAGACGGTGGTGGAGAGGGCGCCGGCTCCGACGGCGAGCCCCCGCCCACGACCGTCACCCCCGCAGGTTGACCCCCGCCGGACGAGCCGGTCAGCCGGCGAGCTCGGCGCGGAGGGCGGAGACGGTGGTGACCGGGGCCCGGCAGGTGAAGCGGCGGCACACGTAGGCCGCGGGCTCGCCGCCGACTGGCCCGCGCCCCTCCAGCAGCGGCACCACGGCGTCCGATCCGTCGCCGAGCGCGACGACGAGGCCGGGCGCGCCCGACATCAGGGCGGCGCGGTGCAGGGCCGCCGTCCGCGGGTCGTCCTGCGGGCCCACGATCGCGACCTCGGCCGGGCCGCGCAGCGCCGCCGCGGCCACCGCCAGCCCCCACCCGGCGAAGCGGGCGTACTGGCGGGCCAGCGTCGAGACGGCGCCCAGCGCCGCCTCGGCCGCCTCCCGGTGCCGTTCCGACCCGGTCAGGGCCGCGTACGACAGCAGGGCCCCGGCCGCGGCGAACTGGCCGGACGGCGTGGCGTTGTCGGTCGGGTCCTGGGGCCGCTGGAAGAGCCGCTCGCCGTCGTCGGGGACGTCGAAGAACCCGCCCGAGCCGTCGGGGAACCTGGTGAGCACGGTCTCCAGCAGGTCGCCCGCGCGCTCGAACCAGCGGGTCTCGCCGGTCACGCCGTACAGGGCGAGGAACCCCTCGGCGACGTCGGCGTAGTCCTCCAGCACACCGGCGTTGGCGCCCGCCCGGCCGTCCCTGGAGGTGCGCAGCAGCCTGGCCGGTCCGCGGCTCGCGGTGTGCAGGTCGTCGAGCAGCACGGCGGCCGCCCGGGCGGCGTCGACGAGGTCGGGACGCTCGAACAGCGCGCCCGCCTCGGCCAGCGCGGCGACGGCCAGGCCGTTCCAGGCCGCCACGACCTTGTCGTCCCGGCCCGGCCGGGGCCGCCGTTCGCGCGCCTCGGACAACGCCGCCCGCACCCGCGCGAACCGGCCGGGGTCGTCGGGGTCGCGTGGAAGCTGGAGCACCGAGGTGCCGTGCTCGAACGTGCCGGTCACCTCGAACAGCGCCGCCGCCCAGTCGCCGTCCTCCTGGCCGAGGACCTCCCGCAGCTGGTCGGGCGTCCAGACGTAGTAGAGCCCCTCGCCGTGGGAGCCGTCCGGCCCCTCGCTGTCGGCGTCGAGCGCGGAGGCGAAGCCGCCCTCGGGGGTGCGCATCTCGCGGAGCAGCCAGTCGGCCGTCTCCAGCGCCACGCGGCGGGCGAGGACGGACCCGGTCGACCTCCACCAGTGCGCGTAGACCCGCAGCAGCAGCGCGTTGTCGTAGAGCATCTTCTCGAAGTGGGGCACCACCCAGGAGGCGTCCACCGAGTAGCGGGCGAAGCCGCCGCCGAGCTGGTCGTAGATCCCGCCTCTGGCCATGGCCTCCATCGTCGCCTCGGCCAAGGAGAGCGCCTCGGGTGTGCCGTGCCGCAGCAGGAACTCCAGGACCATCGACGGGGGGAACTTCGGCGCCCCGCCGAACCCGCCGCGCCGCCGGTCGAAGGCGCCGGCCAGGTCCCGTACGGCGTGCTCCAGGTCCTCCGCCGACGGCAGGGGACCGGAGGGGACGCCGGTCCGCTCGGTGAGTGCCTCGACCACCTTCGCGCCCTGCCCGACGACGGCGGTCCGCTCGTTCCGCCACGCCTCGGCGACCCCCAGCAGCAGGCGCTGGAAGTGCGCGCGCGGGAAGTAGGTGCCCGTGTAGAACGGGTGGCCGTCGGGGGTGGCGAAGACCGTCATGGGCCAGCCGCCCTGCCCGGTCATCGCCTGGGTGGCGCTCATGTAGACGGCGTCGACGTCCGGCCGCTCCTCGCGGTCGACCTTGACGTTGACGAACAGGTCGTTCATGAGCCGGGCCGTCGCCTCGTCCTCGAACGACTCGTGCGCCATCACGTGACACCAGTGGCAGGCGGAGTAGCCGACGCTGATCAGGAGGGGGACGTCGCGGCGGCGGGCCTCCGCGAACGCCTCATCCCCCCACTGGTGCCAGTCCACCGGGTTGGCGGCGTGCTGCAGGAGATACGGGCTCGTGGCGTCCTTCAGGCGGTTCATCGAGATCCTCTCCCCAGCCGGTGCGATCCCTACCCCGCCCAGTCTGCTCGGGGGATCCCCGCCGGGCGAAATCCGGGGCTGGGGGTTCCGTTACGGCGGCCAGGCACGCAGGTGGGAACCGTGGGGGTGTGTTCGCGCGCGGCCCGGCGTAGGCTCACAGGACGTGGGCGTGGATCTGGACTTCGCGATCAGGCACTCGGGCCGGCCGGCCGTGGCGCTGACCCGGCGTGACGTGGCGCGTGCCCTGCTCGCGGTGCCCACGGGGCAGGCCCTGGTGGCCCTGCCGGACCTGCGCCGCCAGCTTCTGGCGGCCGGAAACCCGCTGTCCGTGACGTTCTGGGAGTCGGCCAAGGCCATCCTGACGAGGATCGAGTCGGGGGTGGCGACGGTCGGCGACGTGCAGCGCTGGCTGGAGTCGAGCGGCACCGAGCCGATCATGCTGACCCGCAGCTACTTCCTGTGGCCGGAGGAGACCGAGCGCGGCCCGGTGGCCACCGAGATGTACGAGCGCCTGGTCGAGTTCCTCGAGGAGCGGCTGGCCGAAGGGGAGATCGACGCGGACGCCCTGGCCGCGGGCGACCCCGACGCCCGGCACGCCTACGAGGACCTCCAGGAGCGCTGGCTCGGCACCCCGCTGCCGGACGGCCGGGTGCCGAACGTGGTGGTCAACGACGAGCAGGACCAGGAGCTCTACGCCGCCTGGGACGAGGAGGAGGCCTTCGCGCTCAGCGAGCTGCGCCGGCTGCTCGACGACCTGCCCGAGCCGCCGTTCCCCGCGGGGGACCTGCGCTCGGCGGCCACCCGGCTGCGCGTCACGCTGACCAGGCCCGGCTACCCGGGGAACGTGCTGCGGGCCTGCGCCGGGCTGGACGAGAACGCGCTGCCCGAGCGCGACGAGGACCTGTGGCTGGCCGTCGCGGCCGGCATCGTGGCGCCGATATCCGACCTCCCCGACGAGGAGGACGCGGCCCGCTTCTTCGACATGGAGGGCGAGCTCTCCCACGAGGACTCGATCCTGGCCTCGCTGTGCGCCATCCACCACGCCGACTGGCTCGCCGCCGTGACGACCCTGGTCCGGTACGGCCCGGGGGTGCTCGCCTCGCCCGAGCGGATCGCCCGGTTCATCGCCGACTCCGAGGACGTGGACGTCGAGCCCGACGAGCCGGAGGACCTCGAGGCGACGGAGATGCTCTTCACCGCCGTCACCCCGCTGTGGGCGCACCTCGGCATCGTCAACCGGGCCGAGGTGCTCACCCCGCTCGGCTGGTGGGGCCTGCCCAAGGCCCTGGAGCGCGCCTGGTCGGGCTCGATCCCGCCGGAGTGACCGGGCGGGAGGGTCAGTCGGTGACCTCGGAGCGGTAGTCGTCGCCGACCAGGTCGGCGTACTCCTGGTGCCGCTTGATGTAGGCGGAGACGAACGGGCACAGCGGCGCCACCGTCAGCCCGGCGTCCCGCGCCCCGTCGAGGGCGGTCCGGACCAGCGCGCTGCCCAGCCCCTTGCCCTCGAACTCCTCGCCGATCTCGGTGTGGGTGAACACGATCGTGTCGCCGCGCAGCTTGTACTGCGCGAAGCCGGCGAGCCGGCCGTCGACCGTGATCTCGTACCGCGACCTGCCCGGGTTGTCGGCGACCTCGCTCACGTGTCGGATCCGTTCTCGCTCGGGCGGTCGTCACGCCGGTCGTCGGGCGTCTGGATCTTGGCGAACTGCCTGTTCATCGACTTGAGGAGGAAGAACAGGGCCAGCCCGATCGCCGCGACGATGGCGAACGCGATGACTCCCGGACCATAGCTGGTGTAGTCCACGCCTCCAGCTTATAGCTCGGGTTTCCCGCCCCGTCGTCCCGCTGCGCGCGGCCGGGACGGCGCCTCGCCGTGGGCGCCGTGGCCGCGCTCAGCTCCAGGACTCCCTACGGGCAGGCGGGGGTGACCTCGACGTGGATCCCGGCGAACAGGTCGTCCTCGGGGAGCGTCGTGTCCACGAGCGAGCGCGCGAGGTGGTAGTCCTCGGTCGGCCAGACCTCCTCCTGCACCTCCCGGGGGCAGACGAACCAGAACCCGTCCGGGTCGACCTGGGTGGCGTGGGCGAGCAGCGCCAGGTCGCGGACCTCGAAGTACTCCGCGCACGGGACCCGGGTCGTGACCTCCCACTTCTCCGGGCGGTCCTCCCAGCGCGAGATCCAGTCGGCGTACGGCGAGCCCATGCCGCGCTCGTTCATGGCCTCGTGGAGCGCCTCGAACCGCTCGCGGGTGAAGCCCATGTGGTAGTAGAGCTTGAGCGGCTGCCACGGCTCGCCCGTCCCCGGATAGCGGTCCGGGTCGCCCGCCGCCTCGAAGGCCTCCACCGACACCCGGTTGGTCATGATGTGGTCGGGGTGCGGGTAGCCGCCGTTGTCGTCGTACGTGAGGATCACGTGGGGCCGGAACTCGCGGACGGCGGCCACGAGCGGGGCCGACGCGACCTCGATCGGCTGCAGCGCGAAGCAGCCCTCGGGCAGCGGCTCGTTCTCGTCCTCCGGGAGCCCGGAGTCGACGAACCCGAGGAAGCGCTGATCGACGCCGAGGATCTCCCGCGCCTTCTCCATCTCCTGGCGGCGCACCTCGGCGATGTTCTCCAGGATGTCGGGACGGTCCATCTTGGGGTTGAGGATCGAGCCCCGCTCGCCGCCGGTACAGGTCACCACGAGGACCTCCGCCCCCTCGGCGACGTAACGGGCCATCGTCGCCGCGCCCTTGCTCGACTCGTCGTCAGGGTGCGCGTGCACGGCCATCAGCCTCAACGATGCACTCACGGCTCTCCTCATGTGACTTCCGGCTACCAGAAGAGGTTAGCTTCTAATTGGCCGTGTGCTCCGGAAGCGCCTCGACGGCGACGGGGCCACGACCACGCCCAATCGTCTCGCACAACACCGACAATTCCCGAGGTGATTCCACCATGGCCAGCGACGAGGCCGAACGACGGCCCGGATCTCCCGGCGCGGGCCCCATCCTCGGCACCCCGGACGACTTCGCCGAACGTCCGCCCGGCCGGGGCCGGTTCGTGGCCTACGTCCTCATCGGCCTGGTCGTCGCGCTCATGGCCGGCGGCTGGGGCTACGTCATGCTCGCCGCCCACGGCAACCCGGTGGTCGACGCG
Organism: Microbispora corallina; assembly: GCF_016863035.1. Taxonomy (GTDB): domain Bacteria; phylum Actinomycetota; class Actinomycetes; order Streptosporangiales; family Streptosporangiaceae; genus Microbispora; species Microbispora corallina. The sequence continues at coordinate 80,325 of NZ_BOOC01000014.1, forward strand.
GAGGTGGTGGCGTTCGACGCGAGCGCGCCCGGCTCCGCGCAGGTGACCTTCACCGTGCACAAGCCCGCCGACCGCGCGGCGACGTGCCGCGTGCGCGCGGTGGATGACCAGCACATGGAGGTCGGGGGCCGCGACGTCGACATCCCCAAGGGGAGGTCCGACCTCCAGTTCACCGAAAAGCTGAGGACGAGCGCCCAGGCCACGACGGTTCAGGTCGACTACTGCGATCTCGTATAGTGGAATCTTTGGGGAAGCGTTCGAAGGCGTTAACTTGGCAGCCCTTCGAGTCACTTACGGAAACAAGGAGAGCCCGTGGCCGTCTCCCAGAACGACAACGTCACCTGGCTGACGCAAGAGGCGTACGACCGCCTCAAGGAGGAGTACGAGTACCTTTCGGGCCCGGGTCGCACGGACATCGCCAAGAAGATCGAAGCCGCCCGGGAAGAGGGTGACCTGCGGGAGAACGGCGGCTACCACGCCGCCAAGGACGAGCAGGGCAAGATGGAGGCCAGGATCTTCCACCTCCGTCAGATCCTCGACAGCGCGCGCGTGGGCGAGGCCCCCCGCGCCGAGGGCGTCGTCGGTCCCGGCATGACCGTGACGGTCCGCTTCGACGGCGACGACGAGGAGGTCACCTTCCTGCTGGCCTCCCGTGAGGAGAGCGGCGCGCCGATCGACGTGTACTCGCCCAATTCCCCGCTCGGATCCGCCATCAACGGCAAGAAGGTCGGCGAGAAGGCCAGCTACACGCTGCCGAACGGCCGGCAGAACACGGTCGAGATCCTCGAGGCCGTGCCGTACATCGGCAACTGATTCGGCGACACACCCGCGGCCGGAATTCCCGCAATCGATTGCGGGAATTCCGGCCGTGCGGCAATCTCGTCGTGGAACGGACCATTGCCGCGGAAAGGGGTGAGATCGTGCTCGATCGCCGAGCGCGCTTCTCCACCCGTGTCCGCAGGAACCTCGCCAGGGCGCTCTCGGAGACCCGGCAGGACCTCGCCTACCGGCCACGACTGCCTCGCAGGGACCCGGTCCGCAGGGCCGCGGGCCTGCGCCGCGCCGTCCCCCTCATCACCGTGCTGCTGGTCTCCGTGCTCTCGGCCGACGTCCTGATCCTCACCGGGATGGACGAGGCGGCCGGGTCCGACACGGCGGCCGTGCAGATCGGGCGTCGTCCCGGGCACGGGTACGTCGCCGCCGCGCAGCGCGGGGACGCCTCCGGCCGGGGCGGGCCGCGGCCCACGGCGGCGCCGGCCGCGGTCGCGCCGCTGACGCGGCTGATCCGCCCGCACCTGTTCGTCGTGGCCGACCACCCGCTGCCGCCGGACGTGGTCGACAGGGTGAGGCACCAGAAGGGCGTGGCCTCCGCCGAGGTCACCGACGCCGCCGGCGTGCTGGTGGACGGCAAACGGGTGCAGACGATGGGCGTCGACCCCTCGACGTTCCGTGCCTACACCCCCTCGATCACCGCGGCGTCCGACGCCCTGTGGCGCAACATCGCCGACGGCGACATGGCCGTGTCGTTCGAGCTCGGCCACGACGGCGGCGTGAAGCTCGGCTCCACGGTGGACGGCGGCGGGCGCAGGCTGCGCATCGGGGCGTACGCCACAGTGGGCATGGGGTCGATCGCGGCGGTCGTGTCGCATCGGACGGCCATGGCGCTCGGCGTCCCGCAGGGCAACGCGCTCGTCGTCAGCGCGCCCGAGGTCGACTCCGGCAAGCTGCGGTCCGCGCTCCTGTCGATCCTGCCGAAGGGCAGCCAGGTCGCCACGATCAACCCGGTCGTGGTCGCGCCGAAGGGCCGCACGGCCTGGCCCGCGTCGGCGTTCATGGCGCCCCAGCAGCTCCAGACCGCCCTCCAGGCCGCGGTGAGCAAGCTCGGCCGCCCGTACGTGTGGGGCGCCGAGGGCCCGGACAGCTTCGACTGCTCGGGCCTGGTCCAGTGGGCGTACGGGCAGGCGGGGGTGCGGATGCCGCGGGTGGCGGCGCAGCAGTGGGCGGCCGGGCCGCAGATCCCGCTGTCCCAGGCCCAGCCGGGCGACCTGCTGTTCTGGCGCAACGACCCGACCAACCCCGGATACATCTCCCACGTGGCGATCTACTGGGGCAACGGGAAGATGCTGCACGCGCCGCACACCGGCGACGTGGTCCGCATCGCCGACGTCTACACGAAGAACCTCGCGGGCGTGGTCCGGGTGAGCCCCGCCGTCGCCGCCCGCGTCCGCTGACCCGCCGGCGGGTCAGATCGGCAGCCCGGCCTCCAGGTAGCCGAGCGCCTCGTCGAGCAGGTCCGGCAGCGAGATCCTGCCGTCCTGCTCGACCCACGTGAACAGGGCCGGGAGCATGATCCCCATGACCGCCCCGACGAGGGTGCGGACGGCGGGGCTGCGCGGGTCCTTGCCCGAACGCTCGGCGACCGCGCCGGCGAGCATGTCGATCGTGGCGAGCAGGTTCTCCACGGTGCGGGCCCGCAGCGCGGGGACGCTCATAGACAGCTTCATCCGGGTGAGCACCTGGTCGGTCTCGTCCTGCGGAATCAGGCCGAACGCCGAGCGGAACGCGGCGCGGATGGCGGTCAGCGGGGGGAGGTCGGCCGGCTGGGCCTTGATGGCCGCCATCAGCAGGGGGTCGTAGTCGTCCTGGATGACCACGTCCTCCTTGGTCGGGAAGTAGCGGAAGAACGTGCTGGGGGACACCTCGGCGGCGTCGGCGATCTGCTCGATGGTCGTCGCGTCGTACCCCTGCTGGGCGAACAGCCGCAGGGCCTCCTCCTGGATCGTCCGCCGCGTCTTCGCCTTCTTGCGCTCGCGCAGGCTCGTGACAGCGCAGTCGGGTGCGGGGGATGTGCGGTCAGCGCGCTGTGGAGAGCTCATGCCCCGATTCTGCCGCCTTCCGGAGCTGTGCCGTACTCCCCGGTAGGAACGCGGCGACCAGGACGGCGGCGAGCAGCGACACGCCGCCGCACACGAGCAGGACCTGGTCCATCGCGCTCACGAACGCCTCCCGGGCCGTCCGCAGCAGGGCGCCGTCCCCGGTCCGCGCCGCGACGCCGACCGCGGCCGTGATCGAGTCTGCGGCCGCCGCGGGGGCGCCGGACGGGAGCCCGGCCACGTAGACGGCCGACAGCAGGCTGCCCAGCACCGCCACGCCGAGCGTGCCGCCGACCTGCCGCACCGTCTGCAGCGTCGCCGAGCCCGACCCGGTCCGCTCCTCGGGGAGCGCGGCGAGCACGCCGTCCATGGCCGGGACCATGGCGAGGCCGACGCCCGCGCCCAGGACCGCCAGCCATGACGCCGTCAGGCCGTACCCGGATCCCGCGCCCGTGGTCGCGCCCAGGCCGAACCCGGCGGCGAGGACGACCAGCCCGGCGGTCATCACCGCGCGCAGGCCGAGCCGGGCCGTGAGCCGCTCGCCCACGAGCCCTCCGGCCATGAGCCCGGCGACCATGGGGATCACCCGCACTCCGGTGCCGAGCGCGTCGTGGCCGAGGACGGCCTGCAGGTACTGCGGGACGACGAACAGCACGCCCGTCATGCCGAGGCTGACGAACGTCGCCCCGACGGCGCCCCAGGCGAACACCCGGCTGCGGAACAGGCCGAGGTCCGTCATCGCCGGCGACCGCCGGGTCTCCACCACGACGAACGCGATCAGGAGCACCAGGCCCGCGCCGAGCCCGGCCAGCACGGCCGGGTCGCCCCACCCCTGCGACGGGGCCTCGATGATCCCGTACACCAGGGCGGCGAGGCCGCTCACCGACAGCAGGGCGCCGATCAGGTCCAGCCGGGGCGCCGACGGGTCGCGGGACTCGGGCACGGACACGGCCGTGACCAGCATCGCGGCCGCCACGACGGGGATGTTGACGAGGAAGATCGAGCCCCACCAGAAGTGGTCGAGCAGGTAGCCGCCGACGATCGGGCCGAGCGGCAGGCCGAGGGCCATCGCCGCCGTCCAGGCCGCGATCGCCCGGCCCCGCTCCGCAGGCCCGAAGATCACCGGCAGGATCGACGTCGACAGCGGCATGATCAGCGCGCCGCCGGCTCCCATGAGCGCCCGCGCGGCGATCAGCGGGCCGGTGCCGGAGGCGACCATGGCGATCACGGACGCCACGGCGAAGGCCGCGAGCCCGGCCAGCAGCAGCCGCTTCCTGCCGAAGCGGTCGCCGAACGCGCCGGCCGGGAGCATGAGCGCCGCGAACGGGACCATGTACGCGTCCACGATCCACTGCAGGTCGCCGGTTGTCGCGTGGAGGTCCGTCGCGAGCGTGGGGAGGGCGACGTTGAGCACGGTCGCGTCCATGCCGATGACCAGGACGCTGAGCACGAGGGCGCCGAGCGCCCACCATCGAGAAGTGGAAGTAACCATGTTTTGAAAGTAACTCTCAAAACATAGTGACTGTCAATCCTCCCGCCCGTTGCCCGCTGGCCGAAGCGGTGTAATCTTGATTACATGGATGCAGAAGAACAGCTGCGGGGATGGTTCGCCGGCCGCCTCCCCGAGGGCTGGTTCGCCGACCGGCCCGAGATCGTCCTGGACCGCGAGGAGATCACGGTCATCGGCACGCTTCCGCCGCTCACGGTGGCCGAGGGCCTGCCGGACCTGGAACGCGAGGCTGCCGTCGAGGGCTACGTCGAGCGGTTCCGTGAGGAGACCCGCGAGCGCCGGGTGGAGATCGCCAGGGAGGCCGAGCACCGGTTCCGCCGGAAGGTGTCCTGGGGGGTCGTCGCGGGCGGGGAGACAGTGATGTTCACCACTCTCTCCGTCCCGGTGATGACCCGCCTGCGGCAGCCGGAGCGGCAGGTGCTGGACACCCTGGTCGCGGCGGGCGTGGCCCGCAGCCGCAGCGACGCGCTGGCCTGGTGCGTCCGGCTCGTCGGCAAGCACACCGATTCGTGGCTCGCTGACCTGCGCGATGCCCTCCAGCACGTCGACCGCGTACGGGCGGAGGGGCCCGGCCTGGTGGACTGAACCATTCTTGTGAATGGTCTGGACCATTCGCATTGGCCTATACCAATGTGTAAGCCACGGGAGGCGGGTAAGGGAAAGGGGATGTTTCTTCAGAACGGGCCGATGTGGGTAAGCTCCCACGCACTTGACGGTCCCTGCCTGGGCTGATGTCCACCAGGAGGCCGTGAGCGACGAATGTCGCCGAATTAACGGAGTGGAAACTCGGTGGTCTACGCCAATTGGATTCGGCGGCTATTCATCGCTGATGATGACCTGGCCCTGAGAGATTAAGGAGCCGCCCCCGTGTCCGTTTCCGTAGAGGTACCGCTTCCCACCGCACACCGCGATCTGGGCGCCTGGGTGGCGCAGATCGCGGAGCTCACGCAGCCCGACCGGGTCGAATGGTGCGACGGTTCCGAGGCCGAATGGACTCGGCTGACCAACCTGCTCGTCGAGCAGGGCACGTTCAGACGCCTGGTCAAGCGACCCAACAGCTTCTACGCGGCGTCCGACCCGAGCGACGTCGCCCGCGTGGAGGACCGCACGTTCATCTGCTCGGAGCGGGAGGAGGACGCCGGTCCGACCAACAACTGGATCGCGCCCGGCGAGATGCGCCGGACGTTCTCCACCCTGTTCCGGGGGTGCATGCGCGGCCGCACGATGTACGTCGTGCCCTTCTGCATGGGCCCCCTCGGCGGCACGATCTCCCAGCTCGGGGTGGAGATCACCGACTCGCCGTACGTCGTCGTGTCGATGCGGATCATGACGCGGATGGGCGAGGAGGCGCTGCGCCTGATCGAGGAGCGGGGCGACTTCGTCAGGGCCGTCCACTCCGTGGGCGCGCCGCTCGAGCCCGGCCAGGCGGACGTCCCCTGGCCGTGCAGCCGGACGAAGTACATCAGCCACTTCCCCGAGACCCGCGAGATCTGGTCGTACGGGTCGGGGTACGGCGGCAACGCGCTGCTGGGGAAGAAGTGCTACGCCCTGCGGATCGCCAGCGTCATGGCGCGCGACGAGGGCTGGCTGGCCGAGCACATGCTGATCCTGAAGCTCACGCCTCCCCAGGGGGAGCCGCGGTACGTGGCGGCGGCCTTCCCGTCGGCGTGCGGCAAGACCAACCTCGCCATGCTCCGGCCCACGATCCCCGGCTGGAAGGTGGAGACGATCGGCGACGACATCGCCTGGATGCGGTTCGGCCAGGACGGCCGCCTGTACGCGATCAACCCGGAGGCCGGGTTCTTCGGCGTCGCCCCCGGGACGGGCGCCTCGACCAACGCCAACGCGATCGAGACGCTCTGGGGCAACAGCATCTTCACGAACGTCGCGCTGACGGACGACGGCGACGTGTGGTGGGAGGGCCTCACCGACGAGCCGCCCGCCCACCTGACCGACTGGAAGGGCCGCTCGTGGACGCCGGAGTCCGGTGAGCCCGCCGCCCACCCGAACGCCCGGTTCACCACGCCGGCCGAGCAGTGCCCGACGATCGCGCCGGAGTGGCAGGACCCGGCGGGCGTGCCGATCTCGGCCATCCTGTTCGGCGGCCGCAGGGCCACCGCCGTGCCCCTCGTCACCGAGTCGCTGAGCTGGCAGCACGGCGTCTTCCTGGGGGCCAATGTGGCGTCCGAGAAGACGGCCGCCGCCGAGGGCAGGGTCGGCGAGCTGCGCCGCGACCCGTTCGCCATGCTGCCGTTCTGCGGCTACAACATGGGCGACTACTTCGCCCACTGGATCGAGGTCGGCAGGTCGGCCGATCCGGAGAAGCTGCCGCGGATCTACTACGTCAACTGGTTCCGCAAGGGCGCGGACGGCCGCTTCCTGTGGCCCGGGTTCGGCGAGAACAGCCGCGTGCTCAAGTGGATCGTCGAGCGGCTCAACGGGACGGCGGAGGCCGTGCCGTCGCCGATCGGCAACCTGCCCGCGTCGATCGACACCGAGGGCCTCGACATCGCGCCCGAGGACATGGAGCTCCTGCTCGGCGTCGACCCCGAGGTGTGGCGCGAGGAGGCCGCGCTGATCCCGCCCCACTTCGAGGCCTTCGGGGACCACATGCCGAAGGAGCTGTGGGACGAGTACCACGCCCTCGTGAACCGCCTCGGCTGACGCGCCTCGCCCACGGCCCGCGCGTCCCACCGAGGCGCGCGGGCCGTTGCGGTCCTATCCGGGTTCCGGTTGGAATCAGGTCGTAACGCTCGCGCGCGACCGGTCATGTGGTGAGTCGGAAGCCCCCAAGCGAAAGGGAACGCATGGGCCCGCCCGACGACCCCCGGAAGCGGTTCGAAGAGATCTACATGGCCTACTACCCGGCGCTGATGGCCTACGTACGGCGGCGCGTGGACGCGCCCGACGACGCCGCCGACGCCCTGGCGGAGACCTTCCTCACGGCCTGGCGCCGGATCGACCAGATGCCCCCCGGGCAGGAGGCCCGCCTGTGGCTGTACGGCGTCGCCCGCAAGGTGCTCGCGGGCGGCCGCCGGAACGCCAGACGCCAGGAAGGTCTCGCCGTACGGCTCCGCGCCGAGCTGGCGACCTGGACCGCGCCGCCCCCCGATCCGGAGCTCGACGCCGTACGGCAGGCGTTCGGGCGGTTGAAGGACGACGACAGGGAGCTGCTGTCGCTCGTGGGCTGGGAGGGCCTGAGCGCCTCCCAGGCCGCGACGGTGCTCGGGTGCTCCCCGGGAACCGCCCGGATCCGCCTGCACCGCGCCAGGAAGCGCCTCGCGAGGGAACTCGGCGCCGGCGGCCTCGACCTGTCCCGATACGGATCACGCGCCGCGGCGCTGGGAGGAGGACGATCGTGAAGGCTGACATCGACGGGCTGGTGGCGCGGATCGCCCCCGACCCCGGGCCGGGGATGACCCCCGGAGGGCGTGAGCTGCTCGACGAGATCACGGCGGTCCGGCCGGAGCCCGTCGCCGGGACGTCCCCCTGGCGGCGACTGCGGGTGGCCCTGCCGGTCACGGCGGTGCTCGCGGCCGTCGTCCTGGCCGTGACCTGGGCGCTCCCCGGCGACTCCCGCTCCCTCGGCCTCGGCGCCGGCCCGGCCGCGGCCCTGGACGTCACGACGAAGGGCGGCTACTACCTGGTCACGGTCGAGGACATGTACGCCGACCCGGCGCGGTACCAGGCCCAGCTCCGCCACCTCGGACTCGACATCACGCTCGAGCTCGTGCCGGCGACGCCGGCCATGTGGGGCACGGCCGTGGGTCCCGGCCCGATCGGCGGGGGAATCACGACCATCGAGGGAACCGGGGACTGCCTGCGGCGTGACCCGTGCACGATCGGGCTGAAGGTCCCCAGGGACTTCCGTGGACAGGCCACCATCAGGCTCGCGCGCAAGGCGCGTCCCGGGGAGAAGTACGTGCTCATCGCTCCCATCGACGCCCCCGGCGAGCCGCTGCACTGCACGGGGTACGCCGGGAGGACCGTCGACGAGGTGCGGGCACTGCTCCGGGTGCGTGGTGTGACGAACGTCCGATTCGCCACGGCGGAGGGCGCCCGGGAGCAGGTGCCGGGCTCGTGGATCGCGCACGACGGCGTCATGTCGGCGCCCGACGCGGCGCTCCTGCTGGTCGGCCCCACACAGGACCGTCCGGACGCCCCGGGCCCCGTCTCGTCGCCCGACCCCTGCCGGCCTTCCTGACCCCCGCCGCGCCGCGAGCACGGCCATCGCGGGAGGGGGCTGCGGCACGGGCACCGGGGCCTCGTGAACCGCTTCGGCCGACGCGCCTCGCGCACCGCCCGCGCCCCCTTCAGGGCGCGGGCCGTGGGCGCGCGGAGGCCGCCGTGGGAACGTGCCACCCGCGAGGAACCTTCGCCGCGGGGGCTTCGTCTACCGAGTAGACGGGGCGCGAGCCGTACGAGACCGGCCGGCAGCGGGGCGCCCCCCTCCTTCCCCCCAGGAGGGCGGACATGGAGTTCGTGCTTCTCCTCGCCGCGCTGGCCGCGGCCGCGCTCGTCGGATCGGCCGCGTCGGCGCTGCGCCGCGAGCACCGCAGGATCCGTTCGGTGACGGCCGTCGGCCGGGGCGATCTCGACCACTACGAGCTGGCGTACCTCGCGGGCGGCCCGCGCCGGACCGTCAACACGGCCATCGCCGCCCTGGCCGCCCGGGACTGGATCCGCGTCTCGCGCGGCGGGCGGGTCACCGCCGTCGCCGGGGCGTCCCCGGTCACGCCCCACCCCGTCGAGCAGGCCGTCCTCGACCTGGCCGCCGTCCCAGGAGGACGTACGGCCGGGGAGATCCGTCACGAGATCGGAGACGGGGTCGCGGTGGCCGGGCTGAAGAACCGCCTCATCGGGCAGGGTTTCCTGCTCCCCGACGGCTCCCTGCAGGGACCCCGGCGGCTCGTCGCGCGGCTGGGCGCCCTCGTGGCGCTCTGCTTCGCCGTCGAGGCCGCCCTGCTCGTGGTCCCGGCCACCGGCGTCGTCCCGTGGAGCCCGGTGTCCGTGGGGGCGGTGCTGGTCGCCGCCGTCGCCGGGGTGTACGGCCTGCGCACCCGGGCGCGCCACCTCAGGTCGCTGCGCAGCCCGCTGACCGGGCCCGGCGCGGACGTGCTCCAGCGGGCCCGGATCCGGCAGCCGCGGGCCGCCGTCGCCGCGACCGGCGGGGACGACGCCGCCTTCGCCGGCTTGACCGGAGCCGTGGCGCTGTACGGCCTCGGCGAGTATGGCGACCAGGGCGTGGCCGCCGAGATCGCCAGGGAGGAGATCCGGCGGCACGGCGAGCAGGTGGCGTGCGCCTCCGGCTCCTGCGGCGGCGGACCGCCGGCCGGAAACGGCTCGGGGGACTCCGCCTCGCATTCGGGAGACTGGGGCTGGGACTCCGGCGGGCACTCGGGAGGCCACTCCGGCGGGCACTCGGGTGGGCACTCCTGCGGCTCGGGCGGGCACTCCGGCGGCCACTCGTGCGGGTCGAGCGGCTGCGGGTCGAGCGGATGTGGTTCGAGCGGGTGCGGCGGCGGAGGTTGCGGAGGCGGCGGTGGGTGATCTCGGTGTGGGGATCGGATGGCGGCCGGAGATCGACCTCACGGTTGAGCGGCTCGACGGGATCGGCTTCGTCGAGGTGATCGCAGAGAACGTCGAGCCGGCGCGGCTGCCGGAGTCGCTGGCCGTGCTGCGCGGGCGCGGCGTCCCCGTGGTCCCGCACGGCGTGGGTCTCGGGGTCGGCGGCGCCGACCGGCCGGACCCTGACCGGCTCGGGCACCTCGCGGCCTGCGCCGGGGCGCTCGGGTCGACGATCGTGAGCGAGCACCTGGCGTTCGTGCGGGGCGGCGGCATGGAGGCGGGCCACCTGCTGCCCGTGCCCCGCACCCGCGACGCGCTGTCGGTGATCGTGGAGAACGTCCGGATCGCGCAGGAGTCGCTCCCGGTGCCGCTCGCGCTGGAGAACGTCGCGGCGCTGTTCGGCTGGCCGGACGACGAGCTGACCGAGGCCCAGTTCCTGGGGGAGCTGGTCGAGCGCACCGGCGTGAAGCTGCTGGTCGACGTGGCCAACCTGTACACCAACGAGGTCAACCTCGGCCTGGACGCGCGGGCCGCCCTCGACGCGCTCCCGGTCGACGAGGTGGCGTACGTGCACGTGGCGGGCGGCCACGGCCACGGCGGGATCTGGCACGACACCCACACGGCCTCGCCGCCGCGGGAGGTGCTCGACCTGCTGACCGAGCTGTGCGGGCGGACGTCGCCGCCGGGGGTGCTGCTCGAGTGGGACGACGCGTACCCGAGCGACGCGGTCCTCGCGGGCGAGCTGGGCCGGATCCGGGGAGCGATGTCGCGTGCCTGAGCGAACCGGAGACGACGCCCGCGCCTCGCTCGCGGCGGGCCAGGCGCAGCTGCTGGCCGCCCTCGTCGCCGGCGGCCCGGTGCCCGAGGGCTTCGACGCCGAGCGGGTGCGCGTGCAGGCGCGGAGCCTGGTGGCCAAGCGGAGCGGCTCGGTGGCCCGGGTCGCGCCCGCCCTGGCCAGGCGGCTCGGCGCCGAGTTCGGGCGCCTGTTCGCCGAGTACGCCGCCACCCGCCCCAAACCGGGGGAAGGCTCCCGCGCCGACGCCGCAGCGTTCGCCGACTGGCTGGCCGCGCGCGACGCGGGCGGCATCTAGAGGGCTTCCTGCAAGGCCCGGGGGGCGTTCCGCGAGGCCGGCCGGGCGCCCATTTCGGGCCGGCCGCAACCGGCGGCTCTCCGTGAGCCGGGGAAGGGGCGAATCCACCCGCGATCAACCGTGGCTTTTCCCTCCGGACGCCTCCGCGAGGGCCGGGCACGCCGTCAGGACCGCGATAATTGGCTGATCGAGCTCAACCGGTCGCGAGGAAGAGGACTGCATGGGCGTGCGCGATCTCGTGTACAAGCTGTACGAGCGCCGGCTCGAGCGGACGATGTCCTCCGACCAGATCCCCCGGCACGTCGGGGTCATCGTCGACGGCAACCGCCGTTGGGCGCGCGCGATGGGCCTGCGCGACGTGAGCCGCGGCCACCAGAAGGGCGCCGACAAGATCTCCGAGCTGCTCGTGTGGTGCCGCGAGGCCGGGGTCGAATACGTGACGCTGTGGCTGCTCTCCACCGACAACCTGGCCAGGGACAAGGCCGAGCTGGAGCCGTTGCTGCAGGTCATCGAGGGGCTCGTGCAGGACCTGGTCGACCAGGGCTGGCATGTGAAACCAATGGGATCGCTCGATCTCCTGCCCGATCACACGGCTCGTGTCCTCAAACACGCCAAAGAAACCACATCGCATCGTCCCGGCCTGATTGTGAACGTTGCGGTTGGGTATGGAGGAAGGCGTGAGATCGCTGATGCGGTGCGCTCCCTCCTCCAGGAGCACGCCAGCAAGGGCGCGAGCATCGAGGACCTCGTGGAGGTCCTCGACGTGGAGCACATCGCGGAGCATCTCTACACGCGCGGCCTGCCCGATCCGGACCTCGTCATCCGGACCTCGGGAGAGCAGCGGCTCTCCGGCTTCCTGCTCTGGCAGAGCGCCCACTCCGAGTTCTACTTCTGCGAGGCCTACTGGCCTGACTTCCGCAGGGTGGACTTCTTGCGGGCGCTCCGCTCGTACGCCGCGCGTCACCGCCGGTACGGCTCCTGACACGGTTCGCGAACAGCCCCTTTCGGTCATCGTTCACCTATTGGGCCTGAGGGATTCGTTACGTACCGTGGTAAGTGAGCGGCCATCGAGCCGATCGATGGCTCTTACCTCGGGAGAGGGCCCGCCCTTGCGTCACCGTCGTGCGAGGAGGGCCGGAACCCCGGCCCGCTTCGGCAGGTCACGGGCCCGGTCCGTTCACCACCAGTCAAGGCAGGGCGCCGTCCTCAGGCGCCCGGGGGAGAACGCGTGGCAGTGTCCTCGAGCAACCCGTCCGCATCCCGCACCTACGTTCTGGACACCTCGGTCCTGCTTGCCGACCCGGCGGCGATGAGCCGCTTCGACGAGCACGAGGTCGTCATCCCGATCGTGGTCGTCACCGAGTTGGAGGCCAAGCGCCACCACCCCGAGCTGGGGTACTTCGCGCGCGAGGCCCTGCGATTCCTCGACGACCTGCGGGTGCGGTACGGACGGCTGGACGACCCGATGCCGATCGGCGACGGGACCGTCCGGGTCGAGCTCAACCATAGTGATCCGTCGGTCCTCCCAGCGGGCTTCCGGCTGGGCGACAACGACACCCGCATCCTGACCGTCGCGCAGAACCTCGCCGCCGAGGGCCGTGACGTGGTGCTGGTGTCGAAGGACCTCCCGATGCGCGTCAAGGCCGCCGCGATCGGGCTGAGCGCGGAGGAGTACCGCGCCGGCATGGTCGTCGAGTCCGGCTGGACCGGCATGGCGGAGCTTCAGGTGACCACAGAGGACATGGAGGCGCTCTTCGAGGGCGGCACGGCCGAGCTGGACGAGGCCCGCGACCTGCCCTGCCACACGGGCCTGCGGCTGCTGTCGGCCCGCGGCTCCGCGCTGGGCCGCGTCATGCCGGACAAGTCCGTACGGCTGGTCCGCGGCGACCGCGAGGTCTTCGGCCTGCACGGCCGGTCGGCCGAGCAGCGGATCGCCCTCGACCTGCTGATGGACCCCGACGTCGGCATCGTCTCGATGGGCGGCCGCGCCGGCACCGGCAAGTCGGCCCTCGCGCTGTGCGCCGGCCTCGAGGCCGTCCTGGAGCGCCGCCAGCACCGCAAGATCATCGTCTTCCGGCCCCTGTACGCCGTGGGCGGCCAGGAGCTCGGCTACCTGCCGGGCACGGAGAACGACAAGATGGGCCCGTGGGCCCAGGCGGTCTACGACACGCTGGGCGCGGTGACCACTCCCGAGGTCATCGAGGAGGTCATCGACCGCGGCATGCTGGAGGTGCTCCCGCTGACGCACATCCGGGGCCGCTCGCTCCACGACGCGTTCGTGATCGTGGACGAGGCGCAGTCGCTGGAGCGCGGGGTGCTGCTCACCGTGCTGTCCCGGATCGGGGCCAACTCCCGGGTCGTCCTCACACACGACATCGCCCAGCGCGACAACCTGCGGGTGGGCCGCCATGACGGCGTGGTCGCCGTGGTGGAGAAGCTCAAGGGCCACCCGCTGTTCGCGCACATCACGCTGACCAGGTCCGAGCGGTCGCCGATCGCCGCCCTGGTGACCGAGATGCTGGAGGACATCACCATCTGATCCCTCACGGGGGCAGATGGCCGTCCTTGGGAGCCAGATCCCAGTACTCCCGGCAGGTGTGGATCTTCAGGGGTCCCGTCCTGTCGGGAGTCAACTGGGCGATCTCGACGGCCCACACCTCGGGGCGCAGCCGCGCCGTGCAGGTGACCTGGGCCATCGCCAGCCGGGAGACCCGCCAGCCGCTCACGAACAGCCGCATGCGTAGGCTGAGCGTGTTGTCGGGGTCGTTGCGGCTGCCCGCGTCGGGGGCGTACCTGACGAGCTGGATCTGCGCCGGGGTGAGCCCGGCCAGGGCCGTGGTGAGCCCGCTGCCGGGCCGGGCCCTCGCCTTGAACAGCGCCGACATGATGTCGTTGACGTGCGGCGAGCGGGCCGCCACCGTGATCGGCTCCAGCCGGCCGTCCCGCACGAGGTAGATCCGCACCAGCGCCGGCGTGCCGGTGATGACCGGCGCCGGGCCCATGTCCACCACTCCGGTCGGCTCGACCCCGCAGGCCGCGGCCACGACCACCAGCAGCGCCGCCACCGCCGCCCGCAGCCGCGTCCTCAGAAGGGCCGCCCGCCGAGCCCCCGCGACCTTCCGCCGTCCGGCGGCAGGGGCCGTCCGGCGAGCCCCCGCGTCCTTCGGCCGTCCGGCGGCGGGGGCCGTCCCCCGCGAGCCCCCCGCCACGGGCACCCGTCCTCCTCGCGGGCCCCCCGCGCCGCCGCCGGTCACGGGCGGGGGATCCAGAGGCGGAAGAGCGTGCCCGGGTCGCATCGCTCGACGGTGATGCCGCCGCCGTGCAGTTCGGCGTTGGCCTTGGCGATGGCCAGGCCGAGCCCGCTGCCGACGCTCCGCGCGCGGTCCGAGCCTGCCTTGAAGAAGCGGTCGAAGACGTGGGGGAGCGCGTGGTCGGGGATGCCGGTCCCGTGGTCGCGGACGATCACCTCCAGGCCCGTACGGTCCTGCCGGGCGCCCACCAGGACGGGCGGGGCGCCGTGGTTGAGGGCGTTGCCGACCAGGTTGGCCACGATGACGTCGAACCGCCGCGCGTCCAGGGAGAACGTGAGCCCGACGGGCACGGTGAGCTTGACCCGGTCGGCCCAGCCCCGCACCTCCAGGCAGTCGGCCAGGGTGTCTCCCACGTCCACCGTCTCGCGGCGCAGCACGGCGGCCCCGGCGTCGAACCGGCTGATCTCGATGAGGTGCTCGACCAGCACCCTGAGCCGGTCGATCTCGCGGACCACGATGCGCACGGCCTCGCCCGCGTCGTCCGGCAGGTCCTTCGCGTCCTCGGAGAGCATGTCGGTGACCGCCGTCATCGCGGTCAGCGGCGTGCGCAGCTCGTGGGAGACGTCCGCCACGAACCGGCGCGACATCGACTCCAGCGTGCGCAGCTCGGAGACCGTGTTCTCCAGCGCCGCCGCCGTCTCGTTGAAGGTCGCCGTGAGCGCGGCCAGCTCGTCGCGTCCCCGTACGGGCAGCCGGACGTGCAGGTCGCCGGTGCCGAGCGCGCGGGCGGCCGCGCCGAGGCGGCGCACGGGAAGCAGCACGCTGCGGGCCGACAGCAGGGCCACGGTCAGCGCGATCGTGAGCGTGATCCCCCCGGCCTGGGCGAGGGCGGTCAGCAGCCGCAGCAGCACGCCCTCCTCCTCGTGCAGCGGGAGGAACACGTACGCCGTGAGGCCGGTGGGCCGGGCGACGCCGTCCTGGTTGGCCCGCTGGATTTGGGTGGCCACGAGCAGCCAGGGCTCGTCCCGCAGCCGGAGCCGCTGGTAGACGAGCCGCCGGGCCGACTGCCACCGGAGCTGGTCGGGGACGTCCGACATCGTGAAGCGGGCGCCGGGACTGCTGCGCCGGTGGTCGCCGTACGTGACGATGATCACCCGCTCGGGGGCCTCCAGCGCGCTCACGAGGCTGCCCAGGTCCTCGTCGGTGACGGTCGAGTCGCTCGGCCACACGACGTCGCTGACCCCGACGGGCAGCGTGATCTTCGACAGCGTGTCGCGGACGTCGGCGACCTCGCTGCGCTCGGTGCGGTCGAGCAGCTCGCGGCGGACGAGCTGGTATCCCAGCCCGGCCACCATGGCCGAGGCGGTCACCGCCACCAGCGTGAAGGTGATCACCAGCCGGGCGCGGAGCCCGGTGGGCAGCCCCCTCATCATGGCGGGCTGAAGCGGTACCCGAAGCCGCGCACGGTGTGAATGTAGACGGGGTCGGCCGGCACCGGCTCGATCTTGGCCCGGATCCGCTGGACGCAGGCGTCCACGAGGCGGGAGTCTGCCACGTGGGTGTGGTCCCAGACGGCCCGCAGGAGGTAGCGCCGGTTGAGCACCTGGCCGGGGTGGCGGACCAGCTCCAGCAGCAGCCGCAGCTCGGTCGGGGTCAGGTGGATCTCCCGGCCGGCCAGGCTCACCTTCAGCGCGCCGCGGTCGATGACCAGGTCGCCGAAGGTCACCCGGTCGGCCGAGGCAGACTCCAGGCGGCGCAGGACGGCCCGGATGCGGGCGTCGAGGACGCGCGGCTCGACCGGCTTGACCACGTAGTCGTCCGCGCCGGCCTCCAGCCCCACGACCACGTCGAGGTCGTCGCCGCGGGCGGTCAGCAGGATGATCGGCAGTGAGTCGAGCTTGCGGATGCGGCGGCAGACCTCCACGCCGTCGATGCCGGGGAGCATGACGTCGAGGATCACGATCTCCGGGCGGCGCGCCCGGATGTGGTCGAGGGCCTCCTCGCCCGTGCCGTAGGCGGTCACCGAGTGCCCCTGCCGGGTGAGCGCGAGCTCGAGCCCGGTGCGGACCGAGGGGTCGTCTTCGACCAGGAGGATGCCTGCCACCCGGTCATTATGGGTCGTACATGTCCATTTCCCCTATTGGTCACAAGACCGTGACACCACGAACACGCCATTCGGACGAACGTGGAGCACGATGGATGGACCCCCTATGGCCGCCTCTCATAGGTCAGGTGTGAGCAAAGTCACAATGTCGGATAAGTCCAAGTGACCGGCCGGTTGGTCAAGAAATCCCCAACCGTCTCCCTCGTTTGGGTTGCGCACCACCCCCCAACTCAGGGCAAGCTCATAGGCCGTGAGCCCTGGTCAGCAGCTGAAGGATCGTACGTCCTCGTCCCGTTCGCGTAACCGTCGCGGTAACGACCGGCGGTCGTCGAGCCCGGGCTGGCTGACCCCCAAGCGCGTCGCCGTCATCGGACTGACCGTGGCCGTCCTCGCCGGAGGCACCGCCTACGTGGTGCGGACCGCGATCGACAACGCCAACGCGCCGCGGACGCCGATCGAGCTGCCGAGCCTGCTGGCGCTCGACCCCAACGCGCCGAACCCCGACGAGGACGCGCTGAAGGAGCACGCCGTGCAGGCGCTCCGGGAGGCCAGGCTCAAGGCCGTGCGCGACCACCGCAAGGTCCTCGACCCGGTGAAGATCGCGCCCAAGGCGCCCGGAGGCGCCGGGTTCAGCCCGGCCGCCTTCCCGCCCGGCTCCACCCCCGACCCGGGCAGCAACAAGGCGGTCGGCAAGGAGATGGCCGAGTCCCGCGGGTGGGGCGGCGAGTGGGGCTGCCTGGAGAAGCTCTGGGACCGGGAAAGCCACTGGAACGAGCGGGCCATGAACCGCTACAGCGGCGCCTACGGCATCCCGCAGGCCCTTCCCGGCAGCAAGATGGCCAGCGCCGGCTCCGACTGGCAGACCAACCCGGCGACGCAGATCAAGTGGGGTCTCGGCTACATCGCCGGGCGGTACAAGACGCCGTGCGGCGCCTGGGCGCACTCGCAGGCCACCGGCTGGTACTGATCGGGCGGGCGGCCGGGTCGAAAGTCTGGTCAGCTTTGTTCGACCTTTCGGCAAGTGCGGCCGGTCGCCGGGGGTCCTCAATGCACCCTTGGCCGCATGGGTGTGAAGGTCAGCGTGGTTATGCCCGTGTCCAACCCCGGGCTCACCAACGAGGCGTTCGGCGCGTGCGTGCGCTCGGTGCTGGAGCAGTCGCTGCCGCAGGAGGAGTACGAGGTCGTCTTCGCCGACGACGGCTCCACTGACGGGACCCGCAGGAGGCTGGACGCCATCGCCGGGCACCGGCGGAACGTCCGCGTCCTGCATCTGGACCACACCGGGTCGGCGGCCCGCGGCCGCAACGTCGGCGTGTCGGTCGCCCGGGGCGAGTACGTCTACCTGCTCAACCAGTACGACAGGCTGGAGCCGTGGGCCCTGGAGCGGATGTACGCGATGGCCGTGGACGCCGACGCGGACGTGCTGGTCGGGCGGCTGGCCGACGGGGGCCCGCCCCAGGCGGCCTTCGCGGAGAACCGCGACCGCGCCGACATCGTGCGCGACCACCTCCTCGGCGTGGCGACGCCCCACCAGCTGTACAGCCGGGAGTTCCTGGAGGCACACCAGCTCAGGTTCGCCGACCGGCCGCTGTCGGAGGCGGCCTTCGTGACCAAGGCGTACCTCGCCGCGAAGGTCGTCGCCGTGCTCGGGGACGAGATCTGCTGCCACCTCGGACCGGCCGAGGAGGAGTGGCCCGACGGGGAGGCGCTGTTCGACGGCCTCAGCGCCGTCTTCGACGTGGTGGAGGCCTACACCGAGCCCGGCGGCCAGCGCGACCGCGTGCTGGCCCACTGGTACCGCGTCCTCGGCCTGCGCCGCCTCGGGGGCGCGCGGTTCCTCGCGGCCTCGCCCGAGGACCGGGCCGTGCTGTTCTCGTTCCTGCGGAGGCTGACGCTCGACCGCTTCCCCGAGGACCTGGACGTCCACCTGCCGGTGCACCTGCGGGCCCGGGCGGCGCTGCTGCGCCAGGACCGCCCCGAGACGCTCGTGGGGCTCGCCCAGGCCTCGCACGGCACGCGCGTGAGCGCGGAGCTGCGGGACGTGCGCTGGGACCAGGGGGTGCTCGCCCTCGACCTCGGCGTGGAGGTCCTGGCGGGCGACGGGAGCCCCCTGTGGCTCACGGCCGAGGGCGACCGCCTGCTGTGGAACCCGCCCGCCCCGATGTCCCTGCCGCGTGAGTCGGCCGACGTGACGGACGCCGTGGCGAGGTCCAGGATCGACGTGTACGTCCGCGAGACGGAGACGGGCGTCATGTACGCGCTGCCGGTGACCACGACCGTGGACCGGGCCGTGGTGGGCGGGCAGGTGCGCGTCTGGGCGACCGGGCGGGCCCGCCTCGACGCGTCCACGGCGGCGCTGGGCCGCCCGCTGCCCTCCGGCCTGTGGGAAATCCATGTGCGGATGCGGGGCGTCCATCCCGGACGCACCCGTCTCGCGCGGCCCGGCGTGCCGACGAACTGCGCGGGCGCGCTGTCGGACGCCCCCCGCCGCCTCGTCGTGCCCTGCTGGTCGGAGCGCGGCGAGTTCGGGGTGTGCGTCGAGCCGAGGTCGTTCTCGGAGTCGGTGGCGCTGGTCTCGTCGCAGGCCACCGTGGCCCACCAGGAAGGGCACGTCTTCGTGGTCGTGCCCGTGCCGTACGTGCCGCCGAGCGGCGGGCCGGCGGCCGAGCTGGTGCTGCGCGAGGAGGAGGGCCGCGGCCGGACCATGGTGGTGCCGGCGCTGATCGAGCCGGGCGTCCCCGGCCGGGTGGCGGGCCAGCTCGTCGCCCGCGTGCCGGTCAGCAGGATCGGCGGGGAGGAGTGCCTCGGCCCGGGCTCCTGGCGGCCGGGCCTGCGGGTCGACCAGAAGGACGTGGACCTGCTGTTCGGCCTCGTCGTGGGCCGGGGCGGGCAGGCCAGGGTCATGCCGGCCGGCGCCCGGCCCGCGCCGTCCAGGCTCAGGAGGCTCGCCGTCCGCGTGCTCGGCGACCGCCGATCCGCGCGGGCCGCCCGGGTCGTGCGCGCCCGCCGCCGGGTCTGAGAGACGTCGCCCGCCGTGCGGCCGCCACCGGGTGCCGGCGGCGGCCGCACGGAGACGTCAGGAGGCGGCGTCCGCCAGGTGGGCGAGCAGGGCCTCGCGGAACTCGGCCGGCTTCTCCACGTGGGGGCTGTGGCCGCAGCCGGAGACGACCACCTCCCGGTAGGCGCCGTACCGCTCCAGCGCCGCCCGGGTCTGGGTGACCATGGGCTGGGCGGGGGTGCCGTCCCAGCCGGGGACGGCGCCGATGGCGCCCAGGTGGGCGAGGTCGAACAGCGACGTGTCCGACACGATCACGTCGTCGGCGCCCCTGATCCACAGGATCGGCGGGCGGGAGGCGATCTCGTGCAGGTCGTCGATGCGGAAGTTGGTCGGCGCGAGCGTGTTCAGCACGCCCCGCTTGCCCGGCGCCAGCCCCGGCCAGGCGTCGGACGGCGCCGAGTCGCCGGGGTAGTGGTCGTCCCCGATCCGCGTGGTCAGCATCGACTCGACGAACGCGTCCTCCTCGTCGCCGAAGCCGGCGCCCGGGACGACGTACGCGGTCCGTAGCACGGTGCGCGGCGAGACGGGGGAGTCGGCCGACCGGTCGCCGGCCCGCAGCGCCGCGACGAAGTCGGGGCTGGCCGCGCCGCCGCCGGACCCCGTGCCGTCGGCGTGGGTGAGCGTGCCGTCCGCGCCCTGCGTGCCGCCGAAGCCGTACGGCGAGACGGGGTTGACCAGCGTGAGGCTCCTCACCCGCTCGGGACGGTCGCGCAGGGCCTGCATGACCACGCCGCCGCCGAGGCTCCAGCCGACCAGGTGGGCCGGCCCGATCACGTCGAGCAGGCCGAGGACGTCGTCGGAGTAGTCGCGCACCCCGCGGCTCGCGTCGACGGGCGCGGGGTCGGAGTCGCCGAACCCGCGCAGGTCGACCGCGTACGGCCGGTACCGGTCGGCGACGGCGAGCATGGTCGAGCGCCAGAACGCGCTGGACGAGACGTTGCCGTGGACGAACAGCACCGGGTCGCCCGACGAGCCGGGGACCGACAGGACGTTGAGGGTCAGGCGGGGCGTTCCGACACGTTCCGCGGAGATGGACGGGGTCATGGTGCGGCTCCAAGCGAGCAGGTGTTGTCGAGGTCGCCCGAGGCCGGGCGGGGCACGGTCGTGCTGGAGGGCGGGGGCGTCCCCGTCCCGATCCACGCCTCCAGGGCCGTGAAGGCGCTCCGGAAGCAGGGCAGCAGCGGCCGCAGCTTGTCAGGGTACGACGGGTAGAGCCCGTCGACGTGGTTGCCGCCCTCGATCCGGTAGTAGCGGAACAGCGGGCTCCGGTGCCGGTCGGCGATCATCTTGGCGTAGACGTCGGAGTCCTGGCCGATGGGCAGCAGGGTGTCGAGCGTGCCGTGGACGGTGATCAGCGGGCGCTTGATCTTCCCGGTGAGCGACACCCGCGCCACCGCCTGCCGTACGGCCTTCGGCCGGGAGGCGTAGTCGTAGTCGGTGTCGCAGGCGGGGGTGCCGGAGGCGCAGAACGGCGTGCCGGCCTGGGCGTCCCCGTCGAAGGACGGGTCGAACTCCTCGCGGTAGATCCGCTGGGTGAGGTCCCAGTAGTACTGGTAGTGGAACGGCCACAGGAACGACGTCTCAGGGGCGAAGCCGGCGGCCGCCATGCCCGCGGCGTCGCCCTTGGGGTAGGCCCGCAGCGCGGGCGGCAGGAACGTCAGCAGGTTGGGGCCGGTGGCCGTCCACAGCACGCCCTCCCAGTCGACGCCGCCGTCGAACAGGTCGGGCCGGTTCTCCAGCTGCCACCGGACCAGGTAGCCGCCGTTGGACTGGCCGGCCGCGACGGTCCGCTTGGGCGCCCGTCCGTAGCGCTGCCGCACCACGGACTTCGCGGCCGCGGCGAGCTCGCTGACCCGCCGGTTCCACTCGGCCACGGCGTCGCCCGGGCGGGTCCCGTCCGTGTAGAACGTCGTGCCGCTGTTGCCCTTGTCGGTCGCGGCGTACGCGTAGCCCTTGGCCAGCGCCCAGTCGGAGATCGTGAAGTCGTTGGCGTAGGTCTCCCGGTTGCCGGGGGACCCGGCCACCACCAGGCCGCCGTTCCACTTCTCGGGCAGGCGGATCACGAACTGCGAGTCGTGGTTCCAGCCGTGGTTGGTGTCGCCGGTCGAGGTGTCGGGGAAGTAGCCGTCGATCTGCACGCCCGGCACGCCGCTCGGGTTCACCGCGCCGGGGGCGTTGAGCCCCGACCAGTCGGCCTGGTCGGTGTGGCCGGAGACCAGTGTGCCCTTGGTGGTGAGGTCGTCGAGGCAGGCGACCACCTGCCGCTCCGCGCCGGGGACCGTGATCGAGGGGCAGGACGCCGCCGCGGCCGCGGTGGTCGTCACGGCCGGGAGGCCGGCGGCCGCGATCAGGACGGCCGCGGCCAGGCCGCGCAGGCGCGGGGAGGCGCCCCCGGGACGCGGCGCCATCAGGCCTCCTTCGGGGTGCGGGCGGCGGCCACCTGGACCTCGCCGGACGTGGGCGCGATGGCGGTCAGGTCGCGATCGCGGGTCTCCCTCGCCACGAACACCGCGATCAGCGTGAGCACGGCGGCCGCGGCCACGTACACGGAGATCGGCAGGCCCGAGTCGTACGAGCCGAGCAGGGCGACCGCGATGATCGGGGCGAGCGCGCCGGCGACGATCGAGGCGAGCTGGTAGCCGATCGACACGCCGGAGTAGCGCATCCGGGTGGCGAACAGCTCGGAGAAGAACGCCGCCTGCGGGCCGTACATGGCGCCGTGGAACAGCAGGCCGACGGTGACGGCCAGCACCACGAGCCCGAACGACTTGGTGTCGATCAGCGGGAAGAACGCGAACGCCCACAGGCCGGTGCCGGCGGCGCCGATGAGGTACACCGGACGGCGGCCGAGCCGGTCGGACAGCGCGCCCCACAGCGGGATCGTGAC
Organism: Microbispora corallina; assembly: GCF_016863035.1. Classification (GTDB taxonomy): domain Bacteria; phylum Actinomycetota; class Actinomycetes; order Streptosporangiales; family Streptosporangiaceae; genus Microbispora; species Microbispora corallina. The sequence continues at coordinate 102,667 of NZ_BOOC01000014.1, forward strand.
GAAGTGGACGGCCGAGGCGATGAGCACCGCGTTGAGCACGGTGCCCTTGGGCAGGCCCGCCGCCTCGGTGCCGTACACCAGGACGAACGCGGTGATGACGTAGTAGGAGATGTTCTCCGCGAGGCGGGCGCCGATCGCGATGAGCACGTCCTGCCAGTGGTGGCGCAGCACGCCGAGGATGGGGGCCTTCGGCGCGGCCTCCTGCTTGGTCAGGGCCTCCTGGAACACCGGCGACTCGGTCACGGTGAGCCGGATCCACAGGCCGATCAGCACGAGCACGCCGGACAGCAGGAACGCGACCCGCCAGCCCCAGGAGAGGAAGGCGTCGTCCGACTGGACGGCGGCCAGCAGCGCCAGCACGCCGGTGGCGATCAGGTTGCCGCCGGGGGCGCCGGCCTGCGGCCACGACGCCCAGAAGCCGCGGTTGCGGGGGTCGCCGTGCTCCGAGACCAGCAGCACGGCGCCGCCCCACTCGCCGCCGAGCGCGAAGCCCTGCACCAGCCGCAGCAGGGTCAGCAGCAGGGGCGCGCTCACGCCGAGCGAGGCGTACGTCGGGAGGCAGCCGATGAGGAAGGTCGCGCCGCCCATCATCAGCAGGCTGACCACGAGCAGCCGCTTGCGGCCGAGCCGGTCGCCGTAGTGGCCGAAGACCAGCCCCCCGAGCGGCCGGGCCACGAAGCCGATGGCGTAGGTGAGGAAGGCGAGGAGCGTGCCGGTGAGCGCGTCCTCGGTGGGGAAGAAGAGCTTGTTGAAGACGAGGGCGGCGGCGGAGCCGTACAGGAAGAAGTCGTACCACTCGATGGTGGTGCCGACGAGGCTGGCCCCGACGACCTTGCCGATACGGGCGGGTGGGGTGTTTGCCATGGGAACTCCTCGCATGGGGGGTTCCGCCACGGTACGCAGTGACGCGGATCACTCCTATGGGGTGTCCACACACACCTCAGGCCTGTGGCATGTGGGTCCGCAGGCGGTGCAGCCGCAGGGCGAGCTGGATCTCCAGGGCCCGTTCGGGCTCCTGCCAGTCGCCGCCGAGGAGCTGCCCCACCCGGTCGAGCCGCTGGGTGACCGTGTTCACGTGGATGTGGAGCGCCTCGGCCGTCCGGGACAGCGACCCGCCGCATCCGAAGTAGGCGGCCAGCGTCTTGACCAGGGCCGTCCCGCGGCGGGCGTCGTAGTCGAGCACCGGGCCGAGCGCCGCGTCGAGGAATCCGGAGACCTCGCGCCGCTCGCCGATCAGCAGGCCGACGAAGCCCAGCTCCTCGGCGCTCGCCCCGTCGCCCGTACGGCCGAGGGCGGCCAGCGCGTCGGCGCAGCGGTGGGCCTCCCGGTAGGCGGCGGCCACCGACGGGCCTGGCCCGCCCGAGACGGCGGCCCCGGCGGTCGCGGGACGGCCCAGCGAGGCGCTCAGCTCGGCGGCGACCCGGCGGGCCGCCATCCCCGGCTTGTCACCGGGCAGCAGCAGCACGACCTCGTCGCCCCGCGCCGCGGCCAGGCCGTGGGCCAGCGTGGCCTGCGACGACGCCCAGAACGCGGCCCGCTCCCGCTGCCCCTCGTGCCGGGCGACGACGAGCACATGGGGGGCGTGCAGGTCGATGCCGAGCCGGCGGGCCCGGTCGTGCAGGCCGTCGAGCTCCGGCCGGGAGATGAGGTCGTCGAGCAGCTCGCCGCGCACCCGGCCCTCGGCCTCGGCCACGCTCCTGCGGAACAGCAGCAGCAGCGCGGTGACAAGGGCGGCCCGCTCCAGGATGCGCTGGTCGGTGTCGGAGACGGTGTGGTCGGTCCGCAGGACCAGCGTGCACAGGGGCGCGGCCCCCACGTCGACCGAGGCGACGTACGCGTCCCCCCGCTTGACCGTGCGGCCGAGGGCCCGGGACGACTGGGCGGCGTCGAACACCCCGGCGTCCAGGTCGCCGCTCTGGCCCACCAGCGGGGCGCCCTCGTCGTCGAGGACCGTCAGGCTGCCGCCGAGCACCTCGGTCACGACCGCGGCCACGTCCTCCACGCCGCCGCCGCGCAGCACGAGCCCGGTCATCCGGTCGTGGGCGTCCGCGGCCCGCTCGATCGCCTCGCTGTGCGCGCTGATGACCGTGTTCGCCTCGCTGAGCTCGGCCAGCGCGGCCCGGGTCTCCTGGAGCAGGCGGGCCGTGTCGATGGCCACCGCGGCGTGCGCGGCGAGCGAGCACAGCAGCGCGACCTCCTCCTGCGCGAACGGCCGGGCGCTGCGGTTGGCCGCGAACAGCACGCCGATCACCTGGGTGCCCAGGCGCAGCGGCACGCCGAGGATCGCGACGAGGCCCTCCTCGGCGACGGCCTCGTCGATCGTGGTGGTGTGGCGGAAGCGGGGGTCGGCGAAGTAGTCGGCCGTGTTGTACGGCGTGCCCGTCTGGGCCACCAGGCCGCCGAGGCCGGCTCCCATGGCCAGCCGCAGCCGCCGGAAGTGCGCCGATATCGAACCGTCGGTCACCCGCATGAACGTGTCCCCGCGCTCGGGGTCGTTCAGCGTCATGTACGCGATGTCGGTGGCGAGCAGCTGCCGGGCCCGCCGGACGATGGCCTCAAGGACCGCGTCGAGGTCGCGCAGCCCGGCCAGGTCGCTCGCGGTGTCGAACAGCGCCGACAGCTCGGCCTCGCGCCGGGCCCGGCGGCGCAGCATGCCCCTCACCCGGAGCGCGGCGACCTTCGCCTGCTCCAGCTCCTCCAGCGTCGCGGCGTCCGCCCCGGCGGCCCTGGCCTGCAGGATCGGGCCCTCGAACTCCACGGCCGAGGCCTCCCGCGCCAGGAGTTCGAGGTACACGTTCATGTCAGCGGGCGCTCCAGCCTCCGTCGATCGGGATCGACACCCCGGTGATGAACGAGCCCTGCGGGCCGCACAGGTACGCCACCACCTCGGCGACCTCGGCGGGCTCGATGAGCCGCTTGATGGCCGCGCGGGCCAGCATGATCTGCTCCACGACCTCGTCGGGGCCGATGTCGTGGGCCTGGGCCTGGTCGGCGATCTGGTTCTCGACCAGGGGCGTGCGCACGTACGCCGGGTTGACGCAGGTGGAGGTCACGCCGTGGGGCGCCCCCTCCAGCGCGATGACCTTGGACAGGCCCTCCAGCGCGTGCTTGGCCGTCACGTACGCCGCCTTGTACGGCGAGGCCCGCAGGCCGTGCACCGACGAGATGTTGACGATCCGGCCCCACCCCCGCTCGTACATGCCCGGCAGGACGGCCCTGGCCAGCAGGAACGGCGCCTCGACCATCACCCGCAGGATCTTCGCGAAGATCTCCGGGGGGAACTCCTCGATCGGCGCGACGTGCTGGAAGCCGGCGTTGTTCACCACGATGTCGGCGGTCAGCCGGGTGTCGGGCGACGGCGGGAGCTGCCCCCGCCAGGCCACCAGGAACTCCGGATCGGACAGGTCGACGGCCACGGGGGTACCGCCGATCTCCGCGGCCACCGCGGCGGCGGCCTCGGCGTTGATGTCGGCGACCACGACGTGCGCGCCGTCGGCGGCCAGGCGGCGGGCGCACGCCCGTCCGATGCCGCTGCCCGCGCCCGTCACCACGGCCGTCCGCCCTTCAAGGCTCATGACGCCTCACCATAGGAACCGCGACCCGTCCGGCACATGGCGGCGGCCGACATAGATCTCCGCACGGCTATGTGGGGCGGGTCATGGACAGGACGTCGAGGATCTCGTCGAGTTGCTCCTCGGTCAGCGTGCCGTCGGCCACGTGGCCCCTCTCGATGACGACCTGCCGGATCGTCTTGCGCTCCCGGAGCGCCTGCTTCGCGATCGTGGCGGCCTCCTCGTAGCCGACGTACCGGTTGAGCGGCGTCACGATCGACGGGGACGACTCCGCGTACTCCCGCAGCCGTTCGACGTTGGCGGTGATCCCGCGGACGCACCGGTCGGCCAGCAGCCGCGAGACGCCGGCCAGCAGCCGGATCGACTCCAGCAGGTTGCGGGCGATCACCGGCAGCATGACGTTGAGCTCGAACGTCCCCGACGCCCCGGCCATCGTGATCGTCGCGTCGTTGCCGACCACCTGGGCGGCCACCATCGTCACGGCCTCCGGGATCACCGGGTTGACCTTGCCCGGCATGATCGACGATCCCGGCTGCAGGTCCGGCAGGTTGATCTCGCCCAGCCCGGTCCGCGGGCCCGACCCCATCCAGCGGAGATCGTTGGCGATCTTGTTGAGCGACACCGCGACGACCTTCAGCACGCCCGACAGCTCGACCAGCGCGTCCCGCGCGCCCTGCGCCTCGAAGTGGTCGCGGGCCTCGGTGAACGGCAGGCCGGTCAGGCGGCTCAGCTCGGCGATGACGTCGCCCGCCCAGGCGAGGTCGGGGACGTTGACCCCGGTGCCCACGGCCGTGCCGCCCAGCGGCAGCTCGGCCACCCGGGGGAGCGCCGCCTGCAGCCGCTCGATCCCCAGCTCGATCTGCGTGGAGTAGCCGCCGAACTCCTGGCCCAGCGTGACCGGGGTGGCGTCCATGAGGTGGGTCCTGCCCGACTTGACCACGTCGGCGAACTCGGTCGCCTTCTCCTCGAGCGCGGTGGCCAGGTGCTCCAGCGCGGGGGTCAGGTCGTGCGCCACGGCGTGCGTCGCGGCCACGTGGATCGAGGACGGGAACACGTCGTTGGAGGACTGGGCCGCGTTGACGTGGTCGTTCGGGTGCACCGGCCGTCCCAGCCGCTCCTGCGCGAGCGTCGCGACGACCTCGTTCATGTTCATGTTGGAGGAGGTGCCGGAGCCGGTCTGGAACACGTCGACGGGGAACTCGCCGTTCCACCGTCCCTCGGCCACCTCGGCCGCCGCGTCCTGCACGGCGTCGGCCAGGTCCTTGTCGATGACGCCCCGATCGGCGTTGACCTTCGCGCAGGCCGCCTTGATCCGGGCGAGCGCGGCGATGTGCGCGGGTTCGAGGCCGCGGCCCGACACGGGGAAGTTCTCCACCGCCCGCTGGGTCTGCGCACGCCACTTGGCGCGGGCCGGCACCCGCACCTCGCCCATGGAGTCGTGCTCGATGCGGAAATCGTCCATGGACCCAGTCCTATCAAGAACTCCCGGCGAGATCGCGCCTGCCCGGCGTGAACGACGCCAGCACGGCGTCCCGCTGGCCCGCCCTCGCCGTCCAGTCGGCGTCCGGGACCACCCAGTAGATCGCGTACGGCGCGCCGCCCGGCGCCGCCACCCAGCGCGAGACGGCGTGCATCGGGGTGCCGCCCGAGACGTAGGTGAACTCCCAGTCCACGGCCTCCGCCCCCGCGTACGGCGAGGGCTGCACCCGGCCGAGCGCGACGAGCGTGTACGACGCGTACGTGGCGCGGTCCGCCGCGCTCCGGACCGCCGCCAGGAGGTCCTTGGCGGGGCGGGTGCCCACCGTCACCCGGACGTAGCGGGGGTCGCCGGACGCCCGGAACACGATGTCCTGACCGCGGAGCGAGGCCTTGAGCGGGCTCGGCACGTCGATCGTGAAGCCCTTGGCGTCCTGGTGGCGGCGCAGGCCCGCGGCCGGGGTGGCGCCGGCGCCGGCGGCCGCCCTCGCCGACGGGATGCCGGGCAGGCTGACGCTGACGACGGGCTCGGTCCGGTTCGCGGCGGAGGTCCCGGCCGCGCCGAAGGCCGCCATCGCGAGGACGACGAGCACGAGGAAGCCAGCGAGCGCGATCCCCATCAGCACCAGCACCCGCACGCGGCCGGCCGTGTCGGGCGGCGCCGGGGTCTGCATGGCGAACAGGTCGGTGCCGAGACCGCCCGGGCTGCCCGCCTCCTGACGGGGGGACGGCCGGAGGGAGCCGCCGGCCGGCATCGGGGCCGCGACCACCTCGCCACCGGGGCCGGGGAGCGGTTCGGGGCCGGCAAGCGCGGCGGCCCGGACGTCGGCCTCGGCCCGCAGGCCCGGGATCAGGTCCACGGAGGAGTCGGCCGACCCGTCCTCGAAGCCGGGGACGGCCTCGGCCGCCGTGCTCGTGAGCGGCGCACGTACGGGACGGTCCCATGGCTCCGCGTCGAGGTCGGCGTCGTGGGGGTGGTCGTGGACGGCGTCGCCGGGCTCGTCGGGGTCCTCCGGAGCGTTCCGCCCGTCGCGTTGGGCGGCGGCCCCTGCTCCGGCGTCGTGATCGCCGCCGGTCGGACCGTCCCCGGCCTCGTCCTCGATCTCCGGGGCGCCGCGGTCGGCGGCCTCGTGCTCGGCCTCGCCTGCGGCCCCGGTCTGGAGGGCGGTCCGGCCGGGGGCCGCGGCGGCGGGGTCGGCTGCTGTCGCGGGGGCCGGTCGGGCGTCCGTGTCCGGCGGGGCCGCGGCGAAGGCGCCGGCACCGCGCACGGCGGCGTCGGGACGGGAGGACGACGGGACGTCCCCGAACGCGCCGAGGGAGCGCCTGCGCGGCCCGGCCTCCGGCTTCGCCCCGGGTTCTGCGGCCGGAGACGACCCCGCGTCGTCACCGGCATCCCCCTGCTCGCCGGCCTGCCCGGGCTCCCGTTCGGCCGTCGGCGCGGGCCGGTCGGCGAGCGGGAGGGCGGCGGGCAGGTCGGTCACCCGCCGGGTCTCGCCCGCCGCGTCGTTGGTCGTGTCGCCGGTCATGTCGCCGTTCGCGGGCCTCGACGGCAGCCGGCCCGGCACGGTCGTCGTCCCCTCGGACTCGGCGTCGGCTTCCGGCACCCCGGGGGCGGTCTCCGGGGCGGCGCCGTTCCGCCCGGCGCCGGTCGCCCCGGACGCGGGAGGGGACGGGGTCCTGCCGCCGGGGGCGGGACGGCCGGGAGCGGCTTTCCCGCCGGGAACGCCGGGACGGGCAGACGGAGGCGGGATCCGCAGGCCGCCCTTCGGGCGGATGATGACCATGGTGCGGTCGGCGTCCTCCTCTCGCCAGGCGTCGCCGTCCTCGTCGAGGTCGGCCACCGGCAGCGCGGAGCCCCCGCCGTCGTCCCCGCGGTCGTCGCCGTCCTCCCGTGCCGTACGGGCCGGGGCCGCGGCCGCGTCCACGGCCGGGACGGCAGTGGGGACCGCGCCCGCAGGGGTGTCGGCGACGATCCGCAGCATGGCGGCCGCCTTCTCCGGCGTGAGCCGGGTCCGGTGGTCCTTGTCCAGCAGCCGTTCGAGCACGGGCCGCAGCGGACCGGCCTGGGTGGGCGGGTCGGCCGTCTCGGTCATGAGCGCCGCGAGGGTCTCCCCGACCGTGGCGCGCTCGTACGCGGGACGCCCCTCGACCGCGAAGTACAGCGTCGCGCCGAGCGACCACAGGTCGGACTCGGGGCCCGTGTGCTCCCCGCGCGCCCGCTCCGGAGCGGTGTAGCCGGGCGACCCGATCACCATGCCGGTCTGCGTGAGCGCGCTGTCGCCCAGGGCCTTGGCGATGCCGAAGTCGGTCAGCACCACCCGGCCGGTCTCGGTCACCAGCACGTTGCTGGGCTTCACGTCGCGGTGCAGGATGCCCTGGGCGTGCGCGGCGCGCAGCGCGCCGAGCAGCTCGCAGCCGATCTCGGCGACGAGCCGGGGCGGGAGGGGGCCCTCCTCGTCGATCACCTGCTCCAGCGAACGGCCCTCGACCAGCTCCATGATGATCCACGGGCTGCCGTCGGACTCGACGACGTCGTGGATCGTGGCGACCGAGGGATGGCTGACCCGGGCGGCCATGCGCCCCTCGCGGACCATGCGTTCGCGCAGCTCGCGCCGCTGGGCGGGGTTCAGCGACGGATCATGCCGGATCTCCTTCACGGCCACCTCGCGCCCGAGGGAGCGGTCGAAGGCCCGCCATACGGTGCCCATCGTGCCCCGGCCGATGCGGGTGCGCAGCTCGTAGCGGTCCGCGAGCAGCCGCGGTTGCTGTTCCGGCATGAGAAGAAGATAGCGATTCTGGGTTGAGAGTCGCTTTCCTGTTACTTGAGAAAAAACTTCGGCCAGTAGCGCCGGGGGAGCACCAGCATGACGACCTTGGCCAGCCGCCGCATGACGGGCGTGCGGGCGACCTGGTGGAAGGCGGGCTCGGAGGGCTTGCGGTGCAGTCCCTCGGCTGGCCGCCGCCGCTGCGAGGGCACGCTCATCTCACGCGGCGCCCGGATGTCGTGCCCGACCTGCCGGTGCGGGCCCGAGTGGGTGACCGGCCCGCCGTACGCGTTCTGCCCGTACGGGTGCCCCGCCTGGCCGTACAGGTGCTGCATGCCGTACGGCGCCTGGCTGTGCGGGCCCGAGTCCCGGGGATGCGGGGTGACCTTGGGCGTGGGCCGCGACTCGGCGCGGTGCTGGCCCCGGTGCGACGGCTTGCGGCTGGGCAGCGGGACGACGGGCGGCGGCGAGGGCCGGGCGGGCCGGTGCGGCACGGGCGGCACGTCCTCCGCGGTCCCCCCGGCGGCGATCCGGGCCAGGAAGAGCGCCGCGCGCACCCCGTCGAGCCGGGCGGCGGGGTCGATCTGCAGCAGCCCGCGCAGGACCGGCGCGAGCGGGCCCGCCTTGTCCATCGGGATCGGCGCCCCGCTGGTCAGCGCCGCCAGCGCGGCGGCGGCCGTGCGGCGGCCGTGCAGGCCGCGTCCCTCGACGGCGGTGTAGAGGGTCGCGCCGAGCGACCAGAGGTCGGCGGCCGGGCTCGCCTTGTCGCCCAGCACCCGCTCGGGCGCGATGTAGCCGGCCGAGCCGAGCACGATGCCGGCCTGGGTGATCGAGACGTCGCCCTCCAGGGCGGCCAGCCCGAAGTCGGTCAGGACGGCCCTGTCCTCGGTCACCAGCACGTTGCTGGGCTTCACGTCGCGGTGGAGGATGCCCTTGGCGTGGACGGCACGCAGCGCGCCGAGCACCTGACGGCCGATCTCGGCCACCCGGCGGGGTTCGAGCGGCCCCTCCTGCTTGATGAGCTCCTCGAGGGACCGGGCCTTGAGGAGCTCCATCACGATCCAGGGCCGCTCGTCCTCGGTGATGACGTCGAACACCGTGATGACCGACGGATGGGCGACCATGGCGGTCGCCCGGCCCTCGCGCTCGGTCCTGGCGCACAGCTCCGCCCGCAGCTCCTCGTCGAGGACCAGGGGGAGGCGCACCTCCTTGACAGCCACGTAGCGGTCGAGAAGCTCGTCGCGGGCGCGCCAAACGGTGCCCATCCCGCCGCGGCCGACCGGCTCCACAAGCCGGTAGCGCGCGGCTAGCAGGTATCCGGACGGCGCACGCATGGGTGGCAGCTTACCGATTTGTGTCGAGCGACCTGTAGAGACCATGCCGGGAAATTGTTGAGATCTTCTGTCAAATCTCCTGACAACCCGGACGCAGGTTCAGCGGCGGCCAATGGTAAGGACGGGGCCGGTGGTGTCCTGGAAGAAGTCGTTCCCCTTGTCGTCGACGACGATGAACGCCGGGAAGTCCACCACCTCGATCTTCCAGACGGCCTCCATGCCGAGCTCGGGGTACTCCAGCACCTCGACCTTCTTGATGCAGTCCTGGGCGAGGCGGGCGGCCGGGCCGCCGATGGAGCCGAGGTAGAAGCCGCCGTGCGTCTGGCACGCCTCGGTCACCTGCTTGGACCGGTTGCCCTTGGCCAGCATGACCATCGAGCCCCCGGCGGCCTGGAAGCGTTCGACGTAGGAGTCCATGCGGCCGGCCGTGGTCGGCCCGAACGAGCCGGAGGCGTACCCCTCGGGCGTCTTGGCGGGCCCGGCGTAGTAGACCGCGTGGTCCTTGAGGTACTGCGGCATCTCGCCGCCGTCGTCGAGCAGCTCGGCGATCTTCGCGTGGGCGATGTCGCGGGCCACGACGAGCGGCCCGGTGAGCGAGAGCCGGGTCTTGACCGGGTACTTCGTGAGCTCGGCGAGGATCTCCCGCATCGGCCGGTTGAGGTCCACGCTCACCACGTCGCCGGACAGGTGCTCGTCGGTGGTGTCGGGCAGGAACCGCGCCGGGTCGGTCTCCAGCCGCTCCAGGAAGACGCCCTCGGGGGTGATCTTCGCCAGGGCCTGCCGGTCGGCGCTGCAGCTGACGGCGATGGCCACCGGGCACGAGGCGCCGTGCCGGGGCAGCCGGATCACCCGCACGTCGTGGCAGAAGTACTTGCCGCCGAACTGCGCGCCGATCCCGAGCCTCTGGGTCAGCTCGAAGACCTTCTTCTCCATCTCCAGGTCACGGAAGCCGTGGCCGCTCGTGGAGCCCTCGGTGGGAATCGAGTCGAGGTAGCGGGCCGAGGCGTACTTGGCCGTCTTCAGCGCGAACTCGGCGCTGGTGCCGCCCACCACGACCGCCAGATGGTACGGCGGGCAGGCGGCCGTGCCGAGCGAGCGGATCTTCTCCTCCAGGAAGGCGAGCATCCGCTTCTCGTTCAGGACGGCCTTGGTCTCCTGGTAGAGGAACGACTTGTTGGCCGAGCCGCCGCCCTTGGCCATGAACAGGAACTTGTACTCGTCCGGGTGGCCGTTGGGGTCCTCGGCGTACAGCTCGATCTGCGCCGGCAGGTTGGAGCCGGTGTTCTTCTCGTCCCACATGGTCAGCGGGGCCATCTGCGAGTAGCGCAGGTTGAGCCGCGTGTAGGCGTCGTACACGCCCCGGCTGACGTGCTCGGCGTCGCGCCCGTCGGTCAGCACGTGCCGCCCGCGCTTGCCCATGACGATGGCCGTGCCGGTGTCCTGGCACATCGGCAGCACGCCGCCGGCCGAGATGCTCGCGTTCTTCAGCAGGTCGAGGGCGACGAATCGGTCGTTGCCGCTCGACTCCGGGTCTTCGACGATCTTGCGGAGCTGGGCGAGGTGGGAGGAGCGCAGGTAGTGGGAGATGTCGCGGATCGCCGTCTCGGTCAGCAGCCGCAGGGCCTCCGGGTCGACCTCCAGGAACCGCCGCCCGGCCGCCTCGACCACGCGCACCCCCTCGGAGGTGATCAGGCGGTACTCGGTCTCGTCCGCCCCCAGCGGCAGCAGGTCGGTGTAGTCGAACTCCGGCATCGTCCTCGGTCCTTCGTGCGTCTGCCTCATGGTCAGCTGGCCCGCTCCGCGGTCCTCCCAAAGCGTACGGCTCTCCGGGTGCGATACCGGTCCCTCCCCCTTTCACCCATTTAGACGGGATTTATAACCGCATATGCCCACAAAGAGGGAGGATTAGGGCGAGCGGCATATGGAGGAGGACTCATGGATGGCGGAGTCCTGGTGATGATCTTCTTCGGTGTGGCCATCTTCGTCGCCCTGGCGATCTCGCTGGTCATGATCGTGCTGCGTCAGGTGCGCGACGACGAGATCCGGTGGTGGTCCCGCTAGCGGCGCGCGCCGGGGGCGCGGACAGGCCGAGCAGGATCCCGGCGATGACGATCACCGCCCCGGCGACGTCGGCGGCGGACGGGACGCCGCGTCCCAGGACGGCGGCCGTGGCCATCGCGCCCACGGGGATCATCCCGGCGAACAGCCCCGCCCGGTCGGGGCCGAGCCGCGGCAGCGACCGGTACCAGAGGAAGAACGCCACCACGGTCACCACAACGGTCACGTAGCCCAGGCTGAGCGCCTCGGCGGCGGTCGGCGCGCGCAGCATCCCCGTCCCGTCCGTCACGGCACCCATGGCGAGCAGGAACGGCACCGCCACCGCCGCGGCCCTTGCCGACAGCCGGATCGGCCCGAGCGCCGGAAGCAGCGGCAGCGCGAGCAGCGAGAAGCACACCTCGCAGGCCAGCGCGCCGAGCGACCAGGCGAGCCCGGCCAGGTTGCCGCTGCCGAGCCCGGTGGCGAGCGTGGCCCCGGCCACGACCACCAGCGCGGCGGCCACGAGGCGCGCGGAGGGCGCCCTTCTTGTGCCGCCCGAGGTCAGCGGACCGAGGACGGCGAGGGCGAGCGGCACGGTCCCGAGCACGATCCCCACCAGGGACGGCCCCGAGGCGCGCGTCCCTTCGATCACGCACACGTTGAAGATCACGAGCCCGGTCAGCGACAGCGCGGCGAGCAGCGTCCATCCGCGCGCGCCGAGCCGTACGGGGGGCCGGCCGCGGTCCGCGGCGCGGGCCACGACGGACAGGATCACGGCGGCGGCCGCGTACCGGACGGCCTGGCCGCCGTAGAGGGGGTAGTCCGTGATCACGCCGGAGACCGCCGCCAGCGTCCCGACCAGGAACATGGCCGTCGCGGCCCCCGCGACATGGCTCGGCCGTCCGGCCACGGGTGGTGAGGTGAGGGTGTCTGTCGTCATGCGATGAGATCGTAGGAAGCCATTGGTTCCCGGAACCGGTCCAATCCGGTGCACGTATCGTGGTCCAATGGCGGACCTCCACCTCGTGATCGACCGGACCGGCGGCGGGCTCGCCGCGCAGATCGCCCGTGAGCTCAGGGAGGCGATCCGCTCCGGGCGGCTCGCCCCGGGCAGCAGGCTGCCCGCCAGCCGCGACCTGGCCCGTGATCTCGGGGTCTCGCGGGGCGTCGTGGTCGAGGCGTACGAGCAGCTCGTGGCCGAGGGCTTCCTGGAGGCCAGGACCGGCGCCGGCACCCGCGTGGCCGCCGTCGCGCCCCGCGCCCCGGCCGAGCCCCCGTCTCCGCCGGAGGCCGAGGTGGACGCCGAGCCGGACGCCGAGCCGGACGGCGAGCGGCAGGAGCCCTGCGGGCCGTACTACGGGCACCGGCCCACCTCGCCAGACCTGGGCGCCTTCCCCCGGCAGGCGTGGCTCGCGGCGGTCCGCCACGTGCTGACGGCGCTGCCGAACGACGCGCTCGACTACGGCGACCCCGGCGGCGTGCCCGACCTGCGCGCGGAGCTGGCCGCCTACCTCGGCAGGGTACGGGCGGCCGCGGCCCGGCCCGAGGACATCGTGGTCGTCACGGGCGTCGCGCAGGGGCTCAGCCTGGCCGTCCACACGCTGTCGGCGGCCCGGGGGCGGCGGCTCGTCCTGGCGGTGGAGGACCCGACCAGCGTGCGCCAGCTTCCGCTGCTCCAGAGGGCCGGTGCCGAGGTGGTGCCCGTGCCGGTCGACCGCGAGGGCATCGTGGTCGCGGCGCTCGCGCGGACCCGGGCGGAGGCGGTGCTCGTGACCCCGGCCCACCAGTACCCGACGGGCGTCGTGCTGTCGCCGCGCCGCCGGGCCGAGCTGATCGCCTGGGCGGCGGACACCGGCGCGTTCGTGCTGGAGGACGACTACGACGCCGAGTTCCGCTTCGACCGCGACCCGGTCGGCTGCCTCCAGGGCCTCGCCCCCGGCCGCGTGCTGCTGTCCGGCAGCGTGAGCAAGGCGCTCGCCCCCGGCCTGAGGCTCGGCTGGGTCGTCGCGCCGCGTGCCCTGGCGGCCGACGTGCGGCGGGCCCGTGGAGAGTTCGACCTCGGGTCCCCGGTGATCGACCAGTACGCCCTGGCCCACCTGATCAGGACCGGAGGGCACGACCGGCACCTGCGCCGGATGCGCCGGGAGTACCGCGACCGCAGGGACGCGCTCGTCCTCGCGCTGGCCGAGCACCTGCCCTGGATCGAGGCGCACGGCATCTCGGCCGGGCTCCACCTCTACGCCGAGTACGTCCCGGGGCCCGACGTGAACGCCCTGGTCATGGCCGCGCAGGCGGCCGGGCTGGCCGCGGAGCCGGTGGCACCTGTGCTCGGGACCGCACCCCCGCCCGACGGTGCCGATCGCGCCCGTCCCCGAGCCGGACGGGCGGCACTCGTCATCGGCTTCGCCCGTCTTCCCGCCCGCCGGATCGCCCAGGCCGTCCGGGAGCTGGCGTCCATGATAGATCGTCAGAATGTCAGGACAAAGTATTGACTCTTTGCTCGCCCCGCACCTACAACTTAAGGAGCCGTGCCGTAGTCGTGGAGTCCAGGAGGGCGTCGTGCGTGTCGGTGTGCTGGGTCTCGGCCGGATAGGCGCCTTCCACGCGGCGACGCTGGCGGGGCTCGCCCGCGAGGGCCTGGTGGACGGCCTGGTCGTCGGCGACGCGGACGGCGGGCGCGCCGAGGAGGTCGCCGGGCGCCTCGGCGTCGCGGTGGGCGACCCCTTCGAGGCCGACGCCTTGGTGATCGCGACTCCGACCTCCACGCACGCCGCGCTGCTGGTCGAGGCCTGCCGGCGGAGGCTGCCGGTCTTCTGCGAGAAGCCGGCCGCGCCGACCCCCCGGGAGACCCTGGAGGTGCGCGAGGCGGCCGAGCGGGCCGGGAGCGTGGTCCACATCGGGTTCCAGCGGCGGTTCGACGCGGGCTACGCGGCCGCCCGCTCGGCGCTGCGCGCCGGTGAGATCGGCCGCCTCGACCGCGTCCACCTGATCACCGCGGACCCCCGGCCGCCGGCCCCCGGGTACATCCCGCTGTCCGGCGGGATCTTCCGCGACTGCCACATCCACGACTTCGACATCCTCCGCTGGGTGACCGGCCGGGAGGCCGACAGCGTGTACGCCACGGGTGCCAACCGGGGTGAGGCGTTCTTCGCCGAGGCCGGCGACGTCGACAACAGCGCCGCCCTGCTGACCATGGACGACGGCACGCTGGTGACCCTGCAGGGCTCCCGCTACAACGGCAACGGCTACGACGTGCGGATGGAGCTGGCCGGCAGCCGCGCGACCTGGGCCGTGGGCCTCGACGCCCGCGTCCCGCTGCATTCGGCCGACGGGCCCGGCGCCGGCGGTGAGCCGTGGCCGGACTTCCAGGCCCGTTTCGAGCCGGCGTACGTCCGGGAGATGGCCGCCTTCCTGGAGGCGGCGCGGGGCGAGCGAGAGAGCCCCTGCACCGTGGACGACGCGCTGGCCGCCCTCTACATCGCCGAGGCCGCCGACCTCTCCCGCAGGGAGGGCCGGGCGGTCCGCCTCACGGAGGTGACGAAGTGAAGATCGCCGGAGCGCCCATCTCGTGGGGCGTGTGCGAGGTCCCCGGCTGGGGACACCAGCTCGGCCGCGACCGCGTCCTCGCGGAGATGCGCGACCTCGGGCTGACCGCCACCGAGCTGGGCCCGGACGGTTTCCTACCGCCCGATCCCGAGGAGCGGCGCGCGCTGCTCGGCGGGTACGGAATGCGGGCCGTGGGCGGGTTCGTCCCCGTCGTCCTGCACGACCCCGCACGGGACCCGCTCGCCGGGCTGCGGCCGCGGCTGGAGTCCTTCCGCGAGGGCGGGATCGAGGTGATGGTCCTGGCCGCGGCCACCGGTCTCGACGGCTACGACGAGCGGCCGGTCCTCGGCCCGGCCGGCTGGGAGGCCCTGCTCGGCGCCCTCGACCGCGTGCTCAAGGAGGCGGCCGACGCCGGCGGCCCGCTCATCACCCTGCACCCCCACGTGGGCACCATGGTCGAGACCCGCGAGGAGGTGCGGCGGGTGCTCGACGGCTGCGCCGTGCCGCTGTGCCTCGACACCGGACACCTGCTGATCGGCGGCACCGACCCGCTGGACGTCGTGCGGGAGGCCCCGGAGCGGGTGGCGCACGTCCACCTCAAGGACGTGGACGCCGGGCTGGCCGGGCAGGTCGGGGACGGCAGGCTGACCTACACCGAGGCCGTGGCGAAGGGGATCTACCGGCCGCTCGGGACCGGGGACGTGGACGTGGCGGCCGTCGTCCGCGGCCTCGGCATGGCCGGGTACGACGGGTGGTATGTCATGGAGCAGGACGTCGTCCTCGACCGCGACCCCGAGCCGGGGGAGGGGCCGATCCGCGACGTGAGAGCCGGCATGGACTTCCTCGAGGGCCTCACATGACCGAGGTGCTGACGATCGGCCGGATCGGGGTGGACGTCTACCCCCTGCAGGTGGGGGTGTCGCTCCGGGAGGTCGAGACGTTCGGCAAGTATCTCGGCGGCAGCCCGGCCAACGTGGCCGTGGCCGCGGCCAGGCACGGGCGTTCGGCGGCGGTGATCACGCGGACCGGCGCCGATCCGTTCGGGGAGTTCCTGCACGACGCGCTGGCCTCCTACCGCGTGGACGACCGCTACGTGACGGCCGTCGAGGGCCTGCCGACCCCCGTGACGTTCTGCGAGATACGGCCGCCCGAGGACTTCCCGATCTTCTTCTACCGCTACCCCAAGGCTCCCGACCTGGAGATCCGTCCGGAGGAGCTGGACCTGCCCGCGGTCGCAGGGGCGGGCCTGTTCTGGGCGACGGTCACCGGGCTGTCCCAGGAGCCGTCTAGGTCGGCCCACTTCGCGGCGTGGCGGGCCCGCGGCCGCCGCCCGCTCACCGTCCTCGACCTCGACTACCGGCCCATGCTGTGGCCCGACCCCGCCGACGCCCCCGCCCTCGTACGGCGGGCCCTGGAGCACGTGACCGTCGCCGTGGGGAACCTCGACGAGGTGGAGGTCGCCACCGGGACGCGGGAGCCGTACGACGCGGGGAAGGCCCTGCTGGACGCCGGGCTCGACCTGGCGGTCGTGAAGCAGGGCTCGAACGGCGTGCTGGGCATGACGAGGGACGAGACCGTGACCGTGCCCCCCCAGCAGGTCGAGGTCGTGAACGGCCTGGGCGCGGGCGACGCGTTCGGCGGCGCGCTGTGCCACGCGCTGCTGGCCGGCTGGCCGCTGGAGCGGACGCTGCGCTTCGCCAACGCCGCGGGCGCGATCGTGGCCGGGCGGCTCGCCTGCGCCCCGGCGATGCCCACCACCGAGGAGGTCGAGGCGATGCTGGCGGGGGACGCGCATGCGTGACGAGGACTACCGGCGGCTGCTGAACGACCGCGCCCGCCATCCCGAGCGCATCGCGGAGGCGGCGGCCGAGCGGCGGCGCAGGCCGCTGCTCGAGGACCGCGACCAGCTCATGATCATCGCGGCCGACCACCCGGCGCGCGGCGCGCTCGGCGTGTCCGGGCGGCCGATGGCCATGGCGAGCCGGGTCGACATGCTCGACCGGCTCCTGGTCGCCCTGTCGCGGCCCGGCGTCGACGGGGTGCTCGCCACGCCCGACGTGATGGAGGACCTGCTGCTGCTCGGGGCGCTGCACGACAAGGTCGTGATCGGCTCGATGAACCGGGGCGGCGTCCAGGGGGCGGTGTTCGAGTTCGACGACCGGTTCACGGCGTACGACACCGAGGCGATCGTCGCGATGCGGCTCGACGGCGGAAAGATGCTGTGCCGGATCGGGCTGGAGGACGACCGGACGGCCGGGACGCTGGAAAGCTGCGCCCGCGCCGTCACCGAGCTGGCCAGGCACGGGCTGACCGCCATGGTCGAGCCGTTCTGGTCCCGCAGGTCCGGCGGGGCGGTGACCCACGACCTGTCGGCCGACGCCATGATCCACGCCATCCACGTGGGCCAGGCCCTCGGGGCCTCCTCGGCCCGCACCTGGCTGAAGATCCCCGTCATCGACGACATGGAGCGGGTGATGGAGGCGACCACGCTGCCGACGCTGCTGCTCGGGGGCGACCCGAGCGGGGCGCCCGAGGAGGTCTACGCCTCGTGGGGCAAGGCGCTGCGCCTTCCCGGGGTGCGCGGGCTGGTCGTGGGCCGGGCCCTGCTGTACCCGCCGGGCGACGACGTGGCGGCCGCCGTCGACACGGTCGCCGGGCTGCTGGAAGGGGCGGGGCGATGAGCCACATCCCGTTCGGGACGGCCGCGGCCGGCCCCTGGGCCGTCCAGGTCACCCCCGAGTCGGCCGCCTGGACGTACTGCGGCCTGCGGATCGCGGACCTCGATGACGAGCCGGTCGAGTTCGCCACCGGCACGGAGGAGATGCTGGTCCTGCCGCTGTCCGGCTCGTGCGAGGTGGTGGCCGACGGGCTGCGGATGACGCTCCACGGGCGGGAGTCGGTGTTCCACGGGCCGTCCGATTTCGCCTACCTGCCCATCCGGACGTCCGTGCGGCTGTCCGGGCGGGGGCGGGTCGCACTGCCGGCCGCCCGGGCGACGCGGCGCCTGCCGGTCCGGTACGGCCCGGCCGCCGACGTGCCGGTGGAGATCCGGGGGGCGGGGCAGTCGACCCGGCAGGTGAACAACTTCTGCTCGCCGGAGGCGTTCGACTGCGACAGGCTGGTCGCCGTCGAGGTCCTCACGCCCGGCGGCAACTGGTCGTCGTACCCTCCGCACAAGCACGACACGCTCCGCGAGGGCGAGGCCGTGCTTGAGGAGATCTACTACTTCGAGGGCGGCCCCGGCTACCAGCGGGTGTACGGCGGGCACGACGTGCTGGCCGAGGTGGCGGCCGGAGACGTGGTGCTGGTGCCGCGCGGCTACCACGGCCCGTCGATGGCCGCCCCCGGCTACGACCTCTACTACCTCAACGTGCTGGCCGGTCCGGCCGAGAAGCGGACCATGGCCTTCTGCGACGACCCCCGGCACGCGTGGATCCGGTCGTCGTGGAGTGGCCAGCCGATCGACCCCAGGGTCCCGTTCGGGCGAGGTGAGAACTGATGCGGCTCACGGTGGCACAGGCGCTGGTGCGCTTCCTGTCCCGGCAGCGGACCGAGCGCGACGGCGTGGAGCGCCGGCTCGTCCAGGGCTGCCTGGGCATCTTCGGGCACGGGAACGTCGCCGGGATCGGGCAGGCCCTGGCGTCCGAGGGGGCGGGCACCGGGTCCGCCCTGCCGTACTACCTCGCCCGCAACGAGCAGGCGATGGTCCACACGGCGGTCGGGTACGCCCGCCAGGCCAACCGGCTGTCCGCGTTCGCCTGCACGAGCTCGATCGGGCCCGGCGCGACCAACATGGTCACCGGGGCGGCGCTCGCCACGATCAACCGGCTGCCGGTGCTGCTGCTGCCCGGCGACATCTTCGCCACCAGGGTCGCCTCGCCGGTCCTGCAGGAGCTGGAGGACCCCCGGTCGTACGACGCCAGCGTCAACGACTGCCTGAAGCCGGTCAGCCGCTTCTGGGACCGGATCAACCGGCCCGAGCAGCTCCCGTCGGCGCTGCTGGCCGCGATGCGCGTGCTCACCGACCCGGCCGACACCGGCGCGGTGACGCTGGCTCTGCCGCAGGACGTCCAGACCGAGGCGTACGACTGGCCGGAAGAGCTGTTCGCCGAGCGGGTCTGGCACATCGGCCGCCCGGTGCCCGAGCCGGCCGCGCTCGCCCGGGCCGTCCGGGCGATCGAGCGGTCGCGGCGGCCGCTGATCGTCGCGGGCGGCGGGGTCAGGTACAGCGAGGCCTGGGAGGAGTTGCGCGGCTTCGCCGAGCGGTACGGCGTCCCGGTGGGGGAGACCCAGGCCGGCAAGGGCGCCCTGCCGCACGACCATCCCCTGGCCGTGGGGGCCGTCGGGCACACGGGGACGGCGGCCGCCAACGCGCTCGCGCGGGAGGCCGACCTGGTGATCGGGATCGGCACGCGGTACAGCGACTTCACCACCGCCTCCCGGACCCTCTTCGGGGCGGCCGACGCGTTCGTCAACGTCAACGTGGCGGCCTTCGACGCGTACAAGCACGCGGCCGTCCCGGTCGTGGCCGACGCGCGGGCGGCGATCGAGGCGCTGGAGGAGGCCCTGCGGGAGCGGTGGCGGGCTGACGACGACTGGACAGAGCGGGCCGCCCGGCTGGCCGGCGACTGGCGGGGCGTGGTGACCGGGGCGTACGCCGGGGAGGCCCTCACCCAGCCGGTCGTGCTGGGGATCGTCAACGAGGCCGCCCTCGCGGCCGCCGGCGGCTCGGTCGTGGTCAACGCCGCCGGGTCGATGCCGGGCGACCTGCACAAGCTGTGGCGGGCGCCCGACCCCGAGGCCTACCACGTGGAGTACGGCTACTCCTGCATGGGCTACGAGATCGCAGGCGGTCTCGGCGTGAAGCTCGCGGCGCCGGAGCGCGAGGTGTTCGTGCTGGTCGGCGACGGGTCGTACCTCATGATGGCCCAGGAGATCGCGACCGCCGTCCAGGAGGGCGTGAAGCTCACGATCGTCCTGGTGGACAACCAGGGGTTCGCCTCGATCGGCAACCTGTCGGAGGCGGTCGGGGCGCGGCGGCTCGGCACGGCCTACCGGCTGCGCGGCGGCTCCGGCGACCTCGACGGGGACAGGCTGCCGGTGGACCTCGCGGCGAACGCGGCCAGCCTCGGCGCCGACGTGCTCCGGGCGACCGGCCCCGGCTCGCTGCGCGCCGCCCTCGCCAAGGCCGTCGAGGCCACCCGGACGACGGTCGTGTACGTGGAGACCGTGCCCGGCGGGGCGCCCGACTCAGGCGCCTGGTGGGACGTGCCGGTGGCCGAGGAGGGCGTGCCGGAGATCCGCGAGCGCTACGAGGAGGCCAAGCGGGCCCAGCGGCCGTACCTCTGACCGCCCCGGCCTCGTCGCGGGCGGCTCAGGGCGCCGCGGGGGCGGGGGAGGCCGAGGCGGAAGCCGTACGGGGCTCGAAGCCCCGGGCGAGCAGGATGATCACGGCGGAGAGTACGAGCGGCGCCGCGAACGCCACCCGGTACGTGGACGTTCCGGCGATCACGCCGACCAGGGCGGCGCCGAGAACGAACCCGACATAGTTGAACATGTTGACCCGAGCGATGGCGACGCCGGTGCCCGCGGGGTCGAGCCGCCCCGCCGCGGAGAACGACTGCGGGGCGACCACGGACAGGCCCACCCCCGTCAGGGCGAAGCCGGCGATGGCCAGGGGCACGCCGGGGGCGGCGACGATCGCGACGAAGCCCAGCGTGGCGACGGCGCCCCCGGCGCGGACGATCGCGGCCGGGCCGTACCGGCGGACCGCGAAGTCGCCGCCCACCCGGATGAGGAACGTGGTGGCCTGGTAGGCCCCCAGCGCCAGCGGCACGACCGCCGGAGAGCCGTGCATGATCTTGTCCATGAAGACGGACCCGTAGTTGGAGATCGACGAGTCCCCCACGTACAGGAACGCCATGGCGAGGCACAGCGGGATGATCGGCCGCCACGGGAACCGCGGAGCCGCGGCGGCGGAGGCCGTCGCGGCGCCGTCCTCCTCGCCGACGTGCTCCTCGACCGGCCGGTAGAGACCGGCGGAGGCGGCCAGCGAGATGACGACGGCCGGAACCAGCGCGATCACGAACGTCGTGGGCAGGGCGAGCCCCAGCCCGGCGGCCGTGGACGCCCACAGGGCGCCGATCACGGCGGCGGCGCTCCACAGCGCGTGGAACCCGGTCAACACCGGCCGTCCGTACCGGCGCTCGACCGCGACCCCCTGCATGTTCATGCCCGCGTCGACCCCGCCCAGGGCGAGGCCGAACAGCACGTTGGACGCCACCAGGGACGGCACGTTCGGGGCGAGACCGGCCAGGACGACGGCCGCGCAGGCGAGCGGCTGCACCAGCCGCAGCACCCGGCGGCTGCCGAACCGCGAGGCGAGCGTCCCCGCGAGCACGCTCCCCACACCCGCGATCACGGGCACGACCAGCAGCAGGACGGTGAGCTCGTCGTCGGACAGGCCGTGCTTCTTCTGCAGCGCCGCGACCTGGGACAGCAGCGTGGCGAACGTGAGGCCCTGCACGAAGAACACGGCGAAGGTGGCGAGCCGCGCCTGCCGGTCGCGAGGAATGGGCACCGCGGCCTCCAAAACATGAGGAGGGTTCAATTTCGCGTCAGACTAGGAGGCGGCACCCCCGAGGTCAATGGGTGCGCGCACGGCGGGCGACGGGATGCGGGACCCCGCGGCGGGTGACTACGTATGTGCGCCGGTCAGGTAGGGCCCCACGGTTTTCCCCGTTTTGGCGAGAAGGCCCGCCACGGAGGCTGGTATTCAGGCGCCGGGGTCCCTCGGCAGTGAGGGGAACGGGCCGGCGTCCACTTCTCGCCGTGCACTAGGAAGCGCCGATGAACAGCATAGTGAAACGGATGGAACACGCCGAGCGTGTCGCCGAGCGCGCGCTCGGGCATCAGCGGCAGTTCGCCGCGGACGCGTCCCATGAGCTGCTCACGCCCATCGCCGGCATACGCGCGCAACTGGAGGTCGCCCGTCTCTACCCGGACGACGTGTCCGAGGCGATCGAGGGGGCACTGCGGGCCACCAGCAGGCTGGAGGCGATCGTCGCCGACCTCCTGCTGCTCGCCGGGATCGGCGCCGCGACCCTGGCCGAGAGCGAGGAGATCGATCTCGGTCAGCTCGTCGCCGCGGAGCTGGGCCGCCGGCCCGGCCGCCGCCCGACCCGGCTCCACCTCACCTCGAGGGTGATCGTCGGAGGGCTGCGGCCGCTGCTGTCCCGCATGGTGACGTGCCTGCTCGACAACGCCGAACGGCACGCCGCCACCTCCGTCCACGTCGAGGTGCGCAGGGAGGGCGAGCGGGCCGTGCTCGCGGTCACGAACGACGGGGAGGCGATCCCCGAGGCGGAGCGCGAGCGGGTCTTCGACCGGTTCTACCGCAGGGACGCGGCCAGGAGCAGGAGCAACGGCGGCCCCGGACTCGGGCTCGCCATCGCCCGGGAGGTCGCCGAGGCCCACGGAGGCCGCATCGCCGTCCAGGACGCCGAGCCCGGGAGCCGCTTCGTCGTCAGCCTTCCCCTCGCGCCCTCCGGCGAGGTCGTCGTCTCGTTCGCACGGAGGGCCCCGGTGATCAGGTCGCGCGCCGCGTCGTCCGGGCAGGGTCCCACGCCTCCGCCCGGTGTCGCGGCGCGCGGCCGCTTCACCGAGCGCGGCGAGGCCGCCGCGGGATGTCGTCGTGATCCCGCCTGTGCCCCCCGGCGGCCTTCCGCGCGGTCACCCATGCCGCGATCTGCGTGCGGGAGCTGAAGCCGAGCTTTGTCAGGATGTGCTCGACGTGGCCCTCGGTGGTGCGCTGCGCGATCACCAGCGCGGAGGAGATCTCCTTGTTGCTGAAACCCTGGGAGATCAGTTCCGCGATCTCCCGCTCCCGCCCGGTCAGCGGCGACGGCTCGGGCCCGGCCCGCTCCCCACGCCCCGGGCGATCCTCCCCGAGCCTCTCGTCCGGCTCCGCGCCCGGCGCCTCGTCCGGCCGCGATCCGAGCGCCTCGGCGACGGCGTCGTCGAGCGTCAGGCGCTCGCCCTGCCGCAGGGCCCGGTCGAAGGCCCGCTCGCCCATCCTCTCGCGCAGGGCGATCACGCACCGTTCGTGGGACTGCGAATAGCTCGCCACCCGCTGCGTCGACACCCCCGCCGCCCGGCACAGCTCCTCGGCCACGCCGAGCATGCGTGCCGCGGAGGCG
This sequence comes from Microbispora corallina, assembly GCF_016863035.1. GTDB lineage: Bacteria > Actinomycetota > Actinomycetes > Streptosporangiales > Streptosporangiaceae > Microbispora > Microbispora corallina. Next base: position 125,595 of record NZ_BOOC01000014.1, read on the forward strand.
TCGCGGCGCCCGGTCTCGAAGATCCAGCCGAGCACCTCGAAGGTGGTGGCGAGCGCGAGCCGGTCGTCGAAGTCCCGGCCGACCACCAGGCTCTCCCTGGCCAGGCCCGTCGCCCTCTCCGCGTCCCCGCGCTGCCAGGCGTGGACGGCGACCACCGTCAGCACCCAGGACCTGATCCAGCTGTCCCCGCCGCTTTCGGCAAGGGCTAGGCTCCGCTCGAACAGCCGCCGCTCCCGGTCCTCCTCGCCGAGGCTGCCTGCCGTGGCCGCGAGCGTCAGCAGGCCGACGAGGGCGGCCAGACCGTCCCCGGCCGCGGTGTGCCCGGCCACGGCCTCCTCCAGCAGGACGGCCGCCCGCGCGTAGTCGCCGTGCTGGTGGGCGGCGATGCCGGAGACCAGCGAGCCCAGGGCCAGGCCCTTCGCGTGGCCCAGCTTCTCCGCCAGCGCGAGGCCCTCGCCGACGAGAAGCTCGGCCACGGCGGTGTCGCCCTGCATGAACGCCAGCTGCGCGTCCGCGCACAGCGCCTCGGCCCGTACGGCGGTGGGCTCCGGGGCCGACTTCAGCAGCAGGTCGAACCAGTGGCGTCCCTCGCTGTAGAACGCGTTGGGCAGCCAGTAGGTCTCGTACAGCAGGGCCGCCATGAGCAGCCCCACGTCGGCCTCGCCCCGCTCGTGCAGGCAGAACTCCAGGGCGCCGCGCAGGTGCGCCTGCTCCAGCCGCAGCCGGGCGAACCACCCGGCCTGGGCCGGGCCGAACCACTCGCCGGCCGCCCGCTCCAGCAGTGCCAGATAATGGTCGCGGTGGCGGCGCGCCAGCGACCGCCGCTCGTCGGGGCCGTCGAGCCGCAGCCGGCCGAACTCCCGCAGCGTCTCCAGCATGCGGTAGCGGACCTCGCCGTGATGCTCCTCGCGCAGCAGCAGCGACTTGTCCAGCAGCGCGTCGATCAGGTCGAGGACGTCCTCCGGCTCCACGTCGCCGCAGACGCAGACGTCCTCCACGGCCTCGAGGTCGAAGTGGCCGGGGAAGACCGACATGCGGCTCCACAGCGTCCGCTCCGGCGGCGACAGCAGCTGGTAGCTCCAGTCGACCAGCGCGTGCAGGGTCCGCTGGCGCGGCGCGACCGTACGGCTCCCGCTCGTCAGGCAGGCGTACCGGTCGGTGAGGCGCTCGACCAGCGTGCCGACCGACAGCGCCCGCAGCCGGACCGCCGCGAGCTCGATCGCCAGGGGGATCCCGTCCAGCCGCCGGCACAGCTCGACCACGTCCGCCGTGGTGTCCGGGGTGAGGCGGAAGCCGGGCACCACGGCGGACGCCCGCTCCACGAAGAGGCACACCCCGTCGTACAGCTCCAGCGCCCTGCCCGTGAGCGGCCGGCCGGGCTCGGGCAGCGCGAGCGGCGCCACCCGCATCTGGTGCTCGCCGATGATCCCGAGGGACTGCCGGCTGGTCGCCAGGATGCGCAGGTCGGGCACACCCCGCAGGAGGCGGTTCGCGAACGACGCGCAGGCATCGCGCAGGTGCTCGCAGTTGTCGAGGACGAGCAGGGTCCGCTGCCCGGTGAGCACCCTGGCCAGCGCGTCGACCGGGTTGATCTCGGACTGCACCCCCAGGGTGGCCGCGACCGTCTCGGCCACCAGGGCCGGGTCGTCGAGGGCGGTCAGGTCCACCAGCCAGACGGCGTCGAACGCCCGGTGCTGCTCGGCGGCCGCCCGCAGCGCGAGCCGGGTCTTGCCGACGCCGCCCACTCCCGTGAGGGTCACCAGACGCGAGACCGACAGCAACCGGCGGATCTCGGCCAGCTCACGCCTGCGGCCCACGAAGCTGGTCAGGTCGGCCGGAAGGTTGCCGATCTGACGGACCAGCGCCGCCGGAATGGCCACATTTCCACGCTAGGCGGAGACGAAGCGCCAGGTCAAACCTGGCGACCTTGGTCCGGCGGCCGCGTCCCGCCGGCGAGTGCCCGCCCTCGTGCGGGACCGTACGGGGCCGGGGTCGGCGCGTTCCGGGCGTGACCCGCGGCCGGGGCCGGGGAACCGCCCGTCCGGGCGGGCGGCGCGAACACCGTTCAGCGCTTACTCTCGATGTGTGAGCAGCGAGTCGTCAGCGAACAAGTGGATCTCCGCATTCCTCACGCCGCGGGTCCAGGACGGCACCGATCCGTCGCTGCTCCGGGCGTCCGACGCCGACCGGGAGCGCGTGCTCGCCGTCCTCGCCGAGGCGGTCACGGACGGACGGCTCACCCCGCTCGAACACGAGGAGCGCGTCGACCAGGCGTGCGCCGCCCGGACGCTGGGCGAGCTGGCCGCGCTCACGGCCGACCTGCTGCCCCCGGAGAGCCAGCCGTTCCGTGTCGACAACCGGCCGGTGACCGCCTTCTTCCGGTCCGAGAGCCGTACGGGCCGGTGGGTGGTGCCGTCCCAGGTGCCCGTCACCTCGCTGGGCGGCAAGGTCACGATGGACCTGTGCGAGGCGCTGCTCCAGTCGCGCCGGGTGGTCGTCCAGCTCGCCGTCATGGCCGGCACGGTCACGCTCGTCGTCCCCGAGGGCGTCCGCATCGTCACGGCGCCCTCCGCCCGGGTCCGCACCGTCAGGAACGAGGTGCGGCTCCCGCCGGGCGCGACCGGCCACGCGCCGGACGCGCCCGTGATCGAGCTGGCCGGGTTCGTGGTCGGCGGCAAGGTCGTCGCCCGGTCGCCGAAGCGGCCGCGGCGTGGACTGTTCCGCCGCGGCTGATCCCCGGGTCCGGGGCTTTCCCGGCGGCGGGCTTACACGGCGGTTGGGCTCGGACGGCGGTTGGGCTCAGACGGCGGTGTCGAAGTTGATCGCGCTGTAGGCGCCGAGCTTCCAGAGCTGGTGCTCGCTCTCGATCTTCCGGATGGTCCCGGAACGACCCCGCATGACCAGCGAGTGCGTGACGGCCGCGCCGCCCTGGAAGCGCACGCCGTACATGAGCTCGCCGTCGGTGATCCCCGTGGCGGCGAAGAACACGTCGTCGGAGCGGACGAGGTCGTCGGTGGTGAGCACCCGGCCGAGGTCGAGCCCGGCGTCGAGCGCGCGGGCGCGCTCGTCCTCGTCGCGGGGCCAGAGCCTGCCCTGGATGACGCCGTCCATGCACTTCATCGCGCAGGCCGCGACGATGCCCTCCGGCGTGCCGCCGATGCCGAGCATCAGATCCACGCCGGTGCCGGGGCGGGCCGCCATGATCGCGCCGGCCACGTCGCCGTCCGTGATGAACCGGATCCGGGCGCCGGTCTCCCTGATCTCCTTCACGATCCGCTCGTGCCGGGGCCGGTCGAGGATGACCACCGTCACGTCGGACGGCTTGGCGCCCTTGGCCCTGGCCACGGCCCTGATGTTGTCCGCGACCGGGGCGTCGATGTTCACGTGCTCGGCGGCCTGCCGGCCGGTCACCAGCTTCTCCATGTAGAAGACCGCCGACGGGTCGTACATCGAGCCCCGCTCGCTCACCGCGATCACCGACACCGCGTTGTTCATGCCAAGCGCGCACAGACGGGTGCCGTCGATCGGGTCCACGGCCACGTCGCACTCCGGACCGGTGCCGTCGCCGACCTCCTCGCCGTTGTACAGCATCGGCGCGTTGTCCTTCTCGCCCTCGCCGATCACCACCACTCCCTGCATGGAGACGGTGTTGATCAGCTGGCGCATGGCGTTGACGGCCGCGCCGTCCGCCCCGTTCTTGTCGCCGCGGCCCACCCAGCGGGCCGCGGCCATCGCCGCCGCCTCCGTCACCCTCACGAGCTCGAGAGCCAGATTCCGGTCGGGCGCGTGTTCCCCCGTGGCCAGCGCGGCCGGCACGTGATCAGACATCGATCCCCTTAGCTGGAAGGTTCCCGTTCCTCACTGATCGTAGTTGTCCGGGCGCTTCTTGTCCGATTGGTCTGTACCTGTCCCCGCTGGTGGGGGCCCATTTGGCCCGTGACGCCCCAGGACGGGCAGGCCGGGGATATCGTCGCGGCATGAGCAGCGACACCGAGCGAACGGTTACAGCGCGCACGTCGGACCGCGGCGCGGCCACGCGTGGGGCGCTCCTCGACGCGGCGAAGGAGACCTTCGTCACGAGCGGATTCGCCGAGGCGGGCGTCACGGAGGTCGTGGCGCGGGCCGGCGCCAGTGTCGGCAGCCTCTACCATCACTTCTCCGGCAAGGCCGACCTCTACCTCACCCTCTTCGAGGAGTTCCAGAAGCGGCAGACCCAGCGGACCCGGCAGGCCGTCCAGGACGCGCGGGCCGCCGGCGAGACCGACCCGATGCCGCAGTTCCTCGCCGCCGCCCGCGCCTACCTGGACGGATGCCTCGCCGAACGCGATCTCGCGGCGCTGTTCCTGCGCGGTGACGCGCCCCCCGGCTTCGAGGTCATCATGCGGGACCGGCTGCGGCAGTGGGCCAGGCGGACCGCGGCCCTTTTCGAGCACGAGGACGCCCTGGTCGTCGTGGTCACCGGCGCCCTCGCGGCCGTCGTCCAGGAGGTGACGCTCTCGGACGACCCCGAGGCCGCCCGCCGCATGGCCGAGGAGGCGCTCGCCATCATCGGCCGGATCCACCGGACCTGACGGCGCCTTTCCACCCCGGCCGCCGACGACCCCCTGAGCCGAGGCCGGCCGCGCTCGCCGCGCCGTACGTTGTCCACAGGCGGTGGAGGCCGAGTCGGGGACCGGCCCTTCCGGCCGGTAGTCTCATGATCGTGAGTCGGTTCACCCAGGGCTTTCTCGGCTACGCGTTCGCGCTGTTCGTGGTCCTCGCCGGTGTGGGGCTCTTCCTGCTCGTCACCCCGCAGGACCGCACAGAGCACATCCCGCGGGTGGACTACTCGATCGACCAGGTCAACGCCGCGCGCAGCGCGCCGTACGAGGTCGTCGCCCCGCGCCAGGTGCCGGCCGACTGGGTGCCGAACAGCTCGACGCTGACCCAGGACGGCGGGGTGACGTGGCGGCTCGGCTTCGCCACCGCGAAGCGGGAGCACGCGATGGTGGCGCAGAGCGACGAGCGGCCGCCGGGCGCGTTCGCGAACCGCATGGCCAACACCGAGACGGCCAGTGGCAGCCTCCGGATCGGCGCGGTCACCTGGCAGGAGCGCGTCCGCCCCGACAAGAACCAGCGGTCGCTGGTGCGGGTCCTCCCCGACCACACGGTCGTCGTCACCGGCACCGCCGGCTGGGACGAGCTCAGCGCGCTCGCGGCCAGCCTGTCCCCGCAGGCCAAGCCCGCCGCCACGCCCTCCGGCTGACCTCCGCCTGACCTCCGCCTGACCTCGGGGGCCCGCATGCCTCGATCGCGCGACGGGGAGTCGTCTCTCAGAAGGGGGCCTCGTCGGAGCCGGCCGCCTGGGGCTCCTGACGCTGGGCCATCGCGGCCGCCAGCTTGGCCCGGGCGCCCTGCAGCCACTCCTCGCAGACGGCGGCCAGCCGCTCGCCCCGCTCCCACAGCTCGATCGACTGCTCCAGCGTGAGCCCGCCGGTCTCCAGCCGCCGGACCACCTCGGTCAGCTCCTCGCGAGCCTGCTCGTACGACGGCGCCTGCTTCTCCTCAGCCACGACCCCCACCCTAGAGGTCGCCCCCGACAGTCGCGTCCATCGGCGTGATGTCGACGACACCTGTCCGTTTTGGGCATATAAGTAGTGATTTGAACGTTTTAACCACGTACCAATCCCATGACCGACAGATGAACCGGGGGGTCATCTCTATGTGCGGCATAACCGGCTGGGTGGACTACGGACGCGACCTCTGGCAGGAGCGGGGGACCGTGCAGGCCATGACCGACACGATGGCGTGCCGCGGACCGGACGCCGAGGGCACGTGGATCGACCGGAACGTCGCGTTCGGCCACCGCCGGCTGGCCATCATCGACATCGAGGGCGGACGCCAGCCGATGCTCGCGGAGGCCGACGGCCGCCTCGTCGCCGCGCTCACCTACAGCGGCGAGGTCTACAACTTCCGCGAGCTCAGGGCGGAGCTCACCCAGCGGGGACACCGGTTCCGCACGCAGAGCGACACCGAGGTCGTCCTCGAGGCGTACCTGGAGTGGGGCGAGGACTTCGCCGACCGGCTCAACGGCATGTACGCCTTCGGCATCTGGGACGCCCGCACCGAGGAGCTCCTCCTCGTCCGCGACCGGATGGGCATCAAGCCCCTGTACTACCACCCGACCTCGAACGGCGTCCTGTTCGGCTCCGAGCCCAAGGCCATCCTGGCCAACCCGCTCGTCGAGCGCGTCGTCGACGCCGACGGCCTCCGCGAGATCCTCTCGTTCGTCAAGACACCGGAGAACGCCGTCTTCCGCGGCATGTACGAGGTCCGTCCCGGCCAGATCGTGAAGGTGCGCCGCGAGGGCCTGAGCAAGCGCCGCTACTGGAAGCTGGAGTCCCACGAGCACACGGACGACCTGGGCACGACCGTGCGGACGATCCGCGACCTGCTCGACGACATCGTGGCCCGGCAGCTCATCTCCGACGTGCCGCTGTGCACGCTGCTGTCCGGCGGCCTCGACTCCAGCGCCGTCACCGCGCTCGCCGCCCGCGCCCTGGAGGGCCAGGGCAGGGTCCGGTCGTTCTCGGTGGACTTCGCCGGCTACGCCGAGAACTTCCAGCCCGACGACACCCGCGACACGCCCGACACCCCCTACGTCCACGACGTGGTCCGCCACGTGGGGTCCGAGCACACGGACATCGTGCTCGACTCGGCCGACCTGATGGACGCGGGCGTCCGGCGGGCCGTCCTGCGGGCCCGCGACCTGCCGCTCGGCATCGGCGACATGGACACCTCGCTCTACCTGCTGTTCAAGGCCATCCGCAGGCACTCCACGGTGGCGCTGTCGGGCGAGTCGGCGGACGAGGTCTTCGGCGGCTACCGCTGGTTCCACGACCCGGAGGCCGTCCACGGCGACACCTTCCCGTGGCTCGCCGTCCCCGGCGTCACCGGCCTGACGACGCGCGGCGAGTTCCTGGAGGAGCACCTGCTGCGCAAGCTGGACATCCCGGCGTACCGCGCCGACAGCTACCAGCGGGCGCTCGCCGAGGTGCCGCGCCTGCCGGGCGAGACCGGGCTGGAACGGCGGATGAGGGAGATCAGCTACCTCCACCTCACCCGGTTCGTCCAGATCCTGCTCGACCGGAAGGACCGGATGAGCATGGCCGTCGGCCTCGAGGTCCGCGTGCCGTTCTGCGACCACCGCCTGGTCGAGTACGTCTTCAACGCCCCGTGGGCCATGAAGACGTTCGACGGCCACGAGAAGAGCCTGCTGCGCGCCGCCGCGGCCGACGTGCTGCCGCGCTCAGTCGTCGAACGGCGCAAGGTGCCCTACCCCTCCACGCAGGACCCGGCGTACGAGCGGGCACTGCGGGGGGAGGTGACCCGGCTGCTGGACGGCGGCGACTTCGCCGCGGCCGCCCTCGTGGACGCGGGCAAGGTGCGGGACATGCTCGACCAGCCCATCGGCGCCGTGAGCTTCCAGGGCGCCCGGACCTCGCTGGAGGGCCTGCTCCAGCTCAACGCCTGGCTGGAGAACTACGGCGCCCGCGTCTCCATCTGATCGCCGCGCCGCCCGAGGCCCGGCCCCGCGCCGGGCCTCCGGCATGCGTCAGAGGGGCAGTGTGCCGGAGCCGGGGTTCCGGCATGGCGGTGTGCCGGAGCCGGGTTTCCGGCATGCGTCAGAGGGGCGGTTCGCCGGGGAGGGCCGTCACGCCGAGGCGATCGTCGGAGAAGCGGATGGTCAGCTCGTCGCCGGGCTTGACGTCGGCCGCGAGCCGGACGACCTCCCCGGAGGGCCGCTGCGCGATGGCGTAGCCGCGCTCCAGCGTGGCGGCGGGCGAGAGCGCCACGAGCCGGGCACGCAGGTGCTCCAGCGAGTCGGACGAACGGTCGAGGGACGCGGTCAGGCACCTGCGGGACCGGTCGCGCAGGGCGTCGATCTGCTCGGCCCGCCGGTCGAGCTCGCGCACCGGGTCGGCCAGGGACGGCCGAGACCGCACCGACTCCAGCCAGGACAGCTCGCGCTCGACCCAGCCGCGCACGACCCGGCGGCCCCGGTCCCTGAGCTGATGGACGAGGGCCAGTTGCTCGCCCACGTCGGGGACGACCTTCTTGGCCGCGTCGGTCGGGGTCGAGGCCCGCACGTCGGCGACAAGGTCGAGCAGCGGAGTGTCCTGCTCGTGGCCGATCGCGCTGACCACGGGCGTGCGGCAGGCCGCGACCGCCCGGACCAGCGCCTCGTCGGAGAACGGCAGCAGGTCCTCCAGGGAGCCGCCGCCCCTGGCGACGATGATGACGTCCACCTCGCGGTCGGCGTCGAGCCTGCGCAGCGCCTCGGTCACCTCGCCCACGGCGTACGGTCCCTGGACGGCCACCTGCTCCACCTTGAACCGGACGGCCGGCCAGCGGCGGCGTGAGTTCTCCAGCACATCGCGCTCTGCGGCCGAGTCACGCCCGCAGATCAGCCCGATCGTGCCCGGCAGGAACGGCAGCCGCCTCTTGCGGTCGACGTTGAACAGGCCCTCGGCGGCCATCACCTGCCGGAGCCGTTCGAGCCGGGCCAGCAGCTCGCCCACGCCGACAGGCCGTATCTCCAGCGCGGTGAACGCGAACGACCCCTTGTTGACCCAGAAGTCCGGCTTGACGTGCATGACCACGCGCGCGCCGTCCACCGGGCGGGGCACGCTCGCCTCGTAGACGCCGCGCGAGCAGGTGATCCGGGCCGACACGTTGGCCACCGGGTCGCGCAGGGTGAGGAAGACCGTGCCGCCGCGCGCGGTCAGCTCGGTGATCTGCCCCTCCACCCAGACGGTGCCCAATTTGCCGATCCACTGGGCCACCATCTGGAGCACCGACCGGATCGGCAGCGGCGCCTCAGGGGACGTCTTCGCGCTCACAGGCCCTCCTCGCCGGCGGGCGGCGTGGCGCCCGCCGCCCGCTCGCCGTCCCGCATCCGCAGGTTAGCCGTCGCCGCCGACATTCCGCGGGGCGGTCGAGGTCAGGACTCGCTCCGCAGCTTCGACAGCCGGTTCTGGAACAGGCGGACGACCTCGGGCCGGTTGGCGTTCGCCTGCTCGTAGTCGAGCAGGTCGTGCACCTGCTCCATGGACTTGCCGCGCAGCCGCGCGCGCAGCGAGGCCACGGTCAGGTCCGCGTAGCCCGGCATCGGCTCGCCCTGCCCGTTCGCGCCCGAGGCGGACGGCGTGGCGGCGCCCGTGTCCGTCACCGGTCCCTCGGCGGCCGTCCCCGCGGACGGTCCGGCGGCGGGGGCCGTGCCGGTGACGTCGTCCGCGGCGGCCGCCTTGGCCCGGCTCCTCGACGGCGTGGCCGAGGCGCCCTTCGCGGCGCCGCTCCGGCTGCGCGTCGTCTTGGCGGGCGTGGCCGTGGTCTCCGCGTCCTTCGCTCCGGTGGTGGCGGCGTCGGCGCCCGTGCCCTCCGCGGCCGTCGTGGCGGCCTTCGCGCGGGTCGTGCGCGCGGCCGTGCCGCGGCCGGCGGTGCTCCTCGTCCGCTTCGCGCCACTCTCAGCGGCGGTCGCGGGGGTTCCGGAGGTCTCGGAAGAGATCTCGGCAGCGGTCTCGCCCGCGGCGGGGGTCGCCTCGGCGGGCGTGGCGGCGGCAGAGGTGGAGGCGGCGGCGGTGGTCCCGCGCGCCCTGCTCGTCCGCGTCGTGCGGGTGGCGCGCGCCGGCTTGGCCGGCGTCTCCGCGGGCGTCTCCTTCGCGGCCGGCTCGGCCTGGCGGTCCAGGACCGCGGCGACGGCCGGCGGCTCGGCCTCGACCGGTACGGCGGGCAGGTCGAGCTTCTCCGTCTCGGCCGGGGCCGCGACCTCGGCCTCCTCCGCGCTTTCGGGCTTCTCCGCGACCTCGGCCTTCTCCGCGGGCGCGGTGACGGCGGCGGCCTCCGCGACGTCGGACGGCGCGGGAGCCGGGGCCTCCTCGGCCTTCGCGGCCGGAGCCTCCTCGGCCTTCGCCGACGGGCGGGGCGCGAAGATGACGGGTTCCCGGCGCTCGGCGCGCGGCTCGGCGGCCTCCTCCCGGCTCTCCTCCTCCCGCTCCTCGCCGCCCGAGAGGCGCTTGATGGACGAGCGGACCCGGTCGCCGAGCAGCAGCGCCTGCCCGACCCCGTTCAGCGCCGTCTGGAACACGAAGACAGGCAGGTCCTTGGCCTTCTCCCGTAGCTGGTCGCGGTTTTCCAAGGCGTCGCGCAGTGGCTTCGTAATGGCTCTAAGGACGGACATGACAGCTCCCGGGGAGATCTGTTCTCAGACATCCAGTCTCGCAAGACCGGGGTCAAGAGGCAGGTGGCGTTCCCCATAGCATAGGAACATGGACGAGCACACCCAGACGCATCGCCGTGTCCTGGTCGCCAAGCCGCGCGGTTACTGCGCGGGAGTGGACCGCGCCGTCGAGACGGTCGAGCGCGCGCTGGACCGGTACGGCGCGCCCGTCTACGTGCGCAAGCAGATCGTGCACAACACCCACGTGGTGAAGGGGCTGGAGGCCCGCGGCGCGATCTTCGTCGACGAGACCGAGCAGGTGCCCGAGGGCGCCATCGTGATCTTCTCGGCGCACGGCGTGGCCCCGAGCGTCCACGAGGAGGCGGCCGCCCGGGGGCTCAGGACGATCGACGCGACCTGTCCGCTGGTGACGAAGGTGCACAACGAGGCCAAGCGGTTCGCGGCCAAGGACTACGACATCCTGCTGATCGGCCACGAGGGCCACGAGGAGGTCGAGGGCACCGCGGGTGAGGCCCCGGCGCACATCCAGCTCGTGGACGGCCTCGAGGGCGTCGACGGCGTCACCGTGCGCGACCCGGACAAGGTCGTCTGGCTCTCCCAGACCACGCTGTCGGTCGACGAGACCACCGAGACCGTCGCCCGGCTGCGCACCCGCTTCCCCAACCTGATCGACCCGCCGAGCGACGACATCTGCTACGCCACCTCCAACCGTCAGACGGCCGTCAAGCAGATCGCGGCCGAGTCAGAGCTCGTCATCGTCGTCGGCTCGACCAACTCCTCCAACTCCAAGCGGCTGGTGGAGGTGGCCAAGGACTACGGCGCCGACGACGCCCACCTCGTCGACGACGCCTCGCACCTTCGCGACGAGTGGCTGGAGGGCGTGACGACGGTCGGCCTGACCAGCGGCGCCTCGGTGCCCGAGGAGCTGGTGGACGGCGTCCTGCGGGCGCTCGCCGAGCGTGGCTTCACCGACGTCCAGGAGGTCGAGTCGGTCAAGGAGAGCATGCGCTTCGCGCTGCCCCACGAGCTGCGCCGCGACCTGCGCACCGCCGGCTCCGCCTGAGCCCACGAACCCCGGGCGGGCCGGTCGGCGGCCGTGGTCACTCGTCCGCGGTCGTGCCGTACACGCGGGGCTCGAAGTAGCCCTCGGGCTCGGGGTCGAAGCCGGACCGGCGGGCCCGCCGTCCCCGTGACGCGGGCGCGGCGGCGGCCGGGACGGGAGCGTCCCCCCGGGTGTCCTGCCGCAGCTCGCGGATGTTGTCCGGCAGCCCCCGGAACCAGCCGGCGGCCAGCGCCAGCGCCGACCCGGCGAACAGCCACGGCGCGCCGGACGACAGCGCCGTGAACAGCCCCAGCCCCAGGGTCTGCACCATCGAGCCGGACCCCAGCGACCGTACGGCCTCCACGAGCAGGGTGGCGGCGAAGAAGACCAGCGGGGGCGTGACCACCAGCGGGAGCAGGTCCCGCGGCTGCACGAGCAGGACCGCCGCGAGGCATCCGGCGACGAACGCCGGGCCGGGGAGGCGGAGCAGCTGCCCCAGCAGCGTGACGGCGAAGAGCAGGACGATAGCTCCCCGGGCGGTCAGCCTGATCTGTGCTCGATCCGCGCCTGTCATCGAGCCCCCTTACGACAAGTCTCGCGTCAATTTACCGTTCTGACGATGGCCAGGAGGGGGGCTTACCTGCTCTTCACCTTCGAGTTCGGGCATCGCGACCTGCCGGGGGACCTCCTCGACGGGGTCCGGCCCGTCGAGGGGGTCGTCCACGAACCCGAGGTCGTTCATCTTGCGCGCGCTGACCAGCACGCGGCTCTCCAGCGAGCCGACCGTCTGGTTGTACGCGGCGACGGCCCGGGACAGGGCCTTGCCCAGGCCGTCCATGTGGCGTCCTAGGCCGCCGAGCCGTTCGTACAGCTCCTTGCCGAGGTCGAAGACGGCCTTGGCGTTCTCGCTGAGGGCGGCCTGCTGCCAGGCGTACCCGGCGGTGCGGAGCATCGTGATCAGCGTCGTCGGCGTGGCGATGTGGACGCGACGGCGCATGGCGTACTCCAGCAGTCCGGGGTCGCGCTCCAGAGCCGGGGCGAGGAACGCCTCGCCGGGGATGAAGAGCACGACGAACTCGGGCGACGGGCTGAACGCCTGCCAGTACGCCTTGGCCGCCAGCCGGTCGACGTGCTCGCGCAGGTGCCGGGCGTGCGCGTCGAGCCGGGCCGACCCGTAGTCGGGGTCGCCCGCCTCCGCCGCCTCCAGGTACGCGGCCAGCGACACCTTCGAGTCGACGACGATGTTCTTGCCGCCGGTCAGCCGTACCACCATGTCGGGGCGGACCAGGCCGTCGCGGGTGAACGCGGTCGTCTGCTCGTCGAAGTCGCAGTAGCGGGCCATGCCGGCGATCTCGGCCACGCGGCGCAGCTGGAGCTCCCCCCAGCGCCCGCGGGCCTCGGGCCGCTGCAGGGCCCGTACGAGGGCCGCCGTCTGGCCCTTGAGCTGCTCCGAGCTTTGCCGGACGAACTCCATCTGCTTGCTCAGCTCGGCGCGGGCGGCGCGGGCGCCGGACTCGCTCTCCCTGAGCTGGGCCTCGACCTTCGCCAGCGTCTCCCTGAGCGGGGTGACCAGGTTCTCGACGGCCTGCCTGCGCTGCTCCAGGTCGCCCGCGGCCTCGGCCCGGGTGGTGTTGAGCCGGTTCTCGGCGAGTTCGAGGAAGCGGAGGTTGTTGACGTCGAGGGCGTGCGCGGAGATGGCCTGGAACCGCTCCGACAGCTGGTTCTCCATGTAGGCGACCTTCTCCTCGGCCGCCCGCGCCCTCGCCTCGGCCTCCGCCACGCGGACGGCGGACCGCGCCGCGTCGCTCGCCGTACGGGTCCGGGCCAGGGCGAAACCGATCACGATCCCGGCGGCGAGACCCACGGCGAGCCACAGGGCGAGGGCCATCACATCCACGCTCCGGATCATTTCAGGCATTCCCCGCGTGCAGGGGGAGGCGCGCTCATCGGGGGACGTGCGCCGAGCCGCCCGCCGATGTCCCTTACACCCGCCCGGGCCCGTAAACTCGGCCTACGTGAGCCTGAGCATCGGCATCGTCGGCCTGCCCAACGTGGGCAAGTCCACGCTTTTCAACGCCCTGACCAAGAGCGGGAACGCGCTTGCCGCGAACTACCCGTTCGCCACGATCGAGCCGAACGTGGGCATCGTCGGCGTGCCGGACGCGCGGCTGGCGGCGCTCGCGGAGATCTACGGCTCGGCCCGCGTCCTCCCCGCGAAGGTGGAGTTCGTCGACATCGCCGGCCTGGTCAAGGGGGCGTCCGAGGGCCAGGGCCGGGGCAACCAGTTCCTCGCCAACATCCGGGAGACCGACGCGATCTGCCAGGTCATCCGGGTCTTCTCCGACCCCGACGTGACCCACGTCGACGGCGCCGTCTCGCCCGAGCGCGACATCGAGACGATCAACACCGAGCTGATCCTGGCCGACCTCCAGACGATCGAGAAGGCGCTGCCGCGCCTGCAGAAGGAGTCCAGGAACAACAAGGACCGCAAGGTCCTCCTGGAGGCCGCCGAGGCCGCCGCGAAGCTGCTCGACACCGGCACGACCCTGTACGCCGGCGCCAAGGGGGCCGGGATCGACCCCGCCGACCTGCGCGAGCTGCACCTGCTCACGGCCAAGCCGTTCCTGTACGTCTTCAACCTCGACGCCGACGAGCTGGTCGACACCGAGCTGCGCGCGAAGCTGTCGGCGCTCGTCGCGCCCGCCGAGGCCGTGTTCCTCGACGCGAAGATCGAGTCGGAGCTGGTCGAGCTGCCCGACGACGAGGCGCTCGAACTGCTGCAGTCGGTCGGCCAGGAGGAGTCCGGGCTGTCGCAGCTCGCCCGGGTCGGGTTCGAGACGCTCGGCCTGCAGACGTACCTCACGGCGGGCCCGAAGGAGACCCGCGCCTGGACGATCCGCAAGGGCGCGACCGCGCCCGAGGCCGCCGGCGTCATCCACACCGACTTCCAGCGCGGCTTCATCAAGGCCGAGGTCATCTCGTACGACGACCTCATCGAGGCCGGCTCGGTCGCCGCCGCGCGCGCCGTCGGCAAGGCGCGGATCGAGGGCAAGGACTACGTCATGCGCGACGGCGACGTGGTCGAGTTCCGCTTCAACGTCTGAATCAGCGCTGTCCGCCCTGCTCATGCCTCCGGGACCTCGTTCGGGGGCACATCTGGGGTGATCAGACGAGCCACGGCATCGAAGTGCTCGAAGTGCTCGATTTAGCCCCAGCGGCCAGCGTCGTAGGCATGGCGCCGGCGATGGGACAGGGCTGTCGTTCACTGCCCGAGAGGGCGGTAGCGGAGGTGTACGACGCCGTTTCGGAATCGGCGCTCACCGAGGAGTTCGAGGTCGGCGCGTATGCCGGTCGGCAGCCCTGGCTTGCCCCCGCCGACGACAACGGGCCAGATGAACAGTTGGCACTCGTCGACCAGGCCGGCCTGGAAAGCCTGCGTCGCGAGGTTGGCACCTCCTACGGTGAGATCGCTGCTGGCCGTGGCCTTCAGTTCGTGTACTGCGGCGGGGTCGAAATGGCGTTCAAGTCGGGTGTCGGCGGTTGACACCGCGGCGAGGGTCGTGGAGTACACGACCTTGTTCGCCGCCTGCCAGGCGCTCGCGAAGTCGGCCATGAGGTCGGACTGCGCGGCCAGAGCGGCGTTGGTTTCCCAGACGGCCATCGCCTCGTACAGGCGCCGTCCGTAGAGAAACGTGCCCACAGACCGCAGGAGGTCCGTGGTGAACGCGAATACCTCGTCGTCGGGTGGGAACCAGTCGAAGGCGCCGCGTTCGTCCTCGATGTAGCCGTCAAGCGACACGTTCGTCACGTAAATCAGCTTTGCCATGCCTCAACCTCTCGATGATTAGCTGCAACAGCCTGGACATTCATCAGCGTGGCGTCCAGCTTGGTGAACGCTTGGCGCCAACCCTCCTCGCTGGGGTGCGCCAGGTGTTCGGGGAGCCACTGGCGGATCTCCAGTCGCGTCCGTCCGTCAGCCTCGTCGTAGAACTCGACCCGCAGTCTCGTCTCGAACGGCTCGATGTCCTCCGGCAGCCGGCCACTGACGTGCATGACGCCTTCGAGTAGTTCGCCATCGGCGACCTCGGTGAGGTCGACGTGGATGTGCACGCGAATGCCGGGGTCGGCTGCATTGACCTCTGTCCACCGTTGATAGCCGCCGGGGCGCACGTCGAACTCAATCTCATCGCGGGGCAGTGAGTTGCCGATCGGGCCCCACCACGCCGCCAGGTGGTCGGGATCGGTGAAGGCCCGGTAGACGAGCTCCCGCGGCGCGTCGAACACACGCGAGATGACAAGCTGCGAAGTTTCGCTTTTCATTGGAGCTCCTTGGGGTCGTCGTCCATCTGGTCCGTTGCCCGTCCGGCGGCCTGCACCGCGGCGAGGTGGGCATCGAGGCGGGTGAGGGACGAGTCCCAGAACCGCCGGTAGCGCTCGATCCAGTCGGCCGCCTCACGCAGCGGGGCAGCCTCGAGGCGGCTCGCGCGCCACTTGCCCGACCGCGACCGCGAGATGAGCGCGGCGCGCTCGAGCACCTTCAGATGCCGTGACACCGCCGGCATCGAGATCGACAGAGGAGCGGTGAGCTCGGTGACCGTGGCGTCGCGTTCGGCCAACTCGGCGATGATCGCCCGTCGAGTCGGGTCGGCGAGCGCCGAGAACACCGCGCTGAGCTGATCGGTGCCAGCCATCGGAAGCCCCCTTCACTTAACGGATGTGTTAAGCGTATTGAAACGCGACTGATGTCGTCAACGGATGAGTCGCCGGGCAGGCTCGGTCCTGCCACCAACGCTGACGTGCTGCCGAACAACCTGCGGCAACACGGCGTCCGGTCTTCAAGGCGGCCCGAAGCCGGGCCGCACGCGCCGCCGTCACGGCAACGCCGCCGCCTCCCGCTGGCGCTCCCGGCGGCCGGCTAAAACCACGCCGAACGGCTGGCGCGGACGAGTCGAGGAGGGCCGCCGCGCGACAGTACAGCTTCGTTCACGGGGCGGCGGGCTGAGCTGGAACAGCCGCCCGTGCGGCACGGCGCGTGGTGGTGCCTCCGGCGGGGGCGCTCCGGCTCCGGGATGGCCTCGAACACAGGTGCGAGTGGTGGGGTGGCTGGGGTGGGTTCCCATCCCGCCTGCCATCGACCCAGGCAAGCCTGGCAGCCCGCCTCCTCCGCCGCAAGCCCGGCTGTGACCGTTGGCGTCCAAGCACCGTGGAAGGCGCACAGGCGAAGGGAGAGACACGTCAAGCCGGACTTGCACCTCCGTCGCTGGCCCGCCTGCCGCTTCGCGGTCGGGTCGATGGCAGACGGGATGGACGGGCAAGGTGTGGCGTGTACGCCTACCAAGGTTGCGGTGAACGGCTGCGCCGAGCGAGGCACGACCTCGGCCAGCGTCCGGTTCGACCGGAGACCAAGCGCGCGATCACCAGCAACTGCCTTTCAGCGGTCGACCTCGCTCGATGGGCGCAGCGCGGTCAGGAGGCTTTCGAGCTGGCCCCATGCCCGTGCGCTGGCAATGTGATCGATGTAATCGCGAGACTCGACGATGAGCCCGTCGCGAATACGGAGAACGAAGACACAGGGCACGGTGAACGCCTCTCCTGTCTCCTCCACGTGCCCCTGGTAAGCGAACTCGGCCACGATCACCTCCGGATCAGCGGTGTCGTGGATGATGATGTCGACCGGCTTACGGTTCAGCGTCCGGGCAAATGGCGGCGGCGCGGTGAAGTGCTCGTGCAGTTCGCTACGGCTCAGCAGCGGCGGCGGGTTGAGCGGGTGAAACGGGTGGGTGACATGGGTCTGTTCGGCATAGAGGTCGGCCAAATTTTCGTATGGCCCTTCGCAGACCCCATTCACCAGGCGGAGAAACACGTCACGCGGGCTACTGTGACCATCGCCGCCGTCCGGATCAACTCGGGAATCCATGGACCTCACCTTATCGATCTCCACTTCGACAGCCACCCGCACCGGCACGCCGCCCGCTCTGCTGGGCTGGGGCACGTATGGGGCACAAGACACCGTGAAACGTCAGCAACGAACGACCACCAACGTGAGACCCAGAAGGCCGCCCGATCAGCGCAACGAGCTCGACCGCCCAGGTCGGCGGAATGGCGGTCAGAGTTCCGCTTCAACGTCTGATTGCGGTTCATCGTCTCCTGGATGGATGTGGCCGCGCGGGGCGTTGCCAGGAGGCTTCGATGCAGCTGAACAGCGTTGCCGGGCGGGTTCAGCGGCCCTACGGTGATCGGGTGATGATCCGAGGCGCCGAGGACGGCGACTGGCCGGCGATCTACCCGTTCTTCAGCGAGATCGTCGCGGCGGGGCATTCGTACGCCTACCCCGAGGATCTCTCCCTTGAGCAGGCTCGGGGGCTGTGGATGGAAGCTCCTCCGGGGCGCACCGTCGTCGCGGTGGACGGTTCGACCGTTCTCGGCAGCGCCAAGATGGGCCCCAATCGCCCCGGGCGAGGAGCTCATGTCGCGACGGCCAGTTTCATGGTCCATCCGGCGCACTCCGGCCGTGGTGTCGGTCGCGCTCTTGGCGAGCACGTCATCGACTGGGCGCGTGGCGCCGGGTACCGAAGCATCCAGTTCAACGCGGTGGTCGAGACCAACGAGGTGGCCGTGCGATTATGGCGCTCGCTGGGCTTCCACGTGCTGGCCACCGTCCCGGAGGCGTTCGACCATCCGGAGCACGGTCTGGTCGGGCTGCATGTGATGTTCCTGGATCTGAAGGGTTCGGCGCAGCCGCCCGCAGGGCCGTCACACCGGTCCGCGCGGTGACGTTGATCGGCGCCGGAATCTGGACGTCTGAACCGGCGCCATCCGCCCTGCTCATGCCTTTGAGTCAGCAGTCACGCTGACCTCTCGCAGATGGCACACCGCTCGGCGGGCCGCCCCGGGGTCAGCCCTTGATCATCCAAGGTTGCCGTCTGGATTGTGCGGTCGTCTAAGATCCTTTCCGTGATGGGCCGATGATCACCAATCGGCCTTAGTGCCTGATATCAGCCGTGCGGCCGATATCGAGACGAGGGGACCTTGATGAGCGACTTAGGACGCCGGATCCGTCGCAGCACCCTGGCACTGCTGCTGACGGCATCCTGCGTCGTCGGGGGGACCACGGCGCTGTCGGCGCCGGCCCAGGCGGCCAACGGGTGCAGCGGCAGCCGGATCGAGCACATCCCGATGTACGACGAGAAGTACGGCACCCTGACGGCGTACCTGGACGTCTACTACGACAGCTCCACGGGCAACAACTGCGCCGCCACGGTCGCGACCGGTGAGGGGTACGGCACCCTCAAGGGCATGTACGTATTGCTGGTGAAGTGCTCGCAGACCACGCCCGACAGGACCTCCTGCACCAACATCGGCTCCAAGCGTGATCCGGCGTCATCCGGCACCTACGGCGATTACTACTACTACGCCGGCCCGGTGACGGTGTACTCGCCGAACAACTGCATCTTCGCGGAGGGTGGCATCGAGACGTATTACGCCTACAGCAGCCAGAGAACGCACTCGTATGCGTCGACCAGGGTAAGCACCGGTTATCAGGCATCGCACTGCTGACGGTGACCACCCGCTCGCGGTGCGATTCCGGCCATGTCGCAAGATGGCGATCGAAGCTCCGCTACGACGTCTGAACCCGTCCGCCTTTGGGTTCCCGGCGTGGGGCACGCGACGTGTCCGCCCCCGCCGACGCGTGAACGGAGGAGGGGCCGCTCGTCCGAGCGGCCCCTCCGTTGCCCGCCGATGAGCGGCTAGGCTTCAGGTTGGCAGTTCACCCGTGCTCTGCTGTGGCGGGCGCGGCCTCGGGAGGGTGTTCCAGCACCCTCTCGGGGGCCCGTCCGAGCCGGACGGCGCCTACTCGCAGAAGACGCGCACGCGGGCATCGGGCTGGTCGACCTCCACGGTCATCTCGTCGAGGTGCTCCACCAAAGCCTCGAGCTGTTCGGGCTTGAGCTGCGTCAGATCGAGCGGCACGCCCGACTTCATCAGCTCGGCGTTGGCCTTGCCCAGCGCCTGCGGCGGGATCAGGGCCGCCAGCCGCACGCCGGCCCGCAGCAACTGCAGCGGCACCCGCACGTTGACCCGCGTCGGCTCGTCGTCCTCGATGGCGTCCACCACGACTCGCAGATACTTCGCCTTGCCCTTCGGCCGGGCGTCGGGACCCGGCGCCGCCGTCGGCTGGTCCCGTTCGAGCGCGGCGATGAGCTGCTCCGCCTCCTCCGCGCTGATCTTGCCCTCGGCCAGCATGTCGAGGATGTCCTTGCGTTGTTCGTTCATCGGAACCTCTCCTATCGGATGGATACGAGCACAGCCGTACGGCCCTGCTCGAGGTCGAACCGGGTGCCGGGCAACGCGGCGACGAGGCGCCAGCCGGTGGCCAGCGCCCGCACCACGCTGACGTGGTACACGAGGCACGCCACGGCCCCCACCAGTACGGCCAGGACCACGACCGGCAAGAACACGAGCACCACGGGGAGCACAGGGACCCAGATCCGGATGGGACGACCGTCCGGGCGCCTGACCCGTACCGTCAGCGACTGCGGCATCACGACCGGCCCTCCAATTCGGCCAACGCCTGCTGTGCGGTGATCTCGCCACGCCGCAACCGATCGACGATGTCGGCGCGCGACGGCGCCGGATCGGTCTCGACGAAGTCGAGCATCCGCGTGATCCTGTTCAGCCGTGACTTGATCGTTGGATAGCTCACCCCGAAGATCCGCTCCATCTCCTTGATGGAGCCGTGGCACCGCACGAACGCCGTGACGAAGACCTGATCCTCGACGTTGAGCTGAGCCAGTTGCGGCAGCTCGAACTCGCCCTCGATCGCCACGCCGCTCCCTGCCAGGCGCACCCGCTCGACGACGAACGGCTGGCCCCGGGTCAGGTTCGTGAGTTCCTGCCAGTCCATCGCCTGCTCTGTCATATCTAAAGTTCTACGCCGACTATCCTCAACTTTCAAGATGTCGATCTTAACTTTCTTGAGGTACACCTCTTCGTTGGTCCATCCAGTGCAGATCATCCCATTTTGGGGTAGTTGTCCGATTGGGGTGCCGATCAAAGAGGACGAATGCTTCCGATGACCGATGTGCTCGTCGTGGGCGCCGGTCCCACCGGTCTGCTGGCCGCCGGTGACCTGGCCGCCGCCGATGTCTCCTGCACGGTGCTGGAGAGGCGCAAGGGCGAGTCGAACCTCAGCAGGGCGGCCGGCGTGCACGCCCGCACACTGGAGGAGCTCGACGCCCGAGGGCTGGCGGACGAGCTCGTGGAATCGGGCCTGCCCGTCGACAAGCTGGTCGTGTTCGGGCGCGCGAGACTCGACCTGTCCGGGCTGCCGACCCGGTTTCCGTACATGCTCGCCGTGCCGCAGTACCGGACCGAGGCGCTGCTCGAAAGCCGGGCACGGCGGCTCGACGCCCAGATCGTGCCCGGTGCGGAGGTGGTCGGGCTGAGGCAGGACGCCGATGGGGTCGATCTGGACGTGCGCACGCGGGAGGGGGAGGCCCGCACGTACCGGGCGCGCTACGTCGTCGCCGCCGACGGCGTGCACAGCAGGGTGCGGCAGCTTCTCGGCCTGTCCTTCCCGGGCCGCTCCGCCGTCCGTTCGGTCATGCTGTGCGACGTGCGACTGGCGGATCCGCCACCCGACCTGCTGATGGCGGACGCCGTCGAGGACGGCCTCGCCTTCGTGCTGCCGTTCGGCGACGGCTGGTACCGGGTGATCGTCTGGGATCGGCGGAACCCCCTGCCGGACACGGCCCCCGTCGAACTCGGCGAGATCCGCGACGTCACCCGGCGGGTGCTCGGCACCGACTTCGGCATGCACGACCCCCGCTGGATCTCCCGGTTCAGCAGCGACGAGCGTCAGGTGCCGCACTACCGGGCCGGCAGGGTGTTCCTCGCGGGCGACGCCGCGCACGTCCACTCCCCGGCCGGCGGCCTCGGTATGAACACGGGCCTCCAGGACGCGGCCAATCTCGGCTGGAAGCTCGCCGCCGTCATCAGGAACGGGGCGCCGGCGAGCCTGCTGGACACCTATGACGCCGAACGCCGCCCGGCGGGAAGGAAGGCGCTGCGCACCAGCGGCATGCTGCTGCGGGCCGCGCTCGCCAGGCCGCGCACGCCCGGCGCCGTCCGCCGCGCGGCCCTACGTATGGCGCCGCGCATCCCCCCGCTGGCCGGGCGGATGGCAAGATCGCTCTCCGGCATCGGCCTCGCCTATCCGGCGCCGCGCGGCTCCCACCCCCTCACCGGCAGGCGCGCTCCCGACCTACCGCTGGCCGGTCCCGGTCGCCCGACCCTGTACCAGGCGCTGCGTACGAGACGCCTGGTCCTGGTCACGCCTCCGGACGTCTGGCTGCCCGTCTCGCTCATCGCGGCGTGGCGCGATCGCGTCGACGTGGCCGCCGCGGGCGGCAGGACGCGGCGGCTGGTGCTGGTCCGGCCCGACGGATATGTCGCATGGGCGGCCGACTGCGCCGATCCCGGCGTGCCCACGGACGAACTCCGGGCGGCGCTGGCCGCGTGGTGCGGTCCGCCGCTGGCGGCCGTCCCCCTGTAGGACCGTCAGGGGCTCGGGAACAGCGGCGTCCGAGCCCGGCCCAGGCGCGACCTGCCGGCTGGGAACGTCGCAGCGGCGGGCCTCCATCCCTGACCGCGGCGACCGGCCGTCACTCGAAGAACGCCAGAGCGCGCTCGGCGACGGCCGGGGCGGCCTTCCGTTCTGAGGGGGCGAAGTGGTCGAGGCCGTCCAGCGTCTCGAGTACGGCGTGGGGAAGGGTGTCGCGGAGCGCGGCGGCCTCCTCCGGGCGCACGCGCGATCGGCCGCCGCGCAGGAGCAGCACCGGGGCGGCGACGTCGGCGAACTCGCCGATCCTGCCGTGCTGGGCGGCGATCTGCTCGTGCTCGGCCAGGTTGCTCTCCAGCAGCGGCCGCATCCGCTGCCAGGCCGGTCCGCGGAACACCAGTCGCAGCACCGTCCGCAGGTACCAGTGCGGCAGCTTGGCCATGAAGGGCGGCGCACCGCCCGAACCGCGGATGAAGTGGACCATCGCGCCGTAGGGATCGCCGGCGGCCAGCCGTTCCCGGTACGAGGTCATCCACGCGGTGGGGACGGGGGCGTACGGCACTCCGGGCTCGTACACCGCGACCCGGTCGAACAGCGGGAACGAGCGCGCGGCCGCGAGGATGACGAGCCCGCCGTAGCTGTGCCCGAACGCCAGCCGCGCGCCGGTCTCCGCCTGGACGGCGAGAAGGTCCTCCACCTCCTTCTCCAGCGAGTACCGCGGTCCCTGAGGGCCGCTGTCGCCGCGTCCCCGCCGGTCGACGACGTGCACCGTGAACGAGCGGGCCAGTGTGGAGGCCAGGGGGAGATAGTCGTCCGAGGTCCGCAGCGTTCCGCCAAGCACGATCAGAGCCGGTCCGGAGCCCGTCGTCCGATAGCCGATAGGCGTGCCGTCCGCCGAGTGGACCGTTCGCGGCCGTGACGGCGGGGCCGAGACGTTCTCGCTCATCTGCCCGCCTCCTGCTCCAGCCGGTCGAACGTCGACAGCAGGCGCGCGGTGTGCTCGGCGTACTCGTCGTACGGCACGCCGCTGCGGGCGACGACCGCGGCCAGCCGGTCTTCGAGGCTCTGCTGGATGGTGGCGACGAGCCGCTTCCCCTCGTCGGTGAGGCTCAGCCGCCGGCGATTGCCGCCCGCCGGGTCCGGCTGGACGTCGAGAAGCCCGTCGGCGGCGAGGACGGCGGTCATGCGGCTCACCGACGGCTCGGTCACGCCGAGGTACTCGGCGAGGGTCCGCTGTGTCGAGGCCCCCAGCTCTCCCACCATGGTCAGCGCCACGAAGCGGCTGTACGACACGTTGTGCTCCGTCCGGAGGATCCGGTCGGCCGCCCGGTCGAGCCGCGCGGTGAGCACGTGCAGGTTCAGACTCAGGTTGCGTTCCATGGGACTAACTTAACATGCTAAGTTAGCGGAGGCAAGTTACCTGGGACGGAGTGGGATCATGTGTGGGCGACCGAATGCCTCTCCCGCGTGCAAGCGGCCGCAAAGTCCTCAGGCGTGTTCCCAGCCCCTGGCCTGCTGTGGGTCAGATCCTCCAAGGTCAGCGGGCACGCTTGCCTCAAAGCGTCTGGACGCGCCCGGTGGGCGCGGCTGAGGATCGAGCTAAGGCCGTTCGGCGCAATGCCACCGAATAAGTCCTCTTTCTGGCAATCCCGCCATTTCTCACCGTTATCCCGGCGTGCGTACGGAGGATTTCCCGGCCGCGAAGGAACCAGGGAAAACACCTGGTGGCCTGCCTGTCCAGCCCTATCCGGGCACACGACGGGCACAAGGAGGGACAATGCACCGGAAAACCAGACAGCTGGCTCTGGCGGCCGTCGTCGCCTCGACACTGACGGCCGGCGGCGCCGCGCTGCTGAGCGGTTCCGCGCTCGCCCAGGCCGGACCGGCCGTGTCGGGGCTCGCCCTCCAGGAGACGTACTCCGGCGGCGGGGTAGGGGAGACGTCGTTCACGACATACGCACGGCCGGTTCTGGCGGCCGAGACCGTGACCCTGTCGGCCCCGGAGGTCTCCGCCGCCGCGCTCGCCGCGCCGGAGATGTCCGTCGCCATGATGCCGGAGGTGACCACCACGGTCACCATGCCGCAGGTGGGCGCACCGGCCGCCCTGGCTCCCGCGATCACCCAGTCGACGGCCCTCGCGATCGGCGCGGCGTTCCCGTCGTCACTCCGGCAGTTCTCCGAGGCGTCCAGCCTGTACGGCCGGTTGCCGGGCTTCTCGCCGCGCGGCGCGTCGTTCGAGAGCGAGGCGTTCACGCCGGGCGACCTGCCCGCGGCGGCGGGCGAGCAGCAGCAGCGCATCGCCGAGATGGCGAGCAGCGCCCAGCAGAGCATCAGCGAGGCGGCCGCGGAGGCGCAGCAGCGGATCGCGGAGATGGCGCGGGACGCGCAGGACCGGATCGCGAGCGAGGTCCGGCAGCAGTCGGCGCAGGGGGAGTCCGGGTCGGCGTCCGGCGAAGCGGGTTCGTCGTCCGAATCGAGCGGGTCGGGCTCGTCGTCGGCCTGCGGCGAGTCGGGTTCCAGCGCGTCAGGTTCCAGCGCGTCAGGTTCGTCGGACTCGGGTTCCAGCGAGTCGGCGAACGATTCGGGCTCGTCGGACTCGGGCTCGTCGGACTCGGGCTCGTCGGACTCGGGCTCGTCGGACTCGGGTTCGAGCGCGTCGGGTTCGAGCGCGTCAGATCTGTCGGACTCGGGTCTCTCGGCGATTTCCGGGTAGCGCGGGCGGCCAGGCGGACGTCACCGCCGGCGACCCTCTCGGCCTCGCACCATCCACCCGGTGCGGGGCCGTCCGCATGCCGCCGGCGGCACGCCTGCCGGTCGGCGGACACCGATGCCCGGCGCGCCTGGGGCCTCTCTCCTATGCGCCGGTCCCCCTCACCCGTCGTACTCGCGAATGCGCGCCGCGTCCTCACCTCGGGCGATGGCACGTGAACGAGCGCCGGCCTCGATATGTCTGTGAGCTGCGGGGAAACCAATACCTGGCGGTTAGGTAATCGATGTCCCCGCTGACCAGGCGTAACGTGCTTTTCCGCAGACTGGATAGGTGTGGGACGTCTCATCGGGATGTAGACCCGGTTTGCTCGGTCACGGCGATGCTTGCACCATGGGCGTGGCTTACCTGGAAGAATTGGCGTGACCGCTAGGGTGAATACTTCAATGCGGCTAACCGGATCGAGAGTAAGACGACACCGCGCCAGCCGGGGGGATCGGCGCGAGCGGAGGCGTGATGGCTCGCAGGTCAACCGTCCAGCAGGATCCGCGGATCGCTGGCGACCCCGAGTCGTACCCTCTGGAAGACCTTGATCAGGTGAGTGCCGCACGGGGAGTCCCCTCCCGGCGCGGAGGCTGGAGCGGCGGCGGGGGCCGCTGGCTCGTGTGGGCCGGCCGCGCGATCCTCTGGGCGCTGATCATCGTGATCGTCGTGAACGGCGTGCGCGCGCCCATCGAGCGGATGACGGCGACCGACCAGGCGTCCCAGGCGCCCACCGAGCCGACCGGCTCCATCTTCCCCGTCACCCAGGCCGCCGCCTTCGCGAACCAGTTCGCCGCCGTCTACCTCAACTACGACGCCGCGAACCCGCAGCAGAGGGCCGAGCGGCTCAAGGCGTTCCTGCCCGATGGGGCCGACGACCAGTTCGGCTGGAACGGCTACGGCCGGATGTCGGCGGGGGCCTTCCAGTTCGCGGGGATCAACGTGATCGACGTCCACAGCGCCCGCGTCACCGTGACGTACCAGTCCGGCGGGAGCCGTGGCCTGCTGTCCGTCCCGGTCTACTACGACAGCGGGAAGTTCGTCGTGTCGGCGCAACCGGCCCTGCTGCCCGCCCCGGGCCCGGCCGGTCTGCCCCAGCTGGCCGATCCCGACCGCGACTCGGCCACTGAGGCGGAGCTGCGCCCCCAGCTGGAGGGCTTCTTCAAGGCGTACGCGGCGGGCAACCAGGTGGACCTCCAGCGGTACGTCGCCAACGGCGTGACCGTCGACGGCTTCAACGGGGAGTTCACGCTCGCGGAGCTCAAGGACGTCGTCGTGCCGCCCGGAGACGCCGACAGCAGGGAGGTCACCGCCGTCGTGGTGTGGGCCGTGAGCTCGGGCGACGTGGCCGCCGTGGCCACCCCGTCGGCCGACCCGGTGTCGCAGCCGGCCGGGCTGGAGCAGGCCTACCAGCTCACGATGGAGAAGCAGGGCGGCAAGTGGTTCGTCAGGGACGTGCAGGGTGCGAATCGGTCCGTGGGGTAGCGCATGCCCGATCATGACATCGCTGATCCATACCCCCGGGAGGGCGAGAGTTGATTCTGAAGACCGTTGTGGACCACGTCCTTGATCTGGCCACGCCGTCGTCGCCCGCGCCGGCGACCGGCATCAACACCGAGGGCCTGGCGGACTTCCTGCGCCGGTTCTTCGCCCCGCTCTTCCTCGCCGTCGTCTCCGTCGTGGCCATCTTCTTCCTCTTCACCCGCGAGATCACCAGGTTCGTGCAGTTCATCATCCTGGCCATCGCGATCGGCGTGATCTTCTACGTTCCCAACATCATCGAGGTGACGGCGAGGGCCATCGCGGGCGCGCTCGGGATCAAGTGATCGGGCGGAGAGGAGGTCGGGGTGGATCTGCCCACATATACAAATATCTGGCGAATTGAGAAGCGGCTCTACAAGCTGTACGACCTACGGCTGCCCATGCCGCTTCCAGTCGTCTGGATCGGTGTGTTCGTGGGCGTGCTCGTCCCGTGGTGCTTCTTCCTCTACCTGATCGGGCTGCCGCTCGAAGCGCCGTGGCACGTCGTCTACCTCGTCCCCCCGGGCGTTCTCACCTGGCTGTCCACCCGGCCCGTGATCGAGAGCAAGCGCCTCACCGAGCTCCTGCAGTCGCAGGTGCGCTACATGACCGAGCCGCGCACCTGGTGCCGGATGGCGCCGTCCGGTGAGCCCGACGAGATCACCGTCGTCGCCCGGGTCTGGCGTGCCGCGCCCCTCGCCGAGGGCGAGGGCGTCCGCGTGCCGCGCAAGGCCCGGCGGAAGGCCGCGTCGAAGGCCGGCCAGGTGCGCATCACCCCGGGGACCGCGCCCGTGCGGGGCAGGCGCGCCGCCAAGCAGCCCCGCTTCCCCGAACGGGCGCTGCCCAGCCGCCTGGCGTCCCCCGCCGAGGCCGAGTCGGTCGCGGAGACCCCGTCCCGGGTGGTCCGTCCCGTCGTGGCCGCCGCGGCGGCCGCCGCCGCGCCCGTCGCCGACAGCACGGTGCCGGGTGCCACGACCTCCCGGGGTACGGCCACGGCGGCCGGCGAGCGCGTCTTCTCCCTGGCCGAGCCGGCGGGCGTGCCCCGCGCCGGCTCGACGGAAACCGGACGCCCGCTGCGCGACGGGGGCCGCCCGTCCGCCCGGACGTCCCCGTCCGCGCCGTCCCCGGTCACCGGCTGGTCCCCGGCCGAGCCGGCGGCCGAGCCTGCCTTCGGCACACCGCCCCGCTCCCTGCCTCGTGGTGTCTCCGCCGAACCCGATCCTGAGTCGTTCCCCAGGCCCCGCCCCGAGCCCGACGCCGGGCCGTCCGACGCCGCTCCAGCGGCGGCGTCCCGTACGCCTGACGCCTCCCCGGCCGTGGAGACGCCGGCCCCCGTGCCGCCCATCGGCACCGAGGCGCTGCGCCGCTTGCGCCGGCTGGCCGCCTCGGCCGAGTCCCGGGTCCCGCCGCCCCCGGTGGACCGCCCCGGCCCCCGTGTCGTACGGCCGGAGGAGCCGCGTCCGTCCCTGGCCGGAGGCCCGCTTACCGAGGAGTCACACGCCGACGAGGCGGTGCACACGGAGGAGCCCCAGGCGCCCGCCGCCGAGCCGGCGCCGGTCGCTGAGCCGGCCGCGCCCACTGGCGAAGAGGTGCGCGCGGACGAGTCGTCCGCCGCAGACGACCGCGACCGTTCGGGCGACCCCCCTGTCTCCGCACACGCCGAGCCCGCCGAGCAGGGTGAGCCCGCCGAGGCGCACGACATCGGCCGGGATGCCGATGCTTCCGAGGCCGGCCGGGACGGCGACCACAGGGCCGACCGCGTGGAGGAGGCGCACGAGCCCGAACGCGAGGCCGTTCACGCGGACGAAGCGCACGGCACCGGCACCGGCACCGGCACCGGCGCCGAGCGGCCGGACGCGGGCGGCGTCGCGGGCGACCCGTGGCAGGCGGCCCGCGAACTGCACCGGAAGGGCCGGCCGCCGCGACCGACCGGCACGCAGGCCTCCGCCGCGGAGCGGCGACCGGCCCCCACGCAAGAGAGCTCGGGGAGCGGCGCGGGCACGGCGACTCCCGGTGGTACCGGCATCGCCGCTGGCGGTACGACCCCCAGGGTCACGGGGATCACGGCGGGACCGGCCGCCGTCACGCCGTTCCCGGCGGACCGATGGCGTGAGCGGCGCGAGACCATGACGCCGCAGGACGACCGGCCGCGGCGCGATCCGTTCACCGGGCCCCGCCCGGGAGCGGGCGGCGTCTCGATCCGGGCGGTGCCCTCCGGGCCGCCGGCGGGCCGTCCCGCCGGCCCGGCCAGCCCCGCGGTCCCTCCGGCCCCCAAGACCCCCGGCGAGGAGCACCCCCGGGTGCGCCGGGTGGAGTCGGTCGTGGGCCGCGACCCCTCCGGCGGCTGGCGCCGGCTCGCCCAGGTCGTCGTGGGCGGCAGCCGTACGGACGGCATGGAGGTCGACGAGGCGCGCGCCCGCACGCCGCTCACGGCGAGCAGGCGGATCATGGTCCTCGGCTGCACCGGCGGCGCCGGGCAGACGACGACGGCGCTGATGCTGGGGCACACGCTCGCCCGCTATCGCGAGGACCGGGTGCTGGCGCTCGACGCGAGCACCGGCGACGACACGCTGACGACGAGGATCGCCGCCGAGTCGCCGGAGACGCTGAGCTCGCTGCTCGAAGGCGTGGAGGACGTGACCGGCTACCTCGGCATGCGGGCGTACACGACGCGGTGCGAGTCGGGGCTCGAGGTCGTCGGCGCGGACACCGACGACCGGGCGGCCCAGCGGCTCGCGGACCGGTCGTCCCTGCCCGACTGGCGCAGGACGCTGGCCGCGCTCGACCGGCACTACCGGCTCACCGTGATCGACCCGGCCGCCGCGCTGGCGGCCCGGCTGCTGTCGTACGCCGACCAGCTCGTCCTCGTCGCCCCGGCCAGTGAGGACGCTCCGGACGCGGTCGCGATGACGTACGAGTGGCTGGACGGGCACGGCTGCTCCGACCTGCGGCGCAGGGCCGTGATGGTGATCAACGGGGTGAGCCGGCGCAGCCTGCCGGACGTGGAGCAGGCGGAGGCCGTGGCGAGCGGCCGGTGCCGGGCGATCGTGCGCGTCCCCTGGGAGGACGAGCTGGCCCCCGGGCGGCCCGGACCGGTCGACGTCAATCACCTCCGGGCCGGCGGCCGCAGGGCGTACGTTGCCCTTGCGGGAGTGATCGTGAGCGGCCTGGCGGCGATCCAGGCCAAGCAGGAGGTGGCCAGATGAGCGCCGAGCCTCGCTGGCCCGACGGGCGGGCGCCGGGCCGGGCGTCATCCCTCCTCCGATCGGGGAAGCTGGTGAGCGTCAGATGAGCAGGGCGCGCAGTCGCCTGGCGGTGCGGTACTTCGACGACCGGGTCCTCCTCACGGACGCGGCGGCCTGGGCCTACTTCCGGCTGCCGACGGTGAGCTACGAGTTCCTCACCCCCGAGGAGCGCGAGGCGCTGGCCACCAACATCACGATCGCGCTGGCGGCCATCCGGATGGCGGACGCCGAGGTGCACCTGCGCATCGCGCACCGGGCCTACCCGGCGGCGGAGTGGGCCATGGCGCTCAACACCACCTCCGACGAGGGCCCGGGCTGGCGGGAGTACCTGGAGGAGATGTACCGCCACGTCTGGGCAAAGGACTTCTGGAACAAGGAGGTCTACCTCGGCGTGCGGCTCGGGCCGCGGGGCGCCCAGCTCGGGACCGGCGTGCTGGCCCAGTTGTTCGGCTTCTACCAGCGCAGCGAGAAGGCGCTCGGCATCGAGGACGACCACGTCCCCGACCGGGAGATCGCCCGCTGGACCGAGGCGGCCGAGCGCCTGGGCCGGGCCCTGGCGTCCAGCGCGCTGTACGCCCGCCACGCCACCTCCCCGGAGATCGCGTGGCTGTTCCAGCACGCCGCCTCCGGCGGGCTCGGCGAGCCGGCGCCCTCGGCGACCCCGCGCAGGAGATGGGGGAGGGGCGAGATCGAGGCCCTGGTCGAGGGCCAGATCCACAACGGCAGGTCGCTGCTGCGGATCGAGCAGCCGTCGGGCGACTCCTACACCGCCCACCTGTCGTTCGCCCGGTTCCCCGACCTGATGCCGTTCCCGGACGGCGAGCCGTGGCTGCACTTCGCCGACCAGCTGCCGTTCCCGGTCGAGGTGTCGAGCCGGATGCGGCTGATCCCGCCCGTGCGGGCGAGCAAGGACGTCGCCCGCAAGCTCGCGCACGCGCGCGACATGGACATCCACATCCGCGAGGCCGGGGCGGAGGCGCCGCTCGCGCTGGCCGAGCAGATCGACGCCGCCCGCATGCTGGAGCACGGCATCACTAAGGAGCGGCTCCCGTTCGTGTACGGCTGGCACCGGCTGAGTGTGAGCGCGCCGACCGAGGAGATCTGCGTCCAGCGGGTCGAGGCCGTCGTCGAGCACTACCGCGACCTCGGCATCGACGTGGTGAACTCCACAGGCGACCAGTTCTCGCTGTTCTGCGAGGCCCTGCCGGGGGAGCGGCTGCGGGTCAACGCGTACGCCCAGCGGCAGCCGCTCCGCACGATCGCGGGCGGCATGGCGACCGCGACCGTGGAGCTCGGCGACCGGGTGGACGAGTCGAACGCCGGCTGGATCGGGCCGTACATCGGGGAGACCCTGGGGCGGGCCCGCAGCATCGTGCACTTCGACCCCCTGGTGGCGGCGACGCGGAACCGGCCGACCGCCATCGCCGTCACCGGCGAGCCGGGCGGCGGTAAGACCACGCTGGCGCTGCTGCTGATCTACCAGATGGCCCTGCGCGGCGTCACGGTCGCGGTCATCGACCCCAAGGGCGACGCCGAGTCGCTCGTCCAGCTCCTCCAGCGCCGCGGGCGGCGGGCCCGGGTCATCCCGCTGGGGGCGGCCGCGCCCGGCCTGCTCGACCCGTTCTCCTTCGGCGACGACATCGCGGCGAAGAAGACGATGGCGACCGAGACCTTGCGGCTGCTGCTTCCCCGCATGTCGGAGGAGCGCGAGTCGGCCATGATCCAGGCCGTGGCGGCCGTCTCGAACGAGCCCGACCCCTCGCTCGGCAAGGTCGTCGACCACCTGGAGCAGTCGGCCGACCCGGCGTCGAAGAACCTGGGGGCGGTGCTCCGGTCGATGTCCGAGATGCACCTGGCCCGGCTGTGCTTCGACCCCTCCGGCGGCGAGCAGATCGACACCGAGGGCTGGACCACGGTGTTCACGCTGGGCGGGCTCACGCTGCCCGACGTGACGACGGTCCGGGACGACTACTCCTACGAGCAGCGGCTCTCGGTCGCCCTGCTCTACCTGGTGTCCCAGTTCGCGCGGCGCCTGATGAACGGGCTCGACCGGCGCACGCCGAAGGCGATCTTCCTGGACGAGGCGTGGGCGATCACCTCCACCCCCGAGGGCGCCAAGCTCGTGCCGGAGGTCTCCCGCATGGGCCGCTCCCGCAACACGGCGCTGGTGCTGGTGTCCCAGAACGCCGGAGACCTGCTCAACGAGCAGGTGACGAACTGCCTGTCGTCGGTGTTCGCGTTCCGCTCGACCGAGCGCGTGGAGGTCGAGCACGTGATGGAGCTTCTCGGGGTCGACCCCTCCGAGGAGCACAAGGCCGCGCTGCGCTCCCTCGGCAACGGGGAGTGCCTGTTCCGAGATCTGGACGGCCGGGCCGGCCGTATCGGGGTGGACCTGATCTCGGAGGAGCTGCTGCGATGGCTCGACACCAATCCGACCCACGACAGGCCGGGCGAGAACGGGCATGATCTTCTTGACG
This sequence comes from Microbispora corallina, assembly GCF_016863035.1. Taxonomy (GTDB): domain Bacteria; phylum Actinomycetota; class Actinomycetes; order Streptosporangiales; family Streptosporangiaceae; genus Microbispora; species Microbispora corallina. Next base: position 157,409 of record NZ_BOOC01000014.1, read on the forward strand.
GGGGCTCCAGTCGGTCGGGGGTCGCGCAGGAGGTGCGGTCGTGAGCGTGCGCAGGAGCGTTCCCGCCCAGAAGGGTCCCGAGGACCCGGGGCGGAGGGCCGGCCGGCCGTGGCGTGGGAGCGTTCCGGAGCGCCCCGGCGCGACGCGGCGGGTCCGGCGCCTCCACAGCGCGGCGGCGGACGGCGACCGGCCGCCCTCCCGGCCGCGGCGCGGGCGGTTACGGCGCCGGGTGGCTTTGCTGCTCGTGGCCTTCGCCGCGTTCGTCACGTTGCCTCTGGTCTTCCCGACGGGTTCGGCGAGCGCCGTCGGCCCCTGTGACCTGTCGTCCGACCTCGCCCCCGAGATGGTGGGAGGCGGCGTCGACGGGCTCGTCCAGCCTCCGCCCCCGGACGGCTCGACGGCCGCCGCGGGCACCACCCCCGGGGCCGGCGCCGCCGCCGCCGGCGCGGCCCCCAAGGAGCCCCCCACCAACTACGACCGGTACGGCATGGCCGGTCAGTTCTGGCACACGTACGGCCTGGGCTGCTCCGACGTGACGGCCGTCCTGGGCAACGCGTGGGCCAACACCGTCTTCTCCTGGGCGAAGGCCGTCGACAGGCTGACGATCAGCACCTACCAGGCCGCCGCCACCGAGGGGCCGATCCAGCCCATCAAGGACGTGGCCGACAAGGTCGTCACCAACCTCGCCGACGCCATGTACTGGCCGTACCTGCGGCCGATCGTCATCCTGGGCGCCATCTGGCTGGCCTGGTTCGGGCTGATCCGCAAGCGGGCCACGACGACCACCGAGGGCGTCATCTGGATGGTGCTCGCGGTCACGGTCGCGATCTGGTTCTTCAGCCGTCCCGGCGACTTCACCGGCCTCGGCAAGACCGTGACCGACAAGACCGGCGAGGTCGTCAACTCGGCGTTCGCCGGGCTGCCCGGCGCGGGTGGCGCGTCCTGCCTGCCCGCCAAGGGTGACACGAACGCGCAGGTCACGGCCGGCGGGTACGGCAGGCAGGGCACGGCGGGCGTGGACCAGAACGCCGACGCCCTCTGGTCGACGCTGGTGTGCAAGCCGTGGCTGATGGGCGAGTTCGGCACGGCGGACGCGGGCGCCCCCGTCGTCCGCGACTTCGGCGCGAAGCTGCTGAACCTCCAGGCCATCGATCGCGACGAGCAGGCCGGCGGGCAGATGCCGAGCGGCGACAGCCACCAGAAGCAGTTCGAGGAACAGATCGCCAAGCCGCTGGAGAACACCCCGATCTTCTTCCTCCTCCAGGGCAAGGACTGGACGAGCCGCCTCGGCATCGCGATCGGCGCGTTCATCGCGGCCATGGTGGCCGGGCTGCTCATCTTCCTGGTGGCCGTGTCGCTGCTGGTGCTCAAGGTCGGGTTCCTGCTGCTGCTGATGCTGGGACCGGTCTTCCTGCTCATCGGCGTGCATCCCGGCTCGGGACGGATCATCGCGATGCGCTGGGTGGAGATGCTGGTCGGCACCCTGCTGCGCCAGGCCGTCCTGGCCCTCGTGCTCGGCATCCTCGTGTACGGCTACGCCCTGATCATCTCGACGGCGCTGCCGTGGGGCATGCAGATCCTGTTCATGGCGCTGCTGACCATCGCCGTGTTCTTCTACCGGCGGCCGTTCCAGCATCTGTTCGCCTCGATGGACGGGCACACGCTCACCACGCGCATGCTGGGCGATGCCGCGTCCGCGCCGACCCTGTCCCGGGCGGCCAACGCGCTGCCTCCGGTCGCCGCGGCCCGTGCGGGCCGGTGGGGCCTGCGCAAGGCGGAGCCGGTGCTCGGCGCCGCAGCCATGGCCGCGTCGGCCGGGACGGCGGCCGCCGCCGCGACGTCGGTGGCCCAGGGACGGGTCCGGGGCGAGGAGGGCGTGCCCGCGACGGCGGGCGCGACCGGCGGGCGGGCGGGGGCGCAGCCCGTGCCGCTGGAGACCGACGCGCAGTCGGCGGGCCGTCGCAAGGCCGGCGTCGCCGCCCCGCGCCCGGGGTCGGCGCCCCCGCTCAACCTCTCCGGCGTGCGGCCGGCGGGCTCGGGCCGGCCCGGCTCGTCCGTCCGGCTTCCCTCGCCGGCGGCGCGGGGCACGGGCACGGCGCCCGAGGCGTCCTCGCCCGCGGCCCGCGTCCCGGGAACCGCGTCCGGCACGGCCTCCGGCGCGCCCGCCGCCACCGGCGCGGGCCGGGTCGCGTCCGGTACGGCCTCGGGCGGCGGCTGGTTCAGCGGCAGGTCGGGCGGCTGGGCGTCCCGCCCGTCCGGGGGCTCGGGCTCCGGGGGCGGCTCCGGCGGCCTGTTCGGCGGAGGCTCCCGGCAGGGCGGATCGCGGCAGAGCGGTTCCCGGCAGGGCGGCGGGTCCCGAGGCTCGTCCGGCGGGTTCTTCGGCGGCCGTTCCTCGTCCGGTTCGTCGGGCTCGTCGGGCTCCTCCGGGGGCGGCATCTTCGGCGGCTCGTCGCGCCGGCAGGAGAGCGGCCGGTCCCGGCCGGCGCCGCCCCGTGACGGCGGTTCGTCCTCCAGCCGGCCGCGGTCGGCCGAGGCGCCCCCTCTGTGGCTGCCGAGCCGCGGGGGGAACGGAGCCTCCGACGCCTCCGGTCCCTTCTGGGCCCGGCCGTCCGACCGCGACGGCGACTGACGGCGGGTCGAGACACGGGATGAGGCACGGATGACGACCAGCCCGAGCCGCGACCGCGGGAAAGCGCTCGCCTTCGCCGCCGCCGTCCTGGTGCTGGCGGCCGTCGGCGTGTACCTGACGATGAGCCCGCCCTCCGGCGACGACGGCGGCGGGCAGCGGGAGCAGTCGCTCGGCGCCGCCGCGCCGACGGCCGCCGCGACGACCCCGGCGGCGGCGCCCAGCCAGGTGGCGACGACCCCCGGCACGTTCGACGTCTACGCCTATCTGCCGCTGTCGCGGGAGGAGCTCGGCGCCGCCGCCGATCTCGCCCGGCGCTTCACCGCGTCGTACGGGACCTTCCAGTACGGCGAGGACCCGGCGGCCTTCGCGAACCGGCTCAAGGCGTTCGCGACCGTGGAGTTCGGCGCGCAGCTCACCCGGGCGATGACCGACCCGGCGCTGGTGAGCCAGAACAAGGCCGACCAGGTCGTCTCCCGGGGCACGGCCAAGGTCCGGACGATCCGGGACGTCACCGCCAACCAGGTCGTCCTCGTCGTCGACGCCCTGCGGCACGTGACCGACCGGACCGGCGAGAAGGACCAGGACGACCAGTACGCCGTGACGGTCGTCAAGGTGGGCGCCGACTGGCGGGTGTACGACATGGAGCCGGCGGACGCGGGACAGGACGGGGACAGCAACCCGTGACCGCGCCGCCGCGATCGACCGTCGAGGTGTTCCGGCGGGGCGGGCTGCGCCGGCTCGCCTCGGGCGGGCGGTCGTGGCGTGCCATCGCCGTCGCCCTCGCGCTGATCGTCCCGATGACGCTGTTCGGCTCGATCATCCTCATGACCCCCTCGCCGTCCGTCCTCCTGGGCGGCCGCAACGCCGAGGACTGCGCCGAGGCGGCCACCGGGACCGACGTCTCCGCGACCGCCCAGACCGACATCCCGCGGGACTACCTGGAGCTGTACAAGAAGTTCGGCAGGCAGATCGGCGTCCAGTGGAACGTGCTCGCGGCGATCGGCAAGCGGGAGACCGACCACGGCCGCTCCTCGCTGCCGGGGGTGAGCAGCGGCACCAACTACGCGGGCGCGGCCGGGCCCATGCAGTTCCTCGTCAGCACGTGGGGCGGCAAGACCAGGATCAAGATCGGGCCGGACGTGAACGGATACGCCTCGGACGGCGACGGCGACGGGTACGGCGACATCTACGACCCCGCCGACGCGATCCTCGGCGCGGCCAGGATGCTCAAGCGCAACGGCGCTCCCGACGACCTCAAGCGGGCCATCTTCGTCTACAACCGGGCCACCTGGTACGTCGACCAGGTCCTGGAGATCGCCCGGCGGTACGCCGCCAACGGCCAGATCCAACTCCCGCCCGAGGCCGACCCCGCGTGCGACTCCTCCTACGTCGCCTCGGCCCCCGATGACGTGGTGCGCACGATCCTCGAGTACGCCCTGGCCCAGCGCGGCAAGCCGTACCGGTGGGGCGGGACGGGACCGGACGCCTTCGACTGCTCCGGGATCATCTACATGGCCTACCGGAACGCCGGGCTGTCCATCCCGCGGACGACGTTCGGCCAGTGGCCGTTCGGGGTCCGCGTCCAGCCGGGCAGCGAGCAGCCGGGAGACCTGGTGTTCTTCAACGCGGGTCCCGGGACGTCGAAGGACCATCCGGGCCACGTCGGCATGGTGGTCTCGCCGGGCAAGATGATCGAGGCGCGGTGCACGCTGTGCGGGCCCATCAAGGTCACGACGTACGGCGACCGGCCCAACATCGTCGGCTTCACCCGGCCGCTGGAGAACGAGGACGTCGTCGAGCAGCTCAAACGGGCTCTAACGTAGTCGCTCATGGAGGCCATGCACAGGCTCGTCGTGGGGGCGGCGATCGTGGACGGCGGACGGCTGCTGGCCGCGCAGCGGGCCGAGCCGCCGGCCCTGCGCGGCGGGTGGGAGTTCCCCGGCGGCAAGGTGGACCCGGGCGAGAGCGAGCACGAGGCGCTGGTGCGCGAGTGCCAGGAGGAGCTGGGCGTCCAGGTCGTCGTGGGCCGTCAGGTCGGCGGCGACTGGCCGCTCGGGAACGGCTACCTGATGCGGGTGTGGCTCGCCTCGATCGAATCGGGCGTCCCCGCGCCGCTGGAGCACCTGGCGCTGCGCTGGCTGGCCGCGCACGAGCTGTACGACGTGGACTGGCTGCCCGCCGACCTCCCGATCGTCGCGACGGTCGAGAAGCTGCTGTGGGGCGGGGCCTGACAGCCTTTCCGACTCGGGCATCGTCAACCACTGCGGCAGAAGACACCGATACGTACCCAAGATCGGACTTTGCTGTTAGTTTACGGAACTAGAATCGGCGGTGACCCTGGCGGCCCCGGCGGCGATGGAGGCAAGCGGTGACAGGACGCGCACAGCTGAGAGCGGCGTCCTCGGCTGCAGCCTCACTGGCGATCACGGCCGTGGCCGTGGTGATCCTCGCCCCGATCGTGGGCCCGCAGCGCGCGGGCGCCGACCCGGTCAACCCCTGTGACCCCACCCAGGGGCAGAACTGCGACCCGGTGGTGACCGTGACCGTCACCACGACGCCCGGGCCGACCGGCGACCCCGTGGTGACGAAGACGGTGACCGTCACGCCGACGCCCACCCACGCCGTCACGCACAAGCCGGCGACGACCAGCGCCGCGCCGCCGCCCGCCAGCACGGTCGAGCAGCCGCCCGCGACGTTCCCGACGACGCAGGCCGTCGTCCCGAACGTCACGGACACCGGCACCACGCCGACCCCGGACGCCGGCGGCGTCACGCTCGCCCCTGCGACGCCCGACGTCACGCCCACGCCGTCGCCCGCCGTGTCGTTCGAGGAGCCCGAGCCGCAGACGGTGCCGGTCGAGATCCGCAACGCCACCCCGCAGTACGACAAGGTGACGCTGAGCCACCGGCTCGCGATCCCCGCCGCCGTCCTGGTGCTGGTGGCGCTGCTCGCCTGGCTGATCTTCGAGGGCCGGCTGCGCCGGATGGCCCATGCGGCGGCCGTGCGCAAGGCCGGGCCGCGCTCGGCCAGGACCGGCCGCGGCGACGACCTCGCCGGATACCCCGCAGGCCCCGGGTACGCGCCGATGGTCGGCTTCGTCCCGGTCCAGCCGTACGCGATGGGGTATCCGCAGCAGCCGTACGGGTACCCGGCCCCCTACGGCTACGCGACGCCGTACCCGCCGCAGGGCTACCCGTACATGGACCCGGCGCAGATGGGCGCCCAGGCGCCCGTTCAGCCCGAGGGCGCGGTCCAGCCGCAGTGGCCGGCCGACCCCTGGGGGGCCGCGGTGGGCGAGCCGCAGCCGGGCCCCTGGACCGACGCCACGGCCCGCCCGGCGGCTGCTCCGGCTCCGGAGCGGACCGCGCAGTATCCCCTCCCCGGCGAACCGCCCGCCGACCGCTAGGTCAGGTCTGGTCGTCTTCGGGGCGGACCGGCGCCGGTTGGACCGACGGCTCGCTCTGTGCCGGCGCCGCGGGACCGGTGGTGACCTCTTTCACCGCTTCGCGCAGTCGTTCGTAGTCGACGCCGAGGTTGATCAGGACATCGTGCGCGACGCCCTCGCCGACCGTGAGCAGGCCGAGGGCCAGGTGCTCGCCGCCGACCGTCGTCTGGTTCATCAGCAGCGCCTCGCGCAGAGCGTGCTGTAGCGCGCGCAGCGCCGGCCGGGTGAACGGCGTCTCGTCCGGCAGCGGCTCGCCGTGCGGCGCGCCGACCCGTCCGTCCACGGCGCCGCGGATCGTCGCCGTGTCGGCGCCGCAGCGGGCCAGCGCCTGTGCCGTCGGCTGATCCGGTTGCCCGGCCAGCCCGAGCAGCAGGTGCTCGGTGCCCAGGTAGGTCTTGCGCCGGGCGCGGGCGGCCTCGCGGGCGAGCGTGACGGCCGTCTTCAGGTCGTCGCTCGCCCGGTCCCAAAATCCGTCCTGGCCGCGTCTGCGCATGCCCGCGTCACTGGGAATGAACCGCTTCTGCACCGCCTGACGGCTGACCCCCAGCCGGGTGCCGATCTCGGCCCACGACACGCCGTCGCGGCGGGCCTCGTCGACGTAGTAGCCGATCAGGTTCTCGCCGAGCTCGCCGAGGCGGTTCGCCAGGCCGACCGCGAGCGTGAGCCGGTCCAGGGCGGGTCCGTCGGCCAAGCTGGAGCGGACCTGCGCGATCAGGGACTCGAGGGTGGGAGCCGAAGGCATCATGCGCGCAACCGTAGGTTGCCATCATGGCTATGTCAACCAATAGTTGCATCCCTCGTGAGGGCAACCGCAAGAAGCGTCCGACAACCCGGGCTGCCGCTCCGCGAGGGGCGCAGGGCCCCTGGAACGCCGAAGGCGCCGGCGGGGGGACCCCCGCCGGCGCCTCCAGGGCACCAGGTCAGCTCGAACGCTTGAAGATCTTGGAGCCGAGCCAGACCAGCGGGTCGTACTTCCGGTCGACCACGCGCTCCTTCATCGGGATCAGCGCGTTGTCAGTGATCTTGATGTGCTCGGGGCAGACCTCGGTGCAGCACTTGGTGATGTTGCAGTACCCGAGGCCGTGGTCCTCCTGTGCGGACTCCTTGCGCTCCAGCACGTCGTACGGGTGCATGTCGAGCTCGGCGATCCGCATGAGGAAGCGCGGGCCGGCGAAGGCCTGCTTGTTCTCCTCGTGATCGCGGATCACGTGGCAGACGTTCTGGCACATGAAGCACTCGATGCACTTGCGGAACTCCTGGGACCGCTCGACGTCGACCTGCTGCATGCGGTACTCGCCGGGCTTGACGTCGCTCGGCGGCGTGAACGACGGGATCTCCCGTGCCTTCTGGTAGTTGAAGGACACGTCGGTCACGAGGTCCTTGATGACGGGGAACGTCCGCATCGGGGTGACCGTGATCGTCTCGGTCTCCTCGAAGGTGGACATCCGGGTCATGCAGCCGAGCCTCGGCCGGCCGTTGATCTCCATCGAGCACGAGCCGCACTTGCCGGCCTTGCAGTTCCAGCGGACCGCGAGGTCGGGAGCCTGGGTGGCCTGCAGGCGGTGGATGACGTCGAGGACGACCTCCCCCTCGTTCACCTCGACCGTGAAGTCCTCCAGACGGCCCTCGCCGCCCTCGCCGCGCCAGATGCGGAACTTCGCCTTGTATCCCATCACGACTCCTTGACCGCGGCGTCGTACTCCGCCAGTTCGTCCTCGGTGAGGTACTTCTCCAGCTCGGAGCGCTCGAACAGGGAGATCAGGTCGCCGCGCATGCTCGGCTGGACCTTCTCCTCGATCCGCACGCCCGACTCGTCCGGGGTCAGCGACACGAGCAGCAGCTTCCTGCGCCACTCGGGTGACATGCCGGGGTAGTCGTCACGGGTGTGGCCGCCGCGGCTCTCCTCACGCAGCAGCGCGGCCTTCGCCACGGCCTCGCTCACGATCAGCATGTTGCGCAGGTCGATGGCGAGGTGCCAGCCGGGGTTGTAGATCCGGCTGCCCGCCGCTGCGGTGTTCTTGGCCCGCTCCTTGAGCTTCTCGATGACCTCGAGGGCCTCCCTGATCTCCTCCGCCTTACGGATGATGCCGACCAGGTCGTTCATCGTCCGCTGCAGCTCGTGGTGGACCTCGTACGGGTTCTCGCCGCCGGTCCGCTCCAGCGGCAGGATCGCCTCGGCCCTCGCCTCCTCGACGCCGGTCACGGTCGGCCGCTTGGGCAGCCCGTCCACGTACGCCGCGGCTCCGGCGCCGGCCCGGCGGCCGAACACGAGCAGGTCGGACAGCGAGTTGCCGCCGAGGCGGTTGGAGCCGTGCATGCCGCCGGAGACCTCGCCGGCCGCGAACAGGCCGGGGACGGAGGCCGCGCCGGTGTCGGCGTCCACCTCGACGCCGCCCATGATGTAGTGGCAGGTGGGGCCGACCTGCATGGGCTCCCGGGTGATGTCGACGTCGGCCAGCTCCTTGAACTGGTGGTGCATCGACGGCAGCCGCCGGGTGATCTCCGCGGCCGGCAGGCGGGTCGAGACGTCCAGGAAGACGCCGCCCTGGGGTGACCCGCGCCCGGCCTTCACCTCGGCATTGATCGCCCTGGCCACCTCGTCACGCGGCAGCAGCTCCGGCGGACGGCGGTTGTTGGCCTGGTCGTCGTACCAGCGGTCCGCCTCCTCCTCGGTCGTGGCGTACTTGTCCTTGAACACGTCCGGGATGTAGTCGAACATGAAGCGCCGGCCCTCGGAGTTCCGCAGGACGCCGCCGTCGCCGCGGACCGATTCGGTGACGAGAATGCCGCGCACCGACGGGGGCCAGACCATGCCCGTCGGGTGGAACTGGATGAACTCCATGTTGATCAGCTTGGCGCCGGCGAGCAGGGCCAGCGCGTGACCGTCGCCGGTGTACTCCCAGGAGTTCGACGTGACGACGTACGACTTGCCGATGCCGCCGGTGGCCAGCACCACAGCGGGGGCGTCGAAGACAATGAAGTCGCCCGTCTCGCGCCAGTAGCCGAGTGCGCCTGCGATGGCGTCGCCATCCTTGAGCAGCCGCGTGACCGTGCACTCGGCGAAGACCTTGATGTACGCCTCGGGGTCGCCGTGCAGCTTCTCGTCCTCCTGCTGCAGGGCGACGACGCGCTGCTGGAGGGTGCGGATCAGCTCCAGGCCGGTGCGGTCGCCGACGTGCGCGAGGCGCGGGTACTCGTGGCCGCCGAAGTTCCGCTGGCTGATCTTGCCGTCCTTGGTGCGGTCGAACAGCGCGCCCCACGCCTCCAGCTCCCAGACGCGGTCCGGCGCCTCCTTGGCGTGCAGCTCCGCCATCCGCCAGTTGTTGAGGAACTTGCCGCCGCGCATGGTGTCGCGGAAGTGCACCATCCAGTTGTCGTCGGAGTTGACGTTCCCCATCGCGGCGGCGGCGCCGCCCTCGGCCATGACCGTGTGGGCCTTGCCGAAGAGCGACTTGCAGACGATCGCCGTGCGCTTGCCCTGCTGCCGCGCCTCGATCGCCGCGCGGAGCCCCGCTCCGCCGGCTCCGATGACGACGACGTCGTATTCGTGACGCTCCACTTGAAGATCCTTAAGCGAACGGGAAGGTGATGACGCCCTTGGCGACCAGCCGGACGTACAGGTCGGCGATCATGACCGAGAACATCGAGGCCCACGCCAGCGGCTGGTGCTTGGCGTTGAGCTTGGACACGAACGTCCAGGCCCGGTAGCGCAACGGGTGCCTGGAGAAGTGGTTGAGGCGGCCGGCCGTGATGTGGCGGCAGGAGTGGCACGACAGCGTGTACGTCATGATCAGTACCGCGTTGGCGATCAGGATCCAGGTCCCGAGCCCGCCGGGCTTGTGCACCAGGGCGAGGATCGCGTCGTACGTCAGGATCGCGCCGATGACCAGGGCGCCGTAGAAGAAGTATCGGTGGATGTTCTGCAGGATGAGCGGCAGGCGGCTCTCACCCGTGTACTTCCCGTGCGGCTCGGCCACGGCGCAGGCCGGAGGCGACAGCCAGAACGAGCGGTAGTACGACTTGCGGTAGTAGTAGCACGTAAGTCGGAAACCACCCGGAAGGCCGAGGATCAGCAGGCCGGGCGGCAGCCCGTACCAGTCGCCGAACGGCGCCAGCCCGAGGAAACGCGCCCCTGGGGGACACGAGGTCGCCAGGCAGGGCGACGAGAAGGGCGCGATGTACGGATCGACGAAGTAACTCTTGTCGAAGATCGCCCAAAATCCGTAAATCAGGAATGACATGAGTCCGGCGAACGTCAGCGCCGGAGCCAGCCACCATCGGTCGGTGCGAAGTGTGCGCACCCTCAGCTGTGCGCGTTGTTTCCTTACCGGGCTCTCGGCCGTTGTCTGGGTCATCGGAGACCTTCCACCCTCACTGACTCCGCGCACGCCGGAGCGCTCGCGCCGAACTGCTGTGGCCGTGCGCGTATTGGTGGGGGCAACATTACGACGAGCACATCACGAACTGTGAGGAGGGTCACTCCTCCCCACTGTGATTCCCGTCACGTCCCCGTCGGTTTCACCGCGGTTGCGAAGAACGTGCGGATCTGCCGTGCCGCGCAGGTGAACGCCCGTGGTCATCCGGGTTCCGTGACGTACGCGTCGGCGTGCAGTTGTATTTACGCAGGATATCTCGCTCGCTCTTCGGGCGGGCGCGCCCCGGCGCGGCGCGCTCACCCGGCGTCGCCGGCGGCGGGCAGCGTCCAGCGGAAGGTGGCGCCGGGCCCGGCCGCCGTGTCGAGCCAGATCCGGCCACCGTGATACTCGACGATCTTCCGGCACAGCGACAGCCCGATGCCCGTGCCCGGGTGGACGTCCCTAGGGTGGAGGCGCTGGAAGATCAGGAAGATCCGCTCGGCGTGCTTCGGGTCGATCCCGATGCCGTTGTCGGAGCAGGAGAACTCCCACATCTCGCCGTCGCGCCGCACTCCGACGTGGACCCGTGGAGGCTCCTGCGAGCGGAACTTCACGGCGTTGCCGACGAGGTTCTGGAAGACCTGGGTCAGCAGCGACGCGTTGCCGACGACCATGGGCATCGGATCGTGCGTGACCTCGGCCCCGGCCTCGGTCAGCAGCGTGTCGAGGTTGCGCAGCGCGCCGCGCAGCGCCACGCCGGAGTCCGTCGGCACCCGCTCGCCCCCGGTGCGGCCCACCCGGGACAAGTCGAGCAGGTCTTCGATGAGCTCCTGCATCCGGGTGGCGCCGTCGACGGCGAACGCCATGTACTGCCGGGCCCGGTCGTCGAGCCGGTCCCCGTAGCGCTGGTCGAGCAGGCGGGTGAAGCTCGCGACCTTGCGCAGCGGCTCCTGCAGGTCGTGGCTGGCGACGTAGGCGAACTGCTCCAGCTCGGCGTTGGACCGCCGGAGCTCCTCGGCCTGCTCGGCGAGCCGCCGGCGGGCCTCGGACGCCGCCCGCCACTCCGCCATGATGCGCCGCCGCATGCCGTCCACGTGGCCGGACAGCTCCCACAGCTCGGCGGGGCGCTCGACCCCCAGCTCGTGGTCGAAGTCGCCCGCGGCGACGGCCCGCACCTGCCGGGTGAGCCGGGCCACCGGGATCGTCACCGCGCGGCGCACGATCACGGTGCAGCCGGCGACGGCCAGCACCAGCGCGCCGATCAGCACCCACACGGAGGTGTAGATGGTGTCCCAGCCCGCGCGGAGCCGCCGGCTGCCGAGGTCGTGGAGGGCGTCGAGCCTGGCCTGCCGGGCCGCGAGCGCGGCCCGGACCTCCGCGAAGCGGGTGACGTTGACGGTGGCCAGCTCGCGGGTGAGCGCGCCGGTGCCCGCCGTCGGTACCGCGGCCACCACCTTCTCCGTGTAGTCGTGCCGCCAGGCGGCGGTGGCCGCGGACAGGCGCTCCAGCTCGCGCCGCTCCTGGTCCGGCTCCGGGAGCCGCGGCGTCAGCGCCAGGATCGCCGCCGTCGCGGCCTGCTCGTCGGCCACGCCACGCCGGTACTCGTCCAGGTACTGCCGCTCGTTGGTGAGCCCGTACGCCCGGACCGCGCTGCCCTGGGCCTGCAGGGCGGTGGTGATCCTCAGCGTCTGCAGGGCGGCCGGGTCGATCACGTCGACAACGGTGTCCCGCGCCGTCAGGGTCTGGCCGAGCGCCATCAGGATCGCGGTCACGGCCACGGCCACGACGAGGGCGACGGCCGTGCCGGCGAGCAGGAACCACCGGCCGACCGGCAGCGCGGACCGGCCCGGCGGGGGCGCCAGCGGGGGGAGCGGCTCCATCCCCGTGACGCTCACCGCCCGGCTCGCCCTCCTGCAGGCCCGTCCTGCGCCGGGGCCGTCTGGGGGAGGACGCCGGCCGCGGCACCCCGGCCGCGCGCGACGAGGACGGCCGCCACGTCGTCGTGCACCGCGTCGCCGAGGCTCGCGATGATCCGGTCGAGGTCGATGCCCTCGTGGGCCCTGATGAGGTTCAGCAGGCCCTCGGTGCCGAGCAGGTCGCGGCCGTCCCCGACGGTGGCTTCGATCAGCCCGTCCGTGTAGAGCAGCAGCGACCAGCGCTCGCCCAGCGGGACGTCGAGCGACGTCCACTCGACGTCGGGGAAGATGCCGAGCGGCGGGCCGGACGGCATGTCGGTGACCACGTCGATCACGCCGTCGCGCAGCAGCAGCGGCGGCGGGTGGCCGATCACGTGCATCCGGGCCCGGTCCAGCTCGGGGGCGATGGTCGCGGTGCACATCGTCGTGAAGATCTCCGGCGACTTCCGCTCGTGCCGCAGCAGCGTGTCGAGCGTGCGCAGCACGTCGTTGCCCGTCTGTCCGGCGAGCACGAGCGTGCGCCAGGCGATCCGCAGGGCCGTGCCGAGGGCGGCCTCGTCGGGCCCGTGCCCGCACACGTCGCCGATCACGACGTGGACCGCGCCGTCCGGCGTCTGGACGGTGTCCCAGAAGTCGCCCGCCAGCAGCCCGCCCGTACGGCCCGGCAGATAGCGGGACTGGTGGTGCAGCAGCCGCGGGTCGATCAGCGGGACCGGGAGCAGGCCCCGCTCCAGCCGGGCGTTCTCCCCCCGGACGATGCGCTCCTCCAGCAGGTCGCGCATCGCCAGGTCGGCCCGCTTGCGCTCGATCGCGTAGCGGATGGCGCGGATCAGCAGCCGGGCGTCCACGTCCTGCTTGACGAGGAAGTCCTGCGCGCCCGCGGCCACCGCGTCGACGCCGATGGGGGCGTCGGCGAGGCCGGTGAGCACGAGCACCGCCGTGTCCGGCGCCATCGCGAGCACCTGCTCCAGGGCCTCCAGCCCCGACGCGTCGGGCAGCGACAGGTCCACCAGCACGCACCGGACGTCGTCGGTGAGACGGGCCCGGCCCTCCGCGAGCGAGCGGGCCCAGGTGATCTTCGGCGGCCTCTCGGCGCCCGCCAGCAGCTCCTCGACGAGGAACGCGTCGCCGGCGTCGTCCTCGATGAGCAGCAGGGACAGCTGGTCGGGCAGGTCAGGTGAGGCCGGGGTCACGGACGCCTCTCGCCGGAGTAGAAGGTGCGGGTCGCTGACAAAGCTACCGTCAGGTGGGGGCGGTCCACAGGACTACGAGGAGGCCAGCGCCTCGACGCCCGGGGGGAGGGTCCCGTCCGCGGCCGCCTCGGTGAGGTACGACAGCAGGGTGGCCCGGAACGCCTGCGCCGCCCTCGTGGGCTCGACGTCCTTGCGGTGGGCGAGCGCCACGGTCCGGCGCAGCCCCGGCAGCAGCGGCGTCCCCATGAGGCCGGGGCGGCTCTCCAGCACCATCGACGGGACCACGGCGATCCCGAGCCCGGCCTCGACGAACCGCAGCACCGCATCCATCTCACCGCCCTCCACCGCGAACCGCGGCTCGAACCCCGCCTGCCGGCAGGCCGCCAGCGTCGCCTCGCGGACGTCGTACCCCCGCCGGAACATGACGAGGGGCCGCCCGCGCAGCTCCTCTATCCGCATGTACGGTCGCCGGCCGCGATCGGACGCCGAGGCGACCACGAGGTTCTCGCTGAGGATCTCCTCGGTGACGAGAGAGGGGTCGGTGCTCTGCAGCGGGAGGATGATGAGCGCCAGGTCGAGCTGGCCCCGGGCCAGGTCGCGCACCAGGTCGCGCGAGCCGCCCTCCTCGACGCGCAGCTCCACGCCCGGGTAGTCGCGATGGAAGAGGGCCAGGGCGTCGGCGAGCAGGCCCGCGCACAGCGACGGCGTCGCCCCCAGCCGCACCCGGCCCCTGCGCAGCCCGGCCAGCTCGGCGACCTCGCGCCGGGCCGTCTCGGCGTCGGCCAGCATCCGGCGGGCGAGGGGGAGCAGGGCCTCCCCTGCGGGGGTGAGCGTCACGTTGCCCCGGGCCCGGCTGAACAGCGGGGCGCCGAGCTCGGTCTCCAGGGCCCTGATCTGCTTGCTGAGCGAGGGCTGGGCCACCCGCGCCCGCTCGGCCGCCTGGGTGAAGTGCCGGGTCTCGGCGACGGCGACGAAGTACGCGAGTTGCTGGAGCTGCACGTCTTCACAGCCTACGGCCATGGTCTCCGGTCCCCGGGGACCGGGCCGGAGGATGTGAGATTCCTCGCACGGCGCCGGCCGCGGACGCGGCGGGAGCCGTACGGCGCAGAGGGCATAGCCCCCGGCTATCGAAACCAGAACCGTCATGACTTGGACGCCTGAAATCGGCGAACCTAGCGTGAGCAGACGTGACAGCCACTGTTGACCACTCCGTCGAGCGAGGGCTGGCGACCACGAAGGTGTCCCCGCCCCCCGCATCGCACAAGCCCGCAGCGCGCCCGCCGAAGTCGTCCGGCCCGCGGCGTCCCCGGCCGTCCGGGCTCCGGGGCCTGTCCGCCTCCTCCAACGGCAAGAAGGCCGTCATGGCGGTCACCGGCGCCGTACTCGTGCTCTTCCTCGTCGCCCACATGCTGGGCAACCTCAAGATCTTCCTGGGTGCCGACTCGTTCAACCACTACGCCGAGTGGCTGCGCACCATGGGCTCCCCGGCCCTGCCGAACCGCACGCTGCTGACGATCACGGAGATCGTGCTGACCCTGGCGGTGGTGCTGCACATGTGGTCGGCCGTGTCGCTCGCGCGCCGCGCGGCCAAGGCGCGGCCCGTCAAGTACGCCGCCCGCCGCAGGTCGCAGGCGTCCGGCTACGCCACCCACACCATGCGGTACGGCGGCGTGATCATCCTGCTGTTCGTGATCTGGCACCTGCTGGACATGACGTTCGGCGTGGTCAACCCCGAGGGCGGCGACGCCACGCCGTACGCGCGGATGGTCGCCGGGTTCCAGCCCTCGCGCTGGTGGGTGACGCTGTTCTACCTGGTGGCGATGGTGATGGTCGGCTTCCACCTGCGGCACGGGCTGTGGAGCGCGTTCCAGACGCTGGGCCTGGCCCGCCGCTACCGGGCGCTCAAGGCCGGCGCCGGCGCGGTCGCGGCCGTGCTCGTGGTCGGCTTCCTCGCCGCGCCCGTCGCCGTGATGATCGGAGTGGTCAAGTGAAGTACACCGTTGGCGAGCCCATCCGCGACGCCAAGGCTCCCGGCGGGCCCATCGAGGACCGCTGGGACACCCGGCGGTTCCAGGCCAAGCTGGTCAACCCGGCCAACAAGCGCAAGCTGACCGTCATCGTGGTGGGCACCGGCCTCGCGGGCGGCTCGGCCGCCGCCACCCTCGGCGAGCTGGGCTATCAGGTCAAGTCGTTCTGCTACCAGGACTCGCCCCGCCGGGCCCACTCCATCGCGGCCCAGGGCGGCATCAACGCCGCGAAGAACTACCGCGGCGACGGCGACAGCGTCTACCGGCTCTTCTACGACACCGTGAAGGGCGGCGACTTCCGCGCCCGCGAGTCGAACGTCTACCGGCTCGCCCAGGTCAGCGTGAACATCATCGACCAGGCCGTGGCCCAGGGCGTGCCGTTCGCCCGCGAGTACGGCGGCCTGCTCGACACCCGCTCGTTCGGCGGCGCCCAGGTGTCCCGGACGTTCTACGCCCGCGGCCAGACGGGCCAGCAGCTTCTCCTGGGGGCCTACCAGGCCCTGGAGCGGCAGATCGCGGCCGGCACGGTCGAGATGCACACCCGCCACGAGATGCTCGAACTCGTCGTCAGCGGCGGGCGGGCCCGCGGAGTCGTGGTCCGCGACATGGTCACCGGTGAGATCGAGACCCACCTGGCCGACGCGGTCGTGCTCGCCACCGGCGGGTACGGCAACGTGTTCTTCCTGTCCACGAACGCCAAGGGCTGCAACACCACGGCCATCTGGCGGGCGCACAGGAAGGGCGCCTACTTCGGCAACCCCTGCTTCACCCAGATCCACCCGACCTGCATCCCCGTCAGCGGGGAGTACCAGTCGAAGCTGACGCTGATGTCGGAGTCGCTGCGCAACGACGGCCGCGTCTGGGTGCCGCTCCGCAAGGGCGACGACCGGGCCCCCGGCGACATCCCCGAGGACGAGCGCGACTACTACCTGGAGCGGATCTACCCCGCCTTCGGCAACCTCGTCCCCCGCGACATCGCCAGCCGCGCCGCGAAGAACGTCTGCGACGAGGGCCGCGGCGTCGGCCCCGGCGGGCTCGGGGTCTACCTCGACTTCGCCGACGCCATCGCCCGCCTCGGCCGCGACGCCGTGGAGAAGAAGTACGGCAACCTCTTCGAGATGTACGAGCGCATCACCGGCGAGAACCCGTACGAGGTGCCGATGCGCATCTACCCGGCCGTCCACTACACGATGGGCGGGCTCTGGGTTGATTACGACCTCCAGTCGACCATCCCCGGCCTGTTCGTCATCGGGGAGGCCAACTTCTCCGACCACGGCGCCAACCGGCTCGGCGCGTCCGCGCTGATGCAGGGCCTCGCGGACGGCTACTTCGTGCTGCCGACCACGCTCGGCGACTACCTCGCCGGCGCCGGGACCTTCGGGCCCGTCGACGACGCCGACGTGGCCGAGGCCCGGCAGGCCGTCACCGACAGGATCGAGCGGCTGCTGTCCGTCAACGGCACCCGTACGGCGGACTCCTACCACCGCGAGCTCGGCCGCATCATGTGGGACTACTGCGGCATGGAGCGGACCGAGGAGTCGCTGCGCAAGGCGCTGGAGCGGATCCCCGAGCTGCGCGAGGAGTTCTGGCGCAACGTCAAGGTGCCCGGCGACACCGAGGGGCTCAACCAGGCACTGGAGCGGGCCGGCCGGGTGGCCGACTTCTTCGACCTGGCCGAGCTCATGTGCGTCGACGCCCTGCACCGCACGGAGTCCTGCGGCGGCCACTTCCGGGCCGAGTCGCAGGACGAGGACGGCGAGGCGCTGCGCGACGACGAGAACTTCGCCTACGTCGCCGCCTGGGAGTGGACCCCGCAGGGCCCGGTCCTGCACAAGGAAGAGCTCGAGTACGAGTACGTGAAGATGAGCCAGCGGAGCTACAAGTGAACCTCACCCTGAAGATCTGGCGCCAGAACGGCCCCGCCGATCGGGGGCGGATGGTGACCTACCGGGTCGAGGACGTCTCTCCGGACATGTCGTTCCTGGAGATGCTCGACGTCCTCAACGAGCGGCTGATCCTGGAGGGCGACGAGCCGGTCGCGTTCGACCACGACTGCCGCGAGGGCATCTGCGGCATGTGCGGCATGGTCATCAACGGCGTGGCCCACGGCGAGCAGCGCGCGACCACGACCTGCCAGCTGCACATGCGGCACTTCGAGGACGGCGCCACGATCACCATCGAGCCCTGGCGGGCCGCGCCGTTCCCCGTCGTGAAGGACCTGGTGGTGGACCGGTCGTCGTTCGACCGGATCATCCAGGCCGGCGGCTTCGTGTCGGTGCCGGCCGGGTCGGCCCCCGACGCCCACGCCGTGCCGGTGCCGAAGAAGGACGCGGACGCGGCCTTCGACGCCGCGACCTGCATCGGCTGCGGCGCGTGCGTGGCCGCCTGCCCGAACGGCTCGGCCTCGCTGTTCACCGCCGCCAAGATCACCCACCTCGGGCTGCTGCCCCAGGGCCAGCCGGAGCGGGCCTCCCGGGCGCGGGCGATGGTCGAGCAGATGGACGCCGAGGGCTTCGGCGGCTGCACGAACACCGGCGAGTGCACGGCGGTCTGCCCCAAGGGCATCCCCCTCGACACCATCGCGCGGATGAACGCCGACTACCTTAAGGCCGCCTCGAAGTAGGGGCGCCGCCTTCGGTGAGGGCGTCCGGCGGGCCGCCGGACGCCCTCCGCTCATGTCGCCGCCGAGCTCCCATGGGCGCCTCTTAGCGTAAATAAGCCTTTCGTTCCAGCTGTGCGCAACATAATCAGCCCTCCTCCCGGGTAACGTGTCCGTTGTGTCGGGGTGACACGCCTGCCCTGAATCCGCAGGCGAGGGAGTGAGCATGCCGTCGGTGTCCGGTCCTCGGTCAACACTCAGCGTCGCGTCCGCGGCGGAGCGCGACGCGGTCGTCGTCCGCCTTGCGGGCGACCTGGACGCGGGTACCGTCCACGTCCTGCGCGAGGAGCTGAAGCGCGTCTGGGACAACCCGCCGCCGGTCCTCGTGCTGGAGGTCGGCGAGGTCGCGTTCTGCGACTCCCGCGGGCTGAGCGAGCTCATCGCCGCGCTGCAGCGGGGGCAGGCGACGAACGTCCGCCTCGCGCTGGCGGGAGTGCAGGGCGTCCTCGCCCGGGTGCTGACGATCACCGGGCTCCGCAAGGTCTTCGAGCAGTACGGCACGGTGGCCGATGCGCTCGACGGCACCTCGACGCCCGACGCCGGGGGACAGGGCGGCGACCACCGCGGCGACCATTTCGGCGGCCTGTTCGAGACGGCGGGCGACCGCTAGCGGCGGGCTATCGGGCGGGATCCACGCCGGCCCGGGCGGCGGTCCAGAAGGGGTCGCGGCCGATGAAACCCAGCAGCCTGGCCTGCGCCCCGGCGTCCTCCGGCACCTCGACCCGCGGGCCGTACTGCCCGGATGAGCGGATGACCTCCTCCAGCTGCTCCATCCCGGCCAGCAACTCCGCGCAGAGGTCCGGGTCCAGCCGGTCGTCCTGGCCGGTGGAGCGGGCGAGGTCCCAGGTGTGCATGAACACGTCCGTCGTGTAGAAGCGGTCGATCGCCTGGTCCAGCGGCACGGTGCCGATGTGGGGGTTGACCAGGACCCGGTCCGCGGCCGCCGGGTCGTCCAGCAGCGCCTGCACGGCCTCGCAGTGGACGCGCCACGCGCCGGCCGGGTCCACGTCCACCGGCGGTCCAGCCGGCAGGTCGACGGCCGCGCCGGAGGAGAGGAACCCGGGCAGCCACTCGGTCAGATGCCGCACGACGTCGCGGGCGGTCCACCCGGCGACCGGGGACGGCGCGTCCCAGGACCGGGTTCCCCGGACCCGGTCGGTGAACAGGCCGCCGACCTGGCGGTGCCGCTCCGCGGGATGCTCAGACAGCGCCATCGGCGATCATCCGCTCGAGCTTGGCGTACCCCTCGTTGACGCCGCCCTCCATGCCGCTCGCCAGCCAGGCGTCGCGCGACTCGAAGCTGTCGACCAGCGACTGCGTACGCAGGCGGGCGCGGCCGTCTCCGAGGTCGTCGAACCACAGCGTCTCCAGCGCGACGCCGTCCGGCTCGCCCTCGAAGGTGAAGGTCTGCACGATGCGGTCCGGGCGCACCTCGTGGAAGCAGCCGTGGAAGGCGAACTCCACGCCGTCGTGCACCGAGACGAACCTCCAGCTGCCGCCCGTGCGGGCGTCCCAGTGCTCGATCCGCGTGTCCCCGGCGTCGGGGCCGATCCATCGCGCGAACAGCACGGGATCGGTGTGCGCGCGGAACAGCTGCTCCCGCGTCGCGGCGAACTCGCGGGTGATGCGGACGATCGGCACATCGCGGTCAGCCTCGATGGTCGTCTCCGTGGTTCGGGTCATGATCTGCTCCATCCCTGTCGTCGTTCATCGCCGCCAGGACGGCGTCGAGGCGGCGGTACCGCTGCTCGGCCCGGCGCCGGTACCGCTCGATCCAGGCGTCCATCAGGTCGAACACCTCGGTTTCCAGGTGCACCGGCCGGGGCTGCGGCCCCTCCCGCCGGCTCACGAGCCCGGCGTTCTCGAGCACCCGCAGGTGCTTGTAGACGGCCTGCAGCGTCATCCCGTACGGCTCGGCGAGCTGACCGACCGTCGCGTCTCCCTCGGCGAGCCGGGCCAGCATGTCGCGGCGGGTGGGGTCGGCGAGGGCGGAGAAGACCAGGGACAGCGTGTCGGCGGTCATCACTCCTCGCTTTCAACCCTTCGGTTGAAACGATGGTACGCCTGAGGGAAGGGTCAGACAACCATCGGGTTGAAAGTCCTTAGGACGGGCTGGGGGTGGTGTCAGTTCGGTGCGTCGGCCGCGACCGCTTCCGCGACCGTGTCGTACAGGGGGAACGCCGCGTGCAGCCCGGTGACGGTGAGGATCCGGCGGAAGACCCCCCGCACCCCGGCCAGCCGCATGTACCCGCCGGCGCGGGTGGCGCGGTCGGCGTACTCCAGCAGCATCCGCAGGCCCATCGAGTCACAGAAGGTCAGCTCGGTCGCGTCGACGATCAGCCTGACCCGCTCCTCCAGCAGGAGCTTGCCGAGCGCCGCCCGCAGGCCGTCGGCGGAGATGACGTCAAGCTCGCCGACCAGGGTGACGACCGTGTAGGCCGCCTCCCGCCCGACCCTGACGTCAAGCTTCGTGGTCATCTGTGTCCTCGTCCCGAAGATCTACAGAGAAGTTACACCCCTAAGTACCGCGCGAGGCGGTGGGGAGGCAACCTTCGTGACGATGCGGTGGCACACCTGTGGCCTGGCCGTACATCGCGGCCACGCGGCGTGCTCGTTCGTGACGCCGGGTCCGCGCCGCGGGCGGCCGGTTCCCGCCGCCGTACGGGGGTCTAGTGGTGCCCGCCGCGGCGGCCGTGCCGGGAGAGCCAGGTGTTCGCGTCGATCAGGCAGCGCTCGACCTTCTTCCGGCAGAAGCCCGCCTGCGTGTCGGTCTGGCCGCTGATGCTGATGGCGAGGTTCTCGTCGCCGCGGAGGATGGCGGGGCTGTTCACGACGGCGAAGCCCATGTTCCCGAAGGCCTTCCCCGCGTTGACGTTCGTCGCGCCGCCGTCCCCGCCCCCGCGCGCCGGGACGGCGTGGCCGGGCGGCGCCGCGCGCCCCGCGACCGCGGCCTGTGCGAGTGGCGCCGCGCGCCCGGAGACCGCGGCCTGCGCGGCCTGTGCGGGCGGCGCGGCCTGTGCGGGCGGCGCGGCATGTGTGGGTGACGTGGCGTGTGCGGTGGCGGGGACGGCGGCCCACGCCGCCGCGGTCAGGGCGACCACCGCCCGGCGTCGCCCGTTCCGAGCACCGCCGCGACGGCCGTCGGGCCGATCTGTCATGGATTCGCCTCTTCCCGCCCTACGGCCCGGAGACGACCGCGTGCACCGGGACGACACCTCGATACCCGCCCGGCCGGTGCGACTCCCTCCTCCCGATCATCTCTTTACCCGCGCCGGGACCCGGGCCGAGGTCGTCGCGTCACCCGAGCCCGGCGCGGACCTCGGTGCGCAGACCGGCGAGGTCGAGGCCCGCGTCGGTCATCACGCGCACGCCCAGCCCCTCGCCCTCCCTGATCAGGCCGAGCAGGATGTGGCCGTCCCGGATGTCCTTGCTCCCCAGCGCCAGCGCCTCCCGCAGGGACAGCTCCAGGACCTTCTTGGCCCGGGGCGTGAGCGGGATCCTGCGCGGCCCGACGAGGACGCCCCGCTCCTCGCGCCCGGGACGGCGGTCGAGCGCGCCCGGGCCGAAGGCCGCCTCGACCTTCTCCCGCACCGCCGCGAGGTCGATCCCGATCGACTCCAGCGCGTCGGCGTCGATGTCGCCGGTCGGATGGGTGCCCAGGATGCGGACGACGGCGGCGTACGCGCGCTCGTGGTCGAGGCCGTGCCCCCCGAGGAGCCGGGCCGACAGCGACTCGGGCTGTCCCAGCAGGCCGAGGAGCAGGTGCTCGGTGCCCAGATGGTCGTGCCGCAGCCGCCGCGCGTTCTCCTGCCCCAGGACAAGGACCTTCCTGGCGGTCTCCGTGAACCGTTCGAACATCGTTACTTCTCCCGCCTCAGCAGTCCTCGTCCACCCGCGTACTTCTTGTGCACCGCCTGCCGGGACACCCCGAGCAGCAGCGCGATGTCCTGCCAGGACCATCCCGCGTCGCGCGCGTTCTCCACCTGAAGTGCTTCGAGCCGCTCCACCAGCACCCGCAGGGCCCGCACGGCCCGCAGGCCGATGGCGGGGTCGCGGCTGCCGGCGTCGCTGGCCAGCTGCGCCGTGTCGTTCATGCTGTAAACCTAGGTTGACGTGGCAGAGATGTCAACCCAGATTGACAGGGCCGTAGCATGGAAAACCGTTTGCCCCGTGACCTGGGATCTTGCGAGCCTGGAATGACCATGTACTCCTTGCCTGCCGGCGATCCCGGCACTCCCGACACCCGCGGTCCCCTCCGGTACCTGTGGTGGGTGGCGCGCGTCCAGGGGCGCCGGCTGGTGATCGGCATCGCCTTCGCCATCGTCTGGTGGCTGGGCCAGGCCCTCGTGCCCGCGGCCCTGGGCAAGGGCATCGACGCGCTCGCCGCGAGGGACGTCGGGCTGCTGGCCCGCTGGTCGGCCGTCGTGCTGGGGCTCGGCGTGCTCCAGGCCGCGGCCGGAACGTTCCGGCACCGGTTCGCGGTCCTCACCTGGCTGTCGGCCGCCTACCGGACCGTGCAGGTGACGGTCCGCCATGCGACCCGGCTGGGCGCGACCCTGCCCAAACGCCTGTCGACCGGCGAGGTGGTGAGCGTCGGCAACTCCGACATCGCCCACGTCGGCAACGCGATGGAGATCCTTCTCCGGGGGATCGGCGCGATCGTCGCGATCGCGACGGTGACGGTGATCCTGATCGCCACCTCGCTCCCGCTGGGGCTCACCGTGCTCGTCGGCGTGCCGGTCATGGCGGCGGCCGTCGGCCCGCTCCTGCGGCCGCTGCACCGCCGGCAGCACGTGCAGCGCGACCTCCAGGGCGACCTCGCGACGCGCGCGGCCGACATCGTGGCCGGCCTGCGGGTGCTGCGCGGCATCGGCGGCGAGCAGGTCTTCGCCGCGCGGTACCGCGAGGAGTCGCAGCGCGTCCGGCACGCGGGCGTGCGGGTGGCGGCCGTGGAGTCGGCGCTGGAGGGCGCCCAGATCCTGCTGCCCGGCGTGCTCGTCGGCTGCGTCACGTGGCTGGGCGCGCACTTCGCCCTCGACGGGCGGATCAGCGCAGGCCAGCTGGTGGCCTTCTACGGCTACGCGGTCTTCCTGATCGCGCCGCTGCGGACGCTGACCGAGGCCGCCGACAAGGTGACCAAGGGGCACGTCGCCGCCCGGCGCGTCTGCCGGATCCTGGCGCTGGAGCCCGAGATCGCCGGCGGGTCCGCCGTCCTCCCTGACGGCGTGCTGGAGCACGGCGTCCTGCGGGACGGCGGGTCCGGCGTCGCCGTGCGGCCCGGCAGGCTCACCGCGCTGGCCGCCGCGACCCCGGAGGAGGCGATCGCGATCGCCGACCGCCTCGGCCGGTACGCGCCGGGCGAGGTGACGCTGGACGGCGTCCCGCTCGCGGACCTGCCCGTCGCCGAGGTCCGCAGGCACGTCCTGGTGGCCGACAACGCCGCCCGGCTGTTCACCGGACGCCTGCGCGACGAGCTGGACGTCCGGGGCGCGGCCACCGACGGCGATGTCCGCCAGGCCCTGTACGCGGCCTGCGCCGAGGACATCGTCCAGGCCCTGCCCGAGGGACTGGACGCGCACGTGGCCGAGTCGGGCCGGGAGTTCTCCGGCGGCCAGCAGCAGCGGCTGCGGCTGGCACGGGCGCTGCTCGCCGACCCGGAGATCCTGATCCTGGTCGAGCCGACCAGCGCCGTCGACGCGCACACCGAGGCGCGCGTCGCGGAGCGGCTGGGCAAGGCCCGCGCCGGGCGCACCACCCTGGTCTGCACGACGAGCCCGCTCGTCCTCGACCGGGCCGACCTCGTCCTGTACGTCGAGGACGGCCGCGTGCGGGCCGAGGGCACCCACCGGGAGCTGCTCGCGGCGGAGCCTGGATACCGATCGACCGTCACCCGAGGGGAGGCCTGAGATGGCCCGCGAGATCCTGCCGGTCGCCGACCGGGCGCAGGTGCGCGCCTACGCGCGGCGGCTGACGCTGAAGTACCCGCGTGAGCTCGCCGCCGCGCTGGTGCTGCACGCGCTCGCTGCGGTCGCGGGCCTGGCCGCCCCTCGGCTGCTCGGCGAGCTGGTGCAGTCGGTGGCCGACGGGACGGCCGACACGGGCGTGGACGTCATCGCGCTGGCGATCGTCGCGTTCGTGGTGCTCCAGGCGGTCCTGATCAGGTTCGCCGTCTACGCCTCGTCGCGCCTGGGCGAGAAGGTCCTCGCCGAGCTGCGGGAGGACTTCGTCGACCAGGTGCTCGCGCTGCCGCTGTCCACGGTCGAGCGGGCCGGCTCGGGCGACCTGATCACCCGTACCTCCCGCGACGTGGACGCCCTGTCGCGAACGGTGCGGCACGCTGTGCCCGAGACGATGATCGCCGTGGTGGCCGGGGCGTTCGGGGTGGGCGCGGTGCTCCTGGTCGGCCCGATCATGGCCCTGCCCTCGCTGGCGGCCGTTCCGCTGCTGTGGATCTCCACCAAGTGGTACCTCGGCCGGGCCAGGGACGGCTACCTGCGGGAGAACGCGGCGTACGCGGAGATGACCGAGGGGCTGGCCGAGACCGTCGAGGGCGCGCGGACCGTCGAGGCCCTCGGGCTGGAGCGCCGCCGCCGTGAGCGGACCGACCGGGACATCGCCGGGTCGTTCGCGGCCGAGCGCTACACGCTGGGCCTGCGGATGGTGTGGTTCCCCGTGGTTGAGCTCGGCTACGTGGTGCCGGTCGTGGCGACCCTGCTGCTCGGCGGCCTCTTCTACACCCGCGGCTGGGTGTCACTCGCCCAGGTCACCGCCGCCACCCTGTACGTCCAGCAGCTCATCGACCCGCTCGACCGCCTGCTGTCGTGGATCGACGAGCTGCAGGTCGGCGGGGCGTCCATGGCCCGGCTGCTGGGTGTGGCGAACGTGCCCGAGGACCGGGCGCCCGGCGGCCGCCGCCCCGAGGGCGAGGAACTGCGGGCGGACCGCGTCCGGTACGCCTACCGGGAGGGCCGCGACGTGCTGCACGGCATCGACCTCGACGTCCGTGCGGGGGAGCGGCTGGCTATGGTCGGCCCGTCCGGCGCCGGCAAGTCGACGCTGGGACGCCTGCTCGCGGGCATCCACG
Source organism: Microbispora corallina (assembly GCF_016863035.1). Taxonomy (GTDB): domain Bacteria; phylum Actinomycetota; class Actinomycetes; order Streptosporangiales; family Streptosporangiaceae; genus Microbispora; species Microbispora corallina. The sequence goes on from NZ_BOOC01000014.1 coordinate 182,717, forward strand.
GTCCGCGCAGCGGCTCGGTCACGGTCGGCGGCGTCCCGCTCGTCGAGCTGCCGCTGGGCGAGCTGCGCGGCCACGTGGCGCTGGTGACCCAGGAGCACCACGTGTTCCGGGGCACGCTCCGGGACAACCTGCTCATCGCCCGGCCGGAGGCCGGAGACGAACAGGTGCGCCGCGCGCTGGAGGCCGTGGACGCCTGGGAGTGGGTGGCGTCCCTCGACGAGGGGCTGGACACCGTGGTCGGGTCGGGCGGCACGACCGTCTCCCCGGCCCACGCGCAGCAGATCGCGCTCGCCCGGCTCGTGCTGGCCGACCCGCACACGCTGGTGCTCGACGAGGCGACCTCGCTGATCGACCCGCGGGAGGCCCGCCACCTGGAGCGGTCGCTGGCCGCCGTCCTGGAGGGCCGGACCGTGATCGCGATCGCCCACCGCCTGTACACGGCGCACGACGCCGACCGGGTGGCGGTGGTGGAGGACGGCCGCATCAGCGAGCTGGGCTCCCACGACGAGCTGGTCGCGGCCAGGGGCGCGTACGCGGCCCTGTGGGACAGCTGGCACGGCACGTCCGGCTGACGAGAGATGACCCGCCGCGGGGCGGGCAGAGGAGCCGAGGGGATCGGGTGGGTCCACACCCGATCCCCTCTCCTCGCCGGATCAGATCTGCAGGGACTTCCTGAGGAAGTCGAGCTGGAGCAGCAGCAGGTTCTCCGCGACGACCTCCTGCGGCGTCATGTGGGTGACCCCGGACAGCGGGAGCACGGTGTGCGCGCGGCCCGCCGCGAGCAGGGCGGACGACAGCCGCAGCGTGTGGGCCGCCACCACGTTGTCGTCGGCCAGGCCGTGGACGAGCATGAGCGGCCGCTCCAGCTTCTCCGCGTCGCCCAGCAGCGAGGACGCCTCGTAGTGGCCCTCGTCCGGGTGGCCCAGGTAGCGCTCGGTGTAGCAGGTGTCGTAGAGCCGCCAGTCGGTGACCGGGGCCCCGGCGACGGCCGCGTGGAACACGTCCGGTCGGCGCAGCACGGCCAGCGCCGCCAGGTAGCCGCCGAACGACCAGCCGCGGATGGCCACCTTGGTCAGGTCGAGGTCGTCGGGGTACTGCGCGGCCACGCCCTGGAGGGCGTCCACCTGGTCCTCCAGTGAGAGCGTGAAGTCGTGGAGCATCTCCCGCTCGAAGGCCGGCCCGCGCCCGGGCGTCCCCCGGCCGTCGGCCACGACGACGGCGAAGCCCTGCTCCGCCCACCACTGGGACTCCAGGAACATGCGCCGCGCCTGGAGGACCCGCTGCGCGTGCGGGCCGCCGTACGGGTCCATGAGGACGGGCAGCCGCGCCGAGCCGGGCACGTGCCAGGACGGCAGCAATACGGCGGTGGACAGCCCGCGCGCGCCGGCCCGCATGAGGGACACCCGCGGCTCCAGGCCGGGACGCTCGGCCGCCGACCGGATGGCCGCCGTCGTGCCGCCGGGGCGTACGACGGTGACCGACGTGCCCTCGATGTCGAGGCTCTGCCGCGCGACGACGGTCACGCCCCCCGACAGCCGTCCCGCGTGGACGCCCGGCTCGGTGGTCACCGGGGACAGCGAGCCGGCGGCGTACGTCCACAGGTGGATCTCGGTCGGCTCGGCGGCGGCCTGGAAGAGCACGGTGTCGCCGTCGACGTCGAGCACGGCGCGGACCTGCAGCGAGGGGGGTGTGACGGGCTCGGAGCCGACCACGAGCCGGCGGCCTCCGCCGGAGTCGGCCACCCAGACGAGGGTCCCGTCGGACAGGCGGGCCGGCACGCCGGGGACGATGTCGATCCAGGCCGGGTCGATGTCCTCGCGGACGAGCGACGTCTCCCCGGTGGCGGGGTCGGCGGCCAGCAGGCGCATCGAGCGCTGGTCGCGGGAGAGCGTGACGAGGGCGAGGCCGTGGGCGTCCCACAGGGCCGTGGCCAGGTACTCCTGCTCGTACGGCACGGCCACCCGCGAGCCGTCCAGCCCGATCACGAAGAGCGTGACCTCGGCGTTGGCCGTCCCGGCGGCCGGGTAGCGCTGCGGCGTCGCCGGGCGCGCGGGGTTGGCCGGGTCGGCGATGTGCCACAGCGCGACCGGCGACTCGTCCACCCGGGCCACCAGCAGCCGGTCGCCCGAGGGAGACCACCAGTAGCCGCGCATCCGGTCCATCTCCTCTGCGGCGATGAACTCGGCCAGGCCGTAGGAGATCTGGTCGCCCTCCGGGGCGGCGAGCACCGTGTCCGCCTCGCTCGCGAGGTCGAGGACGTGCAGGGCGCCCCCGGTGACGTACGCGACCCGGGAGCCGGCGGGGTCGAGGCGGGGGTCGATCACCGGGCCCGCGGCGGGCAGGCGGCGGACCCGGCCCTCGCCGGCGAGATCGGCCAGGTACAGCTCGCCGGACAGCGCGAAGACGGCCAGCCGGGCCTCGCGGTCGGTGGCGTAGGCCACCACGCCGCCCGCGGCCTCCCGCATCCGCTCACGGCGCGCCCGCTCCTCCGGCGGCAGGTCCTCGTCGGCCGGGCCGAGCCCGAGCGGGTCGACGACGATCCGTTCCGCGCCCGTGGCGACGTCGAGCTCCCACAGGCAGGTGACGGGGTCGGTGCCGGACCTGGTCCTCAGGAAGATCGCGCGGCCGCCGTCCGGAGAGATCGTGAATCCGCGGGGCACCCCGAGGGTGAACCGCCGCGTCCTCGCCTGCATCCGTGGGAAACTCTCAGTCATAGCCCCTCATACTGCCAGCTCGGGGGCCCCGTCGGCGGGGCCGATCGGCCGGACCGGCCCATGACCTAGGCTCGGATCCATGACGGACCGTCGTTTGCTGCTCGTGCACGCCCACCCCGACGACGAGTCGATCGGCACCGGGGCGACCATGGCGAAGTATGTGGCCGAGGGCGCCCACGTCACCCTGGTGACCTGCACCCTCGGCGAGGAGGGGGAGATCATCCCGCAGGAGCTCGCGCACCGCGCCGCGGACCGCGACGACACCCTCGGGCAGTACCGGATCGGCGAGCTGGCCGCCGCGTGCAAGGCGCTCGGCGTGACCGACCACCGCTTCCTCGGGGGCGCCGGCCGGTGGCGCGACTCCGGCATGATGGGCGTCGCCTCGAACGACAACCCCGGCTGCTTCTGGCGGGCCGACCTCGAGGAGGCCGCCGACGAGCTCGTGAAGATCATCCGGGAGGTGCGGCCGCAGGTCCTGGTCACCTACGACGAGAACGGCTTCTACGGCCACCCCGACCACATCCAGGCCCACCGGGTGGCCCGGCTGGCCTTCCAGCGCGCCGCCGACCCGACCCTGCCCGGCGGCGAGCCCTGGCGGATCGCCAAGTTCTACCACACGGCCGTTCCGAGGTCGGTGATGAAGCGGGCGGCCGAGGCGATGCGCGAGGCCGCCGTGGAGTTCTGGGCGCCGGACGACGTCGACGACATGCCGTTCGGGTGCGCGGACGAGGACGTCACCACCGAGATCGACGCCCGGCCGTACGTGGAGGCGAAGCTCGACGCGATGCGCGCGCACGCCTCGCAGATCGCGGTGGACGCGCCGTGGTTCGCGCTGTCGAACAACATCGGGCAGCAGGCCTTCGGCGTCGAGCACTACATCCTGCGCGCGGGCGTGCCCGGCCCGCCTGGAATCGGCGCGCCGTACGAGGCGGGCGGCCTTGGCGAGCCGCACAACCGGGAGACCGATCTGTTCGCGGGCATCGGCTAGGGTCGGCCGCATGACCGAGGAGACGCCCGGACGCGAGGCCGGACCCGGCACGCCGGCCGGCGGTCCCGTGCCCGCCGACGGTCACCCGCAGCCCGGCCCGTACGACGGGGGCGCCGCGTGGCCGGCCGGGCCTCACGGTCAGGGTCCCGCCGCGCCGGCCGGTTGGGCGACGCCTGGCCGGCCGGGGTCTGACGGTCAGGGTCCCGCCGGTCCGTACGGCCCGTTCGGGCCGCCGGCGGGGGCGTACGGCCAGACCGCCGCGGGTGACGAGGCCATGAGCGGACCGCTGGCGGGGGCCCTCACGGGCGCCGTCTACGGCGTGCTGTTCCTCCTCGGGCTGGTCCTCGGCGTGGTCGGCGGGTTCGAGCACGCCTGGTACGTCGGCGAGATCCCGGGGGCCGCGATCGTGTGGCTGGCGGCGCTGTTCGCCGTGCCGTACGCGACGGGCCGGCTGATGGGCGGCAAGCTGGCCGCGCTGATGCCCGCCGCCGGGTGGCTCGTCAGCTCCTTCCTGCTCGCCACCCCGCAGGCCGCGGGCGACCTCGTCATCGCGGGCGACACCTCCGGGTTCGTCTACCTGTACGGCGGGGCCGTGGCCGTCGCGGCCGCCGTCGTCGTCACCCGGTCCAAGGGGTCCTGGCTCCTGCGGTCGTACGGCAGATCCTGAGGCGCGGTGCTTGCGGCTCCGGTGGGCCGCGCGGATGCTGGGGGCATGCGGCGTGTGCACCGGGTCCGGCAGGTGGTGAACTACGTCAACCTCTCCACGCCCCTCGGGCTGTGCATCGCCCGGATCGGCGGGGCCACGACCCGGAGGGGGGAGCGGGGCCTCGTCTACGCCCACGGCTACCGCATCCCGTTCCCGATCGCCGGGGCGTTCACGGTCGGGAACGTGATCCTCACCAAGCACGAGGACGGCTATCTCGAGGGAAGGCTCCTCGACCACGAGTCCCGGCACGCCACGCAGTACGCCGCCTGCGTCGGCCTGCCCATGCTCCTCCTCTACGTGGCCGCCTCGGCGCTGTCGCTCGCCATCTGCGGCCACCCCGCGTCCTGGAACCTGTTCGAGCGCCTGGCGAACCTCGACGACGGCGGCTACCCCAGGGTCATGCCCTGGTGGAGTAGGTCCCAAGGATGAGCGGAATCCGCCGGTCGTAGGAGGAATATTCCGCTCCCCGTGGGGATCATGGACTGCTGAAGGGAGGGTCCATGTCGCAGACGATCCAACCGGAGAGCCCCGAGACCCCGCAGGTCCCCCTCGCTCCCGTTCCCGCCGCCGCTGCCGCCACCACCGCCGTCCCCGTCGCCCCCGTCGTCCGGCCCCCGGGTCCCCGCCGGTGGCCGTCGAGCTTCGCCGATCGCCTGACCTGCCCGCTGCCGGACTTCCGCGAGGTCCTCAGCGTCATGTGGCACGGGGGGTTCCGCACCGACGTCGGCGACGCCGACCAGATCCCGGTGCGCCGGTCGGGGCTGCCCCGGGCCGCCGCCACCGACACCGTCGTCACCTGGGTCGGGCACGCCACGTACGTCCTGCGGATCGGCGGCCTGACCGTCCTCACCGACCCCGTGTGGTCGCGCAAGATCCCTGGAGTCCGGCAGCGGCTCACCCCTCCCGGCGTCGCCTGGTCCGACCTGCCGGCGATCGACGCCGTGGTCATCAGCCACAACCACTACGACCACCTCGACGCGCCGACGATCCGGCGGCTGCCCAGGGACACGGCCGTCTTCGTCCCGGCCCGGCTGGCTCCCTGGTTCACCCGGCGCGGCTTCCGGAACGTCACCGAACTCGACTGGTGGGAGTCGGCCCGCCTCGGCGAGGTGTCCTTCGACTTCGTCCCGGCCCACCACTGGAGCCGCCGCACGCCGTGGGACACCTGCCGCACCCTGTGGGGGGGCTGGGTCCTCACGTCGCCCCGGCACCGGGTCTACTTCGCCGGCGACACGGCGTACGGGGAGCGGTTCGCCCAGATCGGCGAGCGGTACCCGGGCATCGACCTCGCCCTCATGCCCGTGGGCGCGTACGAGCCCAGGTGGTTCATGAAGGTCTCCCACGTCGACCCGGCCCAGGCCGTCCAGGGGTTCCTCGACGTCGGGGCCCGGCGGATGGCGACCATGCACTGGGGCACGTTCGTCCTGTCCGGCGAGCCGCTCCTCGGGCCGGTCGCGGAGACGCGCGAGGCGTGGGCGTCCCACGGCCTCGACCCCGCCGACCTGTGGGACCTCGCCGTCGGCGAGAGCCGTACGCTCCCCTGAGCCTCACGCCGGCGGCGCACAGGGGGACTCAGGGAAGGGGAACCGGGTCGACAGCTGGAGGTTCCACACCCGGAACAAGGTGCGGGGCGCGGCCGGCAGGCAGTCGTCCGCGGAGTAGGCGCCCAGGTAGCGCCAGTCGCCGCGTCCCGGCCTCGTCCAGGCGTGACTGGGGAGGCCGGTGCTGACGACGTAGTAGGCGTCGGCCGGCTCGGTCTCCCCGTAGACGACGCCGTAGTAGAGCGTGCCGTGGACGGCGGCGGTGAGCGCGGCGGGCCCGGCCCCGGCACGGCGCGCCGCCTCGGCGAGCCTGTTCCGGGTGGCCTCGCCGAGCTTGAGGGGCCAGGCCGTGCCGGCCGGCAGGCGCTCCTCGTACCCCTCGTCCTCCTCGTCCATGGAGGCGCCCTCCTGCCGCGGCTGTGATGAGGGGACGGGCGCCGCCACCGCGGACGGCACAGACGGCGCGGACGGCGCGGCCGTGTCTCCGGACGGCGCGGCCGTGAGCACGAGAACCAGGGCCACGACGACCGCGGCGGCTCCGGCCGTCGCCGCAATGGCGACGGCCACGGGGGTGATCGGCTGTCCTCGCATGCGCGACTTGTAGCACGCGGCGTCCGGTGATGGAACCGTGCGGGTCCGCGAAAGCCGGCGGGCGGCGTCCTGCCACAATTCCGGCATGAGCTTCGCGACGGCCGACCTCTTCGACGCCCACGGCGACGCGCTGGGCAGTTGCACCACGCAGTTCCGCCCGTACGGCTCCCGCGCCCGCTTCTGCGGCCCGGTCGCGACCGTCCGCTGCCTGGAGGACAACGCGCTGGTCAAGCAGGTGCTCGGGACGCCGGGGGAGGGGCGGGTCCTGGTGGTCGACGGGGGCGGGTCGCTGCGCACCGCGCTGATGGGCGACGTGATCGCCTCGTCCGCGGTCGCGAACGGCTGGGCCGGAGTGATCGTCAACGGCGCCGTGCGCGACACGGTCGCCCTGGCCGGGTTGGATCTCGGGATCAAGGCGCTGGGGTCGAACCCCCGCAGGAGCGCCAAGACGGGCCTCGGGGAGGTCGACGTGCCCGTGACGTTCGGCGACGTCACGTTCCGGCCCGGGCAGTGGGTCTACAGCGACGAGGACGGCGTCGTCGTCAGCGACGAGCGCCTCCCCGTCTGACCTCCGCCGGCGTGCCGAGGATCGTCGCCCGTTCCCGACATCCCGAGGGCCTCCGCGAGGCTCCCCACCCGTGAGCCGCCGCGGGGGGCGCCGGTCGCCGGCTCAGGGGACGCGGACGACGGTCTTGCCCCGGCTCGTGCCGTCGGCGAGGCGGTGGACGGCAGTCTCCACGTCGGCCAGGTCGTACTCGGCCGTGACGTCCACCCGCACCCGGCTCTCGGCGACGGCGCGGATCGCCTCGCGGACGGAGGCGGCGAGCCGCTCGGGGTGGGTGGCGGCGAGCAGGTTCCCGTTGTACGTCACCAGCGACGTGCCCCTCATGAGCAGGTCGTTGGCCGACGCCGTCACCGGCTCGTAGCTCGCGAGGTTGCCGTACGCCACGAGCCGGCCGTGCGGCGCGAGCCTGTCCAGGCCGGCCTGCCTGACCGGGCCGCCCACCGGGTCGAGGATGACGTCGAACTCCTCGTCCAGCTCGGGGAGGTCCGCGCGGAGCAGCACCTCGTCGTAGCCGAACCCTTTCGCGTAGGCCGTCCGATCGGCGTCGCCCGCCACACCCACGACCCTCGCCGCGCCCGCGAGCCGGGCGAACTGCACCGCCAGCGTTCCGACGCCGCCCGCCGCGGCGTGGACGAGGACGCTCTCGCCGGGCCGGACGCGGCCGGCGGTCGCCACCAGGTCGTAGGCCGCCGGCGCGGTCCACCCGAGGGCGGCCGCCGTCCGGAGGTCCAGCCCGCCGGCCGCCGTCGCCAGGGCCGCGGGCGCCACCACCACCTCGGCGTACGCGCCGGACGAGGTCAGCGCGAGGACCTCCTCGCCCACGCGGGCGCTGTCCACCCCCTCGCCCACCGCGACGACGCGCCCGGCGGCCTCGAACCCGGGGACGAACGGGCGGGGCACGGCGAAGTGGCCGTCGCGGACGAGCACGTCACCCCACTGGACACCGGCGTAGGCGACCCGGACGGCCACCTCTCCCGGGCCCGGCGCGGGCTCCTCGACCTCGGTGAGCCGGAACCGGTCCTGCGCGTCGAGCACGACGGCCTTCATTTACAGCCTCCTGAGCTGAATCAGTATCCTGATACAGGTGAAGGTATAGATATCAGGTACCTGAGTCAACTCAGGATGCTGTTGATAGGAGGGATGATGGCCGAGGTACCGGTGGAGGAGTACCTGTGCAGCCGGATCAGGCGGGCCGAGCAGGCGCTGATGGCCCACCACGAGGCCGTCCTGCGCGGTCACGGGCTCACGATGACGCAGTACACCGTGCTCCTCACGCTCTCGCGTGAGGGCGGCATGTCCGGTGCCCAGGTGGCCAGGGCGTGCGGAGTCACCCAGCAGACGATGGCCACCGTGCTCACCGGGCTGCAGACCAGGGGACTGGTCGCGCGCGAGCCGTCTGCCGTGCACGCCAAGGTCCTCGTCGCCACCCTGACGGACGAGGGCCGCGAGCTGCTCGACCGCGCCTACCGGGAGGTCATCGTCCTGGAACGGGCGCTCACCGGCGCGTTCACGCCGGAGGAGCACTCATCGCTGTGCGACCTGCTGGAACGCGCGACGGGAGTGCTGATCCGACAGACCCGGCAGTCCGAGGCCGCCTCCTGAACGACGGCTCAGAGGGTCCAGACCTGGCCGTCCGGGGTGTCGGCGACGGCGACGCCGAGCCCGGACAGCTCCTCCCTGAGCCGGTCGGAGGCGGCCCAGTCGGCGGCGGCCCGGGCCCGCTCCCGCTGCAGGAGCAGGTCGGCGGCCCCCGGCGGCAGCACCGGCACCTTCCCGATCTCGGACGACAGGTCGAGGCCGAGGACGTGGTCGAAGTGGAGGAACGTCTCGAACCGCGAGCCCGGCTCCACCGACTCGTCCCGTTCGAGGTCGCGCAGCAGCCGCAGCGCCAGCGGGACGTCGAGGTCGTCGTCGAGGGCCTGCTCGACCGGCCGCGCCCTGTCGGGGTCGATGGGCCGGCTGGGGGACTCGGCCCACTGGGCCACCCGCCGCCGCCACCGGCGCAGCGTCCGGTCGGCCGCGCGCAGCGTGTCCCAGGTCAGGTTCATCTGCTGCCGGTGGCGGTGCTCCAGCAGCGCCAGCCGTACGGCGAGGGGGTCGAGGCCCTCGGCCGCGACGTCGGACAGCAGCACCACGTTGCCCGTCGACTTGGCCATCTTGCGGCCGTCGAACAGCAGGTGCTCGTTGTGCGCCCAGCGGGAGACGACCTCGTGCCCGGTGGCGGCGTCCGACTGGGCCCGCTCGTCCTCGTGGTGCGGGAAGCGCAGGTCGATGCCGCCGGTGTGCAGCTCGAACCGGTCGCCGAGGTAGCGCAGCGACATGGCCGAGCACTCGATGTGCCAGCCGGGGAAGCCCCGCCCCCAGGGGGAGTCCCAGGTCAGCTCGCCCTCGCCGGGCTTCCACAGCGCCCAGTCGGCGTGGAACCGCTTGCGCTCGTCCACCGCGTCGATCCGGTGGGCCGGCTTCAGCTGGTCGAGCCGGTTGCCCGAGATCTCGCCGTACGAGGGGAAGGAGGCGGCGTCGAAGAAGACGGCCCCGCCGGGCGCCTCGTACGCGTGCCCCCGCTCGATCAGCCGCGCGATGAGCTCGATCATCAGGTCGAGCGTCTCGCTCGCCCGCGGCGTGTGCTCGGGCCTGCGGATGTTGAGCGCGAGCGTGTCGCGGAAGAACGCGTCCTCGTAGTGCCTGGCCACCTCCAGCGGGGACCGTCCCTCGCGCCGGGCCTGCGCGAGCACCTTGTCCTCGCCGTCGTCGGCGTCGTCCGTCAGGTGGCCGACATCGGTGATGTTCTGGCAGGCGATCACCCGCAGCCCGCGCCGCTCGGCCACCCGGCGGACCAGGTCCGCGAACACGTACGCCCGGAGGTTCCCGACGTGGGCGGGCCGGTAGACGGTCGGCCCGCAGGTGTACATCCGCAGGACGCGGGCGCCCTGCGGGACGACGGGTTCGGTGCGCCTGGTCCGGGTGTCGTGGAGCCGCAGCATGACACGAGCCTATGCGGTGGCGTCCCGAGGGTCAGGAGAGGAACTGGAGGATCTCGCGGTCGCCCCGGTCCCGCAGCCGGTCGAGCACCTCCTCGCGGGAGGCGCCCTCGGGCAGGCCGATGCGGGCGCCGATGAGGCGGAGCCCCTCGGCCTCGGACGCCACCGGGGCCGTGTACCCGATCAGGTACAGCGCCCGGTTGAGCGGCGGCAGCCCGGCGGCTGCGGCCGGCAGGAAGCGGGTCAGCAGCTCCCCGCCGTCGGAGACCGTTAGGAAGACGTGGTCGCCCTCGGCGGCGTTGTACTCCGCCAGCACCCCCCGGATCGACCCGATCGTCGGCTGGTTGTGCCAGCTGATCACCACCTCGCCCGACGCCGTGGAGGCCGTGAGCTGCCCGCCCGGCGCCATCCCGAGGTGCGCGGCGAACCCGGTCGGCAGCGGCGAGCCCGAGCCGCGCAGGTGCTCGGCGTTGACGTCCACCCGGTGCCACCAGCGCCCGTCGCGGCTGCGGAAGCAGCGGCGGGTCGTCGACACGTCGCGCCGCGGCTGGTACGCCTCGGCCTGGTCGGGGGCCGCCACGCGGATCCAGCCGCGCTGGGTCCGCTCGAACCCCGGCCCCCCGGCGTACGCCCGGATGGAGCTCTCGCTCACCTCGTAGCGGGAGGTGAGGCTGTCGACGATCGTGCTCACCGACGCCTCGCCGCCGGCCCGTTCGATCTCCCGGCCGATCATCTCCCGGATGCCCAGGTACTCATCGCCGCCCCAGCGCCGCAGGCCGTACTTGTTGCGGTCGAGCCGGATGAACCGCTCGTCCGAGGCGAGCTGGTTGCGGATGCCGACGATGCTGTAGTCCTCGCCGATGCCGGCCTGGATCTCCTCCGGCGTACGGGGGGACCCGGCGACGGCCAGCACGGCCTCGGCCTTGTCGTTGACGCTGCGCGGCCAGGGCACGACGTGGCCCTCCAGCACCCGCAGGTGGGGGACGGCGGTCAGCCAGCGCTCGGCCACGTCCTCCCGGATCCCGAGCTGGGCGACCATGGACACGGCCTCGTCGAGGGGCCGGGGCCCGTCGGAGAACAGCTGCCGGGTCTTCTCCCTCAGCTCGTCGGCGCCTCCGGCGACCAGCCACCCGTCCACCTGCTCGTACCCGGTGAGCAGCGTGCGGACGAACCGCCAGGCGGGGATGGCGAGCGTGGTCAGCTCGGTGCGGTGCCAGGGCACGGCCGCCGCCAGGTCGTCGGCCGGCGCGGCCGAGCCGAGCCGGGTGCGCAGCCATGCGAGGTGGGCGGTCAGCGGGGCCGCCTGGGGGCCGTTCATCCAGCCCAGGACGTGGTCGCGCAGGTCGCGTTCGATCTGCCGGATCCGCTCCCGGGTCACCGAGAACCGCTGGGCCAGCTCGTCGAGCGTCGCCCGCTGCGCGGCCTGGCCCGGCTGCCGGCTGGAGTCGAAGTAGAGCCGGTCCCTGGCGATCGCCCGCTGCCTGTCGTCGAGCCTGGCGAAGATCTCGTCGATGACCTCGGGGAGCGGCCGCTCGGGCAGCGCCGGGGGGACCGGCGCGGCCGCCGACTCCTCGTCGGGGTCGGTGGCCAGCAGCTTGTCGATGACAGCGGTGAACAGGGCGTGGACCGCCTCGCGCGGGCCGGGCGTCTGCAGGCTCTCGTGCGGGTCGGTGAACCTGAGCAGCGGCAGGATGTCCCCGAGGATCAGGTGGGACCAGCAGGCCGTCGTCAGGTCGGCGAGCCGGGAGGCGACCTGGGCCGTCCCCACCGCCGCGCAGGCCCGGTCCAGGGGGAGTGCCTGCCACCACGCGTCGGGGAGACCGGGGTCGCTCGCGATCGGCTCTACCTGGCTGGGCGCCGTCCAGCGCAGCGGAGGCACGATGTCGCTAAGGCTCAGGTTCAATGCAGGTCCAACCGGCAAGGGGAATATATCCGCAGTTCAGACTAGGGGATCAGGAAGGCAGGAAGGGACTGGCGCGACCGGAATAGGACACGTAGAGCAGCTCTCCCGCTCGTGTGCACGCCACGTAGAGCAGCCCCCGTTCCCGTTGCAGATCGTGCGCCCGGGCCGTGGGGTCCTCCGTGGCCGGGGTCAGCGCGTCGGGCGCCGGCACGATTCCGTCAGCCACGCCTATCACGGCCACGCGGCGGAATTCCAGACCCTTCATGCCGTGAAGTGGGGTCACTTTGACCATGATGCCCGCTTCGCGTAGTGCGGTACGTGCGGTTTTCACGAGGTCTGCGGTGCGGGCGGTGACGGCGATCTCAGCCGTGGGGACGCCGTCCTCGACCCACTCGGACACGTGGGAGACGAGCCCGGCGAGCTCCGCCTCCGGCGTGACGTACTCCCGGACCATCGGGCGGGGGCCGTGGCCCACGGCGCGGTAGCCGTACATCTCGGCGTTGCCGGGGACGAGGCCGTCGGCAGGGCCGCCGCCGCGCAGCCGCACCCCCCACGTCAGGATCTCCTGCGGCAGCCGGTAGGAGATCCTCAGGTGGAAGCGGCGGGCCGGGATGCCGACGTCCGCGAGAGCCACCCGGGTGTCGAACATCCGCTGGTGCGGGTCGCCGACCACGAACAGGTCGTTGGCCGCGACCGGGACGGCGGCGCGCAGCAGCCGCCACTGCGCCGGATGCAGGTCCTGCGCCTCGTCCACCACGATGTGCCGGTACGGCCGGCTCCCGGGCGCCTCCTCGCCCAGCAGGTCGCCGACCGACCGGCCGAGCAGGTCGGCGGCCTCGGAGGCGAGCTGCAGCAGCGTACGGCGGCCCGTCTCCCGCAGCCTTCCGACGACGTGCTGGACGGCCTCCCACACCACCAGGCGGGCGTCGGCGTCCAGCTCCACGCTCCGCCCCGGGCGGGCCGCGTCCCGGTACTCGTCGAACGTCCGCAGGTTCTGCGCGAGGATGACCTGCTCCCACTCGCGCAGCAGGAACGCCGTGCCGAACCGGCCGATGGCCGCCTCCTGCCACAGCTCGGCCAGCTCCGCCGCGCCCACCAGCGCGGGGGCGCGGCCCTCGGCCTCGGCCACGATGCGGTGGGCGATGCGGTCCACGTTGCCCACCTCGACGCGCTTGCGGACCACCTCGTCGTTCACGATCATGTCGAGCCGCGCCGACAGCTCGGTCGCGAGCCCCTGGGAGAACGTCACCAGCAGCACCGGCCCGCCCGCCGCGCGCGCGAGCCCGGCCGCCCGGTGCAGCGCCACGATCGTCTTCCCGGTCCCCGCGCCGCCGGTCACCAGCACCGGGCTGTCGTAGTGCGGCCAGTTGGCGTACGTGTGCTGCGGCGGGTGCAGGAACGTGCACCAGTGGGGCGTCGTGAGGATGCGGTCGAGCTCGTGCTGGCCCTCCGCGAAGGCCGCCTGGCCCGGACTGCGCCGCAGCGCCTCGGCCAGGTCCTCCGGGTCGACCTCGTCGAGGGGGAAGGCCCGGCACGCGTCCAGGTCCCGCCAGGCCGCCGCGAGCGAGCCGCCCCGCGCGAGCGCAGCCAGCGGCGCGTACTGGCTCTCCGGCAGCAACGGCTCCACCGCCGTCAGATGGCTCTCCGACGTCATCATGCGCAGCAGCGGCAGCAGCCGCGCGTCGATCCCGAGGTGCAGGAGCTCGGTGTCGCAGAACCCGTCGAACAGCCGCCGGTCGGAGCTCTCGGCCGCCCGGTAGAGCGCGGGCTCGATCCGTTCGAGCGCCTCGGCGTCCCAGCACTCGACGACCCCGATGGCCGTGTTCACGCCGAACCGGTGCCGTTGGGCGTACGACCACGCCTCCGCGTCGGGCAGCACCGTCAGCAGCCAGTAGACGTCGTTCTGCCGGACGACCACGCCGCGGTGCCGGTCGGCCAGCCGCAGCGTCGCCACCCGGTGGTCGCGGCTGTTGCGCACCCGCTCCGGGTGCGGCGCCGACGGGGAGTTGCGCAGGAACCGGCGTACCGCGACGACGACGTCCCGGCGGACCGGCCGGGCCAGTGCGCCGAGGTCCCGGGTGAACTCCGGGGCGATCGCGAGCCGGGGCACCCGACTATCCCATCAGGGACAGCAGGTCGCGGTCCCCGCGTTCTCGTAACCGGGTGAGGAGCTCGGCCCTGCCGGCCGGCCCGCTGAGCCCGATCCTCGTCGCGATGACCCGGACGGCCTGGTCCTGGGTGCCTCCGGGGGCCGTGTAGCCGACCAGGCGCAGCGCGCGGCTCGTGTCGTCGCCGCCGGCCGCGGCCGGCAGGTGCCTGACCCGCAGCATCCCCTCCTCCGAGAGGGTGAGGAAGATGTGGCTGCCCTCCTCCGCCGCCACCTCGCCGAGGATCCGCTGCAGCGAGCCCAGCGCCGGGCGCGCGTGCCACGCCACCGCGACCTCTCCCGCGGCGCTCCGGACCGTACGGCTGTCGCCCGGGTGGAGCCCCACGTACGCGGCGAATCCTGTCGGGAGCGGGACCTCCCCGCCGTCGAGGTGGTCCGCCGTCACGTCCACGCGCAACCACCAGCGGCCGTCGGGCTGCCGGAAGCAGCGGCGGGTGAGGCTCACGTCCTTGAGCTGACCCTGGGGGCGTTCCGGGGCGCCGGGCGCGGCCCCGAACCGGCGCCGTTGGCCGGAGGCCGCCGGCGACGCCGCGGGCCCGGGCCCGGCCGCTCCCCGCTCCCCGGACGCTCCGGATGCCGCGGACACCCCGGAGGCCGCTGACGCACCGGGAGCGACGGGCACGCCGGACGCCGCGGGGACGGCGGGGGCGAAGGGCTCACGCGCGGAGACGGGCTCGCGGGAGGGGAAGGGCTGTCGCGAGGAGAGGGGACGTGGGGGCGGCGTGAAGGCCGAGGGCGCTGCCGGAGCTGGGGACGGCGGGTGCACGCCGTTCGCGCCGCCCGGCGCGCCGAGGTGCGGCACGCTCTCCAGCCACTCCTGGGCGGCCTCGGGCCGGACGCCGAGCGACGCCACGAGCTCCCGCGCCCGGGAGACGGTCGGCGTCCGCTCCTCGGCCTCGAACAGCGTCCGCGTCCGGCTCCGCAGGTCGTCCACGTCGCCGGACACCAGCCAGTCGCCCTGCAGCCGGTGATCGGGCAGGGTCGCGAGCACGACCTGCCAGGCGGGCACCTCGAGGGAGCGCAGATCGTGGCGGTGCCAGTCCGCCGCGTCGAGGAGGCTCGCCCTGGGCGCCGCCGCTCCGAGCGTCGCCGTGAGCCACGTGAGATGCGCCACGTACGGCTCGGCCTCGGGGGTGGCGAGCCAGGCGACGACCCGGGCGCGCAGGGCGGTCTCGACGGTCTCCAGCACCGCCGGGGTGACGCCGAGCAGCTTGGCGAGCGCCTCCACGGGTGTCGGGGTGTCGGAGAAGACCCGGTTCTGGGCCACCATCCAGGTCTGGTCGTCCAGGTCGGCGAAGGCCGCGTCGAGCAGTGCCGGGAAGTCGTACCCCACAGGCTGCTCCGGGACGGTCTCCGGCCCCGGCGCCCCGCCGAGGTCGTCCTCCTCACCGAGCTCGTCGTCGGCGTCCCGCTCGTCCCCGTCGCGGTCGTCGCCTTCCCCCGGCTCGTCGTGGTCCTCGGCGACGTCCTGGTCGTCCGCGTCGTCGCCGTCATCGAGCCGGTCGTCGGCGTCGCGCTCGCCGGCGTCGTCAGCCTCGCCGGGCTCGTCGGCGGCGTCCTGCTGGTCCGCGTCGTGGCCCTCGCCCAGGTGGTGGTCGGCGTCGCGCTCGTCCGCGTCGTCGTCGTCACCGAGTCGGTGGTCAGCCTCGCCGAGCTCGTCGGCGGCGACCTGCTGGTCCGCGTGGTGGCCCTCGCCGAGTCGGTGGTCGGCGATGTCCCGCTCGCTCGCGTGGTCAGCCTCGCCGAGCTCGCCTGCGGCGACCTGGTGGTCCGCGGCGTCGCTCTGACCGGGCTCGTCGTGGTCCACCGGGGCCCGGCCGTCCCCGGCACTGGGGCCGCTCCGCTCGGCCGTGACCCGAGCGTCGTGCCCGTCCACGCCGGCGTGCGCGCCCGCGTCCTGCCCGTCGTGCGCCTCCACGGCGGCGGGCGCCGAGACGAGCGGGGCGGCGACGGAGGCGATGCGGGCGGCGGCCGTGTGCCCCACGGGTGGGACGGCCGGCTCGTCCCGGTGCACGGGCGAGGGCGACAGCCGTACGAACACGGCCGTGAAGAGGGCGGTGAGGACGGGGCGCGCCCTGATGAACGGCTGGTCGGCGAGCTCGCGCCCGGAGAGGGCGAGCAGGCCGGGCCAGGAGCCGGCGCGGTCGAGGGCGATCGCCACCTGGGGGTCGTCGGCCTCGTCCGGGTCGAGCACGTGGAGCGCGGGTAAGACGTCGCCCACGGCGGCGGCGGGCCAGTGCTCCAGCGCGAGGTCGGTCAGCAGCTCGCCGAGGCCCTCGGGCTCCAGCACCGCCAGGACCCGGTGCACGGGCAGGCTCCGCCACCAGGCGTCCGGCAGGCCGGGCCGGCCGGTCAGGAGTGCGATGCGGGCGGCGTCACTCCAGCGCAGCGGTGGCACGAGGTCACTCAGGCAGAAGTTCATGCGCTCCCCATCACTCCAAAAGACCAGACCATAGTCTGGCAAATCACCCAGCGGTGGCGAGAGTTTCCTCAGTGACGCACGGCGGCGAACCGCAGGCGGACGTAGTCGGCCATCCAGCCCGACTCGCGGCGCAGCGCGGGTGCGGCCAGCTCGTTGACGCGGCGCAGCAGCGGCTCCACGGTCGCCGGGGGCACCCGGTCGAGCAGCGTGCCGGCGAACATCCGCACCCAGTCGGCCGCGCCGTTCGGACACTCGTCGAGTGGCGTGGGACGGTCGAAGTACTCCAGCAACCGGACCGTGAAGCCGCCCTGTTCGAGCCGGTAGGCGTACTGGGCGGGAGTCGGGAAGTACCAGGGCAGCTCGGGCTCGCGCAGGCCGTGCTCCCGCCACGCGGTGAGCATGGCCGAGGTCAGCGCGGCGCAGTTGCCCGCCCCGCCGAGCTCGGCGACGAACCGGCCGCCCGGGCGCAGCGCCATGCGGACGCAGGCGATCACGGCGTCCGGGTCGCGGCTCATCCAGTGCAACGCGGCGTTGGAGAACACGGCGTCGTACGGCTGGGCCACGGTGAAGTCGTGCCCGTCGCCGACCGTGAAGTCCAGCCCGGGGTGCTGCGCGATGGCGGTCTCGATCATGGCGTGGGAGCCGTCGATCCCCAGGACCTGGGCGCCGCGGGCCGCGATGTCGGCCGTGAGCACGCCGGTGCCGCAGCCGAGGTCGAGCACGCGCTCACCCGGCTGAGGGTCGAGCAGCTCCAGGAGCGGCGCCCCCTGCGCCGAGACGTACCCGAAGGAGCTGTCGTAGGCGCGGGCGTTCCACCTCGTGAGACCAGGGGTTTCGTACCGCAAGATCGGCTCGCATTCTGACACATCGGGACCGGTGCCGTGTTGCCGCAATCTCAGGCCGACTGCTGGGATTGCAGGGGTATCGACACACTTTACGGCTTCGGGTGCCTCCGCGAGGTGTGTGGTGCCCGGGAGGTCCGCGCCGGGAGGTCGTGCCCGGGAGGTCCGTCAGCCCACGCTCTGCGCCCAGTGCGCCTTGAGGTACGCCTTGGCCTGGTCCTGCTCGGGAATCGTGAGGACCACCGGGGTGCCGGTCGCCGGAGGGAGCTTCTCCGCGGCGTCCCCGTCGAGGCTGCCCCGCATCTCCATGGCCTCCATGCGGGCCGGCCGGGCGAACGCCTTGAGATAGAGGTTCTGGCCCTCGTCCGAGAGCAGGAACTCCTCCCAGAGCCGGGCCGCCGCCGGGTGCGGGGCGCGGGCGCTGACCGCCTGGACGTAGTAGGAGGCGAGCACGGCGTCCTTGGGGATCGTGACGCGCCAGGTGGCGTCGCCGTTCTTGGCGACGGCCGCCCGGGCCGCGTTCATGTAGTCCCAGTCGACGACGGCGGTGGCCCGGTCGGGCTGGCCGAGCATGCCGGCCTTCTTGAGCCGGGCGAACAGGTCCACGCCCCGGGCCGCGTCCGCCCGGCCGCCGCTGATCGAGGCCGCCATCACGCCGCTGAACGCCGAGGCCACCCGCAGCGGGTCGCCGGGCAGCGCGACGAGCGCGCCCGGGCGCTGGAGGGCGCCGTACGACGCGGGCGCCGGGATCTTGCGCGGGTCGTAGCCGATGGACATGTAGCCGCCGTACGCGGCGTACCAGCGGCCCTTGTTGTCCTTGAGGTCGTCGGGGACGTCGGCCCAGCCCTTCACCTTGTACGGCGCGAAGCTCGCGGCGTTGGCGACGGCGACGTCCATGGACAGGTCGAACACGTCGGGCGCGTCCGCGCCGCCCTGCTTCTGCTTCGCCAGGTCGATCTCCTGCCTGCTGCCGGCCTCGGGGGCCAGCGAGACGACCTTGATGCCGTACTTGTCGGAGAACCGGTCGATGATCTCGCCGTACCCGACCCAGGTGCGGGGCAGGCCGACCACGTTGAGCACGCCCTCCTTGCGGGCGGTGTCGACCAGCCTGTCCATCGTGCCGAAGCCGGCGTGCAGGCTCGTGGCCCTGGGGTTGAGGGGCGGGAGCGGCTCGTCCGGGGCGCGTTCCGAGGAGCAGGCGGCGGCCGCCGAGACGAGCAGCGCGACTACAGCACAGGCACGTATGGTCACGCGCCGTATATTCGGCGCCGCGCGGCCCAGGGTCGAGGAGGCACGCGGGGACATTACCGATCTACGGCGGAAGGCTCAGCGGGAGGGCACGACCTTGGCCGCGACCAGCGTCTCCTCGGGGATCTCGACGGCCGTCCCGTCGCGTCTGCGGACGACGAGCACGCCGCCGTCCCAGGACTCCAACACGCCGACGGCGTCCCGGAAGCCGCCGGGCACACGCCGTCTCGTGGTGACCCGTCGTCCCACGTCCTGCGGGGTGACGGCGACCACGAGCCGCGCTCCGAGATGAGGGCTCACGAGGATTGCCCCCCTCCTGTTCCGGCTAGTCGGCGGGCACCGCAATACTAGGGCGTAGCAACCGCGGTCGAGTCGTGCAACCCAGAAGGAGCCCGAGGTGACGTACGTCATCGCGCAGCCTTGCGTGGACGTCCTGGACAAGGCGTGCATCGAGGAGTGCCCCGTCGATTGCATCTACGAGGGCGAACGCATGCTCTACATCCACCCCGACGAGTGCGTGGACTGCGGCGCTTGCGAGCCGGTCTGCCCGGTAGAGGCGATCTTCTACGAGGACGACCTTCCCGAGCAGTGGAAGGACTTCTACAAGGCCAACGTCGACTTCTTCGAGGACCTCGGTTCCCCCGGCGGCGCCTCGAAGGTCGGAAAGATCAACAAGGACCACCCCGTGGTGGCGGCGCTCCCGCCGCAGGGCGAGGAGCACTGAGCGAGCGGGCGGTCGGGCGACCTCGCGCCGCGTGAGCCCGCGCGAGGGGTCCGGCCCGTCGAACTGGGCGCTCCCCGAGCGCCCGTCACGACTGGGGGATTTCTTGATCGCGTTGCCGGACTTCCCGTGGGATCGGCTCGCGCCGTACCAGGACCTGGCGCGGGAGCATCCCGGCGGGATCGTCGACCTGTCGGTGGGCACGCCCGTCGACCCGGTGCCCGAGGTCGCCAGGACCGCCCTCGCCGGGGCCGCCGACAGCCCCGGCTACCCGCTGACGTACGGCACCCCGCGGCTGCGTGAGGCGGCCGCAGGCTGGCTGCGCCGGCGGCACGGCGTCACGGTCGACCCGGCCGACGTCCTGCCGACCATCGGCTCGAAGGAGCTCGTGGCCTGGCTGCCGACGCTGCTCGGGGTGGGGCCCGGCGAGCGGGTCGTGTTCCCCGAGCTGGCCTACCCGACGTACGACGTGGGCGCCCGGCTGGCCGGGGCGGAGCCGTACGCCGCTGACGGCCTGCTCGCGCTCGGTCCCGAGAGGGTGCCGCTCGTGTGGGTCAATTCGCCGTCCAACCCCACCGGCAAGGTCCTGCCGGCCGAGCACCTGCGCAAGGTCGTGGCGTGGGCGCGCGAGCGGGGCGCGGTGGTGGCCTCCGACGAGTGCTACATCGAGCTGGGCTGGGAGGACCAGCCCGTCTCCGTCCTCCACCCCGACGTCTGCGGCGGCTCGTACGAGGGACTGCTGGCGGTCCACTCGCTGTCGAAGCGGTCGAACCTCGCGGGCTACCGCGCCGGGTTCGTCGCCGGGGACCCCCGGCTCGTAGGGCGCCTGCT
This sequence comes from Microbispora corallina, assembly GCF_016863035.1. Lineage (GTDB taxonomy): Bacteria > Actinomycetota > Actinomycetes > Streptosporangiales > Streptosporangiaceae > Microbispora > Microbispora corallina. The sequence continues at coordinate 202,937 of NZ_BOOC01000014.1, forward strand.
GGAGGTGCGCAAGCACGCGGGGATGATGATGCCTGCCCCGGTCCAGGCGGCGGTGGCCGCCGTGCTGGACGACGACCGCCACGCCGACGAGCAGCGGGAGCGGTACGCCCGGCGCAGGGCCGTGCTGCGCCCCGCGCTGGAGGACGCCGGCTGGCGCGTCGAGCACTCGGCCGCCGGGCTCTACCTCTGGGCGACCAACGGCGGCGACTGCTGGGACCAGGTCCGCGCGCTCGCGGAGCGGGGGATCCTGGTGGCTCCCGGCGACTTCTACGGCCAGGCCGGCCGCACGCACGTCAGGGTCGCGATCACGGCCACCGACGAGCGCGTGGACGCCGCCGTCGACCGCCTCCGCGCCACCTGAGCCCCGCCTGACGCCGCGGCCCGGCCACCGGCCGGGCCGCGCGTGCTGTGTGGCGCCCGCGGAGGAGGCGTTCACACGGGGGGATGTCCCGACCGGCGATCTCGCCGATGCGGGCGTGCCGCGCCTCCAGTAGGATCGCGCGCCATGACGACAGCGATCGTGCTCGTGCTGAGCCTGGCCACGATCGTCGTCGTGCTTGGCGCCTTCGTCATCACGGCGCGTCAGGGCCGGGTCCCCGCTCCCTTCCCGCAGCCTCCTGAGGAGGAGCCGCGGCGGGCTTCGCCCGCCGTCTCGCCCGGCGACCCCGACTACTTCGACCCGAGGACCATCAAGGTCGGCGACACCGTGTACGTCGAGTCCGCGCGCTACCGGGCCATCGGCGCGCTCTACGCCACGATGCAGGGCGAGCAGTGGACGGAGTACCTCCTGGACGAGGGCGCGCGGAGCTACCGCTGGCTGTCGGTCGAGGAACGGCCCAGGCCCGGCGGGGGCGACGCCCGGCACCTGGAGGTCCTGCTGTGGACCGACGTGCCCACGCAGGGCATGGTCCCGGCCAAGCACATGCTGATCGTGGACGGCATGGAGTTCCACCCCGTGGAGCGCGGCACCGCGGCGTTCCGTTCTGAGGGCGTGACTGGGCTCCCCGAGCGCGGCCTGCTCGACTTCGCCGACTACCGCGCGGCGGACGGGCGGCTGCTGTCGTTCCAGCGGGTCCAGGGCGGCCAGTGGGAGGCGTCGTACGCCCGCCCGCTGACGCCCGGCACGATCCGCGTGGAGCGTCTTCCCTGATCGGCCGGGTAGGTTCTCGTACGTGAATCGGCGCCTCTCCAGAACAGCCCTGACCATCGTGGTCATCGTCGTCCTGCTGACCGCCGCCATCTTCTACGGGGCCTACCACCTTCTGAAGAAGACGCAGCCTTTCGCTCTTGGCGAACACTGCCTGATCAGGACACCCGCCGGCTCGCTCGACCTGGACATCGACCAGGCCGAGGTGGCCGCCACCATCGCCGCCGTCGCCGCCCGGCGCGGGCTGCCCGAGCGGGCGCTGCAGATCGCCTACATCACCGCCATCCAGGAGTCCAAGCTCGCCAACCTCCCGTACGGCGACCGCGACTCGGTGGGGGTGTTCCAGCAGCGCCCCTCCCAGGGCTGGGGGACGGTCGAGCAGCTGCAGGACCCGGTCTACGCGACCCGGAAGTTCTTCGCGGCGCTGGAGAAGGTCAAGCACTACCGGACCATGCCGCTGCACGAGGCGGCCCAGGCGGTGCAGCGCTCGGCCGACGGCTCCGCGTACGCCGAGCACGAGCCGTCGGCGAAGATCCTTTCGGCGGCGTTCACCGGCCGCGTCCCCAAGGCCGTCCACTGCTGGTACCCGCCGCCGTCCAAGCCGCCGAAGCCGCAGGCCGAGGCGGCGCGCAAACAGCTCGTCCGGGCCCTGGGGACCGACGCCATGGCCAAGCGCGGCTGGCTGGTCGCCGCCTGGTACGTGACCCACGCCCAGAAGTACGGCCTGCGGCAGGTGAGCTACGACGGGGTGTCGTGGACGGCCGCCTCCGGGCATGACGGCTGGCTCAAGGACACCAAGGCCGACCACGCGGTCGAGGTGGCCTGACACCCTCTCCCCGGCGGCCGTCGCCCGCCGTGAACTAGGGTCAGGGGTCATGCGGCTTGACCTTGCCCAGGACGTGGGCGCGCTGACGGCGCAACTCGTGGACATCGAGTCGGTGAGCGGGCACGAGAAGGCGATCGCCGACGCGATCGAGGAGGCGCTCGTCCCGCTGGAGCACCTCACCGTGCGACGGGTGGGCGAGAACATCGTGGCGCGCACCGAGCTCGGGCGAGCCGAGCGCGTGGTGATCGCCGGGCACCTCGACACCGTGCCCGTGGCCGGCAACCTGCCGAGCCGGGTCGAGGACGGCGTACTCTACGGATGCGGCACGTCCGACATGAAGAGCGGGCTCGCGGTGCAGCTCAAGCTGTGCCTGCTCGACCGGCCCAACCGCGACCTCACCTTCGTGTTCTACGACTGCGAGGAGGTCGAGGCCGAGCGCAACGGGCTGCTGCGGCTCACCCGCGAGCACCCCGACTGGCTGACCGGCGACTTCGCGGTCGTGATGGAGCCCACGAACGGGCTGGTCGAGGGCGGCTGCCAGGGCACGCTCCGGGCGGAGATCGTGGCGCGGGGGGCGCGGGCGCACAGCGCGCGGTCGTGGGAGGGCGTCAACGCCATCCACGGCATCCGGCCGATCCTCGAGGTCCTGTCCGGCTACGAGGCCCGGCGGCCGGTGGTGGACGGGCTCGAGTACCACGAGGGCCTGAACGCCGTCGCCGTCCGGGGCGGGGTCGCGGGCAACGTCATCCCCGACGAGTGCGTGGTGACGGTCAACTACCGCTTCGCCCCCGACCTCACCCTCGAGCAGGCCTTCGACCACGTGAAGGAGCTGTTCGACGGCTTCGAGGTCCGGTTGGCCGACGGCGCCCCCGGCGCCCGGCCCGGCCTCACCCACCCGGTGGCGGCGGCGTTCGCGGCGGCGATCGGCGGCACCCCGCAGGCCAAGCTCGGCTGGACCGACGTGGCCCGGTTCTCCGCGCTCGGCGTCCCGGCCGTCAACTGCGGCCCCGGCAATCCCGACATCGCCCACACCCAGGGCGAGAACGTCAGCCTGGACAAGATCGTCGACAGCGAGCGCCGGCTCACGGCCTGGCTGACCTCCTGAGACGCCCGGCACAAAAGAAAGTGGCTTTCCTCGCCGGCCATTTGGCGGGGAAAGCCACTTTCGTCCCGAGCAGCACCCTCATCGCTTAGACGCAGCCTCGTCGAATCCCGGTTCCCCCTCTCCACTTTTAATTTCAAGATTGTTCGCCGGGCTCGACTAGCGTGTGGCCATGAACCACCAACGTCCCGAACGCCGCCAGGGCTCCTCCGTCGTCCGCGGCGACCTCGTCCCCGACTCGACGTACGACCAGCGGCTCCTCGACCGCAAGGGACCCACGCACTGGCTCCACGAGGACCCCTGGCGCGTGCTGCGCATCCAGTCGGAGTTCGTCGAGGGGTTCGGCGCCCTCGCCGAGCTTCCCCCGGCGGTCACCGTCTTCGGCTCGGCGCGGACGGGGGCCGACACCGCCGACTACGAGCTCGGCGTCCGCGTGGGCGCGGCCCTGGCCAAGGCCGGGTACGCCGTGATCACCGGCGGCGGGCCCGGTCTGATGGAGGCGGCCAACCGGGGGGCGCTGGAGGCGGGCGGCGTCTCCGTGGGCCTCGGCATCGAGCTGCCCCACGAGCAGCGGCTCAACGACTACGTCGACCTCGGCGTCGAGTTCCGCTACTTCTTCGTGCGCAAGACGATGTTCGTGAAGTACGCGTACGGGTTCGTCGCCCTGCCCGGCGGCTTCGGCACGCTCGACGAGCTGTTCGAGGCGCTGACGCTGGTCCAGACCCGGAAGGTCACGTCGTTCCCGGTGATCCTCATGGGCACCGAGTTCTGGTCGCCGCTGATCGGCTGGCTCCGCGACACGCTCCAGCGGACCGGCAAGATCTCTCCGCAGGACCTCGACCTCGTCTCCCTCACCGACGACCCCGACGAGGCCGTCCGCATGATCGTCGAAGCCGACCGGCGCCGGTCCGACGGCGGCTCCCGCGGTAAGTAGGGTGGCGGCGTGTTCATCTGCGTCTTCTGCTCCTCCAGCAACAAGATCGACCCCAAGTACGTCGCGCTCGCCGGCGAGGTGGGCGGCCGGCTCGCCGCGCGCGGCCACCATCTGGTGAGCGGCGGCGCGATCGTCTCCTGCATGGGAGAGGTCGCCCGGGCCGTACGGCGCGGGGGCGGCCGCACCGTCGGCGTCATCCCCCAGGCCCTCGTGGACATCGAGATCGCCGACACCGACTCAGACGAGCTGATCGTCACGGCGGACATGCGCGAGCGCAAGGGCGTGATGGACGCCCGCTCCGACGCCTTCCTCGTCCTGCCCGGCGGCATCGGCACGCTGGAGGAGCTGTTCGAGATCTGGACCAGCCGGGTGCTGGGGCTGCACGAGCGGCCGCTCGTCGTCCTCGATCCCTGGGGGCTGTACGCGCCGCTGCGCGCGCTCGTGGACGGGATGTACGAGCAGGGCTTCACCCGGCCCAACGTCTTCGACGCGATCTCGTGGGCGACCGACGTCGAGGAGGCCCTCGACCTGCTGGAGAAGCCCGTCCCGCACCTGCGCCCCACCGGCGAGGAGATCGGCGAGTCCTGACCCCGGACGTCTCGCCCCGGGCGCCCGCCTCCCCACCCCCGCCCGGACCCGCCGACGAGGGCGGCGGTCAGGCCAGGCCGCGCCGGGTGAGCGCCGGGGGACGCCGCCCGAGCAGGCACTCGGTCATGTCGAGCGCCTGCCGCACGGAACGGGCCGTGCCGGCGGCCGTACGGAAGACGGCGGCGCCGGCCCAGGCGAAGGCGGCCGCCGCGGCCACCGCCTCGGTCTCGTCGTCCGGCAGCGTCACGACCACCGTCCGCCCCTCGCGGGCCAGCGCGGACGCCTCGGGCAGCGAGGACGCCTCCGCCCAGCCCGGCTCCGCGGGGTCGCCCGGGCCGATCACAACGGTCATGCCTTCCATGCTCGCACGCATACGACTTGTGGCACGATTCGTATGTGCTGGTCGTACTCATCGTCGCCGGGCTCGCCGTGGTCGCCTGCGTGGTGATGGTCTCCCTGGGGCACGGCGGCGAGATGGCGGAGTTCCCTCCCGACGTGCCGCCGCTCGACCTGCCGGCGGCGGGTCAGCTCACCGCCGCCGACCTGATCGCGCTGCAACTGCCGATCAGTGTGGTGGGCTACAACACCCAGATGGTCGACGAGACCCTGCACCGGGTGTCGACCGCGCTGAGCGAGCGCGACACCCGCATCGCCGTGCTGGAGCAGCGCGTCGCCGAACTGCTGGCGGGCCGCCTGCAGGCCCGCCAGGAGGCGTACGCCCGCCCGGCCGACCCCCCGCGTACCGAACATCAGCCCGAGATCCCCTCCCAGGCCGCCAACGGCTGGGAGGCCGAGCGGGCCGACGCGGAGGAGACGTGGTGACACAGACACCGGAGATCATGGTGGACGGGCTCGTGCGCTGCGGCTGGGCCGGCGCGACGCCCGACTACGTGGCCTATCACGACGACGAGTGGGGCCGCCCGGTGCGCGGCGACGACCTGGTCTACGAGCGGATCACGCTGGAGGCGTTCCAGTCGGGCCTGTCCTGGCTGACGATCCTGCGCAAGCGCGACAACTTCCGGGCCGCCTTCGCCGGGTTCTCCATCCCCGCCGTCGCCGCGTACGGCGAGGCGGACGTCGAGCGCCTCATGGCCGACGCCGGCATCGTCCGCAACCGCGCCAAGATCGAGGCGGCGGTGGCGAACGCCCGCGCGGCGCTCGAGGTGCCGGGCGGGCTGTCGGAGCTGGTGTGGAAGCACGCCGAGGAGCCGGCGGCCGGACCCACGACGCTGGGCGACATCCCGGCCCAGACCCCGGGCTCGAAGGCCCTCGCGAAGGAGCTGCGTCGGCACGGCTTCCGGTTCGTCGGCCCCACCACGGCCTACGCGCTCATGCAGGCGATCGGCCTGGTGAACGACCACGTGGCCGACTGCTGGGTCCGCGAGACCGTCGCCGGCCTGCGCGCCGCCACCCGCTGAGGCCGGGCTCGGCGCGACCGCGCGGACCGGTCAGCGGTCCCAGACCAAGGCCCGCTCGGCGACCGCGCGGACCGTGGCGAGGCCGCTCGGCGACCGCGCGGACCGTGGCCAGGCCCGCTCGGCGACCGCGCGGACCGGTCAGCGGCCCTCGAAGCGCGGACGCTCCTTGTTCAGGAACGCCTTCGTCGCGGCGGCGTGGTCGGCGGTCCTCGCGCACTCGTCCTGCAGCTCCGCCTCCCGCTCCAGGGCGTCGGGGAGCGACCGCGACGCGGCGTGGTCCAGCGCCCGCTTGGTCGCGCCGTACGCCACGGTCGGGCCCTGCGCCAGCCGTACGGCGAGCTCCCGGGCGGCCTCCGCGAGCCGGTCGGCGGGGACGACCCGGGTGGCCAGCCCGAGCTCGGCGGCCCGGGCGGCGTCCACGACGTCGCCGAGCAGCAGCAGCTCGCGCGCCCGCGCCGGCCCCACCAGCCGCTGGAGCGTCCAGGACGCGCCCGAGTCGGGCGCCAGGCCGATGCCGGAGAACGCCATGGAGAACTTCGCGTTCTCCGCGAGGATCCGGAAGTCGCAGGCGAACGCCAGCGAGGCGCCCGCGCCGGCGGCGACCCCGTTGACGGCCGCCACGACCGGCTTGTCCATCGTCGTCACAGACAGGACGATCGGGTTGTAGTGCGCGCGGACGGTCCCAGCGAGGCCGCGGCCCGCCTCCAGGTTGTCGGCGTGCTCGCGCAGGTCCTGCCCTGCGCAGAAGGCGCGGCCCGCCCCGGTGAGCAGCACGGCCCGCACGGCCCGGTCGCCGGCGGCCCGGCGCAGCGCCCCGAGCAGGTCCTCCTTCATGGAGACGGTCAGGGAGTTCATCGCGTCGGGGCGGTTCAGGGTGATCGTGGCGACGGCCTCGTCGACGTCGTAGATCACGCTCATCTCAGGCGGCTCCATCCAGGTTGTGGTCGACGAACGCGGCGGCGGCCGGGAGCAGCCGGGCGGCCTCCTCCTCGAAGAAGGCGCGGGCCTTGTCGCCCGGCCATCCCGGCGGCAGCAGCTCCGCCGGCAGCCCCGGGTCGCGGAACAGGAAGTTGCGCCAGCCGTGCACCAACTTGCTGCGCACGGCGAAGACCCGGTCGTCCGAGGCCCGCGCCGGCAGCGACCCGACCAGGTCGACCGCGCTGGCCAGCCAATCCTCGTACGCCCTGGCGATGCCGTCCAGGTCCCACGCCCGGGCGAGCAGCGCGCGCGGGTCGCCCTCGAACGACGCCTCGAACCGGTGGGCCGCCAGGCGCAGGGCGTCGAGCTCCGGCGAGGGCCGGGGGCCGATCCAGGTCGTCTCCGACAGCGGCGCGTACCCGAGGAACGCCAGGTCGGCACGCAGGCGCTCCCGTCGCGCCCGATCCCTGACGGGCTCCACGACGAGCACGTGCCACCGGCCCGACCAGGGGCCGCCGCCCATGCCGTACACCCGGGCGGCCGCCTCGTCCAGGCGGCGCTCGCATTTCGGCGTGACCGCGTACCCGGGCCCCTGCGGGAGCCGTACGGGGTCGAGCCAGCCCTGCCTGACCATGCGGGAGATCGCGGTCCGGACCGCGGGCGCCGCGATGTCGAGCGGAGCGAGCAGCCGGACGAGGGCGGCCACCGACGCGCGGCCGCCGCGGGTGCGCAGGTGGTCCCCGTAAAGATCGAAAAGCGCGGCTCGGGCGTTCATCACCACCAGTGTGGGGTCATGGCGGCTCTGCCCACAATGCGCGATCAGCCCCCATTGATCCACTGAACGGAGCCAGGACGTTACCTTTTTGAGCTCGGAGGCGGGATAATAAGACATCACAGAAACGTGAATACGCCGGTTACCCTCCGGGGCGGCCGACAACGCGGGAAGGGATACACGCATGGCGGCGATGAAGCCGCGGACCGGTGACGGTCCGCTGGAGGTCACCAAGGAAGGACGGGGCATCGTCATGCGGGTCCCCCTCGAGGGTGGCGGCCGACTCGTCGTGGAGCTCTCGGCGGACGAGGCCAGCGCCCTCGGCGACGCGCTGAAGAAGGTCGTGGGCTGAAGCCCGCGACCTGTTCGTTTCCATGTCCGGCCCTGGCGACGGGCGTCTCCCTCGCCGGGGCCGCTCTGTTGGAGGTAGACGTGCCCATCGAGACCACGACGTCGCTCGCCGAGCGGCCCGCCGGCGAGCCTGAGCTGCTGGCCGTGCCCTTCGGGCCGGACCTCGCGCCCGCCGTCGAGCTGCCCGTCCCCGCGGCGGCCCTGCTGGCCCATTACGAGGCCAAGGGCGAGCCCGGCGAGATCGTCGAGGTCCCCGTCCCGCGCGGTGACGGCGTCGGCCGGATCCTGCTGTACGGCACGGGTGACGGCACGGCTCGCGCGCTGCGCCGGGCGGGCGCGTCGGTGGCGCGCAAGGCCAGAGGCCGGGCCTCGGTGACGGTCACGGTCCCCGGGGAAGGAGAGGTCGCCGCTCTCGCCGAGGGCGCGCTGCTCGCCACGTACACGTTCACCATCGGCAAGGGCGGCTCCTCGCCGGTGAGAGAGATCGTCTTCGCGGGCGGCGACGAGCGGGCCCTGCGGCGCGGCGAGGCCATCGCACGGGCCACCGCCCTGGCCCGCGACCTCGTCAACACCCCGTCGTCGGTCAAGACCCCCGCCTGGCTCGCCGACCAGGCCAAGATCGTCGCTGCCGACTCGGGCCTGGACGCCCGCGTCTGGGAGGGGGAGCAGCTCGCCGAGTTCGGCGGCATCCGGGCCGTCGGCCAGGGCTCGATCAGCCCGCCCCGCCTCGTCCGGCTCTCGTACGCCCCGCGGGACGCGCGGCGCCACGTCGTGCTGGTCGGCAAGGGGATCACGTTCGACACCGGCGGCCTGTCGCTCAAGCCCACCGAGGGCATGAAGGCGATGAAGACCGACATGGCCGGCGGCGCCGCGATCATCGCCGCGATGAGCGCACTGGCCGCGTTCGAGGCGCCCGTCCGCGTCACCGGCCTGGTGGCCTGCGCGGAGAACGCCATCTCCGGCTCGGCCCAGCGGCCCAGCGACGTCATCCGGCAGTACGGCGGCCGCACGGTCGAGGTGCTGAACACCGACGCCGAGGGACGGCTCGTGCTGGCCGACGCGCTCGCCTACGCCGACGCGGAGCTCGAGCCGGACGTCCTGATCGACGTGGCCACGCTCACCGGGGCGGCGAAGGTGGCCCTCGGCGTGAACCTCGGCGCGCTGTACGCGACCGACGAGCCGCTGGCGGACGCGCTGCTCGCGGCCGGGGAGGTCAGCGGCGACCGGCTCTGGCGGATGCCGCTGGTCGACGACTACCGCGACATGCTCGACTCCGACGTGGCCGACCTGGCCAACGTCGACAGGAAGATGTCCGGCTCGGCGGGCTCGGTGGCGGCGGCCCTGTTCCTCAGGGAGTTCACCGGCGGGCGTCCGTGGGCCCACCTCGACATCGCCGGCCCGGCCCGCGCCGGGTCCGACGACGCCGAGATCACCAAGGGCGGCACGGGCTTCGGCGTCCGGCTGCTGCTGAGCTACCTCGCCGGCTGAGCCACCTCGCCGACTGATTCACCTGGCCGGCTGAGCTACCTGGCCGGCGCCGTCCCCGCGGTGCTCAGGCGAGCCTGACGGCGGCGAGCAGGCCGTCGCCGAGGGGGAGCAGCAGCGGGCGCAGCCGCTCGTCGTTCCTGACCAGCTTGCCCAGCTCGCGCACGGCCACCGTGTCCGGGTCGCGCTGCGTCGGGTCGGCCACCTGGTCGTGGTGCAGGGCGTCGGCGAAGGCCACCACCCCGCCGACGCGCAGCAGCCGCACCGACTCGGTCAGGTAGTCGATGTACTCCTGCTTGGCGGCGTGGCAGAAGACGAGGTCGTACCCGCCGTCGGCGAGGCGGGGGAGCACGTCGAGGGCGCGGCCCCCGATCAGGCGGATCCTGCTGCCGGAGAACCCGGCCTCCGCGAAGGTCTGCCGCGCCATCCGCTGGTGCTCGGGCTCGACGTCCACACTCGTCAGCGTTCCGTCCGGGCGCATCCCCCGCAGCAGCCACAGGCCGGAGACGCCGCAGCCGGTGCCGACCTCGACCACCGAGCGGGCGTTGACCACGGTCGTGAGGAAGCAGAGCGCCGCCCCGCATCCGGGCAGGATCGGGCGTGCCCCGACCTCGATGCCACGCCGGCGCGCGGACCGCAGGATGTCGTCCTCCGGGACGAACTCCTCCGCGTACTCCAGGCTGGCCGGTGTCGCCATCGGCCTCTCCCTCCCCTGCTTCATCTTGGACGCAGCCTAGGGGAGTCGGCCCGGAACGGGAACTCACGCCACAACGGGGACGTTGCACGCTTTGAACGGTCTTTGTTCAAAGGCCGCTCTGCCCGCGGTGCGCAGGAAGGGGCGAAACCAGGCACTATGGCTGTAGCGACGATCCTGCAGAGAGGAATGCCGGTGGACGAACACGACCACCAGGCGGAGACTTCGGTGTCCGGCTGGACGCCTCCCACCTGGGAGGAGGTCGTCCGAACGCATTCCGCGCGGGTCTACCGGCTGGCGTACCGCCTGACCGGCAACGTGCACGACGCAGAGGACCTCACGCAGGAGGTCTTCGTCCGCGTCTTCCGGTCCCTGTCCAGCTACACGCCGGGCACCTTCGAGGGCTGGTTGCACCGCATCACGACGAACCTCTTCCTCGACATGGCGCGCCGCAGGCAGCGCATCCGTTTCGAAGGGCTGGCGGACGACGCCGCCGAGCGGCTGCACGGCCGGGAGCCGTCACCCGCCCAGGCCTACGACGACGCGCACCTGGAGCCCGACATCCAGGCCGCGCTCGACTCGCTGGCGCCCGAGTTCCGGGCCGCGGTCGTGCTGTGCGACATCGAGGGGCTGTCCTACGAGGAGATCGCCGCCACTCTCGGCGTGAAGCTCGGGACCGTGCGCAGCCGCATCCACCGCGGCCGCGCCCAGCTGCGGGAGGCGCTCGACCACCGGGCGCCCGCGGCGAACCGGAACAACGATCAAACCCCCCCTTCGATCAGCAGGGAGGGACTATGAGCCACCTCGGCGAGCGCGTCTCCGCGCTCATCGACGGCGAACTGGGCCACAACGACAGAGAACGCGCCCTCGCCCACCTGACCTTCTGCGCGGACTGCCGCGCCGAGGTCGACGCGTTGCGCGCGCTCAAGAGCCGACTGCGCTCGATGGACCCGCCGGCCATGCCGGCCGACCTCACGATGTCGCTGCTGCGCATGTCGGAGCCGGGAGGGCCGCTGCCGCCACGGATGCGGCCCTTTCCCGACCATCCGGCGTACGGCTCCGGGGGTCTTCCCGGCATGCACGTGGGCGGGCCCGTGGACAACCGGCCCCGGCGCCGTGACGCCGGATCCTCCGGCCCCGGACGGCCCGGCCGAGCCCGGCGCGCGGGATACGTCGCGGTCGGCGTGGCGTCCGCCGCCGTCGCGATCAGCACCATGTTCCTGGTGGGCGGCGGCTCCGCCCCGCAGACCCCCACACGGGGGGAGATGTTCGTGCCTCCGGTGCACAACCAGGCGCCGCTGGTGAGGTTGTCGCCGACTCCGTCACGGAGTGTGACGCCGACCCTTGCCCACTGACGGGCCACGACGTCATACGATCGGTCCCTGAAGCCGTCGGGGGCGCGTTCGGCGTCGCAGGGCGGCCGCCAGCGGATGTCGCCGTGCGCGAGGAGTGACTGCCCCGATGACCGACCACACGCGCTCGCACGACGCGTCGGACCGGCCCGAGCCCTCTCCCGGTGCCGAGGAACCCCGCTGGGGTCCTCTCGGCGGGCCGCCCGAGCCCCCGCCGCCCCCGCCGCCCCTGCCCGGCCCGTACGGGATGGGCCCTGAGTGGGCGCCGCCGCCCGCGCCCGCCCAGCCGCCGCAGCGGGGCCTCAACCTGGCTCTGTTCGCGGCGCTCGCGGTCGTCATCGCCCTGGTCGCGGGCGGCGTCGCGAGCTGGGGGACGTTCCTGCTGACGCGGTCGCCGTCGGGCACCGACCCGGGCTACTCGCTGGCCACGCCGTCCGCCGCTCCTACGGGCCGCGCCCCCGACTCGGTCGCCGGGGTGGCCGCGAAGGTGCTGCCGAGCGTGGTGTCGCTGGAGGTCAAAGGCAACGGAGAGGCCGGCACCGGCTCCGGCTTCGTCATCAAGGGCGGCTACGTCGTCACCAACAACCACGTGGTCGCCGTCGCCGCTCAGGGCGGCGAGATCCACATCCGCTTCGCCGACCGCAGCTCGCTCGGCGCGCGGATCGTCGGCCGCGACCCCAACTCGGACATCGCGGTGGTGAAGCCCGACGGGCCGATCAGGGCGCCGGAGCTCCCCCTCGGGAACTCGGACGGCGTCGTGGTGGGAGACCCGGTCATCGCGATCGGGTCGCCGCTCGGCCTGATGGGCACCGTCACCACGGGCATCATCAGCTCGCTGAACCGCCCGGTCGAGGCCGGAGGCTCCACCGGCTCCGACTACGCCCTCATCAACGCCATCCAGACGGACGCGGCGATCAACCCCGGCAACTCGGGCGGTCCGCTCGTGAACGCCGCCGGAGAGGTCATCGGGGTCAACTCGGCCATCGCGACGCTGGGCGGCAGCGCGGGCTTCGGCCAGCAGACCGGCAGCATCGGCCTCGGGTTCGCGATCCCGGTCAACCAGGTCCGCCGGATCGCCCAGGAGCTGATCACCTCGGGGACGGCCAGGACCTCGCGGATCGGGATCAGCATCGACCAGAGTTACCAGGGCCAGGGCGTGCGCATCGCCACGCAGGCCACGGGCGGGGCGACCCCGGTCACGCCGGGAGGCCCGGCCGACCAGGCGGGCCTGCGGCCGGGCGACGTCATCCTGGAGGTGGACGGCCGGCCCGTGGGCGACAGCCGGGAGCTGATCGTGAGCATCCGCAGCCGGGCCCCCGGCGACCGGGTGGCGATCAAGTTCCAGCACGACGGTGAGGTCAGGACGGCGACCGTGACGGTCGGCGCGGCCCCCGTCCCCTCCGCCGGTCCGTCCTGAGCAGGCGGCCATCGGCCGTCCTCATCGCCGATACGGGGCATTAGGCTGAAACCAGCTCGTCTTGCAGAAGGAGATCACCGTGTTCGGACTGGGCTGGCCGGAGCTACTGGCGCTCGTGGTGATCGCTCTGCTCGTGTTCGGCCCGGACAAGCTGCCTCAGGCCGCGTCCCAGGCCGGCCGTACGCTGCGGCAGCTGCGGCAGATGGCCAACAACGCGAAGGCCGACCTCCAGGCCAACCTGGGCCCGGAGTTCTCCAACTTCGACCCGGCCGACCTCAACCCGAAGACGTTCGTGCGCAAGCACCTGCTCGACGATCTTGAGAACGACTGGAACGGCACGCCCGCCGTTCCCGAGGTGGTCTCCCCGACGCCGGAGCTCGGCGTCGGGGAGATCCCGCCGTACGACAACGAGGCGACCTGATCCGGCCCCCGGCCGGGATCAGTGCTTGACCGGGGAGATGTCCAGCTTGAGGCCCTTGAGGCTGGTGGACTTCTTGCTCAGCGAGCCCGCGATCCGGCGCAGCTCGGTCGCGGCCGGGGAGTCGGGGTCGGTGAGGACGAGGGGCTTGCCCTCGTCGCCGCCCTCGCGCAGCCGCAGGTCGATCGGCACCTGACCGAGCAGCGGGACGCGGGCGCCGAGCGTGCGGGTCAGCGCGTCGGCCACGGTCTGGCCGCCGCCCTCGCCGAACACCGGGATCCGCTCGTCGCAGTGCGGGCAGGGCAGCCACGCCATGTTCTCGATGACGCCGGCGATCTGCTGGTGGGTCTGCGCGGCGATCGAGCCGGCCCGCTCGGCCACCTCGGCGGCCGCCTGCTGCGGGGTGGTCACCACGAGGATCTCGGCCGTGGGCATCCGCTGGGCCACCGAGATCGCGATGTCGCCGGTGCCCGGGGGCAGGTCCATGAGCAGGACGTCGAGGTCGCCCCAGTAGACGTCGGTGAGGAACTGGTAGAGCGCCCGGTCGAGCATGGGGCCGCGCCAGACGACCGGGGTGTTGCCCTCCGGCTTGAACATGCCGACCGAGATGACCTTGATGTCATGCGCCACCGGCGGCATGATCATGTCCTCGACCTTGGTGGGGCGGTCGCTCACGCCGAGCATGCGAGGCACCGAGTGGCCGTAGATGTCCGCGTCGACGACGCCGACCTTGAGCCCCGAGGACGCCATCGCGGCGGCCAGGTTCACGGTGACCGACGACTTGCCGACACCGCCCTTGCCGCTGGCGACCGCGAACACGCGCGTCAGCGAGCCGGGCTTGGCGAAGGGGATCTCCTTCTCCGGCCCGCGGTCGCCGCGCAGCTTGGTCTGCAGGTTCTTGCGCTGCTCGGTGCTCATGACGTCCATGTCCACCTGGACGCGGGCCACGCCGTCGATCCGGGACACCGCGGTCGTGACGTCCCGCGTGATGGTGTCGCGCATGGGGCAGCCGGCGACGGTGAGATACACGCCAACGCGCACCACCCCGTCGGGGGAGATGTCGACGCTCTTGACCATGTCGAGCTCGGTGATCGGCCGGCGGATCTCGGGATCGTTGACCGTCGCGAGCGCAGCCATGACCAGTTCTGGGGATGGTGCCATGAATCCATGCTATGGACTCAGGCGGTGTTGTCAGTACACCGACCCCGGGTATCAGGTCAGACCGGACGCCCCGTCAGGTCGTCGTGCAGGCGCTGGAGCTCCGACCTGATGTAATCCCTCGTCGCCACCTCGCCCAGGGCCAGCCGCAGGCTCGCGATCTCCCGCGTCAGGTACTCGATCTCCGCCTGGTTCCGCTCGGCCGTCATGCGGTCCTGTTCGTACTGCACACGATCCCGGTCGGCCTGCCGGTTCTGCGCCAGCAGGATCAGCGGAGCCGCGTACGACGCCTGGAGCGAGAGCATCAGCGTCAGGAAGATGAACGGGTAGGGGTCGAACTTGTACGGCGCGAACGTGTTCCACAGCAGCCACATCCCGACGACGACCGTCATGTAGACGATGAACCGGGCGGTGCCGAGGAACCGGGCGATGCGCTCCGACAGCCGCCCGAACGCCTCGGGGTCGTAGTACGGCCGCAGGCGTGGGGTCAGCTCGCGCGGCTGGTCGAGTCGCTCTGTCACTGTCGCTCCCGCCAGTCCTCCGGCAGCATGTGGTCGAGGACGTCGTCCACGGTCACGGCGCCCAGCAGGCGCCCGATCTCGTCGACGACGGGGATCGCGACCAGGTTGTACGTCGCGAGGTAGGAGGCCACCTCGGTGACGGTCAGCTCCGGCCTGATCGGGTCCACCGTGTTGTCTATCACGCTGCCGAGCAGCGTCGACGGCGGCTCCCTGAGCAGCCGCTGGAAATGCGCCACCCCGAGGTAGCGGCCGGTCGGCGTCTCGTTGGGTGGGCGGGTCACGTACACCATGGCGGCGATCGCCGGAAGCTGCTCCTGCTGGCGGATGTGCGCGAGCGCCTCGGCGACCGTCGAGGTCGGCGGGAGGACGACGGGCTCGGTGGTCATCATGCCACCGGCCGTGAACTCGCCGTAGCTCAGCAGCCGCCGGACCGGCTCGGCCTCCTCGGGCACCATGAGCCGCAGCAGCCCCTCGGCCTGCTCCGCGGGAAGATCCTGCAGCAGGTCGGCGGCGTCGTCCGGGCTCATCTCCTCCAGGACGTCGGCCGCCCGCTCCCGGTGGAGCCGGCTCAGCACGAGGACCTGGTCGCGGTCGGGCAGCTCCTCCAGGACGTCGGCCAGCCGGTCGTCGTCGAGCGCGGCGGCCACCTCGGCCATCCGCTTGCTGGGCAGCTCGTGCAGCATGTTGGCCAGGTCGGCCGGGCGCAGCGCCTCGAACGCCGCGAGGAGGTTGGCCGCCCCCTGGTCCTTCTGGATCACCTCGAAGCCGCCGACCTCGTCCCAGTCCACGATCAGCGTCTCGCCCCTGCGGCGGGTTCCGCGCCGTACGGCGACCTTCGTGACCAGCCACTCGGACGGCCGCGGCTGCTCCATCGCGAGGTCCTGGACGGTGACCGGGTCGCCCTTGTACTCCACGCCGAGGTCGAGGAGCTCCCCGATGGCGAGGGTCTCGGCGTCCCTGCGCTCGAAGCGGCGCATGTTGAGCTTGCCCGTGAAGATCACCGCGCGGGCCTCGATGCTGGTGATCCTGGTGATCGGCAGGAAGACGCGGCGGCGCGGCTGCACCTCCACCACGAACCCGTGGACCCGGGGCGGCAGCGGGCCGCGCAGCGAGACAACGACGTCCCGGATCCGGCCGATCTGGTCGCCGGCCGGGTCGAACACCGCGAGCCCCGCCAGGCGCGCCACGAAGATCCGATCCACCCTGCCAGGGTACGCAAGCCGCCCGCACGGACGCCGGGGGGATGCGGCGGAGGCGTCCATTGTGACAGGATCAAAGCACGTTATGGGTGATTACATGGGCGGGTGACATGAGGGCGGTCAGCCTGGGGATCGCGGCGGTCTCGGCGTTGTGCTTCGGCTTCTCCGGGCCGATGGCCAAGTTCCTGGGGGCGGCGGGGCTCACGCCGCTGGAGGCGGTCTGGGTCAGGATGGCGGGCGCCGGAGTCGTCCTGCTCCTGGTGCTCGCCGCCGTCCGGCCGAAGGCCCTGCGCATTCCCCGCGACCGCCTGCTGTTCTTCGCCGCCTACGCCGTGGTCGCCGTGGCCGCCGTCCAGTGCCTGTTCTTCCTGGCCATCACCCGGCTGCCGGTCGGGGTGGCGCTGCTCATCGAGTACACCTCGCCGGTGATGGTCGCGCTGTGGGTGCGGTTCGTCCGGCATGTACGGCTGCCGCGCTCGGCCTACCTGGGGGCGATCGTCGCCGTGGCCGGCCTCGCGGTCGTCGTCGAGGTCTGGGACGGTCTGCGCCTGGACGCCGTCGGACTACTGCTGGCCCTGGTCGCCTCCGCGTGCTGCGCCGGATATTTCCTGATGAGCGATTCCTTCGGTGACGACGTGGACACGCTCGGCCTGGTCGGCTGGGGGATGCTCGGCGCGGCCGTGGCCCTCGTGCCGGTGTCGCGCCCCTGGGACATCCCCTGGTCCGCCTTCGCCGGGAGCGCGAGCGTCGGCGGCCACTCCCTGCCCGTGGCCGGGGCCGCCGCCTGGCTGGTCCTGATCGCGACGGTCGTGGCGTACGTCACCGGGGTCACCGCGGTCCGGCGCCTGTCGGCCGCGGTGGGCGCGACCGTGGCGTCCATGGAGGTCATCGCGGGGGCGGTGATCGCCTGGGTGCTCGCGGGCGAGCGTCTCGGCCCGGCCCAGATCGTTGGCGGCGCGGTCGTGCTCGGCGGGGCCCTGCTCGCCCAGTCGGCGACCGTGCGGCTGCCGGCCGCCCACGACCCGGCGACCGCCGTCGAGGCCGCCCGCGTGTGAGGACGGTACGAGAGCCCGGATGCGGGGTCTCATTCCCGCCGGTCCGGCGCGCCGCGCCTCGGCAGACTCGTATCCGTGAACCGCGCATTCGACGGGATCGTCGACCGCTACGTCCTGGCCAGCGATGAGTTCGAGCGGAGGCTGCGGGAGGTGCGGCCCGGGCAGTGGTCCGGGCCCACGCCCTGCACTGGCTGGACCGTGCGCCATCTCGTGAACCACATGGCCGGGGGCAATCTCAACTACGTGCGTCTGCTGCGGGGCGGCACGAAGGAGGAGTTCCTGCGGCAGCGCGACGCCGACGTCCTGGGTGACGACCCGGTGGGCGCCTACACGCGTTCGGTGAGGGAGTGCGCCCGGGCGTTCGCCGGGGCGGGCGCCCTGGAGCGCGTGCTCGACTACCCGTTGGGGCAGGTGACCGGTGGGCAGGCGCTCGCCGTGCGGACCGCGGACAGCGTCATCCACACCTGGGACCTCGCCCGGGCCCTCGGGGTGGACGACGCCCTGGATCCCGGTCTGGTCGCGTGGGTCGACGACAACCTCGCCGAGATCTACGCCGGTCTGTCCGAGACTCCCGTCGACCTCCACACGACACACCGGTTCTTCGCCGCCCCCGACGGGACGCCCGGCCCCGGCGCGTCGCGGCAGGATCGGCTGCTGCACGTCATGGGGCGGCGTCCCTGACCGCGCCGCGACCGTTCAGGGCCGCTTTATAAATCCCGGCCGGCAGCGGGGCGGCGTGAGCCAGGCGACCGTGGCGCTGCCGGTCAGGACCCGCTGTCCGGGTCCGAGTCCGGGCGCGGCCTGAGCCGGACGACCGTGGCGTGCTCGGCCCAGCGGGCGGGCAGACCGGCGGCGTCGGGCGCGTTGAGACGGTCCTTCGCCAGGGCCGCCACCGCGTCGGCGGCGGCCGCCTGGTCGACGACCTCGACCGAGGCGGGGAAGCGGACGAGCCGCGAGCCGTTGTCCTTGCTCCGCAGCGTGACCTCGACCTCGGCCGACTCGGCGAGGCCGGGCAGCGACTGCTCGCCGCCGCCCGTCACCACGTAGATCGCGCCGTCGTGCCACACGTGCCACGCCAGCCGCGCCCCTGAGGGCAGCGCGAGCCACAGCACGCCCGACTTCTTCGCGCCCTCTTCGATGACCGCGATGCTCACGCCCCCAGCCTCTCACGCCGGGGTACGGATTACCTGTTGGCGAGACGCCAGGCCGCGGGCAGGAGACCGGCGGCGACGGCGATCTTCAGCAGGTCGCCCACGACGAACTTCCCTGCGCCCTCGACCAGGGCGGTGCCGAGGTCCATGCCCGTCACGGCGACCAGGACCGGCAGGCCGAAGGCGTAGATGACCAGGTTGCCGAGGATCATCGTGCCGACCGTGCGGGCCACCGTGCGGTCGCCGCCGTGCTGGGCGAGCCACCCCACCAGCGCCGCGGCGGCCACGAAGCCGACGACGTACCCGAACGTCGCGCCGCCGAAACCGTGCGAGCCGTGGGCGAACCACGGCACGCCGGCCACACCGGCGATCATGTAAACAGCCATGCTGAGGGCCGCGCGGTTCAGGCCGAGCGCGGCGCCGACGAGCACGACGGCGAGCGTCTGCCCGGTGACCGGGACGGGGGAGCCCGGCACGGGGACGCTGATCTGGGCCGCCAGGCCGGTCAGGGCCGCGCCGCCGAGGACGAGGGCGGCGTCGCGGAGCCGGACGCCCAGCGCGCCGGAGGCGGCCGGGAACGCGGGGACGAAATCGGAAAGAACGGCGGGGCGGGCCCCCGTGGCGGCGTTGACCATCGGTCACTCCTTGATGAGACGTTCGTGACCTCCGACCGGTCGGGGCACGGAGGATCTTTGCCTTCGTGCCCATTCTTCGGCTTCTGCGGGCAAAGCCCTACGGGCCCCGCGCCAAGAACGATTCGCTGGATTTGTAGGAGAGCCACAGCGGCACGAGGCCCGTACGCGAGGAGCGGGAGGAGATCCGGCCGCTCCCGGCGGCCGGGTTGTGGCACTCCTACCAAGACCGGTTCCGGCACTACCACCAACGACGAGTCCGGCGCTGCCCCGAAGGACACACGCCCGACGGCCCGGTGCGCCGCGATCCCGGCGGGCCTCGCTAGGGTGTGGCCATGCGCGCTCGACGATCGTGCCTGGCGGTGCCCGGCAGCAACCCCCGCTTCCTCGAGAAGGCGCAGGGGATCGCCGCCGACGAGGTGTTCCTCGACCTGGAGGACTCCGTGGCCCCCGGCGCCAAGGAGGAGGCCCGCCGCAACGTCGTGGGCGCCCTCCGCGAGGGCGACTGGACGGGCAGAACCGTCGTCGTCCGGGTCAACGACCTGACCACGCAGTGGACCTACCGCGACGTGATCGACGTGGTGGAGGGCGCGGGCGACCGACTCGACTGCCTCATGCTGCCGAAGGTCCAGGACGCCGCGCACGTGGTCTGGCTCGACACCCTGCTCGGCCAGATCGAGCGGGCGAACGGCCTCCCCGAGGGCCGGATCGGCATCGAGGCGCAGATCGAGAACGCCCGGGGGCTCGTCAACGCCGACGACATCGCCGCCTCCTCGCCGCGGCTGGAGACGCTGGTCTTCGGGCCGGCCGACTTCATGGCGTCGATCGGCATGCGGACGCTCGTGGTCGGGCGGCAGCCGCCCGGGTACGACGAGGGCGACGCCTACCACTACATCCTCATGCGCATCCTCATGGCCGCGCGGGCGCACGACCTCCAGGCGATCGACGGGCCGTACCTGCAGATCCGCGATCTGGACGGCTTCCGGGCGGTCGCCCGCCGCGCCGCCGCCCTGGGCTTCGACGGCAAGTGGGTGCTCCACCCGACGCAGGTGGAGACGGCCAACGAGGTGTTCTCGCCGTCCCAGGAGGACTACGACCACGCCGAGCTGATCCTGGACGCGTACGAGTACTACACGACGGTCGAGAAGCGGGGCGCGGTCATGCTCGGCGACGAGATGATCGACGAGGCGTCCCGGAAGATGGCGCTGGTGGTGGCGGCCAAGGGCCGGGCCGCCGGGCTGAGGCGCACCGGCGTCTTCACGCCGTGACGGCCGGCCCGGCCGTCAGAACCGCACGCCGAGCGTGGTGAAGAACCAGAACGACGAGGTCAGCCAGAGGCCGGCGAGCGCGGTGAAGACCAGGCCGCCGAGGACCGGCAGCGTCCACCCCGGCAGCCCCCGCTTGGGCAGCGCGAGCATCTTGGCCGTGAACACCCCGTAGAAGAAGCAGCCGAGCGCCGAGTGGACGAGCACGCGGGGCGCGTCGTACTGGGCGCCCAGCGAGTAGAGGCAGTGGAACGCCACCGGGACCGTCAGCACGAAGGCGAGGCGGCCGGACCAGCGGTGCAGCGGCGCCACCCACGAGCCGGTGACCGTGATCCTGCCCCACAGCGCCATGGCCGACAGCACCTGGACGACCGCCAGCAGCGCGGCCCCCGTCGTCAGCCAGGCCTTCATGGCGAGCGGTCCGGAGAAGCCGGCCAGGCCGACGGCGAAGCCGGTGGGGGCGTGGGCCCTGCCGTACACGCCGAGGGCGACGGCGACGAGCCCGCCGGCGAGGAGGGGGACGAGAAGCGGCGCGGCTCCGCGCGCCGGGGCGACCTGTGTGTGCGTCATGGGAGGCTCCTGCTGAGGTGATCGGGACGGGGGTCGTGGGGTGGGGCGCCGCCGTAGCGGCCGGGCTCCGGGGACGAGAGGTCAGGGCGCGAGGTCGTCGAGGAACGCGTCGGGCTCCTGCGGGCGCAGGGGGACGCCGTAGTAGTCGACGGGGGAGCCGGGCGTGAAGGCGGGCGCGGGCTCGCCGCTGCCGCCGATGCCCACGCGACCGACCTCCTGGCCGCTGGGCAGCACGATCCAGCCGCCGACGATCCTCGCGCCGCGGACGACGGCCGTCGCCCGGTAGAGCCCGGACGGCTTCCTGACGAGCGGGGCGACGAACCGCCACGTGGCGTCGCCGAACTGGATCTTTCCCTGGGCCCTGCCCTTGCCGAGGGCGGCCGTGATCAGGGAGTGCCGGCCCTTGAGGACGACCGTGTCGTCCGCGGCGGTCCCCTTCAGCCAGGATTCGATGCGGCCGTCGCAGAAGTACGCCACGGCCCGGCCGTCGCGTACGGCGATGGCGACGAGGCCGCCGTTCCCCTGGGCGACGCCGGCGTAGTCGGCCTTCTTCGGCGTGGTGTCCACGGCCGCGGGCTCGGTCTGCGCGGGCTCGGTCTGCGTGGAATCGGTCTGCGTGGAATCGGTCTGCGTGGAATCGGTCTGCGTGGAATCGGTCTGCTGTGGCGAGGCCGTCTGCCCGGGGGTGGTGGTGACCTCCACGGGAGGGGCGGTGGCCTGCGCGTCCACCTGGCGGAGGGCGGGCGCGGCCGTCACGCTGGCCGCTGCCAGGCCGGCCGCGAGCACGGCGCCCGCGGCGAGGGTGAAGAAGGGTCCTGAGCGGCTCATGTCATGCTCCTGGTCGATCTACCTGGTGTTTCCTCCTGCCGAGTGAACCCGGGCGCGGGCCGCCTGTCTGTGAACTTCTACGCAAAGGAGCAGGCCCGTCGAAAGGCGTCCCCGGGCGGGCGCGAACAATGGAGACATGAGCGAACCTCAGCCGGACCCGGCGGCCTCACACCCGGCCGGCCCGTCGCGGGACGAGCCCGCCGACGGCGGGGCCGGAACCGGTGCGCCTCACGAGGACCGGCCCGGCACGCCGCCGGCCGCCGGGCCGTACGCCGAGGGACCGTACGGGCGGCAGCCCGTCCCCGGTGGGGGACGGCCTCCCGAGCCGCAGTGGCCGGCCGGGCAGCCCATGGAGGGGCAGGGGCCGTGGGCGGGGCAGCCGTTCCCGCCGTATCAGTGGCAGCCGCGCGCCGCGTGGGCCGTGCCGCCTCCGGCGGGGACCCGCTACGACCGGCTGGCCCGGACGGCCGCGCACCGCTGGTGGCGGCCCGTCGTGGGCACGCTCGTGATCGTCGCCGCGTTCCTGGTCGTGTCGATCGGCGTGGGGCTGGTGGCCGCGCTGGTGTCGCTGCTGCTCGGCGCGCAGATGGCGATGGGCGGCGACCGGATCTTCGCCGATCCCGTCCTGGACCTCGGCGTCCACCTCGGGGTGATCGCCCTCGCGATCCCGCTGGTCTTCGGCGCGGCCTGGGCGGTCCAGCGGCGGCTGCCGGGGTCGCTGTCGTCGGTCGCCCTGCGCTTCCGGTGGAGATGGCTGGGGACATGCCTCGTCGTCGCCCTGGTCGCGGTCGTGCTCGGCCAGCTCGTGGAGGGGGCGACGCTGGAGGCCACCGGCGAGGACCCGGGCTATCGGTGGGCCGGGTGGGAGGCGTTCCTCCCTCCGATGATCGTCATCCTCGTGCTCGTGCCGTTCCAGGCGGCCGCCGAGGAGTACGCGTTCCGGGGGTGGATCCTCCAGTCCTTCGGCGCGTACCTGCGCAATCCCTGGCCGGGCATCCTGCTGGGGTCGGTGGCCTTCGCCGCCCTGCACGGGTACACCGACTGGGGCATCGCCTACGTCTTCGGGTTCGGCATCCTGATGGGCTGGCTCGCGATCCTCACGGGCGGGCTGGAGGCCCCGATCGCGCTGCACGCGACGAACAACGTGGTGGCGTTCGGAGTCGTCGCCGCCTCCGGGGACATGGGCGGGGCGCTCCAGCAGGGGTCGCTGCCGTGGCAGTCGCTGACCGGGACGCTGGTGCAGTTCGCCGTGTACGGCATTGCAATCGTCGTTATCGCCCGTAAGAGGGCAATTCAGACACTCTCCCGATAAATCTGACTAGAGAGGTCTGGTTCCGGGCGCGTTCCCGTGTTGCTCTGGATTGGTGATGGGGTATCACAATGATCGCGTCCGCTTTGCCGTACCGATGGTGGAACGGTCCGGATTAGCCCCCTTGGGTAGGAGGTACTGAGCGTGGCCTCGGGCCCCCACGAGCGCGACCGGCGGCATGCCGCCGACGACCAGAGCACCTCACGCGCAGAGGAGTCCCAGCAGCACCCGGCGTCCCCTCCGACGCTTCACCACTCGCCCCCCGGCCCCTCTCCCTGGGCCCTGCCCCCGTTCGCCGCCCCCGTGCCGGAGGACGCGGAAGAGCCAGAGGAGCGGGAGGGGCGCGAGCCCGGCCAGAGCGGCTGGGCTCCGCGACCGGAGTCACGGCCCGAGGGCCCGCAGGAGGGCGAGCGCGCGGCGAGGAGCGGGCGACGGCCCTACTCGGCGCCGTACGCCCCGGCCGAGTCCCGGCACGGCCGGCCGCCGGGACGGTCCCCCGCGGAGGGTTCCCCACCCGAGGCCGGCGGCGACGCCGCCCCGGCGACCTGGCACGGCGAGGGTGCCAGGTCGCCGGATCCGGCGTCCGCGGGCGGCGGCGATCCGGGACGGCCGGGGGCGGGCGGGCCGTCCGCCGGAGCCGGCCGGCCGTCCGTCGGTGAGAGCGCGGGACAGCGTGACCCGGAGCGCGCCGAGGGGCCGCCGAGGCGGATGGTGAACCGGCCGGACAAGCTGGTGGCTTCCGGTCCGCCCCGGGTCACCCGCGCCCGGATCCCCCACGAGAACCCCGACGGCCCCGGAGCGCCCGAGCTCGACACCCCGCCGTCCGGCCCCTTACGCGAGCCCCCGCCGGCGCCCGGCTCATCGCGCGAGGCCCCGTCCGCGCCGGCCGGCGCGTCGCGCGGGCGGCCTGAGGAGGGCGACTCCCCGTCGCAGCCCGGACAGGTCTGGAGCCACACCCCTCCCGAGCCCGCCTCCCGGCACGACCTCGGCGAGCCGGGCGGGTCCGGCATCCGCCTCCATCCCGAGATCCCCGCGGAGCCCGAACCCGGGCGGACCGACGAGGTCCGCCGCCCCGGCCCCCACGCCTACCAGCCCCCGTACCGGGACCGCCCCCAGGAACCGCCGGTCCCCCCGGACGACGGGCCGCCGTACCCGGAGTCCCCGGAGGAGCCCGTACGGGAGCCGGTGGAGCGGATCGGCCGTCCTCCGGGCGGGCGGCCCGCCCGTCCGGACGTGCTCGTGGCCGTCGGCCCGCCCCGCGCGGGCGGCGGCCGGCGCCATCGGCGGGTCCTGCCGCCCCGCCGGTACCCCTCCGGCAGGCTGATGACCCCTCTCGTGGTGGCGGTGGTCCTGATGGTCGCCGCCGTCCTCGGCGTGGCCGTGGTCAGGTGGACGCGGGAGCCGTCCACGGCCGGGCTGCGGCTGGCGGCCGGCGACGGCCAGTCGGGCGACGTGGCGTTCGCGGCGCCCGGCATGCCCGGCAACGGGTCGAGCCAGGTGCTCAACGCGTTCGCCTCGTCCGGGACGACGGTGGTGGCGGTCGGCAGCGACACGACGAGCCCGAGCCCGCGGCCGCTGTTCCTCGTGTCCACCGACGGCGGCAGGGACTGGCAGCTCGGCCACGTCGCGGGCCCGGCCGGGTACGAGCCGAGCGCGGGGGCGGTCGGCCGGGTCGCGGGCGGCGGCGGCCGCTGGCTGGCCGTCGGGACCGACGCCCCCGGCCCGGCGGGTCCCGGCGCCCGCGGGATGTGGGTCTCCTCCGACGGCCGTTCGTGGACGGCGGTGGACCCGGCCGGGCTCACCGCGTTCTGGAGCCAGGACCGCATCGCCGACGTGGCCAGGACCGCGAGCGGCTTCCTCGCCGTGGGCGCCACGACGCTCAAGGACGGCACGGCCGGCCCGGTCGCCTGGGTCTCGCCGGACGGGAGGAGCTGGACGAGGGTCGACACCGACCAGATCGGCACCCCCGACAAGGTCAGGGGCATGCGGGCGGTGGCAGCACGCGGCGACAAGGTCGTGGTGCTGGCCGACCCGGGGTCCGGCGACTCGGTGTCGGTGATCCTGCGCTCGGACGACGGCGGCCGCAGCTGGCTCCGCACCGCCGCCGCCCTGGCCGACGTACGGCCGGAGCCGGGAGCGCTGGCGGTCACCGCGAAGGGGTTCCTGCTGGTGCCGACGCGCCAGAAGTCGGACGCCGGGGACGTGCGGGTCTACTGCTCCCCGGACGGCGCCCGGTGGTCCCAGTGCGGGGTGATCGGGAAGCTGAGCGCCGAGGGCACCGGCGTGCGCGGCCTCGCGGCGTCGGCCGCCGGAGTCGCGGCGGTGGCCGAGTCGGCCTGGGAGCGCTACGCCGTCTACACGAGCGAGGACGGCCGCAAGTGGACCAGGAGCGCCGACCTCGGCGAGATCCCCGGCACGCTCCGCGGGCTGACCATCACCGACGCGGGCCTGCTCGTGGCCGGCGGCGACAAGCGCGGCCCCGGCGACGTGGAGAACCTCCCGGTTCTCATGACGGCGGGGAAGGGCGAGGCGGCCAGGGCGGTCCCCCTCGACTCGATCCCCGGGCTGAACCGCCTGGCCAGGGACACCGCCGACGTGGCGGCCGCCGGCGGCGCGTTCGTCGCGGTCGGCTCGGCCAACGGCGACGCCGCGATCTGGACGAGCGGCAACAACGGGGCCAACTGGAAGGACGCGTCCTACCCCGACCTGCTCGGCGGCCCAGGACGGCAGGCGCTCAGTGGCGTCGCCCACGGCCCGCGAGGATGGCTGGCGGCCGGCAGCACGATGACCGATCCCGCGGTGACCCGGCCGCTGCTGGTCACGTCGGCGGACGGCCGCACCTGGCGGCCGGGGCCGGTCCTCGACGTCCCCCCGGGCCATTTCCTGCTCGCGCCCCAGGTCGTGGCCGCCGGGCACAAGGGGTACGTCCTCGCGGGCGAGGACAGGGGGGCGACCGGCGTGGTGCCCGCGCTGTGGTTCAGCCCCGACCTCAAACGGTTCACGCGGTCGGCCGCGTCGAGCATGCCGGCCGGGGGAGCGGGCGTGCGGATCCACGACGTGGCCGCGACGCCGTACGGGTTCATGGCGGTCGGCGCGTCCGGCTCGGCCGACCGGGAGACCGGGGTCGTGTGGATCTCGTCCGACGGCCTCAACTGGACCTCCCGCAGCGGCGTGGTCCCGCCGGGCGTCACGTCGGCCGGACTGCGCCATGTCGTGACCACGGCGTCAGCGGTCGTCGTGGTGGGCACGGCCGTCACCGGCGAGGGCGTCCGCCCGTTCTCCGCCGTCTCGACCGACAACGGCGCGACCTGGGAGTACGGCACCCTTCCCGCCGAGGAGGCGGCGGTCGTCCTCGACCTGACCGCCACCCGCGACGGGCTGGTGGCGGTGGGCGCGCACGGCGAGGGCGGCGAGGGCGACAGCGCCGCGTGGATCTCCGGCGACGGCCTCGACTGGACGTTGCAGGAGCTGACCCAGGACGGCCTGGGCGGGCCGGGATCCCAGTGGCTCGGGGCGGTGGCCGTGTCGGGCAGCCGGGTCGTCGCCATCGGCAGGTCCACGACGTACGCGGACGACCACCTCACCCTCTGGCGCAGCACGGTCACCTCGGGCGACCGCTAGACGTGCTCGGTCAGGGCGTGGTCACGTCGATCACGCCCCAGGCCGTGAGAGCGTCGACGAGGCCGTCGGTCAGCGGGAGCCGTACGAGATCGGGCGGCGGCCACCAGCGGGCGTCGGCGGCGTCGTCCCCGGGGGACAGGCGTCCGCCGGCGGGCGTCGCGAGGTAGTCGTGGATCTCGTAGGTGACCCCGTCAGGCCCGGGGCGCGTGACCGTGCCCGCGAGCCCGCCGACCACCACGTCGAGACCGGTCTCCTCGGCCATCTCCCGGCGGAGGGCCTGCTCGTCGGTCTCACCGGGCTCCACCCGGCCGCCCGGCAGCGACCACAGGCCCTCGCCCGGAGGGTGGCCGCGCCGCACCAGCAGGAGACGCCCGTCGGCGTCGGCCACGATGGCCCCGACACATCTGATGAGCCGCACATCACCAAGATTACGACTGGATAACGGGCAGGCTATTGACGCGGGCAGCGGTGCGACGCACCGTGAGTAGTTGTGAGAACCGCGCCCACTTGTCCGCGGTGTTTCGGGCCGCTGCACGAGCCGAGCGTCTGGACGAGCTCCTGGCGCTGTGACGCGCACGGGGACGTGCTGCCTCTCCAGGCTCCCCGTCGCCCCTCCCGTTTCGCCCTCGACGCCCTGCGGGAGGCCGCCCGGGTGCCCGTCTGGCTTCCGTGGCCGCTCCCGGTGGGCTGGCTGGTGACCGGCTTCGCCGAGGCGGGCGACGAGCGCACCGGGGTCAGAGCGAGCGTCGTCGCCCTGACCGGGCCGTCGATCACCCACGGCCCGGCCGACATGCTGGTCATCGCCGAGGAGCCGGGTGTGGGTCTCGGGGCGGCGTTCGCGGGGCTTCCCGGCCCCGATCCCGGCGCCGGGTTCGACGCCGGCCCGCCGCACGCGAAGATCGACGCCCGGGGGCATCCGACGGCGCTGTGGTGCGCGGGCAGGGTCCCGGAGGACCGGGCGGTCTACGTCGGCGAGGCGCTCGGCAACTGGCTGTGGACGATCGCCTGGCCGGCCGAGGCCGGCTGCTTCATCGCGCTGGCCAACCTCTCGCTGCGCGACCTGCGCGACCACGACCAGGAGCTCGACCTGCCGTTCGGCGCGTTCTCCCCCCGCCTCGACGGCGACCTCTGATCCCCGCTCGCAGGGCCGTGCCGGCGCCGGTCTACGCGAGTCTGCCGAGCCCGCGGGCCAGGACGGCGGCCGTCTCGGCGACGACCTTCTCGTCCGCGGGGGCGCCGGCCGCCTTCCGCGTCGTGTAGACGGCCATCACGATCGGGGCGCCGGTCCGGCCGGGCCGGACGAGGGCGATGTCGTTCGCCGTGCCGTACGACGGGCCGGTGCCGGTCTTGTCGCCGACGAGCCAGGTCGCGGGCAGGCCGGCGCGGATGCGGTTGCCGCCGGTGCGGGTGGCGCGGAGCCAGCCGTTCAGCCGGGCCCTGTCCTGCGGGGTGAGCGCGTCGCCGACGGCGAGGGCGCGCAGGTCCTGGACGACGGCGGCCGGCGTGGTCGTGTCCCGCCTCTCCCGGGGGCTCCAGACGTTGAGGCCGGTCTCCCAGCGGTCGAGCCGGGTCGTGCCGTCTCCGATCGAGCGGAGATACCGGGTCAGGCCCGCCGGTCCGCCGACCCTCTTCAGCAGGACGTTCCCTGCGGTGTTGTCGCTGCGCGTGATGGCCGCCTCGCACAGCCGCGCCACCGTCAGCCCGTCCTTCAGGTGCCCGGCCGTGATCGGCGAGTTGGGCTTCACCTCCGCGGCCGTCCAGCGGACGACACGCCCCATCAGGCCGGGATCGGAGGTGCGGGCCGTGTGCAGCACGGCCGCCGCGGCCAGGGCCTTGAACGTGGACAGCAGGGGGAACCGTTCGTCCGGCCGGTAGGAGACCGTGGCGCCGGTGGCCGTGTCCACGGCGTAGGCGCCGATCCGGCCCCGGAAGGACGCCTCCAGCGCGCGCAGCTCCCGCCGGACCAGCGCCTGTCCCGCGGTCTCCCGGGCTGTGGGGACGGCGGTCCGGCTCGGCGCCGGCGTCGCCGCCGGAGCGGGAGCCGCGGCGGTGTCCTCACGGCACGCGGCGGCCCCCGCGAGCAGGCCGAGCGCCAGCGCGGCCCGCACCGCGACCGGGAGACCGCGGGTACGGAGGTGTCGTATGCCCTGTCCTCGTTCTCGTCCGGTCGGGGCAAGGAGCAAAGCAGACGCCGTACGGCGACGTCCACTGCCGATATCGTGGAAGCGGCCGACAACCGTTGACGTAGGACAGCAGGTCAGGAGAGGCCGGAACCGGCGGCGGGAAGAGCCGGGAAAGGGCCGTCCGTCGTTCGGCGGGCCTGATCCGCGAGGGATAGTAAGGTTCTGAGCCGTGACAGCGCGTATCGAACGAGTCGTTACCTCGGGCCCGGTGGACATCGAGGGCGTCGAGCACAAGGTCGAGAACAACACCTGGATCCTCGGCGACGACGACGAGGTGATCGTCATCGACCCCGCGCGGGACGCCGAGAAGATCCTCGAGAAGGTGGGCGACCGCGAGGTGCTCGCGGTGATCTGCACCCACGGCCTGCCCGACCACGTCGGCGCCGCCATCGAGGTGGCCGCCAGAGACGAGGCCGTGATCGCGGTGCACTCCAAGGACAAGCGCCTGTGGCGCCAGACCTGGGAGGAGACCTGGCCCGACATCGAGATGGAGGACGAGGGGCTGTTCTCCGTCGCCGACGTCGAGCTGGAGGTCCTCGCGACCCCCGGCGTCACCCCGGGCGGCGTCTCCCTCTACTGCGAGGAGCTGGGCGCGGTCTTCACCGGCAAGACGCTGCTGATGGACGGCCCCGGCAAGCTCGGCGGGGAGTACCCCGCGCTCGCCGACCAGCTCACCTCGATCGGCGAGCGGCTGTTCACGCTCCCGCACGAGACCCGGGTCCTGCCCGCCCACGGCGAGGAGGGCACGATCGGCGACCTGGAGCCGCAGTTCGACCGGTGGCTGGCCGGGTCCCTCACCGGGACGGCGGAGTCGGAGCCCCCGCCGCTGGTCGACGGCACCGGCGCCTCGGGCATCAGGCTGAGCCTCGACGACGAGTAGGACGATGGAGCAGCTCGGGCTGGAGGGCATGCCGCGGCGGCTCTACACCTGCACGCCGTCACGGCTGAACACCTGGCTCGACTGCCGCCGCCGGTACCGCTTCACCTACCTCGACCGGCCCGCCCCGCCGAAGGGGCCCCCGTGGGCGCACAACAGCGTGGGGGCCTCGGTCCACAACGCCCTGGCCGCCTGGTGGCGGGAGCCGTACGAGCGCCGCACCCCGCTGATGGCGGCCATCCTGCTGACGAACGGCTGGATCCGCGAGGGCTTCCGGGACGACGAGCAGTCGGCCGTCTGGCGTGACCGGGCGCGCGACATGGTGTCCGCGTACTCCGGGACGCTCGACCCCGCCGACGAGCCGGTGGGCGTCGAGCGGGTCGTCGCGACCCGCACGTCGGTCATCTCCGTCTCCGGCCGCGTCGACCGTCTCGACCGGCGAGGCGACGAGCTCGTCGTGGTGGACTACAAGACCGGGCGCCGGCCGCTGACCGGCGACGACGCCCGCTCGTCGATCGCGCTGGCCCTCTACGCCGTCGCGTCGTCGCGGATGATGCACCGGCGCTGCCGCCGGGTCGAGCTGCACCACCTGCCCACCGGGTCGATCGTCGAGTGGGAGCACACCGACGAGTCCCTCGGCCGCCACCTGCGCCGGGCCGAGGAGATCGCCCTGGAGGCCGCCGCGGCCGACGAGGCGTACCGCGCCTGGGCCTCCGCCCACCCGTCCCCCCGCGTCCCCGCCCCAAGACGCGACGGCGGCACGTCCGCGGACCCGCGGGACGCCCCCGCGGCCGGTCCGCACGGCGCGGGTGCCGAGGAGGGCGGGGACACGGCGCCGGGCGCGCGGCGGTTACCGCCGGAGATCGAGGCGATCTTCCCGCCCGAGCCCGGGCCCATCTGCTCATGGTGCGACTACCGGCGCCACTGCCCGGAGGGCCGCGCCGCCTCCCCCGATCGCCTCCCCTGGGACGGCCTCGCCGTCACCGACCCCGTCGAGGACGCCGGGACGGCCTGACCCGGAGCGTCTCGACCCGGTCGAGGACGCCGGGACGGCCTGATTCGGGCGCCTCACACCGCCAGGCCGCCGGGCTGGCGGCGCGGGTCGACCAGGCCCCGCAGGCCCTTGCCCACGTCGTAGCCGGCCGCGGCGAGCCGCTCCCGCGACCCGCGCAGCATGTCCCGGGTGCGCCCGTCCAGCACCCTCTGGTGGACGAAGTCGGGGACCGAGTTCATCGCCAGCCGGAACGCCCGCAGCGCCGCCGTCACCGTGGCCTGCGGCACCTCGGGCAGCACGCCGTACAGGTCGCGCGCCCAGCGGGGCAGCGTGTAGTAGCACAGCGCGCCGAACGGCAGATACGCCGGCTTCGCGGGCGTCAGGAGGCGCAGCGGCCCCGGCAGGCGCGGCCACAGCAGGAACCGGACGGCCGCGGCGGACTCGGGGATGACCCGCAGCCGGGGACGCATCTCCTCGAAGTACTCGTCCATCTCGCGCAGCGAGCCGGGCACATCCTCCTCGTGCAGGCCCACGTACATCGCGCTGCGCCGCTGCTCCCGCAGGTACTGGTCGGCCAGCGCGTCGCCGATCCCCGCGCCCGCGCGCCTGACCACCTCCAGGTACGACATGACCTCGGCGCAGTGCACCCACAGCAGGAGCTCGGGGTCGTCGACCCGGTGGGTCCTGCCGGTGTCGGGGTCGTGGATGCGCAGCGACCTGTGGATCGCCCGCACCCGCCGGCCGATCTCCTCGGCCTCCTCGGGACTGCCGTAGGTGACCCGCCCGACGAAGTCCGCCGTACGGCGGAGCCTCCCGAACGGGTCCTGCTGGAAGGTGGAGTTCTGCCAGACGCCCCGCATCGCCAGCGGATGCAGGGCCTGCAGCATCAGCCCGCGGACACCGCCCACCCACATCGTGCGGTCGATGTGCACCAGCCACGTGGCGGACTCGGGCGGCTGAACGGTGACGCCTTCGATGCCAGGCATAGTAATTGCATCATTACACGCGATGGCGGGGAACGTCCCGGCAGGTTCAGCCGTGCTGGAGCATCCGGCTCTCGGCCGCGTTCCAGAAGCGGGTGAGCGCCGCCGCCGTCGTCTCGGGGGCCTCGACGGCCGGCGAGTGCACCGAGCCGGGGACCACGACGCACTCGGCCTCCAGCCGGTGGGCCATCTCGGCCTGCAGCAGGGGCGGCCAGCCGTCGTCGTGCTCGCCGTACAGGACCATGAGATCCAGCCCGCAGCCGACCAGCTCCGGCACGCGGTCGCGCGCGTTCAGGACCTCCTCGGCCATCGACACCAGCCCGGTCGGGTGGTTGGCCAGCAGCCGCTTGCGCAGGAACGCCACGATGTCGTCCGGCACCCCGGCGCGCAGCGCCTCGGGCTCCATCCGGTTCGCCCACATGTAGTCGATGCCGTACTCGGGCAGCTCGGCCAGCATGACGCGGCCGGCGCGCTCGCGGGGGCCGATGATCCCCGCGGGCCCGGAGCTCATCAGCGTGAACGAGGCCAGCTTGGCCTGCCCGGCCAGCACGGTCTCCCTGGCGACCAGGCCGCCGAACGAGTGCCCGAGCAGGTGCACGGGCTCGCCCTGCCCCACGGCCGAGGCGATCGCCGCGACGTCCGCGCCCAGGGCCTCACAGGTGTACGCCTTGGGGTCGTCGGGGCCGGGGGTCTCGTACTGCCCGCGCAGGTCGACCGCGACGACCTTGCGCCCGGCCTGGGCCAGGGTCTGCAGGACCGCGAGGAAGTCTTCCTTGCTGCCCGTGAAACCGGGGACGAGCACGGCCGGCCAGCGCTCGGTGACCCCGCTGCCGGGCAGCGCCTCCAGGGCGGCGAACGAGCCCACCGGAGTCTCGATCTGCTGGACGGTCACACCCGGGGGGAGGGTCAGGAATCGCGGCGTACTCACGAGGCCTCCTCCACCTCATCCGGAACACCCGGGACGGGTGGACGACCGTACAGGTCCGCCGCCCCGGACCGTCTGCTGTGCACGCAGGCTCGCTCGCTCACGTGGCATCACGATACCCAGCGCGAACGATCTCGACACCGCCGAACGGCCTATGCGGGTTTCGCATGGTCATTGCGCATGCCTCCTGTCCAGGTCATACCCACTGCGGGGGTGGCGTTTCCCGGCGTCGCGGCCGGGCGGAAGACTGTGGAGGCGCCGGGGCGACCGGGCCGAAGACTGGGGAGGCGCCGGGGCGGCCGGGTGTACGACGGCGAAGGCGCCGGGGCGGCCGGGCGGCAGCGCTCGGAGAGCGCCGGCCCTGACGGCCCGGCGCTCTCCGGTCTGCCTGATCACACCCATGGACGAGCCGTGCCCGTTCCGGCCCTCACCCCGTCCTGCGAGGCCTCGGCCGCCCGGGGCGGCGCCGCTGCTGGGCGCGCTCGGTGGCGGCGGACGGCGCTATGTCGTCGTCGTCCGTCGCCAGGTCGGGCGACTTGAACACGATGCTGAACGGACTGGCCGGGATGATCCGCTCAGGCTCGGCCCCGGAGGCCCGCGCCGCGGGCACGTCCGCCTGCGGAGGAGCCTCCTCGGCGAACGGATCCGCGAGAGGCGCCGGGGTCTCGGCGACCGAGGTCCGCCTCCTGCCGCGGACGGGCGTCTCCGCCTCCGGAAGGTCGTCGCCGGTGGCCCGGGTCCGGCGGCGCGCCGGCGCGGCCGGGGTGGTGACGTCCTCGGTGCCTGTCTCGGTCAGGGTCCGGGTCCTGCGCCGGGTCGGGGCCTCGGCCTCGGGGGTGAGCAGGTCGCCGATCTCGGCCGGGGCCTCGGTCTCGGCGGCGGCGCCCCTGCGCCTGCGCCGGGCCGGGGTCTCGGCCTCGGTCTCGGGAGCGAGCAGGTCGCCCTGGTCGGCGGCCCGGGAGCGGCGGCGGGTGGGCGCGGCCTTCTCGGGCTCCTGCTCGGCCGGGGCGACACCCGCGTCGGGCCGGGAGGCGGGAGTCTCGGCCAGCACTCCGCTCAGGGCGGCCGTGTTGGCCCCCCGACGGCCCCGGCGGGACGACGCCGCCTCGACGGTCGGGGTCTCGACCGGCGACTCCACCCGCGGCTCGACCGGCGACTCGGCCGGCACGGCCTCGTCGATCGGCGTCTCCGCGCCGGTCGTATCGGCCGTCTCCGCGGAGCGGCCGCCGCGGGTGCGCCTGCGCTCGCGGGTGCGGGCCGGGCGCTCGCGGCGCTCCTCCCGGTCGCGGCGCTCCTCGCGGTCGCCGCGTCCGGACCGGCCGCGGGAACGGATCCGCCCGGTCTCGCCCAGGTCCTCCAGCGCCTCGGCGTCCAGGCCGGCCCGGGAGCGCTGGGCGCGCGGCAGCACGCCCTTGGTGCCCTCGGGGATGCCCAGGTCCGAGTAGAGGTGGGGCGAGCTCGAGTAGGTCTCCGCCGGGTCGGGGAAGTCCAGGCCGAGGGCGTTGTTGATGACCTTCCAGCGGGTCAGCTCGGTCCACTCGACGAAGGTCACGGCGACACCGGTGCGCCCGGCCCGGCCGGTGCGGCCGATGCGGTGCACGTAGGCCTTCTCGTCCTGCGGGCAGTCGTAGTTGACCACGTGGGTGACGTCGTCGACGTCGATGCCGCGCGCGGCCACGTCGGTTGCCACCAGCACGTTGATCTTGCCGTTGCGGAAGGCGCGCAGCGCCTGCTCCCGCTGGCCCTGGCCGAGGTCGCCGTGGACGGCGGCCACCGCGAAGCCGCGGTCGCGCAGCTGCTCGGCGACCATGTCGCAGGCCCGCTTGGTCTCGCAGAACACCATCGAGAGCCCGCTGCCGCTGCTCTGAAGCAGCCGGGCCAGGATCTCGATCTTGTCCATGCGGTGGGTGCGGTAGACGTGCTGCGTCGTCAGCGTCGTCGTCTCGGCCTCGGCGTCGCCGTGCTCGGCCCGCACATGGATGGGCCGGGTGAGGTAGCGGCGCGAGAGGGCGACGATCTCGCCGGGCATGGTGGCGGAGAACAGCATCGTCTGCCGCTCGGCGGGGACGAGCTTGATGATCCGCTCGATGTCGGGAAGGAACCCGAGGTCGAGCATGCGGTCGGCCTCGTCGAGGACGAGCATGCTCACCTGGCTGAGATCGAGGTGCTTCTGCTTGACGAGGTCGAGCAGTCGTCCCGGCGTGCCGACGATCACGTCGACGCCGTTCTTGAGGGCCTCGATCTGGGGCTCGTACGCCCGGCCGCCGTAGACGGTCAGAATGCGGGAGCCGAGCTTCCCTCCGGCGAGGACCAGGTCCTCGGTCACCTGGATGGCGAGCTCACGGGTGGGGACGAGGACGAGCCCGCGCGGCTTCTTGCGGTTCTTCCTCGGCTTGCCGACGAGCTGCAGCATGGCGACGCCGAAGGCGTACGTCTTGCCCGTGCCCGTGCGCGCCTGGCCGATGACGTCCTGGCCGGACAGCGCCAGCGGGAGCGCCATCTCCTGAATAGGGAATGGTGAAGTGATGCCCTCGGTCTCGAGGGCGTCGGCGATCTCCGGGATCACACCCAGGTCTCGGAACGTCGTTGTCAGCGTGGCCTGCCTCAATCAGTACGCGAAGACGGGCCTTCCGGGACATCCGTCCGGCAGATCTTTCCCGGTCCGGGTCCTCGCGGACAGTCGCGCCTTCGTCGTGATCAGCGACCGCGGCATCCAGCTTCACTGGGGGCCCGAGGCCGACGGGCCCCGGATCATCGTCGTGCGGTCGCACTTCCACGAAGCAGTCTACTCGATACCACAACCGAGAACCGATTTCTGCGACTTACCGCTAAAAGTCCGTGCCGTGTCGCCTCTCCACCGTCCGTCCGCGAGGCCGTGAGGAGCCGCCCGGACGCCCGGGGCGCGGACACGTACGCTGCACCCATGACTGATTCACCTCCAGGGATTGTGGACCTGCTCGGCGTGCTGGCCTACGCCGAGCTCACCGCGTTCCTCCGGCTGGCGGAGGACGCCGCTCTGCTGGCCCCGACCCTGAACGACAGGGCGGCGCTGGGGGACGTCGCCGCCACCGAGTACGGCCACTTCCGCGTGCTCAGGGACCGGCTCTCGTCGATGGGCGTGGACCCGGAGGAGGCCATGGCGCCGTTCGTGGACGCGATCGACGCCTGGCACGCGCAGACCAAGCCGCGCGACTGGCACGAGGCGCTGGTCAAGGCGTACGTCGGGACGGGCATCGCCGGGGACTTCTACCGGGAGGCGGCCCGGCACACCGATCCGTCGATCCGCGGCCTGGTGGACGAGGTGCTGGCCGACGAGAGCCGGTCGGAGTTCGCCGTCGAGCGGGTGCGGACGGCGCTCGACGCCGACCCCCGGCTGTGCGGGCGGCTGGCGCTGTGGGCCCGCCGCATGGTCGGGGAGGCGCTGAGCCAGGGGCAGCGGCTGGCCGCGGCCCGTCCCGAGCTCGCCGGGCTGCTCGTCGGGGAGGAGGGCGAGGACCTCGCCGAGATCGGGCGGCTGTTCGCCAAGCTCACCGAGGAGCACGGCAAGCGGATGGCGGCCCTCGGCCTCACCCCCGGCCCCTGAGCCGGCGCGCCGCCGGGAGCCCGCGCCGGTCGCCGCGGGCAAGCCGGTCTGCTGATCGAGCGGCGTGAGGGTGCCAAACGGTTGTACCGTGCGAGATATGAGGGCCTCGCGCCGCTACGGCAGTTCCTTGACGAGATGTGGGCCGAATCGCTGGACTTCGCGCGCAGTGCTGCGAAGGGGGAGCGCGGACTGCCCGACCACAAGCAGAAGGCGGGATGAGCCCCACCGGGTCAGCCGGGCGCGGCGCCCCCGCGGATGCGGGTACGGCTGCCGCGACATCTGAACCGCTCTCGGTCTGACCCTTAGATCTCTCCGGTGGTGCGGCCGGCAGAGGGCTGCCGGCCGCCCGGCCCGTCGTGTTCGGTGGGGAGGACGGTCACGCGTGTGGCCGGCTGACGCACGCGCTTCCGCCGTGTCCGGTGGGGAGGGCGGTCACGCGCGTGCTCAGCCGGGAGGGGTCCCGCGGGTGTTCATCCCGGGAGCGGGTGTCCCCGCCCGGGATCAACAGGATGCGGGTGTCCCTCCCGCGATCAGAGGGTGCCGCCGAAACCGACGGGACGGGTCTCGTCCTCGCCGATCTCCACGAATCCGAGCGAGGCGACGGGGACGACGACGCGGCGGCCGCTGGTGTCGGTGAGCGAGAAGACGCCCTTCTCGGACGCGAGCGCCTTGCGGAGCTCCTC
This sequence comes from Microbispora corallina, assembly GCF_016863035.1. Lineage (GTDB taxonomy): Bacteria > Actinomycetota > Actinomycetes > Streptosporangiales > Streptosporangiaceae > Microbispora > Microbispora corallina. The sequence continues at coordinate 239,896 of NZ_BOOC01000014.1, forward strand.
CTCGATCTCCTCGGCCGACAGGTCGGTGTCCACGACGAGCTCACGGTGCACGGACTGCACACCGATCTTGATTTCCATCGGGCTCCCCTTTCAGGAGGGCTGGTCCCTACCCATCGTCGCCGCCCGGCGGGCGGGGAGCGCCACGTGATCGCGTCAAGCGAACAGAAATCCTCGTCAGCCCGTACGAGGGAAGCCGCTGATGCCGCGCCAGGCGAGACGGGCCATGAGCTGGGTCGCCGCCTCCTTGGGGATGGAGCCGTGGCTGGTAAGCCAGTAGCGGGCGCTCACCTCGGCCATGCCGACCAGCCCCACGCCCAGCAGGTGGGCCTCGTCGCTGGAGCAGCCGGTGTCCTCCTGGATCACCTGGCTGATCGCCTCGGCGCTCTCGCGGAGCGACCGCTCCATCCGCTGCCGCACGGGGGCGACGTTGCGCAGGTCGGACTCGAAGACCAGCCGGAACGCCTCACCCTGGCTGGAGACGAAGTCGAAGAACGCGCCGATGGCCGCCTGCACCCGCTGCTTGTTGTCGGTGGTGGAGGCGAGGGCCTGCCGGCAGCGGCTCACCATGTCGTCGACGTGCAGGTCGAGCAGCGCGAGGTAGAGCTCCAGCTTGCCCGGAAAGTGCTGGTAGAGCACGGGCTTGCTCACACCGGCCCGCTCGGCGATCTCGTCCATCGCGGCCGCGTGGTAGCCGTTCTCCACGAAGACTTCTTGCGCCGCGCTCAGCAGCTGGCGGCGGCGGGCCATCCGGGGTAGCCGGGTGCCCCGGGGTTTGGCGTCCGGGGTAGCGGTCACGGCAGTCTCCTTGCAAGGATGCGCGTCGGGGGCTCCCGCCCCGGGGCCTCATCCTACGTGTCGGTAAAGCAGGTCAGCGATAGTCCTCGTCTTCGCCGAGGTCAACCGTGCGCTCCTGTTCCGCGACGTCGGCCGGGTCGGCCTCGAACGGGATCCGTTCCGGCCAGCGGGCGTCCTCCGCGATCCTCACCAGCTGGCGCTGCTCGACCGCGTCGGCCTCGGGAGCCTCGATCGAGATCTCCTCGACGACGTCGTCGAGGGGGTCCATCTCGGACATCTGGCCATCCTCCCGTTCGAAGGTCTGCTGCGACAGGTCCACCCTACGGCCCGGTCGGCGCGGGACCTACGCGCCGACCGGCGAGAACAGGTCGCCGTGTTCCGCGACGCGCTCCAGCACGTCGTCGGCGGTGAACACGAGCCTGTCGGGGCTGTCGCAGTCCTCCACCTCCTCCCACAGCAGCGGCGTGGAGACGGTCGGCACGCGGTTGGCGCGCAGCGAGTACGGCGCGACCGTGGTCTTGGCCGGGTTGTTCTGGCTCCAGTCGATGAAGACCTTGCCGGGCCTGGCCTTCTTCGCCATCACGCTCGTCACGAACGAGTGCTCCGACTCCATCCGCCGGGCCAGGGCCTTGGCGTATTCGGCGGTGCCGGCGTCGCGGTCCCACGGCACGTACAGCTGCATGCCCTTGTTGCCGCTGGTCTTGGGGAAGCTCTCCAGCCCGTCGTCCTTGAGCGCCTCGCGCAGCAGGAGGGCGACGCGGCAGCACTCGACGATCGTGGCCGGCGCGCCGGGATCGAGGTCGAAGACCAGGGTGTCGGGCGGGACCGGCTTCCCGTCCTCGCCGACCCGCCACATGGGCACGTGGATCTCCAGCGCGGCCAGGTTGGCGTAGTAGACCAGCGTCGGCAGGTCGTCGACCACGGCGAAGTCGATCTCCTCGCGGTTCTTGGTGCTGCCCGGCGCGGGGAGCCGGACCGCGCGGACCCACTCGGGCGTGTGGGCCGGGATGTTCTTCTCGAAGAAGAACTGCCCGTCCACGCCGTCCGGGTAGCGCTTCACCGTGAGCGGCCGCCCTCGGAGGTGGGGGAGCAGGACCGGCGAGATCCGCGTGTAGTAGTCGATGACCTCGGCCTTCGTGTAGGCGGCGTCGGGGTAGAGCACCTTGTCGAGGTTGGTCAACGCCAGTTGCCGGCTGCCGACCTTCACCCGCACCTTGCTCGTCATCGCCCCTCCTCTCGCCGTACCTCCGCAGGGATCTTGTCCGCCCGCACGCCCCGCCACACAGGGTTGCGCAGCCGCCCGTCTCGGGTCCACATCGTGAAGGCGACCTCTCCCACGATCTCCGGACGCACCCACCGGGCGTCCTTGCCGACTGCCCGCGGAAGCTCGTCAGAGAAGGCGCTCTGCCCGATCTCGAGCGGTTCAAGCAGGCGGCGGGTGTCGTCCAGCATCGCGTCGGTGAACCCGGTGCCCACGTGCCCCACAAAGAGGAACCCGCCGGGGGACGGCCGCCCGGCAAGGGGCGGCCCGGTGTACACGCCGACCAGGAGTGAGCCGACGCCGCCCGCCCGGCGTCCCTTCCCGGGCTTCCAGCCGCCGACCACCACCTCGGCCGTCCGCAGGTTCTTGACCTTGACCCACCACTCCGAGCGCCGTCCCGGCCGGTACGGCGAGTCGAGGCGCTTGGCCACCACCCCCTCCAACCCCTGCATCCGGGTCGCCTCCAGCACCTCGGGCTCACACGGGAAGTTCGGCGGCACCGCGAGCCCGAGCGAGTCGAGCAGCGCCCTCCGCTCGCCGTACGGCACGTCGAACAGCGTCCGCCCGTCGAGGTGGAGCAGGTCGAACGGCATGTACGTGACCGGGAAGTGGTCGAGCAGCCGCGAGCCCGCCGGGTCGGTGTTGTGCATGCGGCGCTGCAGGCGGGCGAAGCTGGGCCGCCCCTGGAGATCGAAGGCCACCACCTCGCCGTCGATGACCGCCCTGCGGCCGGCCAGCGGGCCCGCGAGGGCGCCGATCTCCGGGTAGCGCGCGGTGAAGTCCGCGCCGTGCCGTCCGGTGACCCGGACACCCCGGTCGACGTACGCGATCGCCCGGATGCCGTCCCATTTCACCTCCAGGGCGTACGCGTCGCGCGCCTGGGGGAGCTCGCCGGGGATCGCCAGCATGGGTTCAACCGGGTACGGCACCGCCATAGTGGGTACCTGCCCATGAGGTAAGTCCCTTGAATCCCACTATAGCCGCATTCGAACAAAGAGACGAGAATGTAGTTATGCGCAGCATCTGGAAAGGCGCGATCTCGTTCGGTCTGGTCACGATCCCGGTGAAGCTCTACTCGGCGACCGAGCAGAAGGACGTCTCGTTCCACCAGGTGCACCGGGAGGACGGCGGCCGGATCAAGTACAAGAGGGTCTGCACGGTCGACGGCGAAGAGGTGCCGTACTCCGACATCGCGAAGGGGTACGAGCTGGCGACCGGCGAGATCGTGGTGCTGACCGACGAGGACTTCGCCGACCTGCCTCTCAGCACGTCCCGGCGGATCGACGTGCTGCAGTTCACCCCCGTGGAGCAGATCGACCCCATCTACTTCGCGAAGTCGTACTATCTGGAGCCCGACGGCCAGGGGGCCAAGCCGTACGTGCTGCTGCGGGACGCCCTGGAGCGCTCGGGCCAGGTCGCGATCGTGAAGGTGGCGCTGCGGCAGCGCGAGTCGCTGGCGACGCTGCGCGTGCGCGACGGCGTGTTCGTGCTGGAGACGATGCTCTGGCCGGATGAGGTGCGCGAGGCGGAGTTCCCGTTCCTGGAGGAGGACGTCGACGTCCGGCCCCAGGAGCTGAAGATGGCCGAGTCGCTGATCGACACAATGGTCGCCGACTTCGACCCCGCCGAGTACAAGGACGCCTACCGCGAGGCGCTGCAGGAGGTCATCGAGGCCAAGGTGGCCGGCCGGGAGGTCGTCGCCGCCGAGGCCCCGGCCGAGCAGGGACCCGCGGTGGACCTCATGGCGGCGCTGCGCGCGAGCGTCGAGGCCGCCAAGCGGGAGCGCGAGGGAGCGGGCGCGGGCCGCGCGGCCGGCGCGGCCGGCGCGAAGAAGAAGGCCCCGGCCAAGCGCGCGGCCGAGGCGTCGGAGGAGAAGCCGGCGGCCAGGAAGGCGGCCGCGAACGGCGCGGACGAGGACGAGAAGGCGCCCGCCCGCAAGCGCAAGACCCGCCGCTCCGCCTGACGGTCCGGGGGTCTGCCGCTGCTGCCGCGGGGGTTGTGGGCGTGTGCCCTCGCGGATCTCCCGTGTGTCGAGAAGCTCCGGCGGACGGTGTCCGCCGGAGCTCCGTTCTCCTCCGTGGTCTCCGCGCCCCCGAGTGCGGTTCCTGTTCCGGAGAGCGTCACGAGGCCGGGCGTCCCGATGTCCCCTACCCCCGGCCGCCGTTACCGACAGCGGTCGAGGCGCACCGGGCCCCACGGTCTCCACGCTCCACGGCCGGTGGCGCGGAGGTCATCGCGGTCTGCTCCGTCAGTCGGCGTCGTTGTCGATGTCGACGATCGTGTCGCCCGTCGAGCGGTTGCCGCTGCGGACGCCGACAAGGGCGGTCTGCACGGTCTTGCGGAACCGCCGCTCACTGCGGAAGTGGTCGAACCGGTGGCAGCGACGCCAGGCGCCGCCGTGACCGTTGCCCCAGCACGAGGCGACCGTGGCAGTGGTGGCGCTCGCGGCGCTCGCACCGGTGGCGGCGCTCAGGGCGACAGCCCCGCCGGTCAGGGCCGTGCTGATGGCCAGGCCCGCGATGACGTTCCGGAAAGTGGGCATTGCGTGTCCTCCTTGAAAGGATCGATTGCCCGACATGACATTTCCCAATTGAGCAGAAATGTCACTGATAGCCCTTAATGAGCTATCTCTCCCGCGATGTCTTGATTGCCGGATTCGCTGGGCGACAAACGGGACGAATCACCCCTTTAGGGGTTGTTGTCCGTTTGTGGTGGGATCCGAGAGGAGAAATGCGACGTTTGTACCGTTATGTCCGGTTTGGTGTCACGGTGCGAGCCCCTGAGGCCTGGCGGCCGAAGGCCCAACCTACCGGCATCAGCCCGTCCGACGCCTTGAAACGGCCCGGAGAGGTCAGTGCCGGAGTGTGCTCACGTCGGCTCTCATGCGCCCAGGTCGTGATCTTCACCCGCACCCGTCGCCGGCCTGCTCGGTGTCGTCGAGGCCGGGACGCGGCGTGGGCGGTCGGATCGGAGCGACCTCACTGGAGGGCGGGTGGTGGGGAGACGTTCGGAGGGCGCGCCTGGGCGGGTGGTGATCAGGGCGGCGCGCATCGGGGCCCGTCAAGGCGGCGGGAATTGCAGGCGACGGAGCGACGGGCTGCGCCGGGGGGAGGTGAACGGCGGGCTGCGGCGCGGGCTGTCGGGGGCGCCGGCGGGTGGCGGGCTGTGCGGGTCGTGGGTCGCTGCGGGGGTGGACAGGCCAGGGCCCCGGTGGAAGAGCTTCCACCGGGGCCCCTGCCTCTATGCCCTGTACTGAATGTCCGTCCCGACTGGGAGGGGGTGTGGAGGGGCCGGTGCTCCCGGTTCCCCGTCACCGCCTCGTCAACGGCGCCGGGTCCTCGCGAAGCGCGGTCCCTCTCGCCTCCCAGCCGGTCTGCGCATGGCTACGGCTCATTCACGAAGGCCGTCAAGGTCTACTGGTTCAGTTGCAACCGTTGCAGTCGTTGTTGTTGTTGTTGAACCAGTTGCAGTCGTTGTTGTTGAAGCAGTCGTTGTTGTTGAACCAGCAGTTGTTGTTCCAGCAGTCGTTCCGACTGGTCTTGTCCTGGAAGCCGATGCAGACATCCTTGGTCGCGATGGCGAAGGACGAGTTGTCGTCACGGCAGCTGTTCCAGCAGTTGTTGTTCCACCAGCAGTTGTTGTTGTTCCAGTTGCAGTTGTTGTTGTTCCAGCAGTTGTTGTTGTTGTTGTTCCAACATGGGCTGCCGCAGTTGCTGGTGGGGATGGTGCTGGCACTGGCCGCGGAGGCGCCGAGAGTCATGGCGCCACCAACGATGGCGGTGCTGAGGGCGATACCGGCGAAGACCTTCTTGAACATGGGTACTGCCTTTCTGTGAAAGGTGGTACTGCCACTGAATTCTTGACATTCCAGAAGAATGTCGAGAGAGAGGTACTACGACGGGCCGTCAGGCCAGTTGACTGCTTTGCTTAACTGCTTTGCTTAACTGCTATGCTGAACCGCTTTCCTGGACTGCTTTTGCCGAGCTGCTACTTACTTGTGCTCGACGTCCTTCTCCTTGTCGAACTGGCGGTCGTTGTCCCGGTCGTCCCGGTTCCACCAGCGGTCATCGTTGTTGTTCTGGTGGTCGTTGCGGTCCCACCAGTTCTGGTTGTTCCAGAAGTCGTCCTTGTCGGTCTTGTCCTGGAAGCCGACGGCCACGTCCTTGGCGGCGATGCCGAAGGCCGAGTGGTCGGTCTTGTCGAACTTCCAGTTGTTCTGGCCCCACCAGTTGTTGTTGTCGCGCAGCCAGTTGCGGTTGTTGTTCCACCAGTCGTTCTTGTCGCGGTCGGACTGGTTGTCGGCGTGGACGTCCCGCTCGGTGTTCTTGTCGTCCTTGGTGCCTGCGCTGGCCGCGGTGGCACCGACGGCGAGAGCGCCGCCCGCAAGCACGGTGCCGAGTGCGACGCTGGCGAGGACCTTCGTGAACATGGGCATTGAGTTTCCCCCCAAGTTTCTGCCCCGAATTCCCTAACATTTCTCCGAACTGCTGAGAAATGTAGTCATGGCCCTCTAATGGACCATGTTCCTGCGCTGTCTTGATTTCCGGGGCCGTCTGGCTACAAACGAGGATCACAGGCTTTTGATCGCTTATTATCGCTTTATGGGAAGCCTTAGACAGTTAATGACGGCTTTGTAGCGGTATGTCCGTTTTCTCGAGTCGGGACGAAGCTCGCATGCCGTATGCGGCGGGTGTATCTGGGTCTCCGTCCGCCGGCCTCCGGCCTCGTAGGGCGGTCACAAAGACGGCCCTGTCGGCGTGCTGCCGCCAGTACAGGGCCGAGAACGGCCCGGCGGACAACTCGGCCGCGAAACGGTGGCGAAACGCGCGTGCGGGATGTGAAAAGCCGCTCGCGTGAAGCGCCGGGCGCCGGAACAGGACTTCGGCCGGAGGCGGAAGTCGCGACGGGATCGCGCGACTCTGCCTGAAACCCGGCGGGAATGCGGCCCCGGGCATCCAGCCGAGACGGCGGGAAACGGCGCGCCGGCAGTCGTCGAAAGGACGCCGACGCCGAAAGGCGCTCGAGGGCGCTGAAAGGCCGTACAGGGCACGAGGAAGCCCTGGAGGTCTCCGGCAGTCATGCCGGACGTCCCCCGTCCCCAGACGGCCACGCAAAGCCGCGCGAGACGGCGTGAAGGCCACGCCAGAAGGCGTGAGCGCGCCGGCGCGAAGTCCACACCGGAAGGCGCGACGGCGCAAAGGGCGACAGCGTGAAGGCACAGTGGGACGGCGCGACGGCACAGTGGGACGGCGCGACGGCGCAAAAAGCGCGGACGGCACCGCGAAAACGGTGTGAAGACCCCGCGGGACGGCGTGAAGCCAGCTCCCACGACGGCACCTCAGTGGGGGGCCGCTCACGTCGAGCAGGCGCGGGCAGCCGTTGCAGGGCGGCCGCCGTGAAGTGCTCGCACGCCGGCCACGCGCGGCCGGCCACGCGCGCCACCACCGAAGCCGTTGAAGAGGCTCGAGGACGTCTCCGGCGCGGCCGCACGCCGCTGGACGGCGTGGCCCAGCGGCCGTTGCGCCACCCGGAGCCGGTGGAAAGCCCGTGACATCCCCGGAGCCGCGAAAGGCGAATGACCCCCACCGGGAGTCGGTGAACGCCCGAGAGGCCGCCGCGAGCCCCTGGAAAGCCACACACCGGCGGACACCCTGCCCGCCGCCGCGCGGTGCCGGCCGAGCCGGTGAGAAAGCTCATGAGGGCCGTCGGGAAGGCGCCGCCGGACTCGTGGAAAGCCGGCGAGGCCGAGGTACGCCCGAGGACCGCCGCGGGACCTGCCGGGATCGGGGCCCGGCGTCCGCGACGCCGGGGAGCACGGTAGAAGGCGGAAAGGCAATGGGCCAGGACTCCGGGGGCGTCGCCCGCCGGAGTCCTGGCCTCTATATATGTGCAGCGTCCCGACACGGGCTCCCGGTTCGGTGAGGAGCCGTACCGCGGGGGCGCTTATGGGTGGTGCTCGATCAGGTCCCGGCCGGTCTCGGCCGTGACGGCTCTCACGGACGCCGTTCCGGTCCACAGGACCGGAGACGGTCACCCGTCATGCGTACTCACTCACATCAGGGCCGGTGAGGCCCTTGGGACAGCCGGCGGACGGCTGGCGAAACGTGTCGCCGGAGGCGACGGAACCGCGTGACGGACTACGGCACGGCGGTCACTGGACCCCGGCGCCAGGCTTGACGGTCACGGTCACGGTCACGGTCGGCCTCGGAGTCACGACGGTCGACGGGTCGTTGTTGTTCTCGGGCTCCGTCTGCTGGTCCTGACGCGGTTCGGACGCCGTGTTCGTCCACTCCTGCTGGTTGTTCCGCGGGTGCACGCTGGCGTCCGTCTGCTGGTGGTTCCACGGAATCGCGGCCGCGGAGTTCTCGGCCTTCTGGAACGGCGTGAGCACCAGCGTGAAGTCCCGCATGAGGAACTGACGCTGGTTCTGGTACTGCCGTCCGTGCTGGTGCTGCTTGTTCTTGTTCTTGGCCTTGGAGCCCTGGCCCTGCCGGTTGGACGCCACAGGGTAGTAGCTGCGGATGTAGTGGCGCGCGACCGGGCGGCCGCCCCCGACGTTGCCGCCCATCACCGTGGCGGCGCTCGCGGAGGTACTGGTGACGGCCGTGCCGAGAGCGACGGCACCGCCGGTCATGGCGGCGCTCACAGCGAGGAGGCCGACCAGGTTCTTCATCGTGGACATGATGCTTCTCTCCTTGAAAATGCTCGCCCCCGCCCGGCGGGTCCGCCGTCGTGCCGGTTGTCCCGGGACGCCGGACGGCGGATGCGGGCCCCCTCCGGAGCACAGTCCGTGAGGAGAAGGACGCACGGCGGACCGCGCGTGAGCGTGAGGGCGTGTACTGCCGCCGCGTGCGACGCGGCGCGAACACATGGCGTGATGCCGAGGGCCCGCCACCGGACGACCCGGAGGCGGGCCACGGCTCGGATCAGACGAGTGAGCGCCGCGGGTGCCGCGCCGGCCCGCCGTGGACACCAGTCGCCGCGATGTCGTGCGCGGGACGAGCGGCCCCCCTCAGCAGGGCCTCCGCGCACGGGCGTCCGCGCCCGCCCGAGGTTCACCGTCACCCGGAAGGACCAGGGTCACGGGCGGGCGCTGACTCCCTTCTCATCGCGTCACTCCACGGCGTCGGGGCCGTTACGGCCGTTCAGGCGGCTGCTCGGCCCGGTCTCCCCGGATCAGGGGACCATGGGCTTCGCGGTCACCGTCACGGTCACGGTCGGAGTCGGCTCGACCTTCTTCGACGGGTCGTTCTCGTTCTCCGCCTCGGCGTCCTGCTTCTGCTTCGGGTTCGAGCGGGTGTCCGTCTGCGAGTCCTGGCGGTTCCACGGCTGCGCCCGGGTGTCGGAGGCCTGCCAGTTGTACGGCAGGGCCCGCGAGTCGGTCTCCGTCTTCTGGAACGGCGTCAGGACCAGGGTGAAGTCACGCAGCAGGAACTGGTGCTGGTTCTGGTGCTGGCGCTCGTGCTGCCACTGCTTGTTCTTGTTCTTGTTCTTCGTGCCCTGGCCCTGCCGGTTGCTCAGGCGCGGGTAGGCACGGCTCACGTAGGAGGGGCCGCCGACGTAGCCACCCATGACGGTGGCGGCGTTCGCGGAGGTCGCGGTCACCACGTTGCCGAGGGCGACGGCGCCACCGGTCATCGCGGCGCTGATCGCCAGGACCCCGACGAGGTTGTTCAACTTGGGCATTTCATTTCCCCCTAAGGATTTCTGCCCCGACACTCCGGCACTTTCCAAACAACCAGGAAAATGCCCTTTCTGACGACCCTTACGGATCATCCCTGCATTGTCTTGATTTCCTCGCCGCCCAAGGGACAAACGGCGATCGGCGGCTTTTGCCATCCGCTTATCGCTTTATTGACGAGGTTGGACGGCTACTGCTCACTTTGCTCGGAAATGTCATTCTTGTCGCATTTGAAATGTCCGAGTATGGGTGATTTGGCCGTTCCGTCGGAACCGTTGAATGCCGGGTTCGCGGCCCTCGCCATACGCATCAATGGGCCGTACGGCATCGGCCCGGCCCATCCCGGGTAGCGGGTGCGTCCGGCCGCCGTCCCCATGGGAAGGCGTACGGCGGGGGGTTATCGTCGGAACAGAAGTCGAACAGGGGAGGACGCGTGGATGTCGAGCCGATTCCGCAGTGGCCCGGCAGGCTCGTGGATGTGGGAGACGCGTCGCTCCATGTGCGGACGACGCCTGAGGGGCCCGGCGAGACGGCGGTGTACGTCCACGGCCTGGCCGGGTCCGCCACGAACTGGACCGATCTCATGGGCGAGCTGGCCGGCGACGTCCGGGGCGTCGCGGTCGACCTGCCGGGAGCGGGCTACTCCCCGGAGCCGGAGGACGGCGACTACTCGGTCGCCGGGCACGCGAACGCGGTGGCGCGGCTCGTCGAGCACATCGGCGGCCCCGTCCACCTGCTCGGCAACTCGATGGGCGGCGCCGTCTCCGTCCGGGTCGCGGCCACCCGGCCCGACCTCGTCAAGACGCTGACCCTGGTCTCGCCCGCCCTGCCCGACCTCATGCCGCGGTACGGCCCGGCCCGGGTCGCCATGTCCGCCGCGCCGCGACTGGGAGAGCTGGCCCTCCGGTGGCTCAGCGCGCTCCCGCCCGAGCGGCGTATGAGGGCGACGCTGAGCATGTGCTACGCCGATGTCGGCCGCGTCCACCCCGAGCGGCTCCGCGAGGCCGTGGAGGAACTGCGGCGGCGGGACGGCCTGGCCTACTCGGGGACCGCCATGATCGAGTGCGCGCGGGCGATCGTGCGGGAGTACTTCCGCCTGGGGCCGGAGAACCTCTGGCGTCAGGCGGCCCGGGTGACGGCCCCCACCCTGGTGATATATGGGCGGCGGGACCGGCTCGTGCACGCCCGGATGGCGCACCGCGCCGGCCGGGTCTTCCCGGACGTGCGCCTCGTCACGCTTCCCGACGCCGGGCACGTGGCCCAGATGGAGTATCCGGAGATCGTCGCCGCCGAAGTCCGGCGCCTTCTGGACCAGACACGGATTCCGCTGCGCCGATCTGCGTGATTGGGGAATGCGGGGCCACCCCGGTTAAGTTGTGAGAAGAGCTGTGATGGGCCCATGGAGCCGAGCGCGACCATTGGCACGAAAACGGGAGTGGGACTGTGTCGTTGCCACCGCTGGTAGAGCCGGCAGCTGAGCTGACCGTCGACGAGGTGCGCCGCTACTCGCGTCACCTGATCATCCCCGATGTGGGAATGGCGGGCCAGAAGCGCCTGAAGAACGCCAAGGTCCTGTGTGTGGGCGCGGGCGGCCTGGGCTCCCCCGCGCTGATGTACCTCGCCGCCGCCGGCGTCGGGACGCTGGGCATCGTGGACTTCGACGTCGTCGACGAGTCCAACCTGCAGCGCCAGGTCATCCACGGCCAGTCGGACGTCGGGCGCCTCAAGGCGGAGTCGGCGGCGGCCACCGTGCGGGAGATCAACCCGCTGGTCGACGTCGTCATCCACAACGTGGCCCTCACGACCGACAACGTGATGGACATCTTCTCCGGCTACGACCTGATCGTGGACGGCACCGACAACTTCGCGACCCGATACATGGTCAACGACGCGGCGGTGCTGCTCGGCAAGCCGTACGTCTGGGGGTCGATCTACCGGTTCGACGGGCAGGCCAGCGTGTTCTGGGCCGAGCACGGCCCCTGCTACCGCTGCCTCTACCCCGAGCCCCCGCCGCCCGGCATGGTCCCGAGCTGCGCCGAGGGCGGCGTCCTCGGCGTGCTGTGCGCGTCGATCGGCTCCATCCAGGTCACCGAGGCCATCAAGGTCCTCACCGGCATCGGCGAGCCGCTCGTCGGCCGGCTCATGATCTACGACGCCCTCGAGATGAAGTACCGGGATGTCAGGGTCCGCAAGGACCCCGAGTGCCCGCTGTGCGGCAAGAACCCGACGATCACCGAGCTGATCGACTACGAGGCGTTCTGCGGCACCATCTCGGACGAGGCGCAGCAGGCGGCCGCGGGCAGCACGATCACCGCGGGCGAGCTCAAGGCCATGCAGGACCGCGGCGACAACATCTACGTGATCGACGTCCGCGAGCCGAACGAGTACGAGATCGTCAACATCCCCGGCGCCGTGCTCATCCCCAAGGGCGAGTTCCTGAACGGCTCCGCGCTCGAGGGGCTGCCGCAGGACAAGAAGATCGTCCTGCACTGCAAGTCGGGCGCCCGCTCGGCGGAGGTCCTGGCCGTGCTCAAGAACGCCGGCTTCTCCGACGCCGTCCACGTCGGCGGCGGCGTGCTGAGCTGGATCAAGACGATCGACCCCAGCCTGCCCACCTACTGACGCGCCACGCGCACGGCCGCCGCCCTCCACGGGGTGGCGGCCGTTCGCCGTCTCCGGGCCCTCACGACTCCTCGGGCACGAGGCTGAGCCCGCTGGCGGACACGATCTTCTGCAGGTCGCGCACGTACAGGGTGAACGCGGCCCGGCCCACCTCCGTCAGCCGGAACCAGGTCTTCGGGCGCTTGCCCACGTGCCCCTTGCGGATGCGCACGTAGCCGGCGCTCTCCAGCGCGCTGCCGTGCTTCGACAGGACCGAGTCGCTGATGCCGAGGGTGTCGCGCACGAAGCCGAACTCGGCCTCCTCCGCGGCCGCCAGCAGCGAGACGATCTGCAGCCGGGTGGGCGCGTGGATCAGTGGATCGAGGTCCATCAGACGCTCTTCTCGATCTTCCTGGCCATCTGCCCGGAGATCCATCGGGCGACGAACGGCCCGGTGGCGGCCATCCAGCCCGTCATGGCCAGCCCGGCGTACGTGCGGGCGTAGGCCACCTCGGCGGCGTCGAGGCGCAGCGCGATCGCCAGGCAGATGCCGACGCCCGCGAGCAGCCACACGAGGAACGCGGCGATCCCCGCGGGCGAGACGGCGCTCCGGTGGGCCGTCATCCGCCGCGCCTTGACCAGCAGGGCGACGAGCGCCCCCAGGGCGGCCGTGAGCGCCACGCCGCCCGCCACGGTCACGGGGACCGGCGTACCCGGCTCGGTGACGAACTGGACGCCGGTCACGAGCAGTCCGACGCCGGCCGCGTACCAGGTCGGGAACCAGGGCTGGGATCCGACCGCCTTCGCCTGCGTCGCCCGTATCGTCGCCAGGCTCCTGGCCGCTTCATCGGGGTTCATGGGGGGCTCCCGTCTCTTCAGTTTCCACTGTGGAAAGTACTTTCCGCTTTCCGTAGCGTCAAGTACTTTCCGGGGTGATTTGGGAGGATGGCAGCCACTAGAGGGCGTTAAGGTCGCTGAGGGAGCCGCGACACGAAATGAGCGGAGGCGCCGGTGGGTGAGACGCGGACCTGGCCCGTCGTGGCCGTGGCCGCCGCGCTGACCCTGGTCTTCGCGGTCGTCGCGGGGGTCGCCGCGAGCGCCGCCGTCGCCGAGCTCACCCGTGGGCCGAGCGCCGCCGAGCTCCGCCGGGCGGCGGTGGAGGAGATCGCCGGGCGATGGGAGCGCTGGCCCGCCGGCCGCGTCTTCCCCGCCACGCTGCCGTACACGAGCGAGCAGGGCGGGCGGGAGCAGGCGCGCCGGGTCGGGATCTCCTCCCACTACGACTGCCGGGGCGCGGTGGACACCGCGCTCCGCAAGCCCCTGGCGGCCGCCAGGTGCCGGGCCGTGCTCCGGGCGACCTACCTCGACGCGCTGCAGGGCATCGAGATCACCGTAGGGGTGGCCGCGTTCCCCGACGAGTCCCAGGCCGCGGCCGCCAAGGCCTCCTTCCCCGAGAACGGCAGGCCGGCGCCGGGGCTGCGCGCGCTCGCCTTTCCCGGCACCGTCACCGACCGCTTCTCGCAGGCCGGACGCCAGTCGTCCAGCCTGCGCCAGGCGGGGCCGTACCTCGTCGTCACGACGGCGGGGCAGGTGGACGGGCGGCCGGCGCGGGCGATCGGCGCGCAGCGGCCCACGATGTTCTCGTTCACGGCCGACCTGGCCGAGGGGGTCGCCGCCGCGCTCACGGCACCCGCCCGGCCGGACTGCGCGGGCAGGGAGTGGCGGTGCTGACCCGCCGCCGGCCCGGCGCGGGGGCGGGGCGGAGGGCCGCCGCGGCGCTCGCCGCGCTGCTGGCCGCGGGAACGCTCCTCGCGCCCGGGACCAGCCGCGCCGACGACGTCCGCCTGAGCCAGCGCGACGTGCTGCGCACCCTGGACGTCGACGACGCGTGGAAACTCACCCAGGGCAGAGGCGTGACCGTGGCGGTCCTGGACTCCGGCGTGGACCCCGACCACCGCGACCTGGCGGGCTCGGTCGTCACCGGCAAGGACTTCACGGCCGGCGCCAACCCCGGCGGGGTCGAGCCGGTCCGCCTGCACGGGACGTACATGGCCTCGCTCATCGCCGGGCACGGGCACGGCGCGGGCCGCGGCGACGGGATCATCGGCGTCGCCCCGCAGGCCCGGGTGCTGTCGGTGCGGGTGATCCTGGAGGACGAGGAGCCGGGCTTCCGCACGTTCAACTCCGACTCCCGCTTCGAGGGCGTCGTCGCCAAGGGCATCCGGTACGCCGTGGACCACGGCGCCGAGGTCATCAACCTGTCGATCTCGAAGGACCTGCCGACCGAGGCCGAGCGGGAGGCCATCCGCTACGCCATCTCCAAGGGCGTGGTCCTGGTGGCGGCCGCGGGCAACGACGGCGCGGGCAAGCGCACCGCCCCCTACTCGTACCCCGCCTCGATCCCCGGCGTGATCTCGGTGGCCGCGGTCACCCCCACGCTCCGGCGGGCCTCGTTCTCCAACCGGAACTCCTCGGTCCTGGTGGCCGCCCCCGGCGTCGACGTGCTCGGGGCCGGGCCGCACGACGAGTACTGGGTCGGGCGCGGCACCTCCCAGGCCACCGCCCTCGTCTCCGGCGTGGCCGCCCTGATCAAGTCGCTGCACCCGCGCATGTCCCCGGCGCTGATCGCCCAGGCCCTCACGAAGTCGCCCGCCCGCAGGGACGCGTACAACACCGGGACGGGGTTCGGGGTGGTCAACGCGTACCGGGCCCTCACCGTCGCGAGCGCCCTCGCCGGCCACCGGACCAGCGCCCCTTCGGGGCGGGGCGTGCAGGACCCGTCCCGGCCGCTCCGCTCGGAGGCGGGACGGCAGGAGCCCATCGTCCTGGTGCGGCGCGACCAGGGGGCCATGACGCTGTACGGCGGGGTCGCGCTGGCCGCCCTCGCCGGGGCGGCGGCCGGGCTGGCCGTGCTGATCCTCCTCATCCGGAGGACCCGGAGGGAAACGGACGGCACGCTGATGCCTCCGGCTCCCCGGCCGACGGGCTTGCCGACGTAGCATCGGAGTATGCCGCCCGAGCAGTCCAGGACTCCGCCTGGTGGCCGGCGGGGACTGCCTCTCGGCGCGTCCGCCGGCCGCGCACGCGCGCGCCCCTGGCCCGCCTCGCGCGGGCGCGCGGCCGCCGCCAAAGCGGCCAAGGAGCGGGCCGAGCTGGAGCGGGGCATCCGGTTCCGCTCGATCTACCTGACGATCATGGGCGTGGTCCTCGCGGTCGCCGCCGTGAACGTCCTGCTCGGGTCCGTCGGGCTGGTCCAGGAGACCCGCTCGCGGCCGCTCACCGACTCCGAGCGCGCGGCGTACGTCGCGCAGGACGTGGCCCGTCGCTGGCACGCCTGGCCCGTCGGGATGGTCTTCCCCGAGGAGCTTCAGTATGTGGGCTTCGACCGGGCCCAGCAGTACGCCAGGAGGGTCGGCGTGGCCCCCGAGGCGGCCTGCGCGGCCGTCGTGGACGCCCCGGTGGCCTCGGTGCTGCGGCGGCACGGGTGCCTGACCATGCTGCGCGCCACCTACGTCGACCAGACCTCCACGTTCGCCGTCACCGTGGGCGTGGCCGTGCTCCAGGACGAGCAAGCCCGCGCCGACGCGGCGGCCGAGCTCCCCGTCGACGACCGGGTGGGCGTGCGGCCCGTGGCCTTCCCCGGCACCGTCACCGACACGTTCGGCGCGGCCCAGCGCCAGCGGACCGGCTGGGTCGGCGCCGGGCCGTACATCGTCTTCTCCACAGCGGGGTACACCGACGGCAGGAGCCGTGACTCCATCCCCCTGGAGGAGCAGGTGAACAACGAGATGTGGCCCGTGGCCGAGTCGATCGCCGGCCGCATCGCCCGCGCCCTCGGCGAGCCCCCCGACGTCCCGCGGTGCACCCAGGGGAACGTGTGCTGAGGCCGGTCGCCCTGTGCGCGGCCCTCACCAGCGCGTTCGTGGCGGCCGCGCCGGCGTACGCGGACCCGGCGAACGACCACTGGGCGCTCGACGCGGTCAACGCGGCCAAGGCGTGGAAGGTCAGCAGGGGCGCGAACGTGACGGTGGCGATCCTCGGGTCGGCCCACCCCGACGACGGCGTGCCCGAGCTGAGGGGGAAGGTCGAGAAGGCGCCCGACATGACGGGCGCGATGTTCGGCGACGAGGTGCGCTCCGACGGCGGGGGCACCGGGCTGGCCGCGCTGATCGCCGGAAGCGGACGTGACGGCGGCGCCTCCGGCGTCGCGCCGGACGCCCGCCTGCTGTCGGTGCCGGTGGTCGCGCCCGCCATGGAGGGCGGCTACCTCGACCCCGAGTCCGAGACCGGGGCGCCGGAGGACAGCCCGGTCGCCCGCGGCATCCGCTACGCCGCCAACCACGGCGCCTCGGTCATCTGCGTCCCCCTGTCCAGCTACGGCGTCCAGCGGGTGGACCGCGACGCCGTGGCGTACGCGCTGTCGCGGGGGGTCGTGCTGGTCGCGGCCGTCGGGGACGACGGGCAGTCGGGCTACACAAGGCAGACCGGCACCTCCTACTGGAAGTTCCCCGCGGGCTACCCCGGGGTGGTGGGCGTCGCCGCCGTCGACCGACAGGGGAAGAAGGCGTCGACCAGCAGCGACAACATGTCCGTGCTCGTGTCCGCGCCGGGGTACGAGGTCCCGGTGACGCTGGCCGGGGGGAAGCACGGCACGATGTCGGGAACCCCGGTGGCGACCGCGCTCGTCGCCGGCGCCGCCGCACTAATAAAAGCGAAATATCCGGATTTGGCGCCGGAATTGGTGGCGAGGGCGCTCTCCTCGACGTCCCGGCCGCACCCTCCCGCCGGTTACGACGACAAAGTCGGCTTCGGCGTCGTGGACGCGGCGGCCGCCCTGGGAAAGGCCGGAGAGCTGGCCGGATACGGCCGCGCGGTCCCCGTCGAGGACGGCTTGCATTTCGGAAAGGGCAAGGTATCCGGAGCACCCGCGCGCCCGGGCCCGGATCCGGTTAGGCTCTGGATCTACGGCATCGCCGTCGCCCTCGGCCTCGGCGGGTTCGCCGCCGCCGCTGTCGCGCTCAGCCGCCGGTGATCACATGTTGGCCGCCGTTTGGCCGCGTTTCGGATGCGGTCTTCGGGATGTTGGCCTTTTCGGTGACAGAGCCGGGTCAAGTTTCGCTATGGTCCCGCCTCATGGGGTACGAGCTGCGCGTAGAGCGTGATGCACCGCTCGCCTACGCCGAACTCGCGAGCGTGGTTTCGGCGCAGGCCGGATTGGAGTTGCGCGGGTCGCACGAGGCCGGCGAGGTTGTCGCGCGGCACGGCGACTCCGTGCACCACGTCGCGACCTGGTCGGGACGGCTGGTCGGCACGCCGGGGTCGGACTGGCAGGTGGCGCAGCTCGCCCGCCTGACCGACGTCATCGGCGCCCGCCTGATCGGCGAGGACGGCGAGAGCTACGGCATCCGCAACGGCGTCGTGGAGCAGATCAACGGCTCGTCCAGCTACGAGTTCGGCAAGCTCGAAGAGATCATCGAGGCCGGGCCCACCGAGTGGAGCGCCTGAGAGACGGTCGCGGCGAGCCCCCGCCGTACGCGGAACGGGTCCTGGACGTCGTGGAGCGCATCCCGCCGGGGAAGGTCATGTCCTACGGCGACGTGGCCGAGTACCTGGGCGAGGGCGGCCCCCGCCAGGTCGGCCGGGTCATGGCCCTGTGGGGCGGGGCCGTGCCGTGGTGGCGGGTGATCAGAACTGATGGAACTCCCGCGCCGGGTCTCGAAGAGGAATGTTTCGCCAGGTGGCGGGAGGAGGGCACCCCCATGCGGGGCCTCCGGGCGGACATGAGGTCGGCCCGATGGGACGGGCGGACTCTGTGACCGGCATTACCATTTCTAGAACACCGGTCTCCGAAGGGTGGTGCCTCCCTTATGACACCCGCACCCACGAGCGACGCCGTCGCCGAGCGACTGCGGGCTGTCCAGGAGCAATATGATCGCGGCGAGCCCATCGACGCCCTCGTCGCGCTCGTCCGCGCCGAGGGACTGACCCCCGCCCAGCGGAGGGAGATCGACCGCGAGGTGCTCGTGGGGCCCCTCGGACTCCGGCTCGACGCGGCCGCCAAGCGCGGTCCCGCTCGCCGGCGTCAGGCGATCGACGTGCTCCGGCCCTACCTCGCCGAGGTCGACCCGAAGGTCAAGCGCGACCTGCCGGTGGGCCGCCGGGTCGCCTGTCACCTGATCGAGACCCGCGACCCGGGGGAGCTGGCCGACAGCGACGCCCTCACCAAGCTCGCCGCCGCGGCCGCCGAGCCGTCCCGCCGGGTGCGCAAGGGCCTGCGGTGGTACGCCGACCTGCCGGTGGAGGTCGGCGACCAGTCGCTGCTGCGGCTGCGCGCCGCCGACCTCGTCCCGGTCACCCAGATCGACGACATCTCCTGGACCGGCAACCGGCTGCGGATCACCGGGCACGCGTACATCGCCGGGCTGTCGGTCCGCAGCGGCCGCTTCAACCGGGCCACCGTCGTGCTGCGCGGCCCGCGCTGGCTGCCGCGGGTCACGCTGAAGACGAGGCGCGTGTATCGGCCCGAGGCGACCCACGCCGCCCGCGAGCCCGGCTGCAACTACGACTGGGCCGGGTTCACCGCCGAGCTCAACCCGCTGTCGCTGCGCTGGCGGGCCGGCCTGCGGGCCGTGGCCCGCGGCGCCAAGCGCGTGCTGCGCCGCCGCCACACCGTCCAGGACACCACGACCTGGCGGGCCGAGATCGTCATCTGGAGCCGTGCGGCCCGGGCCCGCGGCGTCCTGCGCGGCCCGGCCATCGGCCGCACCGAGCGCCCCGCCGGGCTGCGGGTGCGCCCCCGCTGGTGGGTGCGCCCCGTCTGGACGTCCGACAAGGCCCTGCAGGTGGTGCTCCAGCCCACCCGGGCCGAGCTGACCGGGGTCCGCCTCGACGGCGACACGATCGAGATCACCGGCTTCCTCCCGGGACGGCCGGTCAACCGCGGCAAGGCCCGCGTCGGCGGCCACCGCATGTCGGCCGACTTCACGCCCGTCGACGACGGCACCCGCTTCTCGCTGGCGCTCGCCGTGCAGACGGTCATGAACGCCGAGGCCCGGCGGCTGTGGGTCGAGCCCAAGGGCGACCCGGCCGCCGCGGTCATGCTGGAGGGCGCCGAGGAGACCCGGCTGCTGCTCGGTGACCGGGAGATCACCGTCCAGGGCGACCGGCGCGACCGGGTCGTCATCTCGGGCCACCGGGTGCTCCCCGTGATCACGGCCGCGGAGTGGCACGACGAGTCGCTGACGCTGGCCGGGCGCTACCCCGACCCCGACCCGGGTCCCCGTGACCTCGTGCTGCGGCACCGGGGCGGCCTCACGATCCGCGTCCCGCTCGAGCGCGACGGCGACCGCTTCACCGTCACGCTGTCGCCCGGGGCGATGCCGCGCTTCGGCTGGGCCGTCCCGCTCGCCGAGGGCACCTGGAACATCTCGGTGGCGCCCCCCGGCAAGTACGGCCCGGCGATGGTGCCGGCCCGGTTCGACCACCCCGGGCTCGACGTTCTCGACGAGGAGCCGCGCACGATCGGCGGCCGGGTGTACCGGTTCGTCGCCACCCGGTTCGACGTGCCCGTGCTGGTGGCCGCCGAGGACCGGCCGGGCGACGAGCGCAGCGCCGCCGGCCTGTGGGCGCTCAGCCGGACCTTCTACCCGGCCGAGCGCGCCCGCCCGCTTCGCGACGCCACGGTGTACGTCTCCTTCGACGGCCGGTCCTACTCCGACAACCCCCGTGCCGTCTACGAGGAGCGGCTGCGCCGCGGCGACGAGGGCGAGCACATCTGGGTCGTCAGGGACGGCGCGTTCGTGCCGCCGGGGTCGCGCGAGCTGGGGCTCGGCGACGGCGTCGTGCCCACGGTCGTCCGCGAGGGCAGCCGGGAGCACTACGAGGCCCTGGCCCGGGCCCGCTACATCGTGGCCAACCAGTTCCTGCCGCAGTGGTTCCGCACCCGTGAGGACCAGGTGTGCGTGCAGACCTGGCACGGCACGCCCGTCAAGCACATCGGCCGCGACCAGGCCCACATGAAGCGGGAGCCCCGGCCCCCGGTCTGGCACCGCCAGGCCGTGGAGGTCCGCGGGTGGGACCTGCTCGTCTCCCAGAGCCCCTGGGCCTCCTCTGTCCTGCGGAAGGCCTTCGGCTACGAGGGCGAGATCCTGGAGTGCGGCTACCCGCGCAACGACGTGCTGGTCTCCGGCGACCGCGACGCCCTGGCCGCCGCGATCCGCCGCCGGATCGGCATCCCCGACGGCAAGCGGGTGATCCTGTACGCCCCGACCTTCCGGGACTACGACCGCAGGAACGCCTCGGTGCGGCTCGACCTGGCCGAGGCGAAGCGCGCTCTCGGCGACGACCACGTGGTGCTGGTCCGCGGCCACATGATGCAGGCGTTCCCGCACGTCCTCTCGCACGACGGGTTCGCCTTCGACGTCACGACATACCCGGACACGGCCGACCTGCTGGTGATCGCCGACGTGCTGGTGACCGACTACTCGTCCGTGATGTTCGACTTCGTCGCCACCGGCCGCCCGGTCGTGCTGTTCACCCCCGACCTGGCGAAGTACAGGTCGAGCCGCGGACTCTACCTGGACCTGGAGTCTCAGCGGCCGGGGCCGCGTCTGGAGACGTCGGCCGAGGTGGTGGAGGCCCTGCGCAACATCGGCCCGGTGACGGCGAAGCTCGCCGACCGCTACGCCGCCTTCACCCGCACCTACGCCCCCCACGACAACGGCAAGGCCACCGCCCGCCTCGTCGAGCACGTGTTCTCCTCCTGAGTCCCGTACGGCACCGGCGTGATCACACGCGCCGGTGCCGTCGCGTTTCCGTGACCAGACCGTGACGGCATGGACGGCGTGTCGCGGAGGTGGGGGAGACCACATCACGCTGTACTGGTCAATCAGGCACGATCTACCCCAGTGTTCTGATGGAATGCTGAGTTGTGAGTGGTCAGAACTACCGGCTGGTGCGGCGCGGAGGTGTGGGACGCCGGACGGCGCCCGTGCTGGACGAGCACCAGCGGGCCGTCGTCGATCACGAGAGCGGCCCGCTGCTCGTGCTGGCCGGGCCCGGCACCGGGAAGACCACCACGATCGTCGAGACCGTGGTCGACCGGATCGAACGGCGAGGGGTGGACCCGGAGCGGGTGCTGGTCCTCACGTTCAGCCGCAAGGCCGCCGGCGAGCTGCGCGAGCGGATCACCGGCCGTCTGCGCAGGACGACCCGGACCCCACTGGCCCTCACCTTCCACAGCTACGCGTACGCCCTGCTGCGCCGGGAGGCGGTGCTGGCGGGTGAGGAGCCGCCGCGGCTGCTGAGCGGCCCGGAGCAGCTGCTGGAGATCCGCCGCCTGCTCCACGGCGAGCTGGAGGACGGCGCCCGGCACTGGCCCCCGGGGATGCGTGAGCTGCTCAAGACGCGGGGGTTCGCCGAGGAGCTGCGCGACCTCCTGTCCCGGGCGGCCGAGCGCGGCCTGGACGGCGAGGCCCTCGTGCACCTGGGCCGCGAGCACGGCCGTCCCGACTGGGAGGCCGCCGGGCTGTTCTCCTTCCGCTACCAGGACCGCTTCGACCTCGACCCGGTCCCCTCGCTCGACTACTCCGAGCTGATCCGGGAGGCGGCCGGGCTGCTGACCGACGGCGAGGTGCGGCGGCGCGAGCGGGACGCGTACGACGTGGTGCTGGTCGACGAGTACCAGGACACCGACCCCGCCCAGGAGTACCTGCTCCAGCAGCTGGCGGGCGAGGGGCGCGACCTCGTCGCCGTCGGCGACCCCGACCAGTCGATCTACGGCTTCCGCGGCGCCGACGTGCAGGGCATCCTCCGCTTCCCCGAGCGCTTCCGCACCCGCGACGGGCGGGAGGCCCCCGTCGTCGCCCTGCGCGTGTGCCGCAGGAGCGGCCCCGCCCTGCTGGAGGCGTCCCGGCGGGTGGCCTCGCGCCTGCCCGCCGTGCCGGCGCCGGCGTCCACGGGCGGGCGGGCCGCGGGCGGGCACCGCGACCTGGCGCCGCTGCCCGAGGCGGACCCGGGCGAGGTCAAGGTGCTGCTCGCGGACAGCGCGAGCCAGGAGGCCGCCGTGGTGGCCGACACGCTGCGCCGCGCCCACCTGCTCGACGGGGTGCCGTGGTCGCGGATGGCCGTGCTCGTGCGCAGCGCCGCCGTCCAGGTGCCGCTGCTGCGGCGCGCCCTGGTCACGGCCGGGGTGCCGGTGGTCGTCGCGGGCGACGAGGTCCCGCTCGTCCAGGAGCCGGGCGTGCGGCCGCTGATCACGCTCCTCAGCGTGGCCGTACGGCCGTCGTCGCTCGACGTGGCGACCGCCGAGGAGCTGCTGACCGGCCCGCTGGGCGGCACGGACATGATCGGCGTGCGCCGCCTGCGCCGCGCCCTGCGGATCGCCGAGCACGAGGCCGCCGCCGCGTCCCTCGAGGCCGGGGAGGGCGGCCAGCCCACACTGCCGTTCACCCCCCGCTCGTCGGACGAGCTCCTGGTCGCCGCGCTGCGCGACGCCCGGGAGCTGATCCCCGTCGAGCCGCACGTCGGGGCGCCCGCCGAGCGGGTCGCCCGCCTGCTCAAGGCGGCCCGGGACGCCGTACGGCGGGGCAGCGGCGCGGAGGACGTGTTGTGGGAGGTCTGGCAGGCGAGCGGCCTGGCCGAGCGGTGGAGCGAGGCGAGCCTGCACGGCGGCTCGCGGGGAGCCCAGGCCGACCGCGACCTCGACGGCGTGGTGGCCCTGTTCGACCACGCGGCCCGCTTCACCGACCGGCTCCCCAGAGCGGGGGTGGAGGTCTTCCTCGACGACCTCACCTCGCAGGAGATCGCCGGCGACTCCCTCGCCGAGACGGCCCCCGAGGGCGACGCCGTACGGATCCTCACGGCGCACCGGTCGAAGGGCCTGGAGTGGGACGTGGTCGTGGTCGCGGGCGTCCAGGAGGGGCTGTGGCCCGACCTGCGGCTGCGCGGGTCGCTGCTCGGCACCGAGGCGCTGGTCGAGCTGGCCGCGGGGACCGCGCTCGACACCACGCAGGTCGCGGCGGCGGCGCTCGCGTCGAAGCTGCTGGCCGAGGAGCGCCGGCTGTTCTACGTGGCCGCCACCCGGGCCCGCAGGAGGCTCGTCGTCACCGCGGTCGGCGGCGAGGACACCGACGAGCGCCCCTCCCGGTTCCTCACCGAGCTGCTGCCCGGCGGCGTCGAGGAGGCCACGGTTGACGACCGGGCGCGCTGGCTCAGCATGCCGGCCCTCGTCGCCGACCTGCGGGCGGCCGTCTGCGACGCCACCCGCCCCGAGCCGGTGCGCCGCGAGGCCGCCGCGCACCTCGCCCGGCTGGCCCAGGCGGGGGTGCAGGGGGCGAGCCCCGCGGAGTGGTACGCCACCACCCCCCTGTCCGACGACCGGCCGCTGGGGTGGCCGGACGACATCGTGCAGATCTCGCCGTCCGCGGTGGAGAACTTCACCAAGTGCGGGCTGCGCTGGGTGCTGGAGACGGCCGTGGGCGCGGGGAGCACGAGCGTCACCCAGAGCCTCGGCACCGTCATCCACGCGATCGCCGTCCTGGCCGCCGAGGACGGCCCCGACCTGGCCAAGCGGCTCGACGACGTGTGGGAGCAGTTCGACTTCGGCGGCGTGTGGTTCAACCGCAAGCAGCGCAGGGTCGCCGAGCAGATGGTCGAGCGGTTCGTCCGGTGGCACAAGCAGAACCCCCGTGAGCTGGTGGCCCAGGAGGAGTCCTTCACGGCCGTGGTGTCCGAGGGCGTGCACATCAAGGGCCGGGTGGACCGGGTGGAGCGCGACGGCGACGGCCGGGCCGTGATCATCGACATCAAGACCGGAGGCTCCAAGCCGAAGGACGAGGAGATCGACCGGCATCCGCAGCTGGGGGTCTACCAGCTCGCCACGTTGCTGGGCGCGTTCAAGCGCCACGGGCTGGTCGAGCCGGGAGGCGCGTCGCTCGTCCAGGTCGGCAAGGCGGCAGGCGTCTCCGAGGTGGCGCGTGAGCAGGCGCAGCGGGCGCTCGGCGACGACCCCGAGCCCGGCTGGGCGCAGGATCTGGTCGAGACCGTGGCCGCGGGCATGTCCGCCAACGTGTTCGTCGCCAAGGTGAACGACGGCTGCCGCACGTGCGCGGCCAAGATCGCCTGCCCGGTGAACGACAACGGAGGACAGGTGTGCTGAGTCCCGGCGAGCTCGCGGGCAGGCTCGGGATCCTCCCGCCGACGCCGGAGCAGGCGGCCGTCATCGAGGCGCCGCTGGAGCCCGCCGTCGTCGTGGCCGGCGCCGGGTCCGGCAAGAGCGAGACGATGGCCGGCCGGGTGGTGTGGCTGGTGGCCAACGGCCTGGCGCGCCCCGAGCAGATCCTCGGCCTCACGTTCACCCGCAAGGCCGCCGCCGAGCTCACCGAGCGCGTCCGCAGGCGGCTCGACGGGCTTGCCGCCGCCGGGCTCGTCGAGGCGGAGCTGCTCGACACCGAGCCGACGATCTCGACGTACCACGCCTATGCGGCCCGGCTGGTGACCGACCACGCGCTGCGCGAGGGGCTGGAGCCCACCATGCGCCTGGTCACCCCCGCCGTCGCCTGGCAGATGGCCGCGCGGGTCGTGGGGCGGTACGACGGGCCGATGGACCGGGTCGACCTCGCGCCGCCGAGCGTCACCGCGGCCGTGCTGGAGCTCGCCGGGGAGATGGCCGAGCATCTGCGGGGGCCCGGGGAGGTGCGCGAGGTCGGCGACTGGCTGCGCGACCGGCTCGCCGAGGTCCCCGGGCGCACCACGCTCGCCCAGCAGCGGCCGGTCAAGACCCAGGCGATGCGCGAGCAGCTGTTACCGCTGGTTGAGGCGTACGAACGGCTGAAGCGCGGCAGAGAGGTCATCGACTACGGCGACCAGATGGCGCTGGCCGCCCGGATCGCCTCCCGGCACCCGGAGGTGGGGGCGTCAGAGCGGTCCCGGTTCTCCGTGGTGCTGCTCGACGAGTACCAGGACACGAGCCACGCCCAACTTGTGCTGCTGCGGGCCCTCTACGCCGGCGGCCACCCGGTGACCGCGGTCGGCGACCCCTGCCAGTCGATCTACGGCTGGCGCGGGGCGTCGGCCGGCAACCTGTCCCGCTTCCCGCGGGACTTCCCGGCCGCCTCGGGCGACCCCGCCCCCGTACGGCAGCTGTCGGTCAGCTTCCGCAACGGCGAGCGGGTGCTGGACGTGGCCGCGCGCATCCAGGCGCCGCTGCGCCGCGAGGCGCGGCAGGTGCCCGTCCTCGTCCCGGGGGCGAACCGGGCCGGGCGCGGCCGGGTGGTCTGCGCGTTCCACCCCACGGCCGAGGACGAGGCCGAGTGGATCGCGGAGGGCGTGGCCGGGATGCTCGGGGTCGACGGCGCGCCCGACGGCCTGCCGTGGGGCGAGGGCGAGCGGCTCAGGCGCGGCCAGTTCGTGCCGTCGCTGCAGCCGCAGGACGTGGCGATCCTCGCCCGCAAGCGCGCGCAGTTCCCCGCGTTGCGGCGGGCGCTGGAGGCGCGGGGCGTCCCGGTCGAGGTGGTCGGCCTGGGCGGCCTGCTCACCGTCCCGGAGGTCGCCGACATCGTGGCCACGCTCCGGACGCTGTACGACCCGACGGCGGGCGACGCGCTGGTCCGGCTGCTCGCCGGGCCGCGGTGGCGGATCGGCCCGGCGGACCTGAAGGTCCTCGGCGAGTGCGCCAGGGAGCTCAACCGGGAGATCCGGCGCGGGCCGCGCGAGGGGGACCCGCTCGACCAGGCGGTGGCCGACCTCGCGGAGGAGCGCGGCAGCCTGGTCGACGCGCTCGACGAGCTGCCGGACCGGCCCGCATGGCTGGAGGCGTTCTCGCCGGTCGCCCGGGTGCGGCTGCCGGCCCTCGCGCTGGAGCTGCGCACGCTGCGCGCCCACGCCGGGCAGCCGCTGCCGGACCTGATCAGCGAGGTCGAGCGGCGGCTCGGCCTCGACGTCGAGGTGGCCGCCCGGGGCGGCAGCCCCCTCGCGGCCCGGGCCGACCTCGACGCCTTCCTCGACGCGGCGGCCCGCTTCGCCGGCGACTCCGAGGACCCGACGCTGGGCGCGTTCCTCGCCTACGTCAAGGCCGCGGAGACCGAGGAGTTCGGGCTGGAGGCCGGGCGGGTCGGCGACACCAACAGCGTCAAGCTGATGACCGTCCACGCGTCCAAGGGCCTGGAGTGGCCTGTCGTCGTCGTGCCGGGGCTGTCGCAGCTCACGACGCAGAAGGGCGGCCTGGCCAGGGGAAGCGTGTTCCCCGCCACCCCGGTCACCAACTCCCGCTGGACCGAGAACCCGCGCAAGCTGCCGTACCCGCTGCGGGGGGACCGGACCGACCTGCCCGAGCTGACGGGGCTCGGCAAGGAGGCGCTCGGGGAGTTCGAGGAGCGCTGCCGCGACCGGGACCTCATGGAGGAGCGCCGCCTGGCCTACGTCGCCGTGACCCGGGCCCACTACCTGCTCATCGCGTCCGGGTACCGGTGGGGGTCGTCGTCCAAGCCGCTGGAGCCGTCCGAGTTCCTGGTCGAGGTCCGCGAGGCCGGGGCCCGGGTGGTGCGCTGGGACGAGGGCGAGGCCCTGGAGAACCCCCTGCTCGCCGAGCCGCCCGAGGCGGCCTGGCCTGCCGTGCCCGTGCGGGAGCCCGTGCTGGACGGCGCCCGGCTCGTCGAGGAGGCCATGCTGGGCCTCGCCGGCGAGCAGGACACGGCGACCGGGCCCGACGGGCGAGCCGAGCTGAGGGAGCGCGACCGGGAACGGATGCGGGCCTGGGCCCGGGACGCCGACCTGCTGCTGCGGGAGCGGGAGGCGAGCCGCCGCCGCGGCGGCGCGGTGGTCGACCTGCCGTCCAAGCTGACGGTGTCGTCGCTGGTCACGCTGGCGAGCGACCCGTCGGCGTTCGCCCGGCAGGTGCGCCGTCCGGTGCCGCGCAGGCCGGCGCCGCTGGCCCGCCGGGGCACGGCCTTCCACCGGTGGCTGGAGTCGCGGTGGGGCCAGCAGCGCCTGCTGGACGAGCTGGAGCTGCCGGGGGCGGCCGACGAGCCGTCCGAGGCCGACGTCCAGCTCGCGGAGCTGCAGGAGCGGTTCGAGGAGAGCGAGTGGGCCGGGCGGGAGCCGCTCGACCTGGAGGTGCCGTTCGAGACGATGATCGCCGACCGGCTGCTGCGCGGCCGGATGGACGCCGTCTTCCGTGAGGGCGACGGCTACGTGGTGGTCGACTGGAAGACCGGCGAACGCCCGCACGGCAGGGCCGCGGAGACGGCCTCGATCCAGCTCGCGGCCTACCGGATCGCCTGGGCGGCGCTCGCCGGCGTGCCGCTGGCGAAGGTGGGCGCGGCCTTCCACTACGTCCGCTCGAACGAGACGGTCCGCCCGGTCGACCTCCTCGACGCCGACGGCCTCACCGCGCTGATCCACCGGGTCCCTGAGGAGTGACCCGGCGTCAGCCGAACAGCGCCCCCGTCTCGATCTTGATCCCGAACGGCTCGGGCAGCTCCAGCGCCTCGCCCTCCTCCGCGATGACGACCTCCTGGTACGGCTGCCGCGTGTCGAAGGGTTCGAGATCGGGGAGCGGGTCGCTCATCAGCGTCACCGTGCGCGGATCCGCCACGGGGTCGACGATCATGAAGAGGGGCACCCCGCCCGCGCGTAGTCGAGCGGCTTCTCCCGCCAGTCGACGACCCGGGTGCCGCCGGGCGAGCACACCTCCACCACCAGCAGCGCGCTGTGCCCGCGGACCCGCATGTCGTCGTACTGCTCGGCAGCGTCCGGGGTGACCATCAGGTCGGGCAGCCGGAGGTCGGGCAGTGGCGGGATGTGCACCCCCCAGCACTGATAGAAACGCCAGCCGTTCGCCGGCTTCAGGGGGTACAGAACGTCGCAGAGCCGGTCGACGATGTCGGCACTCTTCCTGCCCATCGGAGGGCTCACGACGACCTGCCCCAGGCGGATCTTGTAGCAGCGATCGGTGGAGGTGGGCATCTGGGCCGGAGGGGCGTGGGGGGAGGATCTCCTCCGTGGAGGGGGAAAGGTCCTCCCGGTCGCGTCAGCGGAGATGGTGGAACGCCGGTTTCGGGTGCATCAGGAAGTCGTGGTGGGAGATGTTCCAGGCGTACGCCCCGGCCATCGCGAAGGCCACCACGTCGCCGACGCCGAGGGACGCCGGGACCTTCCGGGCGAAGACGTCCTTGGGCGTGCACAGCCGGCCCACGAGCGTGGTGGGCTCCGCGGGGGAGCCTCCGCCGAGGACCGCGAACGGCTGGTCGTGGCCCTTCGTCACCGGGGTCCGCAGGTGGTGGGTGCCGCCGGACAGGACGGCGAACCGCTCGCCGTGGACCCGCTTCACGTCGATGACCGTGGTCAGGTACCAGCCGCAGTAGGCGGTCAGGGCCCGGCCCGGCTCGATGCGCAGCGTCTCCCCGGGCCGCGCCCGCTCCCGCAGCCCGGCGCCGTAGGCGGCCCAGTCGAACCGCGCGTCCGGGTCGTCGTACGCGACCGCCATCCCGCCGCCCAGGTTGATCTCGGCGACGCCGAGGCCGCGGGCGTATGCCAGGACGGCGTCGGCGAGGGCGAGCAGGGCGGGCGCCGCGAGGCCACTCGCCAGATGGGCGTGGATCCCGCGGAGCCGTACAGACGAGGAGGCGAGCGAGGCGAGGCACTCGGCGACGCCGGCGGGGTCCATCCCGAACGGCGTGGCCCCGCCGCCCATGGCGAGCGAGGCCCCGGAGACCGGGACGTCGAGGTTGACCCGCAGCAGCACCTCGGCCGGTCCGGCGAGACGGCGCAGCTCGGCCGGGCTCTCCACGTGCCAGCGGTACGCGGACGGCGCCAGGGCCAGCTCGTCCGCCGTCTTCCCCGGGCCGCCGACGCTGACCGGCATGTCCGGCAGGACGGACCTGACGTGGGCGAACTCCCCGCCGGACGCCACCTCGAGCCCGTCCACGTGCGGCGCGAGCGTGTGGAGGACCTCGGGGTCGGGGTTGGCCTTCACGGCGTAGTGGATCTCCACGCCCTCGGTCGCGGCCCGTACGGCGGCCGCGTGGGCGTCGAGGGCGGCCAGGTCGTAGACGTACGCGGGGACGTCGCCGAGCGACCAGGCGACGGCCGCCACGCCCTCCGGGACCTCGATCATTCGCTCACACTCCACGGAAGGGGTTGTCCACGAGGACGTATCCGGCGTGCCGGTCGGCCGCCCTCGCCCACCGCACGCCGAGGTTGGCCTTCGCGGGCAGCGGCTCCCCGGCCAGCACGCGGGCGAGGGGCGCTGCCGGTCCGGGGGCGTGCTCTTCGGCGTACCGGGCGAGGACGTCCCGGGCGACCGCCCACAGCTCCCGCAGCAGGCGGTCCTCGTCGCCGCCCGCGGTCTCCGCGACGGTGGCGGCGGTCTCGGCCAGGGTGTTGACCATCAGGCAGTACGCGACCCGGTTCCAGGCCCGGCCGGGCTCGTACGCGAGTCCCTCGGCCACCCGGCGCGGCAGCCCGCCGAGGTCGTGGCGCCCGGCGACGAGCTTGGCGCCCTCCATGTCGCGGAACACCGCCTCGGCCGGCAGACCGCCGGGGTCGGTCCCGACCAGGACGTTCTGCAGGTGGGCCTCCAGCACGACGCCGTGGCGGAAGAACGCGTCGAGGACCGGGCGGGCCACCCGCTCGACGTACGCCCGCCACCAGCCGGTGGGGTCCGCCGCCCGCCGGGCCCGGACGGCCTCGGGCACCCCGTCGCCTCCGGGGGCGGCCAGCGCGGCGGCGAGGACCGGCGTGACGCCGGGCCCGCACACCTCCCACGGTCCCGTTCGGACGATGACCCCGAGGCCCTCCAGCAGGCGGGTGCCGAGCGCGGCCGACCGGTAGCCGGGCTCGGGCAGCCATCGGGTGCCGGGGAACCGGCGGGCCAGGCGGTCGAACACCGGCCCGAGCCGCCGGGTCAGCTCGACCGCGCCGGACAGCTCGTACCAGGCGTTCTTGCGCACGCAGTTGGTGATCCGCACGTCCAGGCTGAACTTAAGGCACGTCCCGGTCGCCGGGTCGTACACCGTCCGGACGGAGGAGGTGGGGACGACGGAGCCGGAGGTGGGCCCGAGGTCGAGCAGCCGCCCGTCGGCGAGCGGCGCGGCCAGGTCGGCCGCGAGCAGGTCCACCTGCCAGGGGTGCGCGGGCAGCGGCACGTACCCCGCCGGCACCGCCGCACCAAGCGCAGCACCGCCGAGCGCGCCCGCACCGAGCGCGGCCCCGTCGAGCCCGGACGTGTCGCCCTCCTCCGCCACGAGGTCGGCGCGCACGCCGAGCAGCCGCAGGGGGAACCGGGCGTGCACCTCGGGGGCGTACCGCTCCCAGTCGCGGCCGGACCGCGCCTTGGGGGAGGGGTGGAACGGGTGGCCGGTCACCAGCGCCTGCTCCGAGGCGAGCCACGGGTCGGCCGGAGCGGACGCCGGGTCGCGGGCGGCCAGGATGCGGGCGACCGCCTCCCTGCTGGCCTCCACCTGCTCCGCGAACTCGGCGTTGCCCGCGCCGCCCCCGGCGCGCAGGTCCTCGTGGACGAGGCCCGCGAGCGCCGCGGAGGTGAGGGGCGCCCAGGAGCCGTCCACGAGCCGTTCGGCCGGTCCCGCGGCCCGCAGCGCGATGCCGCCGCGCGCCCGCACGCGCACGAGCGTCCCGCCCAGGCGCAGCAGCAGGTACGGCCCGGCGGACCACGCGCGGCCGCCCGCCGCGCCGAGTTCGCGCAGGCAGCAGCGCAGCAGAGCGCCAAGCGTCGCCTCCTCGGCCTTGGCGGCGTGCGGGTCGAGCAGGAGGCTGTCCATCGGTCGAGATGCCCCTTCGCGCGGCGGAGAGGAGGAAGGCGTCACCAGCGGAGGTAGTTGGGGCCGGTCGTGCCGTAGAACTTGTTCACGTCCCGGGCGCCGGTCCGCTCCTTGTCGACGAGGGTGCCGGCGACCAGCATCGACTTGCCCACGAGGCGGGCCGCGTCCAGCGTCCTCGCCCGCAGCAGCCGGGCCGCCGGGTCGTCCCCGTACGGTTCCAGGGCGGCGGCGAGCGCCTCCCTGACCAGGCCGGGCGCGGCGCCGGGGACGGCGCCGTGCGCGACGGCCATGGCCGCCAGGTGGAGCGTGATGGTGACGAAGACGTCGGCGAGCGCATACGGGTCGTCGGTCAGCATGCGCTCGTCGGCGAAGTCGGGAACGGCGAGCCCGGCCCGGCGCAGCCGGTCGGGGGAGGCGAGCAGCCCGTCGCCGTCCTTCACGACCAGCCGCGGCGGGCCGTCCCCGAACAGCAGCGACAGGTTCTGCTGGTGGGCCTCCAGGGCGACGCCGTACTCGACGAACAGCGTGACGTTCCAGCGCATCAGGACGCCCAGGTAGTCGCGCAGCAGGGCCGTCACGTCGCCGCCGTGGA
This sequence comes from Microbispora corallina, assembly GCF_016863035.1. Classification (GTDB taxonomy): domain Bacteria; phylum Actinomycetota; class Actinomycetes; order Streptosporangiales; family Streptosporangiaceae; genus Microbispora; species Microbispora corallina. The sequence continues at coordinate 271,602 of NZ_BOOC01000014.1, forward strand.
CGCGGCCGGCGAGGTGTTCCAGCACGGTCACCCGGCGTCCCGGCGGCGACGGGAACTCCGCCAGGAGGGCCGCCACCGGCACGTTCTCGCCCTCCGGGAGGCGGCGGACCAGCCAGCCCAGGTACTCGTGTCCCGCGTGGCCGTACTCCTGCTCGCCCGCGAGGACGACCCGCGCCCCGGGTTCGCGGCGCAGGATCTCCCGGAGCAGCCGTTCGGCCAGGGCGCCGTCGCGCAGCGTCCCCGGCTTGATCGACCGCCGGTTGCGCAGGCCGAGCGTGCTCGTGGGCAGCGGCAGCTTCAGGTGGGTCCGCCCGTCGACCTCGACCGTCCGCATGGACAGTGTCGGCCGGACCGTCAGGTACGGCTTGGGGGCGGCCTCGGCCCACGACATCCTGTCCACCACCGGCACGGTGAGGGGGTGGACGGGGAAGAGCACGTGGGTCGCCGCCAGCCGCGGGGAGAGCCCGACGTCCCCCGGCTCCGGCCACCACTCGGGGAGACGCGGCTCGGACAGCGTCACCCGCTCGCGCGGCACGGCCGCCCAGGCCAGGTCGAACCGCGGGCCGAACTCGGGGGCGTGGGCGAGCAGGTCGTCTCCGGAGATCCCCAGGCGGCAGCGGCCGGTGGGGTAGATCGGGTGGTCGAGCCCGGCGGCCAGCGACTCGTAGAACACGCCGGAGGCGCCCCCGCCGGCCGTGGGCGGCCCGTCCTCGCGGAGCAGGCGGGCGGCGACCGCGTCCCGATGGGCGGCGTGCAGGCCGGCGGCGGCGAGGGCCTCCCGGCACTCGGCCGCGTACGCCGCCACCCCGGCCGCGTCGGCGGGGTCGGCGACCGCCTCCAGCGTCCGCAGCACCTCCTCCAGCCCGAGTGGCCCGGTCCCGGACCGCCCGCCCGCGGGCGGCTCTCCCAGAACGGGCCCTTCCTGAAGCGGCTCCGCCGGGACCGCGAAGTCCTGGAACGGGCTGCCCGTGACCGGCCGCACCCGGCGTCCCGAGGCGAGGACGAGCGCGACGCCGTCCTTGTCGTGGGTGAGACGGGACATGACGCCGCCGTAGTCCTCCCGGAGCAGCGCGTTCAGCACGCGGACCGCCAGGTGGTGCTCCCCGGCCGGCACCCGGGTCACGCGACCGTCCAGGGGTGGAGCCTCCCGAACGCCGTCACGGCCGCGTCGACGCTCGCCCGGCCGGGGCCGGTGGCGCGCACGATGCCGAGGAAGTCGCGGTTGGTGCCGGTGAGGTCGACCCGGTCGCCGGCGGCGCGCAGCGGGTGATGCCACAGCCGCACGCCGTCCCCCGCCCAGGGCTCGTCCCCGTTCGGCGCGATCTCGGGCGGGGCCGCGGTCACGACGCCCGAACGCCCGGCGACGACGGCCACCGATGCGCCGTGCCGCGTCCGGTCCCGGCGGACGGCGGGAGCGACGGGGAGGGGCTCCCCGGCGTGCACGCGGAGGATCCACTCGTGCACGGGGACGCCCGCCAGGTCGGCCAGCAGGAAGTCGCAGTCGTCGCCGATGAGGCGGTAGTTGATCTCGATGATGCGGGGGCCGTCCGGCGTGACGGCGTACTCGGTGTGGCAGGCGCCGAAGCCCGCCCCGATCGCCCGGAGCGCGGCCAGGACGTGGCGGACGTGCTCCTCCACCGGTGCGGGGTCCCAGTCGAGCCGCTCCTCGACGAAGTGCGGGAGCGGCCCCAGCGTGGTCCGGAAGCCGCCGAGCACCCGGACGCCCGACGCGTCGCCGAGCGTCTCCAGCGTGTGGACCGGGCCGTCCAGGAACTCCTCCGCGACCAGCACGTCGTCCGGGCGCCGGGTCCTGATGTCCGCGACCGCCGCGGCGAGGTCCGCCTCGCCGGCGGCCAGCACGACGTCCTCGCTGGCCACGCCCAGCGCGGGCTTCACCACCACCGGGTACGGCAGATCGGCGGGGAGGGGGGCGCCGGGCGCGAGCCGTACGGACCGGACGGGGTCCACGGCCGCGAGGGCGGCGCGCGCCAGGGCCTTGTTCTTGGCCGTGACGCAGGCCCGCCAGTCCTTCGCGGGCAGGCCGAAGTACGCCGCGGCGATGGCCGTCTCGGCCTGGAGGTGGTCGGAGTTGGAGAACACGGCGCCGGGCGGGTGGTGCGCGGCGACGGCCTCGATCACGGCGCGGGGGTTCCGCACGTCGACGGCGAGGGCCTCGTGGTCCGGGTAGTCGCCGGGCCGGTCGGTCAGGATCGTCACGTCCCAGCCCAGGGCCGCCGCGGCGGGAAGGAACCCGCCCGTCACCGAGGCGGTCGGGTTGAGCGCCGTGAGGTACAGCCGCAAACGTTCCTCCGAGGTAAGGCTAACCTAAGTCGCGCCATCCTATCCCCGTGGCCGGCCCTCGCGCCGGGGAATCCGCCCGGGGACCGGCGTTGTTCCCTGAGCCACCCGTGGAAGGATGACGCCGTGGAAATCTCGGACGGACTGCTCGGCCCTCTGCTCCTGGCGCGCAGCGCCATCGACCGTTCGGCGGGGTTGCGCGGCGACGAGGCGTGGCTGGAGCGGGCGTGGGCCGCGGAGAAGACGCGCGTCCTGCTGGTCCACGAGGGGCAGACGTTGATCCGCCGGTTCACCGACGGGGCCGCGCTGGTGCTGATGGCCCCCGCCGAGGCTCCCGAGGGCCCCCGCTACCTGCTCGGCGTCGACGACGACGGCGTGCCCTACTTCGCGGTCCGGGCGCCGCTGCCGCCCGGCGAGGCGGCGGGCCTCAGGAACGCGGCGGTCCTGCTCGACGACCGTGACGCCGGGCTGCTCGTCTACGCCGTGGCCCTGGAGGCGTGGCACGCGAGCCATGAGCACTGTCCCCGCTGCGGCACCCGTACGGAGATCACGGCCTCCGGCCACATGCGCGTCTGCCCCAGGGACGGCAGCCAGCACTTCCCCCGGGTCGACCCGGCGGTGATCATGCTGATCCACGACGACGACGACCGCGTCCTGCTGGCGCGCGGCCCGGAGTGGCCCGAGGGCCGCATGTCCGTCCTGGCCGGGTTCGTCGAGCCGGGGGAGTCGCTGGAGCACGCGGTGGTGCGCGAGGTCCTGGAGGAGGTCGGGGTCGCGGTCACCGCGCCCCGCTACATGGGCAGCCAGCCGTGGCCGTTCCCCCGCAGCCTGATGCTGGGGTTCGTGGCACGGGCCGCCACGACCGAGTTGCGCCCCGACCACGAGGAGATCGCCGAGGCGCGCTGGCTGTCGCGGGAGGAGCTCACCGCCCAGGTGGAGTCGGGGGAGCTTCGCCTGCCCGGCCAGGTCTCGATCGCCCGCAGGCTCATCGAGACCTGGTACGGGGGCCCGATCGCCGACCTCGACGGCTGACGCCGGGAGGCTCAGCAGGCGCCCTGGAGGTGGCGCTTGACCTCGGCGACGGACGGGTTGGTCATGGTGTGGCAGTCGGCCACCACGGTGGGCACGACCCGGTTGCCGTTGTTGACGCTCATGACGAACGCGGCCGCATCGGGGTCGCTCTCGACGTCGACCTCGCTGTAGGCGATGCCCTCGCGGGTCAGCTGGCTCTTGAGTCGCTTACAGGGACCGCACCAGGTCGCGGTGTAGACCGTGAGCGCCATGTTCGTTCCTTCCGTGCGCCGAGGCCGGTAATGCCGAGCAGTCCTGCAAACACCGCCTCCCCGCAGGGTGTTCCCGTACGGGACCCCTGTCATGTCGGGCGCCGACCCCACGCCCCGAGGCCCCCGGCCCCGGCCCGGCGCCCGCCGCGGCTCAGTGGCCGAGGCGGGCCACGATCCACGCGTCGACGGCCTCGGCCACGCCCCGCTCGCGGTAGAGCGGCGCGCTGTGCTGCACGCCCGGCATCGTCTTGATCGTCATGGGCACGCCCACCTCGGCGAGGGCCTGCTTGAGCGCCTCGCTCTCGTACGGCGGGACGAACTCGTTCTCCGAGTGGACGGTGAAGACCGGGGCGTCCCCGGGCGACGCGTGGAACGGCACCTCCATGCTCGACCACGTCTTCGGGCACTGGTCGGGCGTGCAGCCGCCGGCCAGCGCCACGGCGGCCGCGCGGAGCTTGCGCTGCTCCGCGCCGCCGACGCCCGGCTCGCCGTCGGCGTACGCCGCCAGGGGCGAGACCACGGGCGAGACCCCGACGATCCCGCGCAGGCCCGGCAGGCCGTCGCCGTACGTCCCGACGGCGGTGGCGATGTGCCCGCCGGCGGAGAAGCCGACCACCACGTAGCGGTCGGGGTCGGTGTTGAACAGCGCGGCGTGGCGGCGGACGGTGGTGATCGCGTCGAGGGCGTCGCTCCGCTGGGCCGGCCAGGGGGCGTCGCCGGAGAGCCGGTAGTCGATGTTCACGACCGTGTACCCGAGCTGGGAGTAGCTGCGGCTCACCTGCGTCATGTACTTCTTGTCGCCGCCGGACCACCAGCCGCCGTGGATCACGAAGACGGCCGGTCTGCGCGCGCCTTCGGTGTGCCACCAGACGTCCATGCGCTGCCGGGCGTGCGACCCGTACGCGAACGTCCTGATCCTGACGTCCGCCGTCGCGGACGCCGAGGCGCTCGGGGAGGGGCTCGCCGAGGGGGTGGGGGAGGCCGTCGCGCCCGGGGCCGGATCGGCGTGCATGGCCGCGACGGCCGTGGTGGCGCCCGCGCTCCCCGGGGCGGCCACGACGGCCGCGAGCGCCAGCGCCCCGACCCCCAACGCCGCCCTCACCGCTGTGGTCACGGCTGTCCTCACGGCTCCGTTCCTCCCCGATGTCGCCGTCGCGCCGACCGTCCCCGGGACAGGTCCCGTCGGCTGCTGGAAGGATGATGCCAGTAATGTCCTCCGCATCGCATGTTGGGAGCACCCCTTGGACGTCCTGGAGGGTCTGGATCCCGAGCAGCGCGAGGTCGCCCAGGCGGTGCGCGGCCCGGTCTGCGTGCTGGCCGGCGCGGGCACCGGCAAGACGCGGGCCATCACCCACCGGATCGCCTACGCCGTCCAGACCGGGGTGGTCGAGCCGCAGGGCGTGCTCGCCGTGACCTTCACCACGCGCGCGGCCGCCGAGCTCAAGCAGCGGCTGCGCCGTCTCGGGGCGTCCGGCGTGCAGGCCCGCACCTTCCACGCGGCGGCCCTGCGGCAGCTCAGCTACTTCTGGCCGCGCGTCATCGGCGGCGACACCCCGCAGGTCGTGGAGTCGAAGCTGCCGCTGCTCGTCGAGGCGTGCCGCCGCATGCGCAGGAACCCCGACCGGGGCGAGCTGCGCGACGTGGCGAGCGAGATCGAGTGGGCCAAGGTCACCCAGGTAGGCCCGGAGGACTACCCGGCCGCCGCGGTCAAGGCCCGGCGCACCCCTCCCATCGCGCCGGAGGAGGTGGCCCGGCTGTACGAGGGGTACGAGGCGCTGCGCCGCCAGCGCAACCTCATCGACTTCGAGACCATCCTGGAGCTCACGGCCGCCGTGATGACCGAGCACCGGGAGGTCGCCGGCCAGATCCGCCAGCAGTACCGCTACTTCGTGGTCGACGAGTTCCAGGACGTCAACCCGCTGCAGAAGCTGCTGCTCGACACCTGGCTCGGCGGGCGCGACGACCTGTGCGTGGTGGGCGACCCCAACCAGACGATCTACTCGTTCACCGGCGCCACCCCCCATTACCTGACCAACTTCGCGGTCGAGCACCCCTCGGCCGCCGTGATCCGCCTCGTGCGCGACTACCGCTCGACGCCGCAGGTCGTCACGATGGCCAACCGGATCATGGCCCGCTCGCCGCACCGGCTCGAGCTCGTCGCCCAGCGGCCTGCCGGTCCCGAGCCCGTCTTCACCGAGTACGACGACGAGGGCGCCGAGGCGCTCGGGGTCGCGCTGACGGTCAAGAAGCTGATGGCCGACGGCGTCCCGGCCCGGGAGATCGCCGTGCTGTTCCGCGTCAACGCCCAGTCGGAGGCGTACGAGCAGGCGTTCGCGGACGCGGGCGTGTCGTACCAGCTGCGCGGGGCGGAGCGCTTCTTCGAGCGGCCCGAGGTGCGCCAGGCCGTGGTGCTGCTGCGCGGGGCCGCGCGGGCGGCCGACGAGGGGGAGCCGCTGGCCCCCGCCGTCCACGCGATCCTGTCCGGGATCGGGCTCACCCCCGAGCCGCCGGGCGGCGGCAAGGCCAGGGAGAAGTGGGAGTCCCTGCGCGCCCTCGCCGAGCTGGCCGAGGACATGGCCTCCGAGGGCGGCACGCTCGGCGGCTTCGTGGCCGAGCTGGAGCGGCGGGCGAGCGAGCAGCACGCGCCGCCCGTCGAGGGCGTCACGCTCGCCTCGCTGCACGCGGCCAAGGGCCTGGAGTGGGACGCCGTCTTCCTCGTCGGCCTCACCGACGGCATGGTCCCGATCGTGTACGCCGAGACGCCCGACCAGGTCGAGGAGGAGCGCCGCCTGCTGTACGTGGGCGTCACCCGGGCGCGCGAGCACCTCCACCTGTCCTGGGCGCTGGCCCGCTCGCCGGGCGGCCGCCGGGCCCGCCGGCCGTCGCGGTTCCTCGACGGGCTGTCGCACCGCACGACCGGCGTCGCGAGGCCCGAGCGGACCGCCGCACGGGGGAAGAAGCCGGCCGCGCCGCTCCACTGCCGGATCTGCGGCAAGACGCTCGCGGTCGCCGCGGAGCAGAAGCTGGGCCGCTGCGCGACCTGCCCGGCGGACTACGACGAGGCGCTGCTGGAGCGGCTCAGGGCGTGGCGGACGGGGGCCGCCAAGGAGGCCAAGGTGCCGGCGTACGTCGTGTTCACCGACGTGACCCTGCAGGCGATCGCGGAACGGGTGCCGACCTCGGAGGAGGACCTGCTCGCGATCGCCGGCATCGGACGCGTCAAACTTGAGCGGTACGGCGACGCGGTGCTCGAGCTGTGCCGCGGCGCCGATAGTGTTACCGGCGAGTAATATCCCCGTTGTTGGAGGCCCCCGTGAACTCGGCTCTCAAGGAGCTGCTGGACTTGCTCGACCTGGAGCAGATCGAGCTCGACATCTTCCGGGGGCGCAGCCCCGAGGAGCGCATCCAGCGGGTCTTCGGCGGCCAGGTCGCGGCCCAGGCGCTGGTCGCCGCCGGTCGCACGGTCCCCGGCGACCGGATGGTCCACTCGCTGCACGCCTACTTCATCCGGCCCGGCGACCCGGCCGTGCCGATCATCTACAACGTCGACCGCGTGCGCGACGGGCGCTCGTTCACGACCCGGCGCATCACCGCCATCCAGCACGGCAAGGCGATCTTCTCGATGTCGGCGTCGTTCCACATCCACGAGGAGGGCGTCAGCCACCAGGCGGCCGTCATGCCCGCCGTCCCCGAGCCGGAGACCCTGCCGACCTTCCAGCAGCGCATGCTCACCGCGCTGGGGGACGAGCCGGCGCTGCGCGAGTGGCTGTCGCGGCCCCGGCCGGTCGACTCGCGTTATGTGAACGCGCTGCCGTGGGAGGCGTACCGCGACCCGAGCCTGATCAGCCCGGAGAACCACGTCTGGTTCCGGTACGACGCCGACCTGCCCGACGACCCGCTGCTGCACATCGTGCTCGCGGCCTACGCGTCGGACTTCACGCTGGTCGACACCGTGCTGCTCGCGCACGGCATGGCCTGGGGCGCGTCCAACGTGACCGGGGCGTCGCTCGACCACGCGATGTGGTTCCACCGGCCGTTCCGGGCCGACGAATGGCTGCTGTACGCCCAGGAGTCGCCGTGGTCGGGGAACGCCCGCGGGCTGGCGCGCGGGCAGATGTTCACGGCCTCCGGGCAACTGGCGGTGTCGGTGGTTCAGGAGTGCATGATCCGGGTGAGCGACGGTGTCACGAAGTCGTGAAAATCGCAGGTAGAAAATAGGTTGCCCACCCTGCCGCCGCACGTTTAGGGTCTTGACCAAGCCGGTCGGACGGTCCCGTCCGACCATCGAGAGGAATCGGAGGTGAGTCCAGTGAGGAACATGACCACGATCACGTTTGCCACGCCGTGGCTCGCTTCCGCATGCCCGGTCGCCGCCGTCGCGCAGGTGAAACTGCCGATCGCCGACGCCGCCATCCGTGCCGATGTCCCGTCCCTGACGGGGCGCGGTTCGGCCTTCGCCGGCGCCATGGCCGGCGTGGCCGGCCACGGCACGCCCGCCTACCTCCCGGTCCGTACGGACCGGCCGGTGAGCGATGAGCAGACCAACCGCACCGCCAATGGCGGAGTGCAGGGTCCGCGTTACGCCTGGAGAGAACCAGTCACAACCTGACCGGTCACCTCTTCCAGGCCGCGGATCCGCACAGGATCCGCGGCCTTCTTTTTTGTCGGCCACGAATCCACCCGCCACGAGGACAACCAGACCAGACCCAATCGAAGAGGTGACGCAGATGGCGGCCCCGGTCATGGACCTGATCGAAGCCGAAATCCCCTGCCGTACCGAGCCCGACCTGTGGTTCGCCGAGTCTCCCGAGGACGTGGAGTTCGCCAAGGCGCTCTGCGGAGGCTGCCCGATCCAGAAGGCCTGCCTGGCCCGCGCGCTGGAGCGCGAGGAGCCATGGGGCGTCTGGGGCGGCGAGCTGATCCTGCGGGGGGTCGTCGTTCCCCGCAAGCGGCCGAGGGGGCGCCCGCGCAAGTCCCCCGTCGCTGCCTGAACCACCGTACGAACAGCATCAATCCGGAAGGACCTACTCAGATGAACATCTCCCCGGCTACCTCCCTGTATCTGCATCAAGAACTGGTCCACGAGCGAATACGAACCCTCCACCGGGAGGCGGAGGAGGAGCGGATCGCCAGCAGGGTCAGGAGCGTGCGCAAGGCGCGCCGGCAGGCCGAGCGCGCCGCCGCGCGCCTGAGCTCCGCGCTGTCGCGCATCTGACACCCGCTCACGACCGGTGACCTCGATCAGGCGGGACGGCCTGACCTCCGCGAGGCTCGCGGACGAGTGAACGACGAAGGCCCGGGCCTGATGGCCCGGGCCTTCTCCGTGTTGTGGGGTCGTCCGGTTGTTTTCCGTCAGGGGCGCAGCACGCAGAACTCGTTGCCCTCCGGGTCGGCGAGCGTCACCCAGTGGTCGTACGTGCCCAGTTCCCGCGCCCCCAGGGCGGTCAGCCGGGCGATCTCGGCGTGGAGGTCGTCGCAGGCCACGTCGATGTGGACGCGGTTCTTGCCGGTCTTGCCCTCCGGCACCCGCTGGAACCAGATGCGGGGGGTGACGCCGGGGCCCGCCTCCACCAGCACGGTCGGGTCGTCCTCGGGGTCGTCGATCCCGGCGGCGCGCAGCCGTTCCAGCTCGGCGTCGTCGTACGGGGCGACCTGGTAGCCGTCCAGCGCGGCCGCCCAGAAACGGGCGAGCGACGCGGGGTGCCCGCAGTCGATCACGATGTCCTTGATCCTGGCCATGGCCTCATGCTGCCCCGCCGGGATCACGCCGTCGTCACACCAGGGCGAGGGTGCTGCCCTCCGGGTCGCCCGGGTCGTCGTCGGCGAAGCCGGGCACCCAGCGGACGACCTCGTCGCGGAACCGGGCCGTCGCCCCGAGCTGGCAGAGCACGCCCACGCCGGCGGCGTGGACCCGGTGGACCAGCACGTACGACGCGGGGAGGTTGAGCTGGCGCACCACGTTGGTGGGCCGCAGGTCGGCGGCGGTCGCCGCCTGCTGCCGCAGCCACTCCCGGCTGAAGGTGAACTCCTCCACCCGCGTCGGCTCGACGTACGGCGCGAGGAACGCGCGGAGGGCGTCGGCGTCGACCTCGATGTGCGGGCGGATGAACCCCTCCTCGCGCAGCCCCCGCACCACGGCCTCCATGTCGCCCTGGTTGAAGATCCGGGTCAGCGTGCCGAAGACGACGGGGTAGCCGTCGGGCAGCCGGTTGACGGCGCCGAAGTCGAGCACGCCGAGCCGGCCGTCCTCCATGACGCGGAAGTTGCCGGGGTGGGGGTCGGCGTGCAGCATGCCCACCCGGGCCGGGGAGCTGAACAGGAACCGGACGAGCTGCAGTCCGGCCCGGTTGCGCTCCTCCTGAGTGCCGTCGGTGATGATCCGGGACAGCGGGGTGCCGGTCATCCACTCGCTGACCAGGATCTGCTCGTTGGCGGCGATCACGTCGGGCACGTGGAAGTCGGGGTCGTCCCGGAACTCCTGGGCGAAGGCGTGCTGGGCCTCGGCCTCCTTCAGGTAGTCGAGCTCCTCGGCCACCCGCTCCTTGAGCTCGGCGAGGACCGGCTTGATGTCGAGGCCCGGCAGCATCGCCCCGAACAGCTTGCCGAGCCGCGCGAGCTGGTTGAAGTCAGCGATCAGCGCCTTGCCGGCGCCCGGGTACTGGATCTTCACGGCCACCGGGCGGCCGTCGTGCCAGACCGCGCGGTGGACCTGACCGATGGACGCGGCGGCCGTGGGAGCGTCGTCGAACTCCCGGAAGTTCTCCCGCCAGTCGTCGCCGAGCTGCTCGGCGAGGACCCGGTGGACGGTCGCCGCCGGCAGCGGCGGCGCGGCGTCCTGCAGCCGGGTCAGTGTGGCGCGGTACGGGCCGGCGATCTCGGGAGGCAGCGCGGCCTCGAAGATCGACAACGCCTGGCCGAGCTTCATGGCGCCGCCCTTGAGCTCGCCGAGGACCTTGAAGATCTGGTCGGCCGTCCGCTGCTGGATCTCCTGGGCCACCCGCTCCGCCGGAGCGCCCCCGAGCCGTCTGCCCAGCCCGAGCGCGGTGCGGCCGGCGAACCCCAGGGGGAGCGTGGCGAGCTTGGCCGAGCGGGTCACGGCACGGTGGGGAAGGTCACTCACCTCCCCATTGTCGGCGATGACGAGTGCTTTCGACCACAATTTCCGTTCGTCTTGACTTGAGGAGGGCGGACAAACGGAGGTCGTCCGGGGAATCCCGCCTCCTCCGCCTCACCGGCAGCACAGCTCACGCGGCCTCCGCTCTCGATCACGCGGCTTCGGTCACCGGCCTCCGCTCCTGTCCGTTCTCGGGGTCACGCGGCTTCGGCTTCGGGCGCCGGGGGAAGACCGGCGCGGGAGGCGGCGCGGCAGTCGCACTCGGGGTGCGGCTGCCAGGTGCGGCGGCGCCAGTGCCAGCCGGGGGCCACGTCCCATGTGCTGCCCGGCACCTCGCCGCGGTCGAGGTAGTCGAGCGCGTGGGCCGCGGCCTGGGCGGCGACCAGCGACGCGAGCGCGACGTCGCACGCGATCTCGCCCGGCGGGTAGCCGCCGAGCCGCGCGACCACAGCCGGCCAGGACGGGTCGCGGTCGCGGCGGACCAGGTCGAGGCACCGCAGGCAGGGCGTGACCCCCGGGACGACGAGCGGGCCGGCGCAGCCGTGCCCCTCGAACGCGGCCGCCAGCAGATGGGGGACGCCCCCCGTGACCAGGTCGCGGACGAGGACCGGGTCGAGTGGGCCGACGGGGGCCAGGACCACGAGGTCGGGCCCGGGCGCGTGATCCCCCAGCCGGGACGCCGAGCGGCCCGGCCACGCGGTGATCCCCGGCGCGATCTCCCGAAGGAGCGCGACGGCGGCGTCCTCCCGCGACCCGCCGAGCGCCACCCGGCCGAGGCCACCGGGCGCGAGATCCTCCGGCCGGGCGGCGCCGGGGTCGACGACGCACACATGGCCGACGCCCGCGGCGGCGAACAATGCGGCCACCTGCGCGCCGACCCGCCCCGCGCCGTAGATCCGGACCCGTCCGGCGCGCCTGGCGGCCATGGCCCGCATGCCGCCGTCGGACGAGGTGAGGGACAGCCGCGCGAGGTCGGGCCGGAGCCGGTCGCGCTCGGCGACGGTCAGCCCGGCGAGGGCGTCGGGCCGGACGGCTGCGTCCTCGATCAGGCCGCGCTCGGCGAGCCGGTCGACCACCTCGCGGGCCGACCCCTCGTCGAGGCCGCCCTCGGCCGCGGCCTGCCGGAGCGTCCGCGTGCCGTCGAGGCCGTCGATCAGGCGCCGTACGGGCGGCTCGACGTCGATGAGCACGACGGCGCGGAGCGGGTGGACGCCGAACTGGAGGGTGCGGCCGTCGCGCTCGACGCGCCGCAGGGCGGGCTTCACACGGGGTCTCATAGTCGCCAGACCTTGTCACAGCCAGGGCCGCCCGGGATTGGAAACCATCGGGGCTGTGGATAATTACCGGGGTGTTCGTTGCCGCTGAACAACCGGAATCGCGACGTTTTCACGCCCGCAAGGTCATGTTCGCCCGATTGACCAGGGAGAACGTGTATCACCCCCTGTGGAATTCGGCGCGTGTCGGCTACCTTTCATATGTGCCCCCCGAGACAGTCGAGGTTCGTCGGAGCGCACGACGGCGGCGAACCGTTTCCGCGTACCGCGATGGCGACAAAACCATCGTGTTGCTTCCGGCTGGTCTGAGCACGACCGACGAGGAGCAGTGGGTGCGCCGCATGCTCGACCGCCTCGCGGCCAAGGAGCAGCGAAAACGCCCCAGCGACGACGATTTGCTCGACCGGGCGATGGAGCTGTCGGCGCGCTACCTGGACGGACGGGCCATCCCGACGAGCGTGCGCTGGGTGGAGAACCAGTTGCACCGCTGGGGATCCTGCACGCCCGACCACGGCACGATCAGGCTGTCGGCCCGGCTGCGGGGCATGCCCGCCTGGGTCGTAGATTACGTGATCATGCATGAGCTGGTCCACCTGCTCGTCCCGAGTCACGGCCCCCGGTTCTGGGCCCTCGTCGAGCGCTACCCGCGCGCGGAACGTGCCAGGGGATTCCTCGAGGGCTACTCGATGGCGGCCAACGGCTCGACGGAGGAGTGTTGAGCCGTGTCGCCGCGGTCCTGGTCTCGGCCGGGATGGCCGGCGGCGCGCCTCCGGGCGTCGACCCCGGCGAATTCCTCCTGGCCGTCGCCGAGGACACCTACGAGATGGTCGCCGGGCTGGAGCTGGTCCGGCCGGTGATCCTCTCCGTGGGCGTCCCGGGGCTCGACGAGATCGCCTGGCCGGGCACGCCGGTGATCGAGATCGGCTCCCCGGCCGACGCCTTCGCCGCCCTGCCGTCCGCCGACGAGGGGGTGGTGGTCAGCGGCGACGCCCCCGACCTGCCGCCGCTGCTGATCGGCAAGCTGTTCCGCGAGCTCGGCCGCGCGCCGGTCGCCGTCTGCCCCGCCGAGGGCGGTGGAGCCGCCGCCGTCGCGGCCCGGCTGCCGCTGCCCGGCTGGGCCACGCCCGACTTCGACGAGCCCGACCTCGTCGGGACGCTCCGCGGCCGGGCCCCCGGGCGCCGCATGGTCGCCACCGGTCCCGGCTGGCACCGCCTCCGCGCTCCGGCGGACGTCGCCCGGCTCGACCTCGGCCTGGAGGGCTGGGACAACACCCGCGCCCTGCTCACCTGACACGACGCCGTCGATCAGGCGCCGTACGGGCGGCTCGACTCGGACCGGACGCGCACCGGCGTCCGGCCGTCCTCATCCCTTCCTCAGGCGGGAGGACAGCCGTCGCAGCCGCGGCACCAGCACGTAGACGACGATCGGGACCGTCAGCGTCGCCATGATCGGGGGCTGCGCGTACGACGGAAGCCCGCGGAGAAGCCCGCCGAGGACGAACTGCAGGACGCTCAGCGTGGGCAGGACGGCGGCCCAGACCAGCAGGGCCTGCTGGTGCACCGAGGGCTCGGCCGGCCGCCGGGGTGTGGTGCTCGCGCTCATCGGGACTCCTCCGGTATCCGGGACGGCGGGGGCGCCGTGCTCATGACTTCACCTTGCGGCCTGCCGACGCAGAAGTCCAAGATATGGATGAACTGACTACCTATAAGGAACGCTTATGGAGCTGCGCCAGCTGCTCTACTTCGTGGCGACGGCCGAGGAGGGGAGCTTCACCCGGGCCGCCGTGCGGGTCCACGTCGCCCAACCGGCGATCAGCCAGCAGATCGCGCAGTTGGAGCGCGAGCTCGGAGACAGGCTGTTCGACCGATCGGAACGGCGCGTGCGGCTGACCCCGGCGGGGGAGGCGTTCCTCCCGCACGCGCGCGCCGCTCTGGAGGCGGCCGGTGCCGGGAAGGACGCCGTCAGCTCGCTGCGCGGGGAGCTGACGGGGCGGCTGGCGATCGGCGCCGTCCCCTGCCCGCCCGACTGGCTGACGGAGCGGCTGGCCGATTTCCGCCGCCGCCACCCCCGGGTGCGTCTCACGCTCCGCACCGGCGATCCGCAGGACCTCACCGCGGCCGTGGCCGGGAGCGTCCTGGACGCCGCGGTCATCGGGCTCGTGGGCGGGCGGCTGCCGGCGGGGCCGGCGGGTCAGCGGCTTCCCGCCGTGCTCGCCGCCCAGGACCTCGAGGACGAGCCGCTCGTCGTCGCCCTAGCCCCAGGCCATCGGCTCGCGGGAGCCTCGGAGCTGTCGCTGCGCGAGCTGCGCGACGAGCCCGTCGTCACGCTGGTCGAGGGCTCTGGCCTTCGGGACGTCCTGGAGAGTGCCTGCGCCGAGGCCGGGTTCGTCCCCCGGGTCGAGGCCGAGACCGACGACCTGCACAGTGTGGCCGATCTCGTCGCCCACAGGTTCGGCGTCGCCGTCCTCCCCCGGTCGGCGGCGCGGCGGACGCGGCGGGAGCTCGTGATCGCCGGGCTGCGCGATCCCGGCCTGCGGCGTTCGACGGCGCTCGTCTGGCACCGCGGCCGGATCTCCCTCCCGGGGCGGGCCTTCCTCGACCTCGTGGAGGCCCGGGAGACGCCGGCCCGTCCCGGATGAGGGCACGCCTCACGGCCCGGGCAGACGCAGCTCCGCGAAGAGGGCGCGGTGGTCGGTGCCCGGAACGGCGTGCACGCTCGTGGCGACGGCCGACGCCCGCCGGTCCACCAGCACGTGGTCGATGGTGATGAACGGCGGCATCCGCTTGTTGGCGGGCCAGGTGGCGAGCAGGCCGTTCCCCGTCTCGTCCGCCGCGTCGGCGTACCCCTTGGCCAGCACGTCGCGCAGCGCCGCGTGGTCGAGGCTGGCGTTGAAGTCGCCGGACAGCACGCGCACGGCCCCGGAGGCGGGCGCCGGCAGTGACCTCAGGTCGGCGGTCCAGGCGGCCACGTCCGGCCCCAGCGGCGCGAGCGTGTGCACGTCGACGATCTCCACGGCCCGGCCGCCGGGCAGGGTGAGCCTCGCCGCCGGCATGTGGTGGCCGCCCTCGGGCGCGAAGTCCGGCAGGTCGGTCAGCGGGAGACGGGAGAAGATCCCGCTGCCCTCCGGGCCGTACCCCTCCTCGACGTCGCGGTACGGCAGCAGCGCGCCGATCCCGGCCGCGTCCAGGGCCGCGACCTCGTCCGGGTCGAGCTCCTGGGTGGTGAGGACGTCGGGACGCAGGCGCCGTACGAGGTCGACGACGGTCGGGGCGTCGCCGTTGCCGAAGAACAGATTGACGGTGAGGATCCGCAGCGCGGGACCGGTCGCCGTGGGCGTGGAGGCGAACGCGCGCGGCAGCACGGCGCACCCGAGGAGCACGGCCGCCGCCACCGCCGTCGCGATCGCGGCCCGGCTGCGCGCCGCCACGGCCGCCAGCGCCGCGAACGGCGACACCAGGGCGACGTACGGCGTGGCCGTCATGAGCTCGACGATCACCGGACCGCGGTCGAGCCCGGCCAGCCGGGCCACGGCCCAGAACGCGACCGGCGCCACGACCGCCCAGGCGAGCGGCCGGGACACGCGCAGCCGCCCGCGTGGGGGAGCGGCGATCTCGCCGCCGACGTCCGCCTCGGTGGTCATGATCTCGACCCTAGCCAGCGGCCGCGAAAGCCGTCGTGAGGCCGATGTGCGTGTTCCGTGCAGAACCGGCCGGGACTCAGGCGGCGGTGAGGAGGGCGCGGGCACGCCTGGCCAGCCGCCGGGTGGCCTCGTCGCTCAGCTCGGGGATCCCGTCCACGGGGAACCAGCGCAGGTCGAGCGACTCGTCGCTGATCACCGCCTCGGCGCCGGGCGGGGCGATCGCGCCGTACTCCACGTCGAGGTGCCAGCTGTGCGGGGGGTGGCACCAGACCTTGTGCCGGTCGAGGGCGAGCGGCCCGTCGAGCAGCACGAGCCCGGGGATGCCGGACTCCTCGGTCGCCTCGCGCAGGGCGACCCCGGCGAGCGTCGCGTCCGTGACCTCGCAGTGCCCGCCCATCGGCAGCCACATCCCGGCCTTGGGATGCAGGGTCAGCAACACCTTCGTGCCGTCGTGCGACAGGACCGCCGTCGTCGCCGTCAGGTGGCCGGGCGCGCACTCGCGCCACATCCCGTTCTCGTACGCCTCCAGGTGGGCCACGAACTCGGCGCGGAGGGCCTCCTCGTCGGGAGTCGGCGCGGTCCACCCGGCCAGTACGGCGTGCGCGTCACGATGCAGGCTCACCGGCGCAGCCTACCCACCCCCGGCGACACGCCCGCCGCGCGCCCGTCCGGCCCCGCACCGGGTCAGCCGGCGTCGCGGGGGCCGTCCTCCTCGCCCGGCTGCTCGGGCTCCTCGAGGTCGGACAGGCCGGACAGGTCGAACTCGGCCTCGCCCTTGACGAACCGGCCCGGGTCGTCGAGGTCCTCGGCATTGGGCATGAGGTCGGGGTGGCCCCACACGGCGTCGCGGCCCTCGACGCCGCGCTCGTCGGCCAGCGCCTTCCACAGCGCCGCGGCCTCGCGCAGCCGCCGGGGCCGCAGCTCCAGGCCGACCAGGGTGGCGAAGGTCCGCTCCGCGGGGCCTCCCGTCGCCCGGCGCCGCCGCACGGTCTCGGCGAGCGCCGTCGCGGACGGCAGCTTGC
This sequence comes from Microbispora corallina, assembly GCF_016863035.1. Taxonomy (GTDB): domain Bacteria; phylum Actinomycetota; class Actinomycetes; order Streptosporangiales; family Streptosporangiaceae; genus Microbispora; species Microbispora corallina. Next base: position 288,234 of record NZ_BOOC01000014.1, read on the forward strand.
CGTCGGCAGCGGCGTCCACCACGGTGGCGACCCAGCCCTCGACCAGCGCGAGCGCGGTCTCCAGCCGGCTCAGCGCCGCCTTCTGCCGCTCGGTCTCCTCGGGCTTGAGCAGCTCGCCGCCGCCCAGGACCTCCTGGATCTGGGCCGGGTTGCTCAGGTCGAGCCCCTGGAGCTTCTCCTCCAGGGCGGACACGTCCACCGTGATCCCCTGGGCGTACTCCTCCACGGCCCCGAGCAGGTGCGCCCGCAGCCACGGGACGTGCTGGAACAGCCGGTGGTGCGCCGCCTCGCGGAGCGCCAGGTAGAGCCTGATCTCGTCCGAGGGCGTCTCGAGTCCCTGGCTGAACGCGGCGACGCCGCCGGGGAGCAGCGCGGCCGTGTCGGACAGCGGCAGCCCGATGTCGGAGGAGCCGACCACCTCGCGGGCGAGCGAGCCGAGGGCCTGGCCGATCTGCTGGCCGACCATCATGCTGCCCATCTGCTTGAGCATGCCCATCAGCGGCCCCGCCATGGCCTGGGCCTCGGGGGGCAGCCCGGACGCGCCGAGCGTGCCGCCCATGGTCTCCACCATGCGCGCGGCGACCGGGTCGGCGAGCTGCTTCCACACCGGCACGGTCTTCTCGATCCACTCCGACCGGCTCCACGCCTGCGGGTTGACCACGCCGCTCGGCAGCGTCGTCACCTCGTTCAGCCACAGGTCGGCCAGGTTGAGGGCCTCGACGATCTGGCGCCGCTCGCCCTCCATGACGCTCGGGTCGCCCTCGGCGACCACCGCGTGCCTCGCGATGTTCTTCGCCATCTCCCAGTTGACGGGTCCGGCGTCCGGCGAGGCGGACAGCATGTCCGCGAACTGCCGCATGGCCGCGGCGATCTGCTCCGGGCTGCCGAACATGGCGAACGGATTGTCGTTGGGGTCGTTTTCGCGACCTGGCAGGTCAGTCACCGCGCCACCTCGTGCAGGATGGAGGAGTCCACATCCGCCACGTTATCCGCCGCGGGGCGGATCAGTGCAAAGTGAGGACCTCGTGCCTACCTCGAAACGCCTCCGCTCGCCCGTCGTCGCCGTCACGGGCGCCGCCTCCGGAACAGGCAGGGCGTTCCTCACGAGAGTGGCCTCGTCTGCGGATTTCCGCCGCGTCGTGGCGATCGACGAGCAACGGGGCGACGTCCCGGACGTCACCTGGAGGGTGCTCGACATCCGCGATCCGCTCTTGGCGAACCGCATCTCGGACGTGGACGTCCTGGTCCACCTGGGCACCGACGAGTCGCTCGACACCGACCCGGCCGAGCGCCGCCGGTACAACCTGCGGGCGGCCCAGACCGTGCTCACGGCCTGCGCCGCCGCCCGCGTCCGCCGGGTCGTGCTGGTGACGAGCGCCATGGTGTACGGCGCGGCCGCCGAGAACCCGGTCCCGCTGCCCGAGGACGCCCCCGTCGCCGCCGAGCCGGACACCGGCATGGTCGGCGACCACCTGGAGATCGAGGCCCTCGTCCGGCGGTCGCTGCGCTCGCACCCGGGCCTGGAGGTGACGGTCCTGCGGCCCGCCGCCCTGGTCGGGCCGGGCGTGGACACGGTCGTCACCCGCCACTTCGAGGCGCCCCGGCTGCTCGTGGTGAAGGGCTGCCTGCCGCGCTGGCAGTTCTGCCACATCGACGATCTGGTCTCCGCGCTGGAGGCGGCGGCGCTCGGGAAGGTCGGCGGCGTCGTCGCGGTCGGCTCCGAGGGGTGGCTGGAGATGGACCAGGTCGAGGAGATCTCCGGCCTGCGCCGGTTCGAGCTGCCCGCCGCGCTGACGTTCGGCACGGCCCAGCGGCTGCACCGCCTCGGGGTCACCCCGGCCCCGGCCACGGACCTCCACTACGTCGTCTACCCGTGGGTGGTCGACGGGGCGTCGCTGCGCGAGGCCGGGTGGAAGCCCACCTGGACCAACGAGGCGGCGCTGCGCGAGCTGCTGGAGCTCCGCGAAGGCAGGCACGCCGTCGTCGGCCGGCGCCTGTCGGGCAAGGAGGCCACGATCACGGCCGCCGGCGCGACCGTCGCCGTCATCGGCACGGCCGCCATCGTCCGCGCCGCCCGCCGCAAGCGCCGCACCTGACGCCGCCCGCTCCGAGGCTCGGGCGCCCGCCGCGAGCGCCGCGCCTGACGCCACCCGCGAGCGGCGGGTGGCGGGCGGCGACGGGACCGGGCGTAATACCCTCGGGGCGTGGACGTCATCCGATTGCTGGGCATCCGCGACACCCCGCTGTCCGTCGACGAGGTCATGGCGGCCGTGGGGGACCACGCGGCCGGCGGCACGGCGGTCTTCGTCGGCACGGTCCGCGAGCAGGACGGAGGCCGGCCGGTGACGCTGCTCACCTACTCGGCCCACCCGTCCGCCGAGGAGCACCTGCGCCGGGTCGCGGAGAAGGTGGCGGCCGACCACCAGGCGACCGCGCTCGCGGCCGTCCACCGGGTCGGCGACCTGCGGCTGGGCGAGATCGCCGTGATCGTGGCCGCGGCCTGCCCGCACCGCGGGGAGGCGTTCGACGCCTGCCGCCGGCTGATCGACGACCTCAAGCGCGAGGTGCCGATCTGGAAGCACCAAATCTTCGCCGACGGCGACGCCGAGTGGGTCGGGGCCTGCGATTAGCGCCGCGCGGACGGCATAGAGTTCGACCATGTCCCGACGCTCCCTGACCCTGCTGGTGGCGGGCTTCCTCACGCTCGCGCTCGCGGTCGTCGGCGCCGTGCTCCCGGTGCCGTACGTGGTGCTGAGCCCCGGCCCGACCGAGAACACGATCGGGGACGTCAAGGGCAAGCCCGTGATCAGCATCTCGGGCCACGAGACCTACCCCACCGACGGCAGGCTCAGCCTGGTCACGGTCGCCTACCAGGGCGGCCCGGACAACCGGCTCGACCTCGTCACGGCCCTGCGCGGCTGGCTCGATCCGACGGTGGCGGTCGTCCCGGAGGAGACGCTCTTCCCGAGGACGTCCTCCGCGAAGGAGGTCGAGGAGCAGAACACCCAGGAGATGACCGACTCGCAGCAGTCGGCCACCGCCGCCGCGCTGAACGCGCTGAAGATCCCCATCCAGAAGACGATCTCGGTGGCGGCCACCGACAAGGGCGCGCCCGCGGACGGCAGGCTGAAGCCCGGCGACGAGATCACGGCCGTGGACGGCGCCCCCGCCGGGGCGCTGGAGTCGGTGGCGGCGGCCGTGCAGAAGCACAAGCCGGGCGAGCAGGTCACGTTCACCGTCAAGCGGGGAACCACCACCAGCGACGTCGTCGTCGGCACGAAGCAGGGCCCGGACGGCCACGCCGTGGTCGGGGTCCGCATGCGCTCGGCGTACCGCTTCCCGTTCAAGGTCGACATCAGCGTGGGCGAGGTGGGCGGCCCGAGCGCCGGGCTCATGTTCTCGCTCGGGATCTACGACAAGCTCACGCCGGGGTCGCTCACCGGCGGGAAGTCGGTGGCCGGCACCGGCACCATCGACCCCACGGGCGTCGTCGGCCCGATCGGGGGCATCGAGCAGAAGATGGTCGGCGCCAGGAAGGCCGGGGCCACCGTCTTCCTCACCCCCTCGGGCAACTGCGCCGACGCGGTGCGGGCGGTGCCCGCGGGCATGCGACTGGTCAAGGTCGACACGCTCGACGGCGCGATCAAGGCGCTGGACGCGCTGCGCAGCGGCTCGGCGAACCTGCCGTCCTGCCCCGCCTCCTGACTTCCGGACAACCCGGCGAGTGGCTGTCCTGGACCGGCCACCGGAGGCGCCGGCGACCCCGGCCGGGCGGCGGGAAGCGGCGTGACGTGGCCGTTTGCACGGCGTACCGGCTCGGATGAACCCGATGCTCGGATCACGACCTCGGCTGTCGCGGTGTAGGTTTCCAAGCACGGACCGTTGCTCTATGACAAGGGGTTGGCGTTGAGCTTCCGGAGCCCCGGAGCCGGACGGGCGATGCGCTTGCCCCGACGGCCGAGACTTCTCATACCCGTCACGATCGCCGTCGTCGCGCTCGTGGTCTTACTTCTCATCTTCACCGGGATCTACACCGACTTCCTCTGGTACGACTCGGTGGGCTTCACGTCGGTGTTCTCGACCCTGCTGTTCACGCAGATCGTGCTGTTCCTGGTGGGCGCGGCGCTGATGGTGGCGGTCGTGGGCGGCAACATGATGATCGCCCACCGGACCCGGCCCATGTTCGGCCCGGGCATGTTCGGCAGCCCCCAGGGGGCCGACCGCTACCGCATGGCCCTCGACCCCCACCGCCGGCTGGTCTTCCTGATCGGCATGGGCGTGCTGGCGCTGTTCACCGGCTCGTCGACGGCCGGGCAGTGGAAGACGTGGCTGCTGTTCGTGAACTCCACGCCGTTCGGGACCAAGGACGCGCAGTTCGGCCTCGACGTGTCGTTCTTCATGTTCACCTATCCGTTCCTGCGGATGGTGCTCAACTTCCTGTTCACGGCCGTGATCCTGTCGATCCTGGCCGCGGCGGTCGTCCACTACCTGTACGGCGGCTTCCGCTTCCAGTCCCCCGGCGGACTGCACGCCACCCGGGCGGCCCGCGCCCACCTGTCGGTGCTGCTGGGCGTGTTCGTGCTGCTCAAGGCCCTGGCGTACCTGCTCGACCGCTACGAGCTGGTGTTCTCCACACGCGGCTTCGTCGACGGCGCCTCCTACACCGACGTCAACGCCGTGCTGCCCGCCAAGGGCATCCTGGCGGTCATCGCGCTGATCTGCGCCCTGATCTTCTTCGCCGGCGTCCTGCGGCCCGGCGGCATGTGGCCGGGCGTCGCGTTCGGCCTGCTGGTCCTGTCAGCCATCCTGATCGGCAGCGTCTACCCGGCGCTCGTCGAGCAGTTCCAGGTCCGGCCCAACCAGCAGGGCAAGGAGGCGACGTACATCAGCCGCAACATCGCCGCGACCCGCGAGGCGTACGGCGTGGCGGATGTGAAGGTCGTGCCGTACCAGGCGCAGGGCACCCCCGACCAGGGCGAGGCGGCCAACGACAAGACCGTCTCCGGGGTGCGCCTGCTCGACCCGGCGCTGGTCGCCAAGACCTTCCAGCAGGAGCAGCGGGTCAAGGGCTACTACGACTTCGCCGACTCCCTCGACGTCGACCGCTACAAGGCGGCCGACGGCTCGGTGAGCGACCATATCGTCGCCGTCCGTGAGCTGACCGGCCCCCAGTTCGACAACTGGATCAACCGCCACCTCGTCTACACCCACGGGTACGGCTTCGTCGCGGCCCCCGGCAACAAGGTCACCTCCCAGGGCCTGCCCGACTTCGACGCGAAGGACATGCCGGTGACCGGCCCGCTCGTGACGTCGGCCGGCCTCAAGGAGCCCCGCGTCTACTTCGGCGAGCGCGGCAGCGACTACGTCATCGCGCCGAGCGGCTCCAAGGAGCTCGACTACCCGGGCAACGACCGCACCGGCCAGGTGAACACCACCTACACGGGCAAGGGCGGGGTGCCCATCGGCGGCCTGCTCAACCGCCTGCTCTACTCCATCAAGTACGGCGAGAAGAACCTGCTGCTGTCGGGCGACATCAACAGCCAGTCCCGGATCCTGTACGACCGGAACCCGGCCGAGCGGGTGGCCAAGGTGGCGCCGTTCCTCACGCTCGACTCCGACCCCTACCCGGCCATCGTGGACGGCAAGATCGTCTGGATCATCGACGGGTACACGACGGCCGACGAGTACCCGTACTCGCAGAGCCGGAGCCTGTCGGACATGATCCGGGACACGGCGACCAACCCCGGCGCCATCACCCCGCAGCCGCGCGACCAGATCAACTACATCCGCAACTCGGTCAAGGCCACGGTCGACGCCTACGACGGCACGGTGACGCTCTACGAGTGGGACTCGGGCGACCCGGTGCTGAAGTCCTGGGAGAAGGCGTTCCCGGGCCTCGTTCAGCCGAAGGAGCGGATGAGCCCGCAGCTCCAGGAGCACCTCCGCTACCCGGAGGACCTGTTCAAGGTGCAGCGCGACATCCTGTCCAGCTACCACATCTCCGACGCCCCGTCCTTCTACGGCAACCAGGACTTCTGGAACGTCCCGGACGACCCGTCGGAGAAGAACATCAAGCAGCCGCCGTACTTCGTCTCGGTCAAGATGCCGGGCGCGGAGGCCGCGTCGTTCTCCCTCACCACGACGTTCGTGCCGCAGAAGGGGCCCGGCAACCTGGCCGCATTCATGGCGGTCGACGCCACCCCCGGCCCCGACTACGGCAAGCTGCAGCTTCTGCGCATGCCGGCGAGCACGACCATTCCCGGTCCCGGCCAGGTGCAGAACACGTTCACCAACCGGTTCTCCGGGGAGCTGAACATCCTGGGCCTCGGAAAGGCGCAGATCCTCTACGGCAACCTGTTGACGCTGCCGTTCGCCGGCGGCCTGGTCTACGTCGAGCCGGTCTACGTGCAGGCGCCCGCCGGAGCCGGGCAGGAGCCGTACCCGATCCTGCGCCGGGTACTGGTGATGTTCGGCGACAAGGTGGGGTCGGCCGACACCCTCGACCAGGCACTCGCCCAGGTCTTCGGCGGGGCGCAGCAGCCGCAGCAGCCGCCGCCGGGGCAGCAGCCGCCTGCCGGTCAGCAGCCGCAGCAGCCGCCGGCGAACGCGAACTCGCTGGCCGCGGTGGCCCAGCGGGCCCAGCAGGCGTACGACGACGCCCAGAAGGCCCTGTCGGACAGCCCGCCGGACTGGGACGCGTACGGCAAGGCCCAGGCGGCGCTGAAGCAGGCGCTGGACGACCTGAGCCGGCTCCAGCAGCAGGGGGGCGCCACCCCGCCGGCCACTCCGCCGGCCACGGCGTCGCCGTCCCCGAGCGCGAGCCCTCCGGCGAGCCCGAGTCCGACGCCGAGCGGCTGACCTGCGCGGTCGTCGTTCCGGAGCCCCGCACCCGGCACGGGTGCGGGGCTCCGGTTTGCCTCTCGCCGCCGGGACGGATAGTCTCGTAGAGCCGACGCGGGGTGGAGCAGCTCGGTAGCTCGCTGGGCTCATAACCCAGAGGTCGCAGGTTCAAATCCTGTCCCCGCTACTGATCGAAGGGCCCGGAGGATCGCCTCCGGGCCTTTCGCGTTTCCTGGGGTGTATCGTCCCTGTTCAACGGCCGGTAACTCGCCTGAAACAAGGCATATGGGCCTTTGTCGTGATACGACAACAAATGCCGCACCGGTGTCGCAGGGGCACATTGAGCGGGGACGGCCCGGTGGTGAAGGCTCCCCGCATGCAGGCCCGCATCACACTGGACGACGTCGCCGCGCTCGCCCGCGGCTGTGCCGTGCTCGGAACCGGGGGCGGCGGCGACGTCCGCTCCGGTGCCATCGCCGCGCGCAGGGCGATCCGCGAGCGCGGAGAGGTGCCCCTCGTCACCCTCGGCGACCTTCCCGACGACGCGCTCGTACTGCCGCTGTCCGGCATCGGCGCCCCGACGGTCAGCCACGAGATGATCCACGCCGAGGACGAGCCGGTCCGGATCAAGGAGGAGATCGAGCGCATCTTCGGCCGGGGCCCGGCGGCCGTCATGTCCTCCGAGATCGGCGGCGCCAACGGCGTGGCCCCGGTGGCCTGGGCCGCGCGGCTCGGCCTGCCGCTGCTCGACGCCGACGCGATGGGCCGGGCCTTCCCCGAGGTCCAGATGGTGTCCCTGTACGTGGCCGGCATCCCGGCCAACCTCGTGATCATGTCGGACGCCGTGGGCAACGTCGTCACGATCCGCCCGGTCGACGGCCTGTGGTCGGAGGCCATCGCGCGGGCCGTCTGCGTGGCCTCCGGGTCGAGCGCGCTCATGGCCGACTACGTGCTGACCGCAAAGGAGTGCGCGGGCGCGGTGATCGAGGGCACGGTCACCCGCGCCCTCGCGATCGGCCGGGCCACCGAGGGCGCCCAGGACCCGCTCGGGGCCCTGACCGCCGAGCTCGGCGCCGTACGGCTGCTCACCGGCAAGGTGACGGACCTCGAACGCCGGACGACCGGCGGCTTCGCCCGGGGCACGGTGACGGTCGAGGGAACCGGCGACGACCGGGGCAGGACGCTGACGCTGGAGATCCAGAACGAGAACCTCGTGGCCGTCGAGGACGGCGTGGTGCGTGCGATGGTGCCCGATTTGATCACAGTTGTGGATACCCAGGCGGCGACGGCGATCCAGACCGAGGGGCTGCGCTACGGTCAGCGGGTGACCGTGCTCGCCTGGCCGTGCGATCCGCTGTGGCGCACGCCCAAGGGCCTGGAGACCGCCGGCCCGCGGGCCTTCGGCTACGACCTCGACTACCGTCCCGTCGAGACGATCGCGGGGCGGGCATGAGCGAGCACGCCATCGCGGCGGACGCGAGGCTGCGGATCGGCATCGACGTCGGCGGCACCAACACCGACGCCGTCGTCCTCGACGAGGCCGACCGGGTGGTGGCCAAGGCCAAGCGGCCGACCAGCCCGGACGTGACCGAGGGGCTGCGGGCCGCGCTCGACGCCGTCCTTGGCGAGCTGCCCGAGCCCGGCCTGGTCACCCGGGTGATGCTGGGCACGACCCACGCCACGAACGCGATCCTCGAACGGCGGTCCCTCGGCCGGGTGGCCGTGCTGCGGCTCGGCGCCCCGGCGACGACGTCCGTGCCGCCGCTCAGCGAGTGGCCGGAGGACCTGGCCAAGACGGTGTCGGCCGGGGCGGCCGTCGTCCGCGGCGGGCACTTCGTCGACGGCCGGGCCATCGCCCCGCTCGACGAGGACGCCGTGCGGCGGTTCCTCGCGGCGACCCCCGCCGACGCGATCGCGGTCACCGGCGTCTTCAGCCCGGCCAGCGCCGACCAGGAGAACCGGGTCGCCGAGATCATCCAGGCCGAGCTGGGCGAGGTCCCGGTGAGCCTGAGCCACGAGATCGGCTCGCTCGGGCTGCTGGAGCGGGAGAACGCCGCCATCCTCAACGCGGCCCTGTACGGCGTGGCCCGCGACGTGACCGGCGCGCTGCAGGAGGCCCTGCGGGCGAGGGGCCTGCGGGTGGAGACGTTCTTCGCGCAGAACGACGGCACGCTGATGGCGGTCGACTACGCGGCGCGGTACCCCGTGCTCACGATCGGGTCGGGCCCGGCCAACTCCCTGCGCGGCGCGGCGTACCTGTCCGGCGTGAAGGACGCGATCGTGGCCGACGTGGGCGGCACCTCGACCGACCTCGGCGTGCTCGTCGGCGGGTTCCCCCGGGAGTCGGCCGCGGCCGTCGAGATCGGCGGCGTCACCACCAACTTCCGCATGCCCGACATCCTGTCCATCGCCCTGGGCGGCGGCACGATCGTCGGCGCGGAGCCGCGCTCGGTCGGCTACCGGATCGGGCGGGAGGCGCTCGTCTTCGGCGGCACGACCCCCACCATGACCGACGCCGCCGTGGCGGCCGGGCGGGGGTCGGTCGGCGCCCACGCGGTGCCCGCGGAGTGGCACGACCGTCTGGCCGCGGCCGTCCGGCGGGCCGACGACCTGGTGGCCGACGCGGTCGACCGGGTGGCGCTCGGCAAGGCCGACCTGCCGCTCGTCGCGGTCGGCGGCGGGGCGTTCCTGCTGGCGCCGCGGATCCCCGGCGCGCCCGAGGTGATCCGGCCGGAGCACGCGGAGGTGGCCAACGCCGTGGGGGCCGCCATCGCGCTCGCCAGCGGGCGGCTGGAAACGATCGTGCCCGCCGCCGGAGCGGGAAACGGCAGGGCTACATTGATCGAAAAAGCTAAGGAGGAGGCGGCCGCCCGGGCCGTCGCCGCCGGGGCCGACCCCGCCTCGGTCGAGATCGTCGAGCTCAGCGAGATCCCGCTCAGCTACCTGCCTGAGCCCGCTGTGCGCCTGCACGTCAAGGCCGCCGGTCCCCTCGCCCGGTAGCCCGGTGAAAGGAAAGGAACCCCCTCACATGCGCTGGCACAAGCGTCTTCTCGCGGCGGGAGCCGTGGCCGCCGTGACCCTCACCGCCGCGGCCTGCGCCGGCGGGAAGGTCCGCGGCGCGGAAGGCTCCCCCCAGCCGGGCGCGTCCCAGAGCGCGGCCGACGCGACGTTCGTCTACGTGCCCAACCTGGACGTCGTCACCGACTGGGACCCCGCGAGCTCGTATTCCAACGAGATCATCGCGATGGAGAACATCTACGAGTCGCTGACCCGGTACAACCCGCAGACGAAGAAGGCCGAGCCGCGGCTGGCCACCTCGTGGACGTCCTCGCCCGACGGCAAAAAGTGGACGTTCACCCTGCGGTCCGGCGCGACCTTCCACACCGGCAAGCCGGTCGACGCGGCCGCGGCGAAGGCCTCGATCGAGCGCACGATGAAGATCGGGCAGGGGGCGGCCTACATCTGGGGCGCGGTCGACAAGATCGAGGCCCCGAGCCCCACCACGCTGGAGTTCACGCTCAAGTACCCGACCCCGCTCGACCTGATCGCCTCGGCGGGCTACGCGTCGTACATCTACGACACGACGGCCGAGTCCGGCGACCTGAAGAAGTGGTTCGGCGAGGGCCACGACGCCGGCTCCGGGCCGTACACGATCGACAGCTGGCAGAAGGGCCAGGAGACCGAGCTCACGCTCAAGGCGTACGACGCCTACTGGGGCGGCTGGAGCGGCCCGCACTACAAGAAGATCGCCTACCGGGTCACGCCCGAGCTCACCACCGCGTGGCAGCTGCTGCAGCGCGGCGAGGTGACGTTCGTGCAGCGGCTCAACGCCCAGCTGTTCGCGCAGGCCAGCTCCACGCCGACCGTGCAGACGTCGCAGACGCCGTCGTTCCAGAACCTGCTCACGCTGTTCAACACCGTGAGCGGCCCCCTCAAGGACGTGCGCCTGCGCCAGGCCGTGCAGAAGGCGATCGACTACGACGGCCTGGTGGCCGCGATGAAGGGCTCCGGCGTCGCGGCGAGCGGCCTGGTGCCGGAGGGCCTGCTCGGCTACTCCACCAGCCAGACCCCGAAGCAGGACCTCCCGGGCGCCGAGGCCCTGCTCAAGCAGGCCGGGTACGGCCCCGGCGGCAAGCGGCTCGACCTCACCCTGACGTACGCGCAGGGCGACAGCGACCAGGACCTGCTGGTCACGCTGCTCAGCTCGGCCCTCGACAAGCTGAACGTGAAGCTCACGGCCAAGCCGCTGCAGTGGACCACCCAGTGGGACCAGGGCAAGGCGAAGGACCCGTCCAAGCGGCAGGACATCTTCGTCATGTACTGGTACCCGGACTACGCCGACGCCTACTCGTGGTTCGTGAACGTGTTCCACAGCGCCGAGCCGATCTCGTTCAATCTCTCGTACCTCAAGGACGCGGGGATCGACAAGGAGATCGACGAGCTCCCGGCGCTCACGGCGACCGACAAGACGGCCGCGGAGAAGGCGTACGGCGACCTGCAGAACAAGATCATCAACGAGAAGGCCGCGGTGGCGGTGCCGTACGTGCAGAACTACCAGCGGGCCTTCGCCAAGTCCGTCCAGGGGTACACCGACAACCCGGCCTACCCGAACGTCGTCTTCGTGTACGACCTCAAGCCCGGTGCCTGAGGAATGACGCGGTACCTGATCCGCCGGCTCGGCCAGGCCGCCCTGGTCGTGGCCGGCGTGGTCACCCTCACGTTCGTCATCATGCGGCTGGTCCCCGGCGACCCGGCCGTGGCGTACGCGGGACCCAGGGCGTCCCCGGCCGAACTGGCGGCGGCCCGCCGCCAGTTCGGCCTGGACGACCCGCTGCCGGTGCAGCTGTGGACCTACGTCCGCGACCTGCTCGGCGGGGACTGGGGGACGAGCCTGCACACCAGGCGGCCGGTGCGCGACGACCTGTTCCAGGCGTTCCCGGCCTCGCTCGAACTCGTCGGCGCGGCGCTCGTCGTCGCCGTCGTGGTGGGGATCCCGCTCGGGGTCGCCGCCGCCCGCTACAAGGGCAGGCTGCCCGACCTGTCCATCCGGCTGTCATCGATGCTGGCGGTGTCGGTGCCGGTGTTCTGGCTGGCCCTGGCCCTGCAGACGGTCTTCGCCAGCGGGCTCGGCTGGTTCCCCGTGGCGGGGGAGTACGACACGAACCTCGACCGCACCAGCCCCCTGCACGTCTACACCAACGTCACCGCCGTGGACGCCCTGTTCACCGGCAACTGGCCGATCCTGGCGAGCACGCTGTCGCACCTCGTGCTGCCCGCCCTGGTGATCGCCGCCTACCCGGCCGGGGTGGTGGCCCAGATGACGAGGGCCGCCCTCATCGAGGAGTCGGCCCGCGACCACGCCCGGCTGGAGCGCGCCCTCGGCTTCGGGGAGACCGCCGTGCTCACCCGCTTCGCGCTGCGGCCGGCCCTCAACCCGGTGCTGTCGCTCGTCGCGCTCGTGTTCGCGTACTCGATCGTGAACGGCTTCCTCGTGGAGGCCGTCTTCAACTGGCCGGGCCTCGGCCGGTACGCCGCCGACTCGATCAGGTCGCTCGACACCCCCTCGATCGCCGGGGTGACGCTGCTCGTCGCCGTCCTCTACGTGGCGGCCAACCTCGCCGTGGACCTGCTCCAGGGCGTCGTCGACCCGAGGGTGAGGGCGCGATGACGGCCCCCGGAGGCGTCCTGCCCCTGCGCCGCACGCCGCTGCGCCGCCTCGCCGGGGTGGACCGGCTCGCGGTCGCCGGGGCCGTGCTGCTCGCGCTCGTCGTGCTCGCGGCGCTGCTCGCGCCGTGGATCGCGCCCTACCCGGACGACGGCGGCTCGGCCACCCATCCGCTGGAGGCGCTGGTCCCGCCGAGCGGCGCCCACTGGTTCGGCACCGACCAGGTCGGCCGCGACGTGCTCAGCCGCGTGCTGTTCGGCGCCCGCACGTCCCTGCTGATCGCCGTCGCGGTCCTCGTGATCTCCGGCGTGGCCGGCGTCGTGCTGGGCGTGGTCGCCGGGTACGCCGGCGGCTGGGTCCGCGACGTCATCATGCGGGTGACCGACGTGTTCCTGGCGTTCCCCGCGCTGCTGCTGTCGCTCGCGCTGGCCGTGGTGCTCCAGCCCAGCGTGACGACCGTGATCGTGGCCATCGCCGTGACCTGGTGGCCCTGGTACGCCCGGCTCACGGCCTCGGTGGCGGCCTCGGTGGCCACCCGGGGGTTCGTCGACTCGGCCCGCTGCCTGGGCGTGCCGGCCCCCGTCATCGTCTTCCGCCACGTGCTGCCGAACTCGCTCACGCCCGTGCTCGTCCAGCTGTCGCTCGACGGCGGCGGGGTCATCCTCACCGCGGCCGCCCTGTCGTACCTCGGGCTGGGGGCTCACGAGCCGACCTCGGAGTGGGGGCTGATGGTCCAGCAGGGCCAGTCGCTGTTCACCACCGACTGGTGGGTCGTGACGTTCCCCGGGCTGGCCATCCTGCTCACCGCGTTCGCGTTCAACGTGCTGGGCGAGGGGCTGAGGGCGAGGCTGGCGCGATGATCAGGATCAGGGACCTGGCGGTCCGGATCGGCGACCGGGTGATCGCGTCGGTCCCGGAGCTCGACGTGGCGCCCGGGGAGTGCGTCGCCGTCGTCGGCGAGAGCGGCTCGGGCAAGACCACCACCCTGCTCGCCACGCTCGGCCTCGTCCACGGCGCCCAGGTGACCGGGACGATCACGGTCGGCGGCGTCGACGTTCTCACGGCCGGCCCGGCGCAGCTGCGGGCGATCCGCGGCTCACGGGCGGCGCTCGTCATGCAGAGCCCGCAGGCCGCCCTCAACCCCACGATGCGGCTCGGCACGCTGATGCGGCGCGCCCTCGCCCGGCACGGCGTCAAGGGGGCGGACGCCCAGGCCCGGGCCGAGGAGGCCGTCCGGGCCGTCCTGCTGGACCCGGAGATCCTGCGCCGCTACCCCCACCAGGTGTCCGGCGGCCAGGCCCAGCGGTTCGCGATCGCGCTGGCGCTCGCCCTCGGCGCCGAGGTCGTGCTGGCCGACGAGCCGACCAGCGCGCTCGACGTGACCGTGCAGGCCGAGGTGGTGGGCGTGCTGCGGCGGCTGCGCGACGAGCGCGGGCTCGCCGTCCTGCTCGTCTCCCACGACCTCGCGCTGGTGTCCACCATCGCCGATCGGGTGGTGGTGATGCGGGACGGCGCGGTGGTCGAGAGCGGCGCCGCCGCGGAGCTGTTCTCCCGGCCGTCCGACGCCTACACGCGCGAGCTGATCGCCGCCGTCCCCCGGCTTCCCGGCGACCCAGGCGAGGAGGGGCCATGACCGGCCAGGAGGTGCTGGCCGCGGAGGGCGTGACCCTCGCGTACGGCCCGACCGCGGTCGTCCACGACGTGACCCTGCCCGTGGACGAGGGCGGCGTCGGCCTCATCGGCGAGAGCGGCTCGGGCAAGACCACGCTGGCCCGCGGGCTGCTGGGCCTGCTGCGCCCCCGCTCCGGCGTCATACGGTACGGCTCCCGCGACCTCGCCTCCCTCGACAGGAGGGGGCGGGCGGAGTTCCGCCGGGCCGTCCAGCCCGTCTTCCAGGACGGTAGCGAGGCCCTCGACCCCCGCATGACGGCCGAGGCGTCCATCGCGGAGGCGCTGACCACCCACCACCGCATGGGCCGGGACGAGCGGCGCGGGCGGGTCCGCGACCTGCTGGCCGCCGTCGGCCTGGACGCGGCGCTCGCCGGGCGGAGGCCGCACGAGATGTCCGGCGGGCAGCGGCAGCGCGTCGCGATCGCCCGCGCCCTCGCCGTCGAGCCGCGACTGCTCGTGCTCGACGAGCCGACAAGCGCGCTCGACGTGACCGTGCAGGCCCGGATCCTCGACCTGCTTGAGGGCCTGGCGGACGAGCGCGGCCTGGGCTATCTGCTGATCACGCACAACCTCGGAGTGGTCGGCCGCCTGTGCCGCACCTCCCACGTCATGTTCGCCGGGCGGATCGTCGAGTCGGGGCCGACCCGGGACCTGCTCACCCGGCCGGCCCACCCGTACACGCTGGCGCTGCGCGACGCGGTGCCGCGCCTGGGCGGCGAGCCGCCCCGGGCGTCCGGACGCACCGAGGCCGCGCCCGCCGGGACCGGATGCCCCTTCCGGCTGCGCTGCCCGTTCGCGGTCGACCGCTGCCGCGAGGAGGCGCCCGCGCCGCGCGAGGTGGAGGGGCGTAACGTGGCCTGTCACCGCGCGGAGGAGGTGCTCACCGGCCTCGCCCCCGACGCCGTCCCCGTCCCCGGGGCGGCGCCGTCCCCGGGCGCCGGCCCCCGCCAGGACGACCGAGGTGATGCCCCCGATGCGCCACGTCAGTGACCTGCTGAGGACGCCCGCGGGCCGCCGGCTGACGCTCGTCGCCGGCCCCTGGGACGCCCGTCCCGTCGAGAGCGTCGTGCTCGTCGACGAGATGCGCGACCTGGAGACCGCCCCGCCCGGCGCGCTGGCGATCCTGTCGCGCCACGCCACGCAGGGCTGCGGAGTGCTCGACGCGCTGCGGGTCGCGGGACGCGGCGACCTCGCCGGGATCGTGCTGCCGGGACCGTCCGGCACCTCGCCCGACATCGTGGAGGTCGCCCGCCGGGCCCGGGTGGCCCTGCTCGCCGGCGCCTCCGACCAGTCGCTGTCGGAGACCGTGCTCGGGCTCAGCGCCGCCGTTCGGGCCGACCCGGGCCTGCTGCTGCGCCGCACCCGCGAGGCGATCGACGGGCTCGGCGCCATCGAGGGCGCGGGCGAGGACGACATCCTGCGCGCCGCGTCCGCCTCCATCGGGGTCCGGTACGGCGTGGCGGAGCTCGCGGACCCGGCGGCCAACGCCGCCGTCATCCGGGTGGACGGGCGGCCCGACGGCTACGTGCGCTGGGACGGCCAGGACCCGGCGGCCGCCATCGTCGGGCAGGTCGTCGCGACCACGCTCGGCCGGGTGCGGGCCGCCGCCAGGGCGGCCGAGCGCGCCCGGGAGGCCGCGCTGCTCGCCCTGCTGCGGGCCGGGACCAAGGACGTCCGGGCCGCCGCCCGCCGGGCCCGGCACGAGGGCGTGCCCGTGGACGGGTGGCACGTCGCCGTGTTCCTGCGCGGGCCCCTGCCGCCCGGAGGCGAGGCCGCGCTCCGCCAGGCCCGCCGGGCCGCCCTCCGGGCGTTCGACGGGGAGGACCTGGCGGCGCCGCCGCTCGTCGCCCCCTGGCAGGGCGGCCTGCTGGTGGTCCTCAGCACCGACGAGCGGGCCGCGGGCGTCCCCTCGGGCGACGGCTGGCCGCCCCTCGGCATCGGGATCGGCACCAGCCAGGGCGGCGCCGACGGGCTGCGCCGCACCGCCTCGCAGGCGCGGGCGGCGGCCGGGCGGGCCCCGGCGGGCCAGGTGGTGCGGTTCGACCGGCTGGGCGTCCACGCGATCCTCGCGGAGCTGACCGGCAGCGAGAGCGCCATCGTGGCGGCCCGCGACATGCTCGCCCCCCTCGACCGCCTGGGCGCGCTGTCGGCCCACGCGGTGCCCACGCTCAAGGCGTACCTCGACAGCTGGGGGTCGCGGACGCGGGCGGCGGAGCTGCTCAACCTGCACCCCAACGCGGTCGCCCACCGGATCCGGCGCATCGCGGAGGCCCTGGAGGCCGACCTGTCGGACCCGCAGACCCGCCTCGCGCTGCAACTGGCCTGCCACGTCGTGGCCGACCGTGACTGTCTCCCGGGCACAACAACGGCGATCACGTCGTCGTGAGGCCACATCGACGGGCCCCGCGCCGCGTCCTACGTTGCCAGGCATGACAACGGTCATCGGAGTGGACGTCGGCGGCACCTTCACCGACCTCGTCCTGCACGACGCGGCGACCGGCGAGATCAGGGTCGCCAAGCAGCCCACGACGCCGGCGGCGCCGGAGCTCGGGGTGCTGGCCGCCGTGGACGCCGCCGTGCCCGCCGGCCTGCTCGCGCGCTGCGCCCACTTCGTCCACGGCACCACGGTCGGCCTGAACGCGCTGCTGGAAAGTCGCGGGGCCGCCGTCGGCCTGATCACGACCCGGGGTTTCCGCGACGTCCTGGAGATCCGCCGGGGCGACCGCGACGACCCGTACGACCTGTTCTGGACCCCGCCGCCGCCGCTCGTGCCGAGGCGGCTGCGGGCGGAGGCGTCCGAGCGGGTGGCGGCCGACGGCTCGGTCGTCGGCGGGCTCGACGAGGACGACGTGCTCCGGGCGGCGCGGCTGTTCGCCGAGGAGGGCGTCGAGGCGGTCGCGATCGTCCTGGTCAACTCCTACGCCAACCCCGGCCACGAGCTGCGCGCCGCCGAACTGCTGCGGGAGGCCGGGTTCACGGGCCCGGTCTCGCTGTCGCACGAGGTGTCGGGGGAGTACCGCGAGTACGAGCGCACGTGCACCACCGTCGTCGACGCCTTCGTCCGCCACCGGATGGGCCCCTACCTGCACAACCTCGACCGGGAGCTGCGTTCCCGCGGGTTCGGCGGCGAGCTGCTGGTCACCCGTTCCGGCGGGGGCGCGCTGACGCTGGCCGAGGCGGCCGCGCGGCCGTTCGAGACGATCCTGTCCGGCCCGGTCGCCGGCGCCGCCGCCACCGCGCGGCTGGCGGCGACCCTGGGCCTCGGCACCGCCGTCGCCGCCGACGTGGGCGGCACGAGCTTCGACACGGCCCTGATCGAGGACGGCCGGCTGCCGCTGCTCTACCAGGGTGAGGTCGTGGGGCTGCCGCTGCAGAGCCCGTGGGTGGACGTCCGCTCGGTGGGCGCGGGCGGAGGCTCCATCGCGTACGCCGACTCCGGCGGCCTGCTCCGGGTCGGGCCGCGCAGCGCGGGCGCCGACCCCGGTCCCGCCTGCTACGGCCGGGGCGGCGCCGAGCCCACAGTCACCGACGCCGCCCTGCACCTTGGCATGATCCCGGCCTGGCACATCTCCGGCGGCATCGAGCTGTCGGCGGACGCCGCCGCGGACGCCCTCGCGCCGCTGGCCGGACCGACCGGCATCGCGGACGCGGACACCGTGGCCGAGGGCGTCGTCCGGATCGCGGCGGCCCACATGGCCCAGGCCGTCCGGGGCGTGACGGTCGAGCGCGGCGTGGACGCCCGGGGCGCCGCCATCGTCGCCTTCGGCGGCGCCGGCCCGCTGTTCGGCTGCCTCATCGCCGACGAGCTCGACGTGGACACGGTCGTCGTGCCGCCCAACGCGGGCAACTTCTCGGCGGTCGGGCTGGTGCAGGCGGACGTCGTCCGCTCGGCCGCCCGCACGCTCGTACGGCCCCTCGACGCGGACGCGCTCCCGGTGATCGAGGGACTGGCCGCCGCGCTGTTCGACCGCCTCGACGGCGCTGGCGCCGTACGGGAGGTGGACCTCGACCTGCGGCACCGGGGGCAGGAGCACACGCTCACCGTCCCCGTACGGCTGGAGGAGGACGACGTGGAGGCCATCGGGGCCCGCTTCTCCGCGGCCTACCACCGGAGCTTCGGCCACCGGCTGCCCGACCCGCTGGAGGTCGTCACCGTGCGGGCGACGACCCGCGTGGTGCTCGACGCCGACCGCCCGCTGGTGCCCGCGCCCCCCTCAGGGGAGGCCGCCGGGGGCGCCACCCGGCTCTGGTCGTTCCGCCGCCGCGCCTGGGCCGAGGCCCCGGTGCTGGCGCGCGAGGGCTTCACCGGCCCGGCCGAGGGGCCGCTGCTGGTGATCGAGCCGACCGCCACGACGTACGTGGACGCCGGGTTCGCCGTGGAGGCCCACGGCAGCGGCTGCCTCATGATCACACGGAAGGACCGCGGATGACCATCGTCCGGACCGTCTACACGGAGGCGAACCCGGGACTGGCCGAGGGGGCCGACCCCGTCGTCACCGAGATCATCCGGCAGGGCCTCAACGCGGCCGCCGACCAGATGAAGCAGTCGCTGATCCGCACCGCCTTCTCGCCGATCATCTACGAGGCGCTCGACTTCGCCGTCGCCTTCTACGACGCCGACCTGTGCATGCTCGCCCAGGCCCCCACCCTGCCCGCGTTCATGGGGACGCTGGGCTTCTGCGTGCGGGAGGCCGTCGACGGCGTCGGCGGTCCCGCCGCCCTCGCCTCCGGCGACGTCATCCTCTACAACGACCCGTACGGCACCGGCTCGCACCCCCAAGACGCCGCGATGGTCGTGCCGATCTTCCACGAGGACGTGCTCGTCGGCTACTCGGCCATCAAGGCCCACTGGCTCGACATCGGCGGCAAGGACCCGTACTGCACCGACACGGTCGACGTGCACCAGGAGGGCACGATCTTCCCGGGCGTCAAGCTGTACGACGCCGGGCGCCTGGTGACCGACATCTACCGGATGATCCTGGCCAACAGCCGGATGCCGGAGATGGTCATCGGCGACATCAACGCCATGGTCGCGGGGGCGAGGACGGGAGCCGAGGCCCTCGCCGCCCTCGTCCGCCGCCACGGCCTGGACACCTTCCGCCGCTCGGTGGCCCGCATGTACGCGCACGGGGAGGCGCTGGTGCGCGCCTGGTTCGAGCGGCTGCCGGACGGCGTCTACACGGCCGACAGCGTGATCGACTCCGACGGCGTGAACCAGGAGCCGATTCCGTTCGGCGTGACGGTCACCGTGGACGGGTCGTCGGTGACCGTCGACCTCACCGACTGCCCCGACCAGGTCGGCGGGCCGGTCAACTGCCCGCTGCCGTCCACCGTGGCCGCCGTGCGGATCGCGGTCGCCTTCCTCGCCGGCGCGGGCGAGCAGCCCAACGAGGGCCACTTCCGCCCCCTCGAACTGGTCACCCGGCTCGGCTCGCTGTTCCATCCCGTACGGCCGGCCCCCTGCTTCATGTACGGCATCCCGTCCGACCACGCCATCGAGCTGATCATCCGGTCGCTCGCCGAGGCCGTCCCCGACTCGGTGCCCGCGGCGAGCGGCGGCGACATCAACGCCCTGGTGTGGTGGGGCACCCGGGAGGGCACCGGCGAGCCCTGGGCCGACGGCGCCCCCCACCCGGTGGGCCAGGGGGCCTCGCGGTCGGCCGACGGCGCCAGCGCGCTCATGTACATCTCGGAGTCGGCCACCCGCTTCACCCCCGCCGAGGTGTGGGAGGCGCGCAACCCCTGGCGGATCGAGCGCCTGGCTCTCGCCGCCGATTCGGGCGGCCCCGGGCGCTTCCGCGGCGGCCTCGGGCTCGATTTGTCCTTCCGGGTCCTGGAGGACCAGTACCTGACGTCCGGCCTCGCCCGGACCGCGCTCGCGCCGTGGGGTCTCGAGGGCGGCCTGCCGGGACGGCCCAACCGGCTCACGGTCGAGTACCCCGACGGCCGGGCCGAGGACTTCTCGCTGAAGACGCGGGTCTTCCTGCCCAAGGGCGCGGTCGTGCACCTGCGCACCGGCTCAGGCGGCGGGTACGGCCCGCCCTCCGAGCGCGACCCCGAGGCCGTACGGGCGGACCTGCGGGAGGGCTACATCACCCCCGAGCACGCGCGGCGGCACTACCCCCACGCGTTCTGACGGCGGCTACAGCGCCCGCAGGCCCGAGATCACCTCGGTGAGGATGCTGGCGCTGGGCAGCTGCGACACGTTGGCGGGCGGGCGCACCTGGACGAGTCCCTGCTCGTGCAGGTCGCCCACCAGGACGCGGACGACGCCGAGGGGCAGGTCGATCGCCGCGGCGATGTCGGCCAGGGGGGTCGCCCGGGCGCACAGGCTGAGGATCATCCACTGCTCGGGACCGAGGCTGACCGGGGTCGGGCCACCGGTGGCGGTCACGATGGCCACCAGGTCGATGGCCTTGTTCGAGGGCCGGACTCGACCCTTGGTCAGCGCGTACGCCGGGACGATCGGTCCGGCGTCGTCGTCCAGCCACTGGTCTTGGATCCGGTCGGTCACGACTCCTCCTCGCCCGGCCGCTCGGTGTTCTGGCTCCCCCGGTTGAGGGAGGCGAGGATGATGTCCTCAGGGGTGACCTCCTCCTCCGCAAGGCGGGCGAGGTCCGGGTCCTTCGGGTAGACCATGAGCACGGATGGGATCAGCACGATGGCGGTCGTTCCTCCGTAGGGCGAGGGGCGCAGCGTGACCCTGATCTCCCGTCGCGCGGCGAGCCGGGCGACGACGAACAGGCCCATGCGGTCGGTGTCCGCGATGTCGAACTCGGGCGGGTTGGTCAGCCGCTCGTTGAGCTCGGCCAGCCGGCCGGCCGCCATGCCGAGCCCGCGGTCCTCGATCTCCACGACGAAGCCGTTCCCGACCAGCTCCCCGCGGACCGACACCGCGGTGTGCGGGGGCGAGTAGATGGTGGCGTTCTCGATCAGCTCGGCGATGAGGTGGATCACGTCGGCGACGGCGGCGCCGTCGAGGCCGTGCTCCTCCATCGGCAGCACGTTCACCCGGGCGTAGTCCTCGACCTCGGCGGCCGCCCCGCGCACCACGTCGTACATCGGGACCGGCTTGCGCCAGGCCCGGCCGGGCGCCGCGCCGGACAGGATGATCAGGCCCTCCGCGTGACGCCGCATGCGGGTGGTCAGGTGGTCGAGGCGGAACAGCTCCTCCAGCACGTCCGGCTCGGTCGTGTGCCGCTGCATGTTGTGCAGCTGCGTCCGCTGCCGGTGGAGCAGCGTCTGGCTGCGCCGCGCGAGGTTGAGGAAGACCTGGCTGACGCCCCGCTGGAGGCGCGCCTGGCCGATCGCGGCCTCGACGGCCGTCTGCTGGACCGTCGAGAAGGCCACCCCGACGTCCTCGATTTCCGCGGTGCCGCCGAGGATCCCGATCGGGGGCGCCTCGGTCGCCACGTCGACGTCGTCGCCCTTCTTGAGCTTCTCCAGGACCCCGGGCAGCCGTACGTTCGCGAGGTCGAGCGCGGCCTGCCGCAGGCCCGCCAGCTCGCGGGCGAGCCGGGAGCCGAACCGCAGGGAGATCAGGATCGAGGCGACGACCGCGAGGAGACCGAAGCCGCCGGCGAGCACCGCCCGCAGGAGGATCGAGTCGGCGATCGGCGCGGCGCGCTCGGCGAGCAGCGCGCCCGCCTCGCTCTGGGCCTTCTGGAACGACTCGGCCAGGTCGTCGGAGGTGGACTGCCAGGTGCGCTGGGTGCGCGGCGAGATCCGCTCACCGGCGATGATCTTCTCTTCCTGCAGCCGCAGCCGCTGGTACAGCGGCGTCGTGATGAGGTTCACGTGCAGCTGCCGCAGGCTCGCGTCGAGCTCGGGGAGCGCCTGGTCGATGAGGAAGCGCCGGTTCCCGACGAGCTGGGTGAAGAGCTTGCGCTCCTCCTCGGTCATCCCGCCCGACGCGGAGGAGGCGGCCTCCAGGGCCTGCTCCCGCGTCAGCAGCTCCTTGGCGTACCCGAGGGAGATCACGACGCGCGACTGCTGGTAGATCGGGATGTCGTCGATCAGCGCCAGGCTGTAGTGCATCCGGTAGATCGAGTCGCTGACGAGGTTGTACGTCTCGATGGCGCGCAGGCGGTTGGACAGGCCCTCGTCGATCTCCGCCCGGATCTCGTCGATCTGGCTGAGCCCGGCCAGCATCTCGTCGACCTGGGACCGCATCGCGGGGGTCGTCGCCGCCCGGGACGAGTCCGACAGGGCGAGCTTCCTGACGTTGTCGCGGGCGGTGTTGGTCCGCAGCCGCTGCGCGTTCATCTCCGACCGGTCGCCGTGGTCCTGCGAGCCGAGGTACTGCGCCGACGCCAGCCGCTCCCGCTGGAGCTCCACGATCAACCCGTCGGCGGGCTGGCGCAGCGTCGACCACAGCGTGTTGTACGTCCGGAGGTGGAGGCTGTCCCCGATCGTCACGCCCGCGGTGACCACCCATAGCCCGATGAGGGAGAAGAGCGGCACAAGGAGCAGGCCGATGAGCCTGTACCTGATCGGCCGTCCGCGCCTTCGGGGACCCATGGCAACCCTCGTCCCAGGAAGCCGTTGCTTCCCGCAAAGCTCTTATGAGACAGGATCAGAGGTTAGCAGCGCAGTGGGGCGAGAAGAGAGTTCTGAGATCAGATATCAGGAAATATCACGTCGATTCGTGATCTTGCAGTAGCTTCGATCATGGTAGTTCATGGTGAAAGGAACCCCCCACCGCATGCGCCGTATCCTCATCCTGGGAGTCGTGGCCGTGCTGGCCCTTGCCGGCTGCGGGGGCGGGGAGGTCCGCGACACGTCGGCGGCGAGCCTGCCGACGACGAAGGACGCCACCTTCGTCTACCTGGACAACCTCGACATCGTCACCGACTGGGACCCCGCGACCTCGTACTCCAACGAGATCGTCGCGATGCAGAACATCTACGACTCGCTGACGGTCTACAACCCGAACACCCGCCGCGCGGGCCCCCGTCTGGCCGAGCGCTGGCAGACGTCGCCGGACGGCAGGACGTGGACGTTCACCCTGCGCAACGGGCTGTTCTTCCACACGGGACGGCCGGTCGACGCGACGGCGGTGAAGGCGTCCATAGAGCGGACCCGCCGGCTCGGGCAGGGCGCGGCCTACATCTGGGACGCCGTCCAGCAGATCACGGTCAAGGACCCGCTCACCGTCGAGTTCCGGCTGAAGTACCCGGCGCCGCTCGACCTCATCGCCTCGGCCGACTACGCCGCCTACATCTACGACACCCAGGCGGCCGGATCTGGCGACCTCGGCAAGTGGTTCCAGCAGGGCAGGGACGCGGGCTCGGGGCCGTACACGGTCGCGAGCTGGCAGAAGGGCCGCGAGAAGGAACTGGTGCTGCGGGCCTTCGACAAGTACTGGGGCGGCTGGGAGGGACCGCACTACCGCAACGTCGAGTACCGCGTGACGCCCGACCTCAACACGTCGTGGCAGCTTCTCCTGCGAGGGGAGGCGAGCTTCGTGGAGCGGCTCAACCCCGCGCTGTTCCAGAAGGCCAAGGCCACCGCCGGGGTGCGGACCCTGCAGGTGCCGTCGTTCCAGAACATGCTCGTGCTGTTCAACACCGCCTCCGGACCCCTCGCCGACATCCGGCTGCGCAGGGCGGTCCAGAAGGCCATCGACTACAACGGCGTCATCGCCGCCCTCAAGGGCGCCGGGACCCAGGCCGCCGGGCTGGTGCCCGAGGGACTGCTCGGCCACACCCCGGCCCTCAAGCCCCAGCAGGACCTGGCCGGCGCCGCCGACCTGCTCCACCAGGCCGGGTACGGCCCGGGCGGCCGGCAACTGGAGCTCACGCTGACGTACGCCCAGGGGGACGACGACGAGCAGGTGCTCGTCACCGTCCTCAGCAGCACGCTGGCCCAGCTCAACATCAAGGTCGACGCCAGGGCCATGCAGTGGAACGCCCAGTGGAACCAGGGCAAGGCCGCCGACCCGGCCAAGCGCCAGGACATCTTCGTCATGTACTGGTGGCCCGACTACGCCGACGCGTACTCCTGGTTCCTCAACGTCTTCCACAGCGCGACGCCGGTGTCCTTCAACCTCACGTACCTGCGGGACCGGGACGTCGACGCCCAGATCGACCGGCTGCCGTCACTGCTCGCCACCGACCGGGGCGCGGCGGAGAAGGCCTACGCCGACCTCCAGCGGACGCTCATCGAGAAGGAGGCGGTGGTCGCCGTGCCGTGGGTGCTGAACTACCAGCGGGCCTACCTCGGCAACGTCCAGGGCTTCACCGACAACCCGGCCTACCCGAATGTCGTCTTCGTCCACGAGCTGATCCCCAGCGGCTGAGCCGGGGGTCAGCCCCGCAGCGTGCGGCTGACGCCGCCGCACCGGGGGCCGCGGACCGCCTTGCGGGACGACTGCCGCGGGGCCGGCTCGTCGAGGGAGGCCAGCAGCCGCTGCGCGGTCGCGGCGTCCGCGAGGATCCGCTGGACCTGCTCGCCCGAGGGAAGCTGGCCGTGCTTGTCGAGCTCGTGCCGGAGGAAGGTCGTGGGAACCGGGTCCCCGGCGTCCTCGGCGGCCACGGTGGCGCGCGCGGCGGTCAGGAGCCCGAGGTAGTGGGTGCGCAGGGCCACCTCGCGCATCCGTACCTGCTCCAGGTCGTCGAGCAGTTCCCGCGCGAGCTGCAGCAGGTCGCCCGGGCGACCTGCCTCGGCCGCGATGTGTGCGCGGATGTCGTCGAACTCCGACCGCGTCATGATGGCCACCTCCAGCGCGGGGAGTCCGGGCGGCCAGGATGGCGCCGGGCGGAGACTCCCGCATCGTGTTCGTAACGTGAGGCGATTGCGGACGGGTTGACGTTCGGTTGCGCGGGGAGGCGGATCCCCCGAAGGGGCGCCCCTGACATGGGCGGGGCCGCCGTCACCGAGGTGTCGACAACCATGTCCCGATCCCTCCCCGAACCTCCGCGCGTCGCCGGCGTGATCGCCGCAGCGCTACTTAGATGCCTGAGAGCCGGATCTGGTTGTCCCTACCCGCTCGTACGTTTTGGGCGAGTGGTGCTGGAGGGGGACGGGCCGGCGGCCCAGGTCGCCCGGGTCTGCTGTGACGCCGGGGTTGACCTGCGGGAATAGGCCATACTGCGGGGACGTTGCGCATAGATTGGGTCCGGTGGTGCTCCAGGCCTGGTAATCTTGTGATGTCGGCGCGGTCCGGCGTCTCCCTTCTCGATCATCTCGGTGGTTGTGTGATGGGTGTCGCCGGGTTGGTGTGCCGGCGCTCCCCTCTGGTTTGACTGGTTGTGGCTGCCGGGTTGTGTTGGTGGCCGCGGTCGGGTAAGTTAGAGGGGTTGCCCCGGAAACGGGGCGTCTAATTCCTGCAGGTTTGCGGGATTGGTTTCAAGTCTTCTCCGAATCGGGTGGATTTGACACGAATCCGGGGACTTGCG
>NZ_BOOC01000015.1 GCF_016863035.1 Microbispora corallina
CGGGGACCGGCCTCGCGCCGCTGGTGGCCGGGACGGCGGTGTCCTTCGTCGTCGCCTACGCCTCGATCGCCTGGCTGCTTCGGTACGTCGCCCGCCACTCCTTCACCGTCTTCGTGGTCTACCGGATCGCCGCCGGTGTGCTCCTGCTCGCCCTGCTCGGCGCCGGAGCGATCACCGCGTGACCCCTGCCGGGCCCGTGATCCAGGCAGGAAGGGCCGGGCCACACACCGGCAAGCGCTAGACGCGCCTGGCGGCCGACACGACGACCGACGTGAGGACCACGAGCCCCGCGGCGGCCCACAGCACGCCGGTCACGGTGACCGTGCCCACGATGAGGCTGCCGAACAGGGCCCCCAGCGCGATGGCCAGGTTGAACATGCAGGTGTTGAGCCCGGTGGCGGCCTCGACGCCCTGGGGCGCCGCCTTGATGATCCAGGTCTGCACGCTCACCGGCAGGCCGCCGAACGCGAGACCCCACAGGATCAGCAGGATCGACCCGGTCACGGGGCTGCCGCCGAGGAACGGGAACAGCGCCAGTACCGCCGCGAGCGTCAGGCTGACCGCGACGATGGTGGCGCGGACGTCGCGGCCCGCCCACGATCCGGCGACGAGGTTGCCGGCCATGCCGGCCACGCCGTACGCGAGCAGCAGCGGACCGACGAACGTGGCGTCCACGCCGGAGACGTCCTGCAGGACCGGGCTGACGAACGTGAACGCGCCGTAGTGCCCGGCCACGAGCAGGAAGGTGGCGACGACCCCGACCCGTACGGCCGGTGTGCGGAGCTGGTCGGCCAGCGTGCGCAGTCGGACCGGCTCGGTGGCGGGCATCCGGGGGAGCAGCACGGACAGCGCGGCGACCAGCAGGAGCGCGATCGCGGCGACCGCGGCGAACGCGAGGCGCCAGCCGGCGAACTCGCCGAGGACCGTGCCCGCGGGGACGCCGAGGACGTTGGCCGCCATTGCCCCGAAGAAGATCAGCGATGTCGCCCTGGCCACGTGCGACGGGGGGACCAGCCGTACGCCGAGACCAGCGGCGAGCGACCAGAAGCCGCCGATGCTGACGCCCACGAACAGACGCGCCACCATCAGCACGGCGTATCCCGGCGTCAGCGCCGACACCACGTTGGCCGCCATCGCCAGGAGGATCAGCCCGAGCAGGACCACCCGCCGGTCCAGCCCCCGGATCGCCACGGGGAGCAGCGGCGCGGTGACCGCGGCGACCAGGCCGGACACGGTCACCATGAGGCCCACCTCGCCGTCGGAGACGTGCAGGCCCCCGCCGATCGCGGTGAGAAGTCCCATGGGCAGGTTCTCGACGGTGACCACCAGGAAGGTCCCCAGCGCGACGGCGACCATCGCGATCCAGTTCCTGAGGGGCACCCGCTCCGGCGTGGGGACCGGGGCGGGGACGGACTCGACCTGCGTCATGGGGATCGCTCCTCTGCTCTCGGGCCTCGGAATTGCATTTCTCACCGCCGTTTCTCGCGCACGCGCCGCGGACGCCTCGGCAACGGACGTTAGATTCGAATTCCGTGCGCGGTCAACGCGCATTCCCAAGAATCGGGGACGAGCTCTTTTCTTTCAGGGGGGAAGCGGGGTTGCCGCCGGGGCGCGGGCATTTGTGTCGGAGAAGTACGGTTATGCCCTATATCGTCCTGCTCTGCAGTGGGGGGCGTTAGGGGTTGTGAGAAAGTGCGCCCGCCGCGAATTCTGAATATGTCCGGCTGGCCGAGAGGGTGAATTCCCTGGCACCGGGACCGTGCTGTCACGGGGCTGTTCACGGTATTCGTTCCCCGGCCGGGTGCAATTCGCTCCCAACCGATGCCGGCCGACGCCGGCGGGAAAGGCGGGTCACCATGCATGGACTGATTCAAGTGGCCGGTGTGATCGACCAGGCCGAGGCGGACCTGATCGTCGAGGAGGGCGCCGACTGGCTGGGCTTCGCGTTGCGGCTCCCGGCCAAGAACGAGGACCTGTCCGAGGCGGACGCCGCGGCGATCATCAAGGAGATCCAGCCGGAGCACCGGGGCGTCGTGATCACCTACCTGACGGAGGCCGAGGAGATCAAGGCGTTCTGCGGGGAGCTGGGCGTCACCGCCATCCAGCTGCACGGCGACGTGACGCCCGGCGAGCTGCGGACCCTCCGCCGCATCGCCCCCGACCTGTACGTGCTCAAGAGCCTCGTGGTCAAGCAGGACAACGTCGACGAGCTGGCCGGGATCGTGGACGAGGCGGCCGAGTGGGTCGACATGTTCATCACCGACAGCTTCAACCCGGCCACCGGCGCCAAGGGCGCCACCGGGCTCCTGCACGACTGGTCGATCAGTGCCGAGCTGGTGCGGATCTCGCCGCGGCCGCTGATGCTGGCGGGCGGGCTGAACCCGGGCAACGTGGCGGCGGCGATCGCGGAGGTCCGCCCGGCCGCCGTCGACGCGCACACCGGTCTGGAGGACCCGGTCACCCGGCGGAAGGACCGCGTGAAGGTGCGCACGTTCGTGGCCGAGGCCCGCAGGGCCTTCGCCGAGCTGGGGACGGGTGTGGTCGTATGACCACCGCGACGGCGGCGGGGGTCGGCACCGTCCGCCTGCTGCCGCAGACCCGGGCCCTGCGGGCGCTGCACACGGTCATGCGCGACCGGCACGCCGGCCGCGACGAGTTCGTCACCTCGTCGGGCCGCGTCATCCGGCAGCTGATCGAGACGGCGCTCGACCTCCTCCCGTTCGAGCCGCGCGAGGTCTGCACACCGGTGGGGCGCACCTATCGCGGGTTGCGGATGACGCCGCACATCTGCGGCGTGTCCGTCCTGCGGGCCGGGGACAGCATGGAGTCCGAGCTGCGGGCGATCGCCCCGGGGGTGCGGATCGGCAAGATCCTCATCCAGCGGGACAAGGTCACGAAACTTCCGCACCTGTACTACGCGGCGCTGCCCGCGGACATCGACCGGCGGCACGTGCTGCTGCTGGACCCGATGCTGGCCACCGGCGGGACCGCGCTGGCCGCCATCGAGGTCCTGCTCGGCCAGGGCGTCGAGGAGGACGCCATCGTGTTCGTCACCCTGCTGTCCTCCCCGGAGGGCATCAAGGCGGTCCACGAGCGCCACCCGCGCGTACGGATCGTCACGTCGGCCGTCGAGGAACGGCTCAACGAGAACGCGTACATGATCCCCGGAATCGGCGACTTCGGCGACCGCTACTTCGGCACCGACGTCGTGCGATGAGGGGACGCGTTCCACCAACCGGCGCCCTGGTCGTCGTCGCAGCCGTCGTGCTCGCCCGGACCGGGCCGGCCGCATCCACGGCCGGGCACGGCGGAGCTCCGGCGGCGCCGGGGAGGACGGTCTCCCCGTAACCCTCCTTATCCGTCCCATGCAGGGGGAGTAAATGAACACTCCACGCACTGAAGCGCGGCGGAAAGCACCAGACAACACCTGCCTTCCCGATCTGCTCGACGCGCAGGTCCGCATGCGCCCACAGGACACGGCGGTCGTCTGCGGAGACGGCCGGCTGACCTTCCGGGAGCTCGCGGACGGCAGCGCGGCGCTCGGCGGCTACCTGCGAGAGCTCGGCGTCGCCCCCGACGACCGGGTGGGGCTCTTCGTGGAGCCCTCGCTCGACCTGATGGTCGGCGTGTGGGGAATCCTGTACGCCGGCGGGGCGTACCTGCCGCTGTCCCCGGAGTATCCCGAGGAGCGGCTGCGGTACATGCTGGAGGACGCCCGCGTCCGGGTCGTCGTCACCCAGGACGAGCTCGTGTCCAGGCTGGCCGAGCTGGCGCCCGCCGGGACGAGGATCGTCACGCTGAAGGACGCCGACCGGCTCACCGGGCCGCCGGGAACCCACCCGGACCTGCGCCCCGGACACCTGGCGTACGTCATCTACACCTCCGGCAGCACCGGGAAACCGAAGGGGGTGATGATCGAGCACCGCAGCATCGTCAGCCAGATGCGGTGGCTGAAGGCCGCCTACGGCATCGACCACGAGAAGACCGTCGTGCAGAAGACGCCGATGAGCTTCGACGCGGCGCAGTGGGAGATCCTCGCGCCGGCGTGCGGCTCGGTGGTCGCCGTGGGACCGCCCGGCGTGTACCGGGACGCCGAGCGGCTGATCGACGTCATCAGGACGCACGAGGTCACCACGCTGCAGTGCGTCCCGACGCTGCTGACGGCGCTGCTGGACACCGACGAGCTGCAGACCTGCCGGTCGCTGACGCAGGTCTTCACCGGCGGCGAGGTCCTGTCCAAGACGCTCGCGACGAACTTCCTCGAGACCCTGTCCCGCTGCGAGCTGATCAACCTGTACGGGCCGACCGAGTGCACGATCAACTCGTCGGCGTACACCGTGGACCGCGCCACCGTCGGGGAGGGCCCGAACGCGATCTCGATCGGCGCCCCGGTCGACCACACCGAGTACCACATCCTCGACGTCGGCGGGGCGCCGGCGGCGGTCGGCGAGATCGGCGAGCTGTACATCGGAGGCGTCCAGATCGCCCGCGGCTACCTGCACCGTCCGGAGCTGACCGCGGAGCGGTTCGTGCCGAACCGGTTCGGCGAGGGCAGGCTGTTCAAGACCGGCGACCTCGCGTACTGGAACGCCGACGGCACGGTGCAGTTCGTCGGCCGGGCGGACAACCAGGTCAAGCTGCGCGGCTTCCGGGTCGAGCTGGACGAGATCAAGCTCGCGATCGAGACCCACGACTGGGTCAAGCACGCCGCGGTCATCGTGAAGAACGACCCGCGCACCGGGTTCCAGAATTTGATCGCCTGCGTCGAGCTGAACCCCAAGGAAGCGGCCCTGATGGACCAGGGCAACCACGGCGCGCACCACCAGTCCAAGGAGAGCAGGCTCCAGGTCAGGGCGCAGCTGTCGAACGCCGGGGCCCGGGACGACGAGGACCTCGCCGGCAGGCCGGTGATCGACCTGCCCGGCAGGGAGGCGACCGCGAGGCAGCGCGCGCTGGCGTTCGCCCGCAAGACCTACCGGTTCTACGAGGGCGGGCAGACCAGCCGCGGCGACATCCTGAAACTGCTGGCCAGGCAGGTGACGGGCGCGCCCTCCCGCGGGCTCGGCACCCTGGGCCTGGAGGAGCTCGGCGAGATCCTGCGGCACTTCGGGCAGCACCTCAGCGAGGAGCGGCTGCTGCCGAAGTACGCGTACGCCTCGCCCGGCGCGCTGTACGCGACCCAGCTGTACCTCGAGGTCGACCGGGTCGGCGGCCTCGCCCCCGGCCTCTACTACCACCACCCGGTGCACCACCGGCTCGTGCTGCTCAGGCCGGCGGCCGAGGGGCCGGAGCCGCGGGTGAAGCTGCACTTCGTCGGCAAGAAGCGGGCGATCGAACCGGTCTACAAGAACAACATCCGCGAGGTCCTCGAGATCGAGACCGGGCACATGGTCGGCCTGTTCGAGGAGGTGCTGCCCGAGTACGGCCTGGACATCAGGGCCCTGGAGTACGCGCCGGCCACGAAGGAGCGCCTGGGCTGCGCCGAAGAGGACGACTACATCGGCACGTTCGAGCTGGTCCCCTACGCGGGGCCCCGCACGGACGAGGTCGACGTCTACGTCCAGGCGCATCCCGGCAAGGTCCCCGACCTGCAGGCCGGCCAGTACGCCTACGAGAACGGGCGGCTGCGGCTGATCTCCGAGGAGCTCATCCTCAAGAAGCACGTCATCGCCATCAACCAGCAGGTCTACGACCGGGCCGGCATCGGCGTCTCGGTGGTCAGCAGGAACGGCGAGGACTGGCTGCGCTACATCGACCTGGGCCGCACGCTGCAGCACCTGTCGATGAACGACCTCAACTTCGGGTTCATGTCGTCCGGGTACAGCTCGAAGACCGGCGATGACCTGCCCTCAGCGCGCCGGATCGACGCCATCCTGCGCAGTTGCGGCCGGCCCACCGGCCCGTCGTACTTCTTCGTCGGCGGCCGTGTGAGCGACGCGCAGCGGCTGAGCGAGGGGATGAAGGAGGACGCGGTCCACATGCGGGGCCCGGCGGAAATGATCAGGGACGACCTGATCAACTTCCTGCCGGACTACATGATCCCCAACAAGGTCGTCGTGCTGGACCGGCTGCCGTTCACGGCCAACGGCAAGATCGACGTCAAGGCCCTGGCCGCGTCGGACAAGACGAACGCGGACACCTCCGACCAGCCGTTCGTCGCGCCGCGGACCGTCACCGAGCGCCGGATCGCCGAGCTGTGGAAGAAGGCGATGAAGCGGGAGACGGTCTCGGTGCGGGACGACTTCTTCGCCTCCGGCGGGAACTCGCTCATCGCGGTCGGCCTGATCAACAGGATCAACCGGGAGTTCTGCGCCTCCGTGCCGCTGCAGGCGCTGTTCGAGTGCCCCACGGTGGAGAAGCTCGCCCGGCTGGTCGACGGGCGCGAGCAGGAGGAGTGCACGCGGCTGGTGCCGTTGCAGCGGGAGGGGGCGGACAACCCCGTCTACTGCTGGCCCGGTCTCGGCGGCTACCCCCTCAACCTGCGCCTGCTGGCCGGCGAGATGGGCGCCGAGCGGCCCTTCTACGGCGTGCAGGCGTACGGCATCAACGCCGGCGAGGTCCCGTACGCGACCATCGTGGAGATGGCGGCCGAGGACGTCCGGATGATCAGGCGGCGCCAGCCGGCCGGTCCGTACACGCTGTGGGGGTACTCGTTCGGCGCGCGCGTCGCGTTCGAGGCCGCCTACCAGCTGGAGCAGGCCGGCGAACAGGTGGACCACCTGTTCCTGATCGCGCCGGGCTCGCCCAAGGTCGACGCCGGGGACCCCGCGCACGCGCACGAGGCCGGCTACCACAACAGGGCGTACCTGACGATCCTCTTCTCGGTCTTCGCGGGCACGATCAGCGGGCCGCTGCTGGAGCGGTGCCTGGCCGAGGTCCGGGACGAGGACGGCTTCGCCGCCTTCATCCACCGCCACTTCCCCGACCTGGACGTCGACCTGGTGCGCCGCATCATGCGGGTGGTGGGCCAGACCTTCGAGTTCACGTACACCTTCCGCGAGCTGACCCGGCGGCGCATCCAGGCGCCGATGACGGTGTTCAAGGCGAGGGGTGACGACTACTCGTTCCTGGAGAACAGCAGCGGTTACTCGGCCACGCCCCCGGTCGTCGTCGATCTGGAGGCCGACCACTACGCCCTGCTCAGGGAGCAGGGGATCGGCGAGCTGACCGCCGCCATCCGGGACCGTCTCGGCGCCGACAAGGAGATCATCATGCCGCACGTCAGCATCAAGCACTTCCCGGTGTCCCTCACCGAGCAGCAGCACTCCGACCTGGTCGCGGCCGTGACCGCGGCGATGACGAGCGCCTTCGGCTGCGACGAGGGCGCGGTGTCGATCATCCTGGAGCCGGTCGCGAAGGAGCTGTGGGACCAGCAGGTCTACATCCCCGAGATCGTCAACCGCAGGCACGAGCTGGGCAAGCTGCCGAACTACGGCCCCGCGGCCTCGAACTGAGGGAGTGACGATGACTGGAGATCGGCACGGGGGCATCCCGCTGGTGTACGCCGAGGAGGTCGCGGACGCCCTCGCCGAGGGCCGGCCCGTGGTGGCGCTGGAGTCGAACGTCATCACCCACGGACTGCCGTACCCGGACAACGCCGCGACGGCCAGGAAGGTCGAGGAGGCGGTCCGCGCGGGCGGCGCCGTCCCGGCCACGATCTGCCTGGAGGACGGCCGGATCAAGGTCGGCATGACCGACCGGGACGTCGACCGGTTCGCCTCGACCGGCGGCATCCCCAAGGTCAGCAGCCGGGACATGCCGGTGGTCCTGGCCCAGGGCGGGCCCGGCGCGCTGACGGTCGCCAGCTCGGTCGTGGCGGCCGAGCTGGCCGGCATCCCGTTCTTCGCGTCGGCCGGCATCGGCGGGGTGCACCGGGGCGCCGAGAAGACGATGGACATCTCCTCCGACCTGATCCAGTTCACCCGGTCGAAGGTGGCGGTCGTCTGCGCCGGGGCCAAGAGCATCCTCGACCTGGCCCTGACCCTGGAGTACCTGGAGACCCACTGTGTCCCGGTGGTGTCCTACCGGTCGGACGACTTCCCCGCGTTCTACTGCGTGTCCAGCGGCATCCGCAGCCCCCAGCGGCTGGACGACGAGCGGGTGATCGCCCGGGCGGTGGAGAGCCACTGGGCGCTCGGCAACCGGAGCGCGTTCCTGATCACCACTCCCGTGCGGGAGGAGGACGCGATCGACACCGCCGACGTGGACGCGGCCATCGCCGGGGCGACGGCGGCGGCGGAACGCGACGGCGTGCGCGGCAACGCGATCACGAAGTACCTGATGCGCGCGGTCGACGCCGCCACCGAGGGCCGGTCCTCCCGGGCCAACATGTCCGTGCTCGTCAGCACGGCCGAGGTGGGCGGCCGGCTGGCCGCCGCGCACGCGCGGTACCTCCGGGAGACCGGAGCGTGAGTTCTCGTGGGACTGGAGCCCCGGATCCGCGCGGGTCCGGGGCTCCTCCATCGGCCCGGAGGCTCACCCCGACGCCGCGGGCGCGGTTTCCCCTGGCCGCAGCCGACGGTCCATCTCGGCGACCGTGGCCGCCCAGATGTCCGAATCGGGATCGATGACCGCGAAGTGGTCTCCCGCCTGCTCGATGTAGGTCACGTCGTCGCCGGCCCCGCGCGCCCGGGTGACGTAGCGGCGGTTGAAGTCGACCAGGTCGAGATCGTCGCCGAGCCCCTGGACGACGAGCTGCGGGACGCCCATCGGGAGGCGGCTCATCGGATCGGCGGCCGCGTACACCTCGGGGACCTCGGCCCGCGGGCCGCCGAGGGCGGGGGGGACGGCGCCCGTCCCGACCCGTCGCCGTTCCCCCTCGGCGAGGTCGACCACGCCGGCCAGCGAGACCGCGAGCGCGACGCCGGCGCCGTCGGCCGCCGCGCGCAGGGCGAGCTGGCCGCCCGCCGAGTGTCCGGCGACCGCGACACGGGCGAGGTCGAGCGGGAGATCGCCGGCCACGGCCGCCAGGCGGGAGATTCCCGCCGCGACGTCCGCGGTGGTGGCGTCCCAGCCGTGCCGGTCCGGGCGGCGGTATTCGAGGTTCCATGTGGCGTACCCGCGGCTGGCCAGGTCGACGGCGAGCGCGTCCATCAGGTCGGCGGCCCAGATCGACCGCCAGTAGCCCCCGTGGACGAGCACCGCCACGGGCAGCGGCCGGCCGTCGTGGTCCGGCGGCAGGCGCAGCTCGCCCCACTGCTCGTCGCCCGGGCCGTACGGGACTCGGCGCGCCGGGTGCCGCAGACGGTGCACGGCGTGCCGGACGGCCCACGCGAGGCCCCCGAGGCCGCGGCCGTGGAGATGCGCGGCGCCGCCCGCGGGCTCGACCGGCCCGGTGACGGCCATGTCGTACCACACGGTCCGCGGCCCGGGAAGGGGATCGGAGATCAGCCGGCGGGCGCCGGCGTCGGGGCCGGGCAGGGCCACGACCGCGCACGACTCGTCCCGGGCCGCCTCGCCGAGCACGTCCCGCAGCCCCTCCGCGTCGGCCACGGCCACCAGCGACCCCGGGACGCCCAGCCGTTCCCATTCGGTCTCGGCGACCCGCCGGACCAGCGCGGAGTCCGCCACCAGCCCGGGGCCCGCCACCACGAGGACGCGCACCGCCGCCCTGTCGCCACCCGTCACATCGGTTCCTCTTCCGGTCGGCCGCCGCGGCCCGCTCATCGGGGCGCCGTCGCCACGTCGCCCGTCCCGTCCCTCCCGAGGAACCGCAGCGCGTTGCCGCCCAGCAGCTTCGCGCGCTGCCCCTCGTCGAGGAAGTCCGCCGCGCGGACCACCCGCCCGGCCGGGCGCTCTCCCAGCGGGTAGGGGTAGTCGCTGCCGAGGAGGATACGGTCCTCGCCCATCGTGTCCACGAGCAGGCGCAACGCGGCGGGGTCGAACACCACGCTGTCGACGTGGAAGCGGTCGACGTAGTGGCTCGGGGGAAAGGACGACCGGCCGCGGACCAGGTCGCCGCGGCGGTGCCAGGCGTTGTCCGCCCGCCCCAGCCAGAAGGGGAAGCTGCCGCCGCCGTGGGCGAAGCAGATGCGCAGCGAGGACGGCACCCGGTCCAGCACGCCGCCGAGGATGAGCGCCAGGACGGACAGGTGCGTCTCCGCCGGCATGCCGGTCAGCCAGCGGGCCATCCAGCGGTCGAGCCGCGGCCCGCCGGGCATGTCCCACGGGTGCACGAAGACGGGCGCGCCCACCTCGGCGCAGTGCCGCAGGAACGCCTCGACGCCCGCGTCGTCGAGGTCTTTGTCGCCGACGTGGTTGCCGATCTCGACGCCCGCGTGGCCGGCGGCGAGGCAGCGGTCCAGCTCCGCGCAGGCCGCGTCGGGGTCCTGCAGCGGCACCTGGCAGAACGGCACCAGCCGATCCCCGCCGCCCGCGGTCACCTCCAGCGTCAGGTCGTTGAAGATCCTCGACACCTTGACGGCCTGGTCCGGCGAGCGCTCGTAGGAGAAGAACACCGGCGTGGGGGACACCACCTGCACGTCCACGCCGTCGGCGTCCATGTCGGCCAGGCGCGTCTCCGGGTCCCAGCACTCGGCGCCGACGGGCCGGAACTCGGCGTCGCCGATCATGATCATGGCGGCCCGCTCCGAGTCGACGCGCAGCCAGGGCCAGCCGGAGCCGCCGCACCGGGCGGACAGCTCCGGCCACCCCTTCGGCACGACGTGCGTGTGCACGTCGACGACCGGCCCCGGCATCAGCCCCTGCCCGGGTGCAGGGCTCCGCACGCGGCGCAGGTGCGGGCGGCCTCGTCGCCGTAGAACGCCTGGAACACCGGCGGCAGGTCGGTGACGATGTCCCGCACCTGCAGTTCCACCTCGTGCACGAGGCCGCCGCAGGCGGGGCAGTACCACTGGAACCTCTCCAGCGTGCCCTCCTCGCGGACCCGCTCGACCACCATGCCGATCGAGCCCGCCTGCGGCCGCTGCGGCGAGTGCGGCACGTTCCCCGGCAGCATCCACATCTGGCCCTCGCGGATGTGCACCGTGCGCGGTCCGCCGGGCGTCATCAGGTTGACGTGCATGTCGCCCTTGATCTGGTAGAAGAACTCCTCGTACGGGTCGACGTGGTAGTCGGTGCGCTGGTTGGGGCCGCCCACCACCTGCACGATGAAGTCCGCCCCGCCCGGGAACATCTCCTTGTTGCCGACCGGCGGCTTCAGCAGGTGCCGGTTCTCCTCGATCCAGCCCGGAAAGCTCACCGGCTCCGCGATGTCGCTCATTTCCTGACTCCTTCCGGCAGTAGCGCCACGGCCTGTATCTCGATCAGCAGATGGGGGTGGGGGAGCTGGTGCACCGCCACCGTGGTGCGGGCGGGTCCGGCCTCGTCGAAGTACTCCGCGTAGACCTCGTTGTAGCCGCCGAAGTCGTTCATGTTCACCAGGTAGGCGGTGACCTGCACCAGGTCGGACAGGTCGGCCCCGACGGCCCGCAGGATGTCCCGGATGTTCTCGATCACGGCGCGGGTCTGCGCGCGTATGTCGAGCGAGGTGGTGCCCATCGGGTCGGCCTCGGCGCCCGCGATCGTGTTGTCGGGCCGGCGGCTCGACGTGCCGGAGACGAAGGCGAAGCCGCCGGCGACCTTGACGTGCGGGAAGCGGCCGCGCGGAGCGGCCTTGCCCGGCACCGTCCGCGCCCCGCTCACGACGCCGCCCTCAGCGAGGCGGTGCCCAGCCGCTCGACCACGGCCCGCACGTGATCCCCGGCCCGCAGGGGGACCGCGGCGGTCGCCGCCCCGGCGAGGACGACCCACCCCTCCCGCAGCCGGACGCCCCGCCGGCCGGCCAGCCGGACCGCGGCGTCGAGGGCGCGGCGCGGATCGCCGAGGATCGCCGCCGTCGAGCCGGTCTGCACGACCCGGCCGCCGACCTCCAGCAGCACGCCGAGGTTGTCCAGCCCGTCCGGCACCGGCCGCCAGGGGCCGACGACGAAGCCCGCCGCCGAGGTGTTGTCGGCGATCACGTCCGGCAGCGAGAAGGAGAAGCCGTCGTAGCGCGAGTCGATCAGCTCGATCGCCGGGGCGACCGCCCGCACCGCCGAGGCGAGGTCGCCGACCGGCTCCCCGGGCTCCGGGCTGCGCGACATGAGGAAGGCCACCTCGGGCTCCACCCGCGGATGGATGTAGCGGCCCAGGTCCACCAGGCCGCCGTCGTCGACCCGCATCCCGTCGGTGAGCCGGCCCCAGATGACCTCGTCGACGCCGACCTGCGCCATCTTGGCGCGGCTCGTCAGCCCCATCTTCAGGCCGACGAGCCGCTCGCCGCGGGCGAGCCGCCGCTCGACGAGCGCCTCCTGCACCGCGTACGCGGCGGCGGGGCCGACGCCGGCCGCCGCGGCGAGCCGGGGGATCGGCGCGGCCTTCGCCGCCGCCTCGTCGAGCCGGTCGGCGAGCTCCTCGACGTCGGGTGGCGTCTGTCCGGTCATCGGGATCCTCCCCGCGCGAGGTCGAGCGCGACGTCGACGATCATGTCCTCCTGGCCGCCGACCATCCGGCGCCGGCCCAGCTCGACCAGGATCTCCCGGACGTCCACGCCGTACCGCTCCGAGGCGCGCTCGGCGTGGCGCAGGAAACTGGAGTAGACGCCCGCGTAGCCGAGGGACAGCGTCTCCCTGTCGACGCGCACGGGCCGGTCCTGCAGTGGCCGCACGATGTCGTCGGCGGCGTCCATCAGTGCGAAGACGTCGCAGCCGTGGCGCCAGCCGTACAGGTCGGCGACGGCGGCGAAGACCTCCAGCGGCGCGTTGCCCGCCCCGGCGCCCTGCCCGGCCAGCGAGGCGTCGACCCGGGTGGCGCCGTGCTCGACGGCGACCACGCTGTTGGCCACGCCCAGCGACAGGTTGTGGTGCGCGTGGACGCCCACCTCGGTGGCGTCGTCGAGCACCTGACGGTAGGCGTCGACCCGCTCGGCGACGTCGCGCATCAACAGCCGGCCGCCCGAGTCGGTGACGTAGACGCAGTGCGCGCCGTACGACTCCATCAGTTTCGCCTGCGCGGCGAGGCCGGCCGGGTCGTTCATGTGCGCCATCATCAGGAAGCCGGACACGTCCATGCCGTTCTCCCGGGCCCACGAGATGTGCTGGGCGGAGATGTCGGCCTCGGTGCAGTGGGTGGCGATCCGCACGCTCGTCACGCCGAGGTCGCGGGCGGCCCTCAGATCGGCGATCGTGCCGATGCCGGGCAGCAGCAGCGTGGTGAGCCGCGCGTTCCGCACGACGGACGCGGCGGCGGCGATCCACTCCGCGTCCGCGGCGGCGCCGTGGCCGTAGGTGACGCTCGATCCCGCGAGCCCGTCGCCGTGGGCCACCTCGATGGCGTCGACCCCGGCGGCGTCGAGGACGGCGGCGATCTCGCGGACCTGGTCCACCGTGTACCTGTGGGCGATGGCGTGCATCCCGTCGCGGAGCGTCACGTCCTGGATGTAGAGCCCGTTCATGCGCGTCGCACCTCCACGAGCCGCTCGGCCGTCCGCAGCGCGGCCGACGTCATGATGTCGAGGTTGCCGGCGTATTCGGGCAGGTGGTGCCCGGCGCCGGAGACCTCCAGGAAGACGGACACCTGGAGCCCGGAGAACGTCCGGCCCAGCGCCGGCACGTACGCCTCGACCGGGTCGAACTGCACCTCCTGCTTGAGGCGGTAGCCGGGCACGTACTCGCGCACCGCGTCCACCATGGCGGCCACCGACCGCGCGACGGCCGTACGGTCCGCGCCGGCGTCGGGACACAGGCAGTAGACGGTGTCCCGCATGAGCGGCGGAGGGTCCGCGGGGTTGAGCACGATGATCGCCTTGCCGCGTCCGGCGCCGCCGACCACCTCGATCGCCCGCGCCGTGGTCTCGGTGAACTCGTCGATGTTCGCCCGGGTGCCCGGCCCCGCCGACCTCGACGCGATCGAGGCGACGATCTCGCCGTACGCGACCGGGGTGACCCGGCCGACGGCGGCGACGATCGGCACGGTCGCCTGGCCGCCGCACGTGACCATGTTGACGTTCGGTTCGGCGAGATGCCGGTCGAGGTTGACCGGCGGCACGACGTACGGCCCGACGGCGGCCGGCGTGAGATCGACGACGGTCCTCCCGTGGGCGCGCAGCGCCGCGTCGTTGTCCCGATGGGCGCCGGCCGAGGTGGCGTCGAACACGAGGCGGACGTCGGCGAACTCCGGCATCGCGATCAGCCCCTCGACGCCCTTGTCGGTGGTGGCCACCCCGAGCCTGCGGGCGCGGGCCAGGCCGTCGGAGGCGGGGTCGATTCCGGCCATGGCGACCATCCGCAGCGACGCCGACAGGCGCATGATCTTGATCATCAGGTCGGTGCCGATGTTGCCCGACCCGATGACGGCCACACCGGTGCTCATGACGTCTCCTCCCGATCGCCGAAGCGGGTCCGGACGGACCCGAGGCCGGATATCCGCGCCTCGTAGGCGGCGCCGGGCGTCACCGGCACCATCGGTCCGAGCGCCCCGGACAGCACGACGTCGCCGGCGCGCAGCGGACGCCCGGCCGCGGCCAGGGTCGCGGCCAGCCACGCCACGGCGTGAGCCGGGTTGCCGAGGCAGGCGGCGCCGGCGCCGACCGAGACGGGCTCGCCCGCGTGTTCGAGGACCGCCCCGCACAGCCGCAGGTCGACGTCCGCGATCCGGCGAGGTGTCGTGCCGAGCACGAACAGGCCGCTGGAGGCGTTGTCGGCGACGGTGTCCACGATGGAGATGTCCCAGCCCGCGACCCGCGAGTCGACGATCTCGATCGCGGGCAGCAGGTGGTCGGTCGCGCGGATCACGTCGGCCACCGTCACCTGCTCGTACGGCAGGTCCGTGCCGAGCACGAACGCGATCTCCGCCTCCACCCGCGGCTGCAGCAGCCGGCCGAGGTCCGCCTCGGCGCCGTCGTCCACGGCCATGTCCGCGAAGAGCACGCCGAAGTCGGGCTGGTAGACGCCCAGCGACGCCTGCACGGCGGGGTTGGTCAGGCCGATCTTCGCGCCGACCGGCCGGCGGCCCTCCCTCGTCCAGTGCCGCACCTGCGCCTGCTGCACGGCGTACGCCGCGTCGACGTCCCCCTCGGGAAGCAGGCCGCCCCGCAGCGGCGGGCACGGCGTCGCCGTGTCGTACGCCTCGCGCAGGACGCTCGCCGCCTGTTCGATGTCGACGGTCATGACAGGTCCACGCAGACGTTGGTGAGTTCCGAGTAGAAGCCGAGCGAGTGGGCGCCGCCCTCCCGGCCGACGCCCGACGCCTTGACGCCGCCGAACGGGGTGCGCAGGTCGCGGAGGAACCAGGTGTTGACCCAGACGACGCCCGCGTCCAGCCCGGCGCCCGCCCGGTGCGCCCGGCCGACGTCCCGCGTCCAGACCGCCGCCGCGAGCCCGTACGCGCTGTCGTTGGCGAGCGCGAACGCCTCGTCCTCGTCGTCGAACGGCGCGACGTGGCAGACCGGGCCGAAGATCTCCTCCCGGTTGGTCCGCGCGTCCTGCCCGAGGCCCGTGAGCACGGTCGGCTCCACGTACGCCCCGCCGTCGCGCGCGTCGCCGAAGACCGGCACGCCCCCGCCGGCGAGCACCGTGGCGCCCTCCGCGCGGGCCAGGTCGTAGTGGCCGAGCACCTTGGCGCGGTGCTGCGCGGAGATCAGCGGCATGGTGGCGGTCGCCTCGTCGTACGGCCAGCCGAAGGCGAGCTCGCCGGCGCGCTTGGCCAGCCGCTCGGCGAACTCGTCGAACACCGGCCGCTGCACGTAGAGGCGCTCCGTGCACAGGCAGACCTGGCCGCCGTTGGCGAAGCTCGACCGGACCGAGCCCTCCACCGCCGCGTCGAGGTCGGCGTCGGCGAACACCAGGCCGGCGTTCTTGCCGCCCAGCTCGAACGACACGGCCTTCACGCCGTCCGCGGCGGCGCGCATGATCGCGCCGCCGGTCGCGGACTCCCCGGTGAAGGTGATCGCGTCGACCCCCGGGTGACGGGTGAGGAACTCTCCCGCCGAGCCGGGGCCGAAGCCGTGCACGAGGTTGAACACCCCGTCGGGGACGCCGGCCGCCGCCATCACCTCGGCGAGCAGGGTGGCCGACGAGGGGGTCTCCTCGGACGGCTTGACGACGACCGCGTTCCCGCACGCGAGCGCGGGGGCGACCTTCCACGTCAGCAGCAGCAGCGGCAGGTTCCAGGGGACGATGATCGCGACGACGCCGACGGGCTTGCGCACGGCGTAGTTGAGCGCCCTGCCGCCGTTCGCGGTGACCGTGGTGAACGACTCCGTGGGTGCGGCCGCGATCTCCGCGAAGGCCCGGAAGTTCGCGGCCCCCCGGGGGATGTCCAGCGTCCTCGCCTGTGAGACCGGCTTGCCCGTGTCGGCGACCTCGGCGGCCACCAGGTCGTCGAAGCGCCGATCGAGCTCTGCCGCGATCGCACGCAGCATCCCGGCGCGCTCCTGCTCGCCCATCCGGCCCCACGGGCCGCGCAGCGCCCGGCGGGCGGCGCCGACCGCCGCGTCCACCGTGCCGGCGTCGGCCTCGGCCACCTCGAAGAGCGTCTCCCCGGTGACCGGGCTGACCTTGGAGAACGTCGTCCCTGGGGCGACGAACGCGCCGTCGACGAAGTTGCGCAGCAGGCCCGGCGCGCCGGCCGGACGGCCGGCCATCAGCTCCGGCGTCCACAGCGTGGGGCTCACGGGTTCCTCCTTCCGTTGACGAGGGCGGCGCCGAGCGCGCCGAGCAGCAGCGCCGACCCGGCGATCGCGGCGCCGAGCACCCGGTGCTGGCGGCGCACCCGGCGCTGCACCTCCGCGTACGGCACGGTGGAGAACGACACCAGCTCGTAGCGGGAGACGTACCTGCCGGGCAGGAGCCGTTCCAGCGCGTGCTCGACCTTCCTGCCGATCTGGAACAGCGGAGAGGCGACCTTGTCGCGCATCTCCACGAAGTTCGCCAGCGCCATCCGCGCGATGGCCTCGGTGTTCTCGCGCCGCCGCGACTCGAACAGCGGCAGCGCCGCCGCCCAGTCGCCGCCGGTCTCGTCGAGGCAGCGGTCCAGCTCCACCACGTCCTCGAAGGCGCAGTTGGCGCCCTGCCCGTAGAAGGGCACGATCGCGTGGGCGGCGTCGCCGACCAGCCCCACCCGGCCGTTGACCTGCCAGGGCCCGCAGCGCACGGTCCCGAGCATCCCGACCGGGTTGCGGAGGTAGTCGTCGACCAGGGTGGGGGACAGCGACAGCAGATCGGGGTAGTGCTCGGCGAAGTGGCGCTCGATCGCGGCCGGGCTGCTGAGCGACGCGAAGCTGGCGGTGCCGCCCGTCGGCCAGAACAGCGTGCAGGTGAACGAGCGGTCCGGGTTGGGCAGCGCGATCATCATGGACGTGCCGCGCGGCCAGATGTGCAGGGCGCCCGGATCGAGGGCGAACTCCCCGTCACGCGGCGGGATGCTCAGCTCCTTGTACCCGTAGTCGAGGAAGTCGAGGCTCTCGGTGAGCGAGCCGTACGCGAGCAGCCGCCCCCGCACGGCGGACCCGGCGCCGTCCGCGCCGAGCACGACCGCCGCGCGGGCCCGGACCTCGCCCTCCGGGGTCTCGAAGGTCATGCCGCCGGTGTCCGGGTCGAGGCCGGTCAGCCGGCGACCGAAGGCGACCCGCACGCCGGGGAGCCCCTCCGCGGCGTCGAGCAGCGCGGCGTTGAGGGCCGACCGGCTGATCGAGTTGATCGCCCGCTCGCCGTCGAAGCTGTACGGCTGGAAGTCGGGGTTCCCGTGCACCGGGTGGATCACCCGTCCGCGCATCGGCAGCGCCTGGGCCATGACCTGCTTGTCCAGGCCGATCCGGCGCAGCGCGTCGAGCCCGCGCTCGGACAGGGCCAGGTTGATCGACCGGCCGCGCTCCGCCGTCCCGGCACGGGGGTCGGGACGGCGCTCGTACAGGGCGACCCGGAGGCCGCGCCGGGCCAGGAAGCAGGCGAGCAGGCAGCCGGCCAGGCCGGCGCCGACGACGGCAACCTCGTCCATGTCACTCATCGGGCCTCCTCCACCGTTCGCGCGAGCGCGTCGGCGAAACGCCAGCAGTCGTGGTAGGTCGAGTACAGCGGCGCCGGCGCGGCCCGCAGGATGTTCGGCTCCCGCGCGTCGGCGATCACCCCGTGCTCGTGGCGCAGCCGCTTGGCCAGCTCGCCCGCGCTGCCGGTACCGAGCCGCAGCGACAGCTGGCTGCCCCGCCGGGCCGGGTCGCGCGGCGTGATCAGCGTGATCGGCCGCGTGGGCGCGACCTCGTCCAGCAGTGCCTCCAGGTAGCCGGTGAGCCGTTCGCTGCGGGCCCGCAGCGCGGCCATGCCGACCCTGTCGAAGATCTCGAGAGAGGTGCGGACCGGGCCCATCGCGTAGATCGGCGGGTTGGAGACCTGCCACGCGTCGGCCCGGGCCGGGGGACGGGAGACCGGGGCCATCTCGAAGCGGGTGGCCGGCTCGGTGCTCCACCAGCCCTCGAACCGCGGGACGGCGGGGTCGCCGAGGTGGCGCTCGTGGACGAACGCGCCCGCGAGCGCCCCCGGTCCCGCGTTCAGGTACTTGTACGAGCACCAGGCCGCGAAGTCGACCCCCCACTCGTGCAGCCGGAGCGGGACGTTG
Organism: Microbispora corallina; assembly: GCF_016863035.1. Taxonomy (GTDB): domain Bacteria; phylum Actinomycetota; class Actinomycetes; order Streptosporangiales; family Streptosporangiaceae; genus Microbispora; species Microbispora corallina. Next base: position 18,589 of record NZ_BOOC01000015.1, read on the forward strand.
CCGGCGGCGTGGGCGAGGTCCCAGCCGACGAGGGCGCCGGCGGCCCGGCCCGCGTCGGTGATCGCCGGGATGTCCATGAGCTCGCCGGTGAGGTAGTTGACCCCGCCGAGCAGGAGGAGGGCGATCCCGTCCCCCTCCCGGCGGACGAGGTCCACGACGTCCTCGGTCCGCAGGGTGTCCTCGCCCGGCCGCGGGCGGAGGCGCACCACCGTCTCGTCCGGGTCGAGCCCGTGGAAGCGGGTCTGGCTGCGCACCGCGTAACTGTCCGAGGGGAAGGCGGTGTCCTCGATGACGATGCGGGTGCGCGCGCCGGCGGGCCGGTAGAACGACACCATGAGCAGGTGCAGGTTGACCGTCAGCGAGTTCATCACGACGGTCTCCGCGGGCAGCGCCCCGACCAGCCGGGCCGCGGCGTCCGTCAGCAGTTCGTGGTAGGGCAGCCAGGGGCGCTCCGCCTCCAGATGTCCCTCGACGCCGAGCCTCGCCCAGGCGTCCAGGTCGTCGAGCAGGTCGTCCCGGGTGGCCCGGGGCTGCAGGCCCAGGGAGTTCCCGGCCAGGTAGGCGACCTCGCCGTACCGGCCGCCCTCCGCGGGAGGGACGTGGAAGAGATCGCGGTGGCCGGGGTCGGCCGCGTCGCGCCGTCGCGCGTCGTCCTCGGTGAACGTCATCGACTCCGCCTCGCTCAGATGACGGTCCTGGCGGACCAGATTTCCGGGAAGACCACCCGGGCCATGCTGCGCCGCAGCCAGGTGAGGCCCGCCGAGCCCCCGCTGCCCGGCTTCTCGCCCATGGTCCGCTGGACCGCCTTCACGTGCTGGTAGCGCCAGTCGCCGAACTGCTCCGCGAGCTCGGTCAGCGCCTCCGCGAGCATCCTGAGGTGGTTGTCGGGGGTGTCGGTCCGGTAGATCTCCACCCAGGACGCCTCCACCGCGGGATGCGCCTCGTGCTCCTCGGCGACGTCACGCGTCAGCAGGACGCGCGGGATGTCGAAGCCCCGCCGCGCCAGCAGCGCGACGACGTCGTCCCACAGGCTCGGCGCGCGCAGGGTCTCGGCGAGCGCCGCGTGGACCTCCGGCTGCCGGTGGAACGGGCGCATCAGCGCGGCGTTCCTGAGGCCGAGGAGGAACTCCAGCTGCCGGTACATCGCGGACTGGAACCCCGAGGCCTCCCCGAGCAGGTCCCGGAAGCGGTTGAAGTCGGCCGGCGTCATCCAGCGCAGTCCCCGCCAGGCGGCGTTGAGCCCTTCGACGTGGAGCGCGGCCCGCCGCAGCGGGGTGAGCGCCCCCCACACGTCGTCCTCGCGTAACAGCTTCTGCGCCTCGCGCAGCTCGAAACAGGTCAGGCCGAAGTACAGCTCCATGATCTGGCTGATCATGAGGAAGGACATCTCGCCCGTGTCCTCGCTCACGGTCCGCTGCAAGGAGTGCAGCGTGCTCGCGCGCACGTACATGTCGTACGGCAGGCCGTCGGCGAACTCCAGGGTGGGTTCGCCCGCGTTGCCGGCCGCCCTCGTCGTACGATCCTCGGCGTTTGACGGGCGCAGCGTCGCGGTGCCCGTCCGCGCGCCCCTATCGGTGCTCTCCACGTGTCGGCTCCCCTCAACAGGCGTGATTTATGCGCCCTGAGTGACCCAATGGTCCCTCAACGGGGCAGACACCCGGAAGGAGCAGTTAACGGTACGATGCGCGACAAACCTACAGATGTACGGCCAAATTGCCCGGACGCTTAACGAACCGAAGGTGGTCATGGACGATATGGACTGGGCGCTCCTGCGCGAGTTGCAGGTCGACGCCCGGCTCTCCTTCAGCGAGCTGTCGCGCCGGGTGCACCTGTCGCCGCCCGCGGTGGCCGAGCGGGTCCGGCGGCTGGAGGAGTCGGGCGTCATCTCCGGCTACCACGCCCGGGTGGACCTGACGAGGACCGGCTGGCCGGTGATGGCCATCATCCGGATGTCCTGCTACGGCTCCCGCTGCATGCTGCGCGATCCGGCCGTGGGGGAGTGGCCGGAGATCCTGGAGATCCACCGGATCACCGGCGACGCCTGCTGCATCCTGAAGGTCGCCGCCCAGTCGATGGACGCCTTCGAGCGGGTCATCGACCGGCTCGCGCCCTACGGGCAGCCGTCGAGCACGATGGTCCTGTCGACTCCGCTCTCGTGGCATCCGGTCACCCCTCCGGCGTCGCGGGCCGGCGACCCGCTGGGGCAGTCACGGGGCGACTGACGCCGGCGCCGGCTCCCGGCGCAGCAGCGGCAGCACCGCGGAGCCGAGCAGGTCCACGCCGCGCATGTCGGCGAGCCCGTGCGGCGTGCCGAACTCGACCCTGCGCACCCCGGCGTCGATGAGTGCCTGCGCCTGCGCGGCGACCTGTTCCGGGGTGCCGGAGAAGGCGAACAGGTCGAGCAGGTCGTCGGGGACGAGCCGGCCCGCGTCCCGGTGCCGGCCCGCGCCGACCAGCTCCCGCACCCGGGCGAGCAGGTCCGCGGGGATCTCGACGGTCGGATCCAGCTCGGCCACCACGGCGAGGTACATGGCGACCTCGGCGCGTGCCCGGTCCCGCGCCGCCGCCCCGTCGGCGTCCACCACGGTGACCGCTCCGAACACGATCCCGACCTCTTCGCCGGCGCGGCCGGCGGCCAGCGCCCCGGCCCGCACGCGGTCCCGGATCACCGCCACCATGGCGGGGTTGGCGCTGCCGCCCACCTTGATCTCGTCGGCGATCCGGCCGGCGAGCGCCGCCCCCTTCGGCCCCCACGCGCCGATCAGCAGCGGCGGGTCGGGCCGGCGCACGGGGTACCGCAGGGCGGTGCCGGGGAGCAGCCGGAACACCCTGCCCTCGTAGCCGCCGGAGTCGCCCCGCAGCAGGCGGTAGACGACCTCGGCCGCCTCCTCGATGGCGGTCAGCGGCCGCGGCTGGCCGATGCCGACCGCGCCCAGCCAGGTCCCCCTGGCCAGGCCCAGGTACGCGCGGCCGTCCGACGCGAGGTCGAGCGCGGCGACCTGCCCGGCGATCTCGTAGGGCGCCATGGAGAAGGGGTTGAGGCAGGCCGCCCCCAGGCGCACGCGTCCGGTGACGGCGGCCATCTCGAGCAGGGGGAAGATCGGCGGCTGGTACATCAGGTCGCCGAACACGGTCAGGACGTCGAAGCCGTGCTCCTCGGCGCCACGTGCCAGCCTGGCGTAGTCGCCGGCCCGCTTGTCGCTCTGCAGCCCGAGCCCGATCTCGACGTCGTTCGCCACGGGTTCTCCTCGCACGGTCAGGTCGGTCATGTCAGGTCAGGTCAGGTCGGCGGAGTTCAGCCGGCGCCTGCAGGTGCGCTCCACCCGCATGACCAGGCGCTCCTCGGGGTCGGGGCAGGCGAACAGCGCGTCCTGGGCCAGCCAGTCTCCTGAGGCGAGGTCGCGCTGCTTGGCGGCCAGGAACGGCAGCACGGAGGCCAGGGCGTACACGCAGAAGTGGCGGCCCTCGGGGAGGCGCAGGTGGGCGCTGTCGGTCAGCTCGAAGTAGTCGCCGGGCGCCATGCCGCAGACCGACCGTCCCTCGATGTGGTCGACGCTCACCCGCAGGTCGTAGAGCTCCATGTCGCCGGCGCCCTCGGCGCCGTCGTGGTCGGCCATGCCGGTTCCTTCCGTCAGCGACCGGCGCTCAGGGCGTCGGCGGGTTGATGGCGAGCACGATCTCCGCGGGCGCGCCGGACGTGTTGCGGTAGCGGTGCGGCTGGCTGGAGTCGAACGTGATGCTCTCGCCCGCGGCGACGCTGTGCGTCACCCGCTCGAACTCGACGGTCAGCGTCCCCGCGACCACGTACGCGCACTCCAGCGACGGGTGGCTCCACAGGTCCTCACTGGAGACCTCGCCGGGGGCGAGGACCGCGCGCAGCACCTCGAGCTGACCGTTGCCGGGGGTGAGCCGTTCGTACCGGATCTGGCCGTTGGGCGCGCCCAGGGTCGTCCGCTCGCCGGGCCTGCTGATCCACACCGACGGGGCGGCGGGATCCTCGAACAGCGAGGCGATGGACTCGCCGAAGACGCCGGCGAGCCGGCGGAGGGTCGTCAGGCTGGGCTCGGTGACTCCCCGCTCCACCTGGCTGAGCAGCGTCGCGGACACCCCCGCCTGCTCGGCGAGGACGCGAAGGCTCATGCCCCGCGCCGTGCGCAGCTCGCGCAAGCGGTCTCCGATCACCCACGCCGCCCTTTCTTACCATCGCCGTGTCACGTGCAGGTTAACTGCACGCGTGGCATGCACCGTAGGGGGAGGCGGGGCCCACGTCAACGGCATGTTGGGCGGGCTTTCTGGCGGTTTGTCACAATTAGGGCCTTGACGGGGCTGCGGCGGAGACCCTAGCGTGCCCGCTCAACGTGCAGTGAAGCTGCACGATCGGGGTCGGCGGCCACGCCGCCGCTCGCACCTTCAGGAGAGTCATGACATCGCTCCCTCCCCCCGAGCGAGCCCCGGCACGCCGGTCCACCGCTCATCGATGGCTGCTCGTGATCCCGTTCGTCTGGCAGGTCGCGCTCGTGCCGGTCGTCAACGACGTGCGGGCGACGCCACTGGAGATCCCGTTCCCCATGTTCTGGCAGATGCTCGGCATCGTCGCCACCTCCGTCGTCATCGCGGCCGTGGTACGGCTCGACCGGGCGGCGGGCGTCGACGAGGAGGAGCGCCGGTTCGAGGCGGCCACCGAGACGACCGCGGGCGAGCCGGCATGAAGCTCGCCATCGTGCTGGTGATCGTGCTGGGCACCGCGGCCGGGGCCGTCGGGTACGGCCGCCGCGCCGCCGGGACGGCCAGCGTCAGCGAATGGGCGGTCGGCGGCCGGCGCCTCGGCACCCTGATCTTCTGGTTCATGAACGCCGGAGAGGTCTACACGACGTTCGCCGTCCTCGGCATCTCCGGCTACGCCTGGGCCCTCGGCGCCCCCGCCTACCTGGCCTTCTGCTCGGTCTCGCTGAGCTACGCGCTGGGCTACTGGCTGATGCCCAAGATCTGGCGCGCCGGCCGCGCGCACGGCCTGATCACCCAGGCCGACTTCTTCACCGCACGCTTCGGCGCTCCGTGGCTCGGCGTGGTCGCCGGCCTGGTCGGCATCGCCGCCCTGGTCGTCTACGTGCAGATCCAGCTGGTGAGCCTGAGCCTGATCGTGCAGCTCGCGCTCGGCGGGACCCTGTCGGCGACGGCGGCCGTCGTCGTCGCGGCGCTCGTCATGCTCGCCTTCGTCTATCTGGCCGGTCTCCGCTCGGCGGCGTTCGCCGCCGCCGTCAAGGACGTCCTCATGGTCGTCGTGGTGGTCCTGCTGTCGGCCACGGTGGCAGCGAAGGTGGGCGCCGCGTCGCTGTCCGACGTGTTCCGCCTCGCGGAGCGGGCGCATCCCGGCATAGGCAGGCTGCCCGGGCTCGACCCCGCGTCACCGACCGGGCCGGTGTGGCTGATGACCTCGGCCCTCAATGTGGCCCTGGGCAACTGGGTGTTCCCGCACCTGTTCCAGGTCTCGTACGCGGCGCGGAGCGGGCGGGCGATCCGGCGCAACGCCGTCTGGCAGCCGCTGTACTCGCTCGCGTACTTCTTCGTCATCCTGCTCGGCTTCGCCGCGCTGACGGCCGGCACCGCCCCCGGCGGCGGCAACCCGAACGCGGCGCTGCTGCAGTTCGTCACCGACCGGTACCCGGCGTGGACCGTGGGCCTGGTCGCCGGTACCGGCTTCCTGCTCGCCCTCGCCCCCGGGTCGGTCCTGCTGCTGACCTGCGGCTCGCTGTTCGCCCGCAACGTCGTGGCGCCGCTGCGGAAGGGCCTCGACGACCGGCGGGCGCTGCTGCTGTCCAAGGTGTCGATGATCGGCTTCGCCGCGATCGCGGTGTGGCTGACGCTCGGCCGCAGCGAGTCGCTGGTCACGATCCTGCTCTACGCGTACTCCGCGATCGGGATGCTCGCACCCGCGGTGTTCCTCGCGTTCCTGTGGCGGCGCACCACGGCGATCGGCGTGCTGGCCGGCATCGTGGCCGGTTTCACCGCCCTGCTCGCCCCCTTCGCGAAGGACTTCTGGGCCGCGCACCTGCCCGACTGGGAGCCTGGACTGCTCGCCATGGCCGTCAACCTGGTGGTCGTCGTCGTGGTGAGCCTGGTGACGCCGCGACCCGGCGAGCGCGCCGTCGCGGTGGGGCTGGCGCTCGGCGCCGACGACGTCGCCGCAGGGGGACCGCCGGAGGTGGTCGCCGGCCGCGCCTGACAACCGCCGATCTTCCCGGCGTCCCCCGTGCGGATCTACACTCCGGGCACCCGTCGCTTCGCTAACTGCTTTGCTAACTGGCGGGGAGGCGCGAATTGTGAGAACGTTTGCGCATCTTCGGCTCGGGTCAGCGACGCAAGTGGGAGGACGCAGCGTGGTCGTGGACCTTCGCAAGGTCGCCGCGGCGAGCGGGGTCTCCCTCAGCACGGCCTCCCGCGCGCTGTCGGGCTCCGGGCGGGTGAGCGCGGCCACCCGGGAGCGGGTCCGCCAAGTGGCGGAGGACCTGGGCTACCGGCCCAACGCGCTCGCCCGCGGCCTGCGCACGAACCACTCCCGGCTGATCGGGCTGGTCATCACGAACCTGGTCAACGCGTCCCTGCACGTGATCGCGGAGGTCGTGCACGACCGGCTCAAGGCGTCCGGCTACCACCTCGTGCTGTGCATCACCGGCGACGACGCCGGCGAGGAGCGCGCGTACGTGGAGACCCTGCGCGACCACAACGTGGACGGGGTCCTCGTCGTCGGGTCCGACGACGAGGCGGTCCAGTCGCTGCGGGAGACGGACATCCCCGCGATCCACCTCGCCCGGCGGCCGCGCCGCCCGGCGGGCGACTGCGTGCTGGGCGCCGACATCGAGGGGGCCCGGGAGGCCACCCGCTACCTGCTGGGGCTCTCCCATCAGCGGATCGCGGTGGTGGCCGGGCCGCCGGCGGTGACGTCCGGCTACGAGCGGCTCGCGGGGCACCGCCTGGCGCTGGACGAGGCAGGCGTCCCCTACCGCGACGACCTGGTCTTCCAGGGGCCGCTGGAGCCCGCGTGGGGCGCGGAGGCGGCCGCGCGCATGCTCGCGCTCCCCGAGGGGAGGCGGCCGACGGCGGTGCTGGTCACCAACCACGAGGCGGCCTTCGGGCTGCTGCCCGCGCTGCGCGAGCGCGGCGTGCGGATCCCCGGCGAGCTCAGCGTGCTCTGCTACGAGGACGCCGACATGCTGCGCTGGTGGGACCCGGGGATCACGGTGATGGACAACAACGCGGCCAGGATGGGCGACCTGGCGGTGAGCCTGCTCCTCGACCGCATCGTCGCGAACCCCGGCTCGACGGGGCAGACGCCGACCGAGTACCGCGTCGGCGCGCAACTGGTGATCCGCCAGTCATGCGTCATAGCCGAATCGTGACCTTTCGACCGGCCGGAACACCCTTGACACCGGATCGGCCGGTGCAGGAAGTTGTGGAAACGTTTGCTCACGGCGGCCCGGACGACCGCCCTGCAACTCCCTCCGTAGTCCGGCCTTGGAGACCCGCATGAAGATCCGGTCTGCCGGTTTGCTCACAGCGGCCATCGCGCTGTCGAGCCTGCTCGCCGCGTGCGGCGGCGGCTCGACCCCCACCTCGACGAGTTCGCAGGCGGGCGGCGGCACCCTCGTAATCGACACCGCGTTCCAGCTGAAGACCGCCGACCCCGGCCGCATGTTCGAGCCGACCGGGCTGATGGTCGACGAGTCCATCTACGACACGCTGCTCACGTTCAAGGGCAGCGACGTGACGAAGCCGGTCCCGGCGCTCGCGGAGTCCTACACCGCGGCCCCGGACGGCAAGACCTTCACGTTCAAGCTCCGCACCGGCGCCACGTTCTCCGACGGCTCGCCCGTCACGGCGGCCGACGTCGTCTTCTCGCTCAACCGGGTGAAGAACCTGAAGGGCAACCCGTCGTTCCTCATGGACGGGCTGACGGTCGCCGCCCCGGACCCGGGCACCGTGGTCATCACCAGCGAGAAGGCGAACGCCGCCGTCCCGTTCATCCTGCCCAACCCCGCGCTCGGGATCCTCAACTCGGCCGTGGCCAAGCAGCACGGCGCCACCGACGCGGAGGGCGCCGACAAGTCCGACACCGCGGAGAGCTTCCTCAACTCGCAGTCCCTCGGCAGCGGCCCGTACACCCTCAGCAGCTTCAGCACCACCACGCAGGTCGTGCTGACCGCGAACGAGAAGTACTGGGGCACGAAGCCGGCGTACTCCAAGGTGGTCGTGCGCAACGTGCAGGCCAACGTGCAGCGGCTCAACGTCCTCAAGGGCGAGTCGCAGATCGCGGTGGACCTGTCGCCCGACCAGGCCAAGGGCCTCGACCAGCTCCAGGTCGTGAACGGCGCCTCGCCGAACGTGTTCTTCCTGTTCACGAACAACAACCCGGACATCTCGAAGACCTCCTCGAACGCCAAGTTCCAGGAGGCCGTCCGCTACGGGATCGACTACAAGGGCCTGCTCGACCTCGCCGGGCAGGGAGCCGTCCAGGCGCCGGGGATCGTCCCGTCGATCTTCCTCGGCGCGCTCGCGGACACCGACGCGGTCGTGCGCGACGTCGCCAGGGCCAAGGCGGCGCTGGCCGCGTCCGGCGTGCAGAACCCCACCGTGAAGCTGAGCTACCCGAGCGACATCCAGGTCAACGGGCTCAACTTCGGCGACCTCGCGGCGCGGGTGCAGGCCAACCTCAAGGAGGTCGGCATCACGGTGAACCTGGCGCCCGCGTCGGTGCAGACCGCTCTGGACACCTACCGCGGCGGCAAGGAGGAGCTCGGCCTGTGGGAGTGGGGTCCCGACTACCCCGACCCGAGCGACTACCTCAACTTCCTGCCGGGCCAGCTCGTCGGCCTGCGCGCGGGCTGGGCGAAGGGCACGGACGCCGCGCTGGAGAAGCTCGGCGAGCAGGCCGCGTCGACCATCGACGACCAGCAGCGGGCCGCGCTGTACAAGCAGATCCAGCAGTCCATGAACGAGTCGGGGCCGATCATGCCGCTGATCCAGCCGGCCCAGATCCTCGTGGGCGCGAAGTCGCTGAAGAACCTGCAGTCCAACGCTCTGTGGCAGGTCAACGTCCGTGAGCTCGGCTAACCCGACCGCCGCCGCCTCCGGAGCGGGCCAGAGGGCCCGCTCCGGAAGGGGGCTGCTGCGGTTCCTCGCCCGGCGCCTCGCGGCCGCCGTGCTGCTGTGCGCAGGGATCACGCTGGTCGCGTTCGTCCTGACGCAGCTGGTGCCGGGCGACCCCGCCACGGCGAACCTCGGGCAGCGGGCCATCGGCGACCCCGCCGCCGTCGCGGCGTTCCGGGCCAAGTACGGCCTCGACCGGCCGGTCCCGCTGCAGTACCTGACCTACCTCGGCAACCTGCTGCAGGGCAACCTCGGGATGTCCCAGCAGAGCCACCGGGCGGTGGCGCAGGACCTCGCGGAGTACGTGCCGGCCACGATCGAGCTCGCGCTGTTCGCGATCGTGCTCTCCCTGCTCGTCGGCGTGGCCCTCGGCGTCGTCGCCGCCGTCAACCGGGACCGCTGGCCCGACCAGGTCCTGCGCGTGGTGAGCCTCGGCGGCGTGTCGATGCCGACGTTCTGGGTCGCGCTCGTCGCCTTCTACCTGCTGTTCTTCAAGTTCGGGCTGCTGCCGGGCGGCGGCCGCCTCGACCCCGGCATGAACGCCCCGCCGCACCTGACGGGCTTCTACACGGTGGACGCGGCGCTCGGCGGGCAGTGGGACGTCTGGTGGTCGGCGGTGCGGCACCTCGTGCTGCCGTCGCTCGTGCTGGCCGTCTACACCGTGGGCATGCTGATGCGCTTCACCCGCGCGTCCGTGCTGGAGATCCTCGGCAACGACTACGTCCGCGCGGCCCGGGCCAAGGGTCTTCCGGAGCGGGTCGTCATCATGCGGCACGTCCTGCGCCCCGCGATGGTGGCCATCATCACCGTGGCCGGCGTCGCCTTCGGCAGCCTGCTGTCGGGCGCGGTCCTCGTGGAGAACATCTTCTCCTGGCCGGGCCTCGGGCAGTACGCCTACCACAGCGCCGTCAACCTCGACCTGCCCGCCATCATGGGCGTCAGCGTCGTCGTCGCGGCCGTCTACATCGTCATGAACCTGCTCGTCGACCTCCTCTACGGGGTCATCGACCCGAGGATCAGACTGACGTGACAGTGACCGAATCCGTGCCGGCGGCCCCCGCCGGAGGCGCCCGCCGCGACCGGGCCGCCCGATCGCCGTGGCGGCAGCCGCTCGCGCTCGTGGGCGGCGCGCTCGTCGTCCTGTGGGTGCTGATCGCCGTCCTGGCGCCGCTGCTGGCCCCCCAGGGGCCGCTCGACCAGCTCTCGCCGAAGCTGTTGGAGCCGTCCGGGCAGCACCTGTTCGGCACCGACGAGCTCGGCCGGGACGTGCTGAACCGGGTGATCTACGGCTCCCGCGTCTCGTTGCCGCTGGCGTTCCTGCTGGTGGCGCTCGCCGCCGTGCTCGGATCCGTCGTGGGGACGGTGGCGGGCTTCTTCGGCGGCTGGGTCGACGGCGCGTTGATGCGGCTGGCCGACCTGGTGTTCGCCTTCCCCGGCATCATCCTGGCGATGGCCGTGGCCGCGGCGCTCGGGCCCCAGCTCCGCAACGCCGTCCTCGCGGTGGTCGTGGTGTCGTGGCCCTCGTACGCGCGGTTGGTGCGCGGCCTCGTGCTGTCCGCCAGGAACTCGGAGTACGTCGCGGCCAGCCGCCTGCTCGGGTCGTCGGCCTTCCGGACGATGGTCGTGGACCTGCGGCCCAACATCGCCGGGCCGGTGCTGGTGATGGCCGCGCTCGACGTCGGCAACGCCGTCCTGCTGCTGTCCGGCCTGTCGTTCCTCGGGCTCGGCGCCCAGCCGCCCACCGCGGAGTGGGGCGCCATGGTCGCGGCCGGCGCGGCGAACTTCGACCGCTGGTGGGTGGGCCTGTTCCCCGGGCTGGCCATCCTCACGGTCGTGCTCGCCTTCAACTTCGTGGGCGACACCCTGCGGGACGCCCTCGACCCGCGCACCGCGCGCGCCATCAGGGAGTGATCATGGGAGTGCTCCTGGAAGTCGAGAACCTCACCGTGTGGCTCGCCACCCGGCGGGGCCCGCGCAAGGCCGTCGACGATTTGTCGTTCCGGGTCGACAGCGGGGAGATCTTCGGCATCGCCGGAGAGAGCGGCAGCGGCAAGACGATGACCGCCATGGCGCTGCTCGGCCTGCTCCCGCACGCCGCGCGGACCAGCGGCAGAGCGGTGTTCGAGGGACGCGACCTGCTCGCGATGTCCCCGGGGGAACTGCGGGCGGTGCGCGGCCGCCGGATCGCGATGGTGTCCCAGGACCCGTCGACGAGCCTGCACCCGATGCTCAGCATCGAGACGCAGCTGACCGAGCACATGCGCCACCACCTCGGGCTGAGCGGGTCGCAGGCGCGCGGGCGGGCCGTCGAGCTGCTCGCCACGGTGCGCATCCCGGACCCCGAGCGGGCGCTCGGCGCGCACCCGGCCCAGTTCTCCGGCGGCATGCGGCAGCGCATCGCCATCGCCGTGGCGCTCGCCTGCGAGCCGCGCCTGCTCCTGGCCGACGAGCCCACGACCGCGCTGGACGTCACCGTCCAGGCGGGGATCCTGCGGCTGCTCGACAGGCTGCGCCGCGAACAGGACCTCGCCGTCGTCGTGATCACGCACGATCTCGGCGTGATGTCGGCCGTGGCCGACCGGATCTGCGTCATGTACGGCGGCCGGGTGGCGGAGGTCGGCCCGAGGCGGGACGTGCTGACCCGGCCCCGCCACCCCTACACCAAGGGCCTGCTCGACGCGCTGCCGCACCCGGAGAGCGGAGCCGCGGCGCTCCGGCCGATCCCGGGCGGTCCGCCGCCCCTCGGCGAGGTGCCCGAGGGATGTCCCTTCCACCCCCGCTGCGGGTTCGCCGTCCCGGAGTGCCGGACAGATCGCCCCGTGCCGGCCCTCGTCGAACCGGCGCACGAGTCGGCCTGCCCGCCCGACCCACTGGGAGGCGCCGCGTGAGCACGCTGCTGGAGGCGACGGGAGTCGCCGTCGAGTACCACAGGCGCGGGGCGTCCGCGCTGCGCGCGGTCGACGGGGTCGACCTGAGCCTCGGACGGGGTGAGATCCTCGGGCTCGTCGGCGAGTCGGGCTGCGGCAAGTCGACGCTCGGGCGCGCCCTCGTCGGGCTGCAGCCGGCCGCCGCCGGCGCGGTCCGTTTCGACGGCCGCGACGTCACGCCCCTGGGCAGGCGGCGGCGCGAGCCGGGGCTGCGCGGCCTGCAGATGGTCTTCCAGGATCCGTACGCGTCGCTCAACCCGCGGCGGCGGATCGGCGACCAGGTCGGCGACGGGTACGTCCTCGGCGGGACCGGCCGCCCGGAGGCCGCGCGCAGGGCGGGGGAGCTGCTCGAACGCGTCGGGCTGCCGGCGGACGCCGCGAGGCGGTACCCGCACGAGTTCAGCGGCGGGCAGCGCCAGCGCATCGCGATCGCCAGGACGCTGGCCACCGACCCGAGCTGCATCGTCGCCGACGAGCCGATCAGCGCGCTCGACGCCTCGGCGCAGGCGTCCGTCGCCAACCTGCTCGTCGCGCTCGTGCGCGAGCTCGACATGGGCATGGTGTTCATCTCCCACGACCTGTCGGTCGTCCGGCAGATCGCCGACCGCACCGCGGTCATGTACCTGGGGCGCGTCGTCGAGGTGGGCCCGACCCGGGAGATCTGGTCCTCGCCCGCCCACCCCTACACGCGGGCGCTGATCTCGGCCGTGCCGCGTGCCGACGGGGCCGGCGTCCTGCCGGTCGAGCTCCCGGGCGACGTCCCCGACCCGGCGCGGCCGCCCGGCGGCTGCCGGTTCCACCCGCGCTGCCCCCTGGCGCTGCCGGAGTGCTCCCGGCAGGACCCGCCGCTCGCCGTCCTGCGGGACGGCCGGTCGGCCGCGTGCGTCCTGCAGAGCCCCGGCGAGCCGCCGCGTCCGCTGCCGGAGCCGCGGGAGGCGGCGCCGGCGGCCGACTGACCCACATCCCCACGGCACGGCCCCTATGGAAGGACGCGACATGACCGATCCCAGGTCGGTTCTCACCGATCTGACCGAGCGGTTCTGGACCTGGCGGCTCGCCACCACCCCGCGCACGCGCGACGACATCCCGCGCGTGACCCGGCCGGCCGGGTGGCGCCCGGCGTGGGACGCCGCCACCGTGAACGAGGGCCTGCGCTTTCTGGCCGGCGTCGAGAGCGGGCTGGCTGCCGTGGCGCCGTCGGAGGACCCCGCCGTCGAGGTGCCCCGGCGGCTGCTGGGCTCGGCGACGGCCCGGGTGCGCTGGGAGCTCGAGATCGTGCGGAGCTGGCGGCGCGACCCCTGGTTCTACCTCGACCAGACCATCGGCCACGTCTTCGACGCCCTGCTATCCCCGGCCCCCTTCGACGCGGCGCGCAGCGCGGACGTCGTCGAGCGGCTGCGCTGGATCCCCGCCACCCTCGGCACCGCGCGGGACAACCTCGAGGCGACCGCGACCCGCGAGTTCGCCGAGCTCGCGCTGCGCGACAGCGCCGGGGCGCCCGAGCAGCTCCGCGCCTCCATCGGGCTGCTCGCCCCGCTGCTCGACGGCGACTGGCGGGAGGCCGCCCTGAGCGCCGCCGAGGACGCCTCGCAGGCGCTCGCGGCATGGCGCTCCTGGCTGGCCGACTGTGTTCCCACGTTCGCCCCGCACCGTCCCGTGGGCCGGGAGGCCTTCGGGTTCTTCCTGCATCGTGTCGCCCTGCTGCCCTGGTCGGCCGCGGAGATCCTCAACCTCGCCGCGCAGGAGCGGGACCGGGCCGAGGCGTTCGAGCTGTTCGAACGGGCGAGGTCCGGGCCCCCCGAGTGGCCGCCCCCTCCCGCCACGGCCGAGGAGCAGTGCGCGACGGAGCGGGCCGCCGAGCTCGACGTGCGCGCGTTCTACGAGGAGCGCGGGCTGCTCTCGCAGCCGGCCTCGCTGCGGCACTACCGCAACCTGCCGCGGCCCGCCTACCTGGAGCCGCTGCGCTGGCTCGGGGTGAGCGACGACCTCACCGACGAGGACCGGCTGGCCGAGGACGGCGTCAGCTACGTCCCCGCGCCGGGCCCCGGCCTGCCGTACTTCTACCGCGCGAACGCGGCCGACCCGAGGGCCGGCATCATCCACGAGGGGGTGCACTACCAGCAGCTCGCGCTCACCTGGCGGCACCCCGACCCGGCGCATCGGCGGTTCTACGACTCCGTGCCGAACGAGGGGATCGCCTTCTACAACGAGGAGATGGTCCTGCAGGCGGGGCTGTTCGACGACGCGCCGCTCACCCGCGCCATCGTCTACAACTTCATGCGGCTGCGGGCGATCCGGGTGGAGGTGGACGTCAGGCTCGCGCTCGGCGAGATCGACATCGACGGCGCCGCGCGCATGCTCAACGACCTCGTGCCGCTCGACCTCGACACCGCGAGGGAGGAGGCCGCCTTCTTCGCGGCGACCCCCGGGCAGGGCCTCTCGTACCAGGTGGGAAAGGTCCAGGTGATGCGGCTGCTCGCCGACGCCGCCCGGCGCGCCCGCGACGGCTTCGACCTGCGGGCCTTCCACGACGCCCTGTGGTCCGACGGCAACGTGCCGCTGGCCGTGCAGCGGCTGCAGCTCCTTGACGACGCGGGCGACCTGCGGCGGGCCGACGCCCTCGCCGACGCCTCCGTCGACATGCGCCGGTACGCCGAGGACCTCGTCGACGCCATCGCCTCCGGCGACCTGGCGCGGCTCGACCGGTTGTACGCCGAGGACATCCGGGTGTGGCACAACCACGACGGCGTGGCGCGGGACAAGGCGGAGAGCCTCGACGCCGTCCGCCGCATCGCCGCGCACTACGACGGATTCCACGCCACCGATCTGCGCGTCGACCCGCTGCCGGACGGCTACGTGCAGCGGTGCGTGTACCGCGGCCGCGAGCGGGCCACGGGCGCGGAGCTCGCGGTCGACGCGATGATGCGCGTCGAGGTCCGGGACGGCCGGGTCGTGCGGATCGAGGAGTACACCGACCCGGCGCAGGGCTCCGTCCCGGAGGCCGGCGGCTCCCCGGGCGAAGCGGACACGCCCCCGCCCGGTCCGCGGTTCCGCGACGGGACGGGGTGGGAGGAGCAGGCGGGGTACTCCCGCGCGGCCCGGCAGGGCGACGGCATCGCGGTGAGCGGGACGACGGCGCACGGGCCGGACGGCTCGGCGCTGCACCCGGGCGACACCTACGCGCAGACCCTCGAGTGCCTGCGCAGGGCCGTGGCGGCCGTCGAGGAGCTGGGCGGCGCCCGCACGTCGGTGCTGCGCACCCGCCTGCTGCTGGCGCCGGGGGCCGACTGGCGGGAGGCGTCGCGCGCCCACGCCGAGGTGCTCGGCGACGTGGCGCCCGCCAACAGCACCTACGTGGTCGGCTCGCTGATCGGTCCCGATTTCCTCGTCGAGGTCGAGGTCGACGCGCAGGCGGTCCGCCGATGACGTACTCCCTGCGGGTGAACAACGATCTCGACGTCGCGACCCTCGTCGACCTGGCCCAGCGGGCGGAGCGGCACGGTTTCGACCAGCTCTGGGTGTCCAACGACCTGTTCCTGCGGTCGGCCCCGGTGCTCCTCGGGGTGCTCGCGGCGAAGACGGAGCGGATCAGGCTGGGCGTCGGGATCATGAATCCGTACTCGGTCCACGTCGCCGAGATCGCGATGATGGCGGCGACCATGCAGGAGGCGACCGGCGGCCGGTTCCTGCTCGGCCTCGCGGCCGGCTCCGCCGAGTTCCTCGCGTGGGCGGGGATCGACCGGCCGCGCCCCCTCACGAGGACGGCGGAGGCGGTGACGGCGGCCCGGGCCCTGCTGGGCGCCCGCGACGTGCGGGGGGAGCTGCCCGAGTGGTTCGGGCCGTCGGCGGAGCTGCGCGTCCCCCCGGGCGCGCCGGTGCCCGTCTACGTCGGGGGCATGAGCCCGAAGATGCTGGAGATGGCGGGGAGGCTGGCGGACGGCGTGCTGCCGCTGCTCTACCCGCCGGAGCACTTCGCGGACGCCAGGGCGCAGGTGCTCCGGGGGGCCGAGGACGCCCGGCGGTCGCCGGACGAGATCGACATCCCCGCCTGCTTCTGGGTGTCGGTGGCCGACGACGCCGAGGAGGCGCGGCTCGCCCTTGCGGCGAAGATCGCCTACTACGGGCCGTCCTTCGCGCCGTACCTGCTGACCAGGGCCGGGCTCGCGATCGAGGACTTCGCCCCGGTGACGGCGGCGCTGGAGGGCGAGGGCCTGGACGCCGCCGCCAGGCTGGTCGACGACAGGATGCTGGCGCTGGGCGTCACGGGCAGCGTGGCGCAGGTGGTCGAGAGGTGCCGGTCGCTGCGCGAGATGGGCGCCACCCACCTGTCGTTCGGGCCGCCCCTCGGCCCTGACGTGCGGCAGGCGGTCGACGTGCTCGGCACGGAGGTCCTGCCGGCCCTGGCCGCGGTGCCGCGGTGACCGGCGGGCACGGCGACGCCGGGATCGCGACCGCGGCGCGGAGCGGCGTCGCCGAGGGCCGCGCCTGGGCCGAGGCGGCCCGCGAACTCTACGGACAGGAGTGGATCTCATGAACGCCGCGGCTCACGCGGAACCGCCCGGGATCGTGCTGACCGGGTGCACGGTGGTCGACGGCCGGGTCCTGGACGGCGTCGGCCCGCTGCCCGGCGCCGCCGTGTGGGTGCGCGGGGAGCGCATCGCGGCGGTCGGGCCCGCCGCCGAGGTGCTCGCGGCGGCGGAAGCGGCCGGCGAGTTCCGGCGGGTCGACCTGGCCGGCGCGTACGTGACCCCGGGGCTGGTGAACATGCACACCCACCTGTCCCTGTCCCTGCCGGGCCAGGGCGGCGACGCCGTCAAGGGGATGGGCGCGCACGAGCTCGCCCTCTACATGGCCGACGGCGCCCGGCGCACGCTGCTGTGCGGGGTGACCACCGTCCGGTGCGTGGCCGAGAAGGACCACGCCGACTTCGCGCTGCGCCGCGCGATCACGTCGGGACGGGTGACCGGCCCGCGGATCTTCACCGCCGGCCGGGCGCTCGTCTGCACCGGCGGCCACGGGCACGAGGGCACGGACACCCTGGAGTGCGACGGCGTCGACGGCTTCCGCCGCGGGGTGCGCAGCCAGGTCAGGGCCGGAGCCGACCTGATCAAGGTGATGATCTCCGGGGGCATCGCCGGCGAGCACGAGGCGATCCACACGCGGCAGCTCTTCGGCGACGAGCTGGCCGCCGTGATCGAGACGGCGCACGCCTGGGGCCGGAAGGTCACCGCGCACGCCGGGCCCGCGCCGGTCATCGCCGAGGCGGTCGGCCTGGGGCTGGACTGCGTCGAGCACGGCTACCAGCTCACCCCGGAGGTCGCGGCGCTGATGGCGGAACGGGGAACCGCCCTGGTGCCGACCCTGCTCGTCACCCGCTGCAAGGAGTTCTTCGACGAGCTCGGAGTGCCGGAGTGGATGCAGCGCCGCTCGCTCGGGGCGGGCCCCCGGCACCTGGAGAGCTACGCCATGGCCCTCGCCGCCGGGGTGGAGGTGCTGCTCGGCAGCGACATGCCGCCGTTCTGGGGGTTCGAGGGCACCAACGCCTCCGTACGGGAGCTGGAGCACATGTCCGGGGCCGGCCTCGGCCCGGCACGCGCCCTGTACGCCGGCACGCTCGGCCCGATCCGGTGGCTCGGCGCGGAGGCCGACCTCGGCAGCGTCGAACCCGGCAAGTTCGCCGACCTGATCGCGATGGACGGCGACCCCCTCGCGGACACCTCGGCGTTCCGGGGCGTGCGCTGGGTGATGGCGGGCGGCCGGATCGTCCGCGACGACCGGGCGGGAATGGAGGCGGCATGACGGGACAGGACGCGGCCGGCGCGGTCGCGGCGGGCATCGAGGACATGTACGACGCCTTCCTCGCCGGCGACCGCCGCCGTTTCGACGCCCACCTGCACCCCGAGGTGACCACGTGGGAGACGCACCTGCCGGGCCCGCTGCGCGACCGCGCCGACCTCGACGCCTACCGGTCGCAGCGGGACGCGGCCGGGGCCCGGCCGGCCCTGGCGTCGCTCACGGCCCGCGACATGCGGGTCGACGTGTGGGACGACACCGCCGCGGCCCGCTACGTGCTGGTCGCGGTCCCGGCCGGCGGCGGCGCACCCGAGGAGACCCGGGTCACCGACGTGCTGCGGCGCTCGGCGGAGGGCTGGCTCATCGTCCATCATCACGCCGAGCTGGTACGGCCCGGGCAGGGGTGAATCCGGCCCCAAGCCTGGGGCCCTCGGCAGCACTAATACGGTGGAGGGGTATAGTCGACGATATGACCTGGGGGACCGCGGCGGCTCCGCGACGTCCGTCAAGGGGGAAACAGGGCGGGCGCGCCGCGTACCCTCGGTGGACGTCGGCGGGCTCGCCGGCCGCGACGCCCGCAGGAGCGTCCCCCGCCGGGGACGAGCAGCTTGCCGAGAGGAGAGGTGATGACCTCCGTCACCGATGACAGGCGGCCCACCGCGAGCGCCGGCGTCGAGCTCTCGATCAGCGGAATGACCTGCGCGTCCTGCGCCAACCGGATCGAGCGCAAGCTCAACAGGCTGGAGGGCGTGTCCGCCACGGTCAACTACGCCACGGAGAAGGCGAAGGTGACCTTCCCCGAGGGGCTGGACCCGCACGTGCTCGTCGCCGAGGTGGAGAAGGCCGGCTACGGGGCGAGGCTCCCCGAGCCTCCCGCGCCCGAGCCCGGCACGGGGCCACGGGACGCGGACGACGAGCTCGGCTCCCTGCGCACCCGCTTATACGTCTCCGTCGCGCTCGCCGTGCCGGTCGTGGCGATGGCGATGATCCCCGTGCTGCAGTTCACCTACTGGCAGTGGCTGTCGCTCACCCTCGCCGCCCCGGTCGTGGTGTACGGCGGTCTGCCCTTCCACCGGGCCGCCTGGACCAACCTGCGTCACGGCGCGGCGACCATGGACACCCTGGTGTCGCTCGGCACCGTCGCGGCCCTCGGCTGGTCGGTGTGGGCGCTGTTCTTCGGCGCCGCGGGCATGCCCGGCATGACCCACGGGTTCGACCTGACCATGTCGCGGGGCGACGGGTCGGGGAACATCTATCTGGAGGCGGCCGCCGGGGTGACCGCGTTCATCCTGGCCGGACGCTATTTCGAGGCCCGGTCCAAGCGCCGGGCGGGCGCCGCCCTGCGCGCCCTGCTGGAGCTCGGCGCCAAGGACGTCACGGTGCTCCGCGACGGCCGGCAGGTCCGCGTGCCCGCCGGCGAGCTGAGGGTGGGCGACCGCTTCGTCGTACGGCCCGGGGAGAAGATCGCAACGGACGGCGTGATCGAGGAGGGCGGCTCGGCGGTCGACGCCTCGATGCTCACGGGGGAGTCGGTCCCGGTCGAGGTGCGGCCCGGCGACTCGGTGACCGGAGCGACCGTGAACGCCGGCGGCCGGCTGGTGGTGCGGGCGACCCGGGTCGGGGCCGACACCCAGCTCGCCCAGATGGCGCGGCTGGTGGAGGAGGCCCAGACCGGCAAGGCCCAGGTGCAGCGGCTGGCCGACCGCATCTCGGGAGTCTTCGTCCCGATCGTCATCGCGCTGTCGGCGGCGACGCTGGGGTTCTGGCTGGGCACGGGGGAGGGCGCAGGCGCCGCCTTCACCGCCGCGGTGGCGGTGCTGATCATCGCCTGCCCCTGCGCGCTGGGGCTGGCCACGCCGACCGCGCTGCTGGTCGGCACCGGCCGCGGCGCCCAGCTCGGCATCCTGATCAGGGGTCCGGAGGTCCTCGAGTCGACCCGCCGGATCGACACGATCGTGCTCGACAAGACCGGCACGGTGACCCGTGGGGAGATGAGCCTGGTCGAGGTGCGCGTCGCCGAGGGCACGGCCGAGGAGGAGGTCCTCCGCCTGGCCGGCGGCCTGGAGCACGCCTCGGAGCACCCGATCGCGCAGGCGATCGCCCGAGGCGCCGCCGAGCGCGTGGGCGCGCTGCCCACGCCGGAGGACTTCGCCAACCTCGAGGGCCGAGGCGTGCGGGGCGTCGTGGACGGGCACGCCGTCCTGGTGGGACGGCCGGCGCTGCTCGCCGAGTCGTCGCAGCATCTGCCCCGGGACCTCGAACGGGCGCTTGACGAGGCGCGGGCGGCCGGCCGTACGGCGGTGGCGGTGGGGTGGGACGGCGCGGCCCGCGCGGTCCTGACTGTGGCCGACACCGTCAAGCCGACCAGCGCCGAGGCCGTCGACCGGTTCCGCGCTCTGGGCCTGACGCCGGTCCTGCTCACTGGCGACAACGAGGCGGCCGCGCGGGCGGTCGCCGCCGAGGTGGGCATCACGGAGGTGATCGCCGAGGTGCTCCCGGCGGACAAGGTGGCCGTCGTGAAGCGGCTGCAGTCTCAGGGCAGGACGGTGGCCATGGTCGGCGACGGCGTGAACGACGCCGCGGCGCTGGCCCAGGCCGACCTCGGGCTCGCGATGGGCACCGGCGCCGATGTGGCGATCGAGGCGGCCGATCTGACCCTGGTCCGGGGCGACCTTCGGGTGGCCGCCGACGCGATCCGGCTGTCGCGCCGGACTCTGCGCACCATCAAGGGCAACCTGTTCTGGGCGTTCGCCTACAACGTGGCGGCGCTGCCGCTGGCGGCGCTCGGGCTGCTCAACCCCATGATCGCCGGGGCGGCCATGGCGTTCTCCAGCGTCTTCGTCGTCAGCAACAGCCTGCGCCTGCGCCGCTTCAGGTGACCTCCCGGCTTCCGGAAGGCGGCGGGCCCGGCGGCTCGTCGCGTCGTGGAAGCGGCACCGGGGCGTAGACGTGCGGGCAGTCGTGGCCGGACGGCAGGACGCAACGCCGGCCGGACTCGAGCGTCGCGCATCGCCTGGCGGTGTCCCGCTGCGGCAGGTCCGGCGATGGGGTGGTCTCGTTCATGATGGTTCCCGACGGACGGGTGACGGGTGCCCGCTCCCGGGGGTGGGAGCGGGTCCGCACGGCGGGGCTGCCGGCCCCGCGCTTCAGATGGTACAAGGGGAACATTTGGAGCAGATGTAACAATCCGGACCGCAAGGGCTCGGGATGTTCCGCGTCCACGGGGGCCCCGAAGTAGTTAGGCTTACCTAACAAGACGATGAAGGGAAACCGTATGGCGACGACCGAACCGGTACGGCGCACGCGCCCCGTGACGACCGGCGTGGTGCTGCGCACCGAGCGGCTGACCCCGCACATGATCCGCGTGGTGCTGGGCGGTGAGGGACTCGCCGGGTTCGGCGCGGGAGAGTTCACCGATCACTATGTGAAGCTGCTGTTCCCGGTGCCGGGGGTGGACTACCCCGAGCCGTTCGACATGGGGGTGATCCGCGCCGAGCTGCCGCGCGACCAGTGGCCGAGGACGCGGACCTACACGGTGCGCTCCTGGGACCCGGCGGCGCTGGAGCTGGCCGTCGACTTCGTCTACCACGGCGACGAGGGCCTGGCCGGGCCGTGGGCGCTGCGGGCGCGCCCGGGCGACGTGATCCGCTTCATGGGCCCGGGCGGCGCCTACGCGCCGAGCGCCGAGGCGGACTGGCACCTGCTCGCCGGGGACGAGAGCGCGCTGCCCGCGATCGGCGCGGCTCTGGAACGGCTCCCGGCAGGGGCGCCGGCCCACGTCTTCGTGGAGGTGGAGGGCCCCGAGGAGGAGCAGAAGCTGCCGACCGCCAGCAGCGCGGAGATCGTGTGGCTGCACCGCGGCGGCGGGCAGGTGGGCGAGGCGCTCGTCCGGGCGGTGCGGGGGCTCGACTTCCCCGAGGGCGTCGTGCACGCCTTCGTCCACGGGGAGGCGACCTTCGTCAAGGAACTGCGGCGGTATCTGCGCGTGGAGCGCGGCCTGCCGATGGAGCGGCTGTCGATCTCCGGCTACTGGCGGCGCGGCCGGGACGAGGACGGCTGGCAGTCCTCCAAGCGGGAGTGGAACCAGCGGATCGAGGAGGAGGAGGCCGAGGCCCTCGGCGTGAGCGGCTCCTAGACGAGTAGTTCCGATGTGGTTCGTGGTCGAATACGGTCAGGGACCGCAGGACGGGGGCGCCGAACTTGTGGTTGTGCCAGATCGCGGCGGCCATCGCGAGAATGCGCTGGGCGACGCGGAGGCAACGCCCTTGAGGGTCCGTCCACCGTGCCGTTGCCGGCCACGGACACGGACTGCGGGCGAACCGCAGCTGAGCTGGGGCGTCAGGCATCGCGGTATCGCGATGCCAGACGCCTGACGGATGATCCGCCAGTCGTTACGCGGTCACCGGACGGCGACGGTCTCCGTGGTCTCCGTCTCGTCCGCGATGGCGGGGTCTGAGCCCTTCGGCCCGCGAAGAGCGACGTAGACGAGCAGCACGCCCATGACGGCGACGCCTGCCCACATGGCCTGCTGCCAGCCGTCGACGAAGGACTGCTGCGCGGCGTGGATCAGGTCCTGAGCATGGCTGCCAGTGCTCGGAGCCACTTCGACGGCGTTGGCGATTCCTTCGCGTGCGGTGTCCGCGGCCCCCTGGGGGATGCCGCCGAGCTTGTCGTCAATGGCGCTGCGGTAGCCGTTTGCCAGGAGCGCGCCGAGCATCGCGACGCCCAGGGCGGTGCCGAATTCGCGGTTGACGTCGTTGAGGGCCGAGGCAACGCCCTGCTTGGCGCGGGGCAGGGAACTGGTGATGGCCTCGGTGGAGGGCGTCATAGACAGACCCATGCCGATGCCCATGGCGAGCATGCCGGCGAGGATGGACAGGTAGCCGCCGTCGACGGAGACGAACAGCGCCATCAACGCCAGGCCGAGGGCGGACAGGGCGATGCCCAAGGTCATGGTGGAGCGGGCGCCGATCTTGGCGGCCACCTTGGGGGCCAGGCCGGACGTCATCATCATCATGATGGCCATGGGCATCATCGCCACGGTCGACAGCAGGCCCGACCAGCCCAGCACGGCCTGGAAGAACGGGAAGAGCACAACGGCGATACCGGCCTGGACGCCGAAGACGACGAGCAGCGTGATGGAGCCGCCGGCCAGGCCGCGCTCACGGAAGAGGCGTACGTCCAGCAGGGATGCGTCGCGGCGGTGCAGCTCCCAGGCCACGAAGGCGATGGCGGCGACCACGCCGACGGCCAGGCTGATCAGGGAGACGGGATCGGTCCAGCCGCGCTCGGGGCCTTCCTGCAGGACGAAAATGAGTCCGACCACGGCGATCGTGGACACCAATGCGCCGATGGTGTCGAAGGAATAGGTGGAGCGTTCGCGGGAGTCGGGCACCGACTTCAGGGTCATCGCCAGCGCGACGACGACCAGTACCACGGGCAGCACGAACAGCCACCGCCAGGCCGCGATGTCCACGAGGAACGCGGAGAGGAACATGCCCAGGATGCCGCCGCCTCCGGCGACGCCGGTCCATACACCGATCCCCTTGCCCCGTTCCTCCTCGGGAAACGTGGAGGTGATGACGGCCAGCGTGATGGGCATGATCATCGCAGCGCTGATGCCCGCGCCCACGCGGGCGCCGATCATCACTGCGGCCGACGGGGCGAGCCCGGCGACGACGCCGGCCGCGCCGAAGATGATCAGTCCGATGATCAGCATGGGCTTGCGGCCCAATCGGTCACCGATCGCACCGAGCGGCAGCAGAAGGGCGGCCAGGGCAAGGGTGTAACATTGATGATCCACAGGACAGCAGTCTGTGAGGCGCCCCACTCGACGGCCATGTGGGTCTGGGCGACGTTCAGGCCGGATACCGACGCGATGACGGCCATCAGCGCGATCGACACGGCGGTCAGGATCGCGCGCAGCTGACGCGCATCCGGCGTACCCCCGCCACCTACTGTCGCGGCCGCTGTCGCGGCCGCCGCATGGGGAGGCTGGTTGCTACTCATGATTTCCTCTCAGAAAGGGCATGCAGAATCAGCGCCCGGACAGGGCCGGTCGCCGAAGAGGGGGGAACAAGGGCTCGTCGCGCGGACCGCCGGCTGCGGTCCGCGTGGATCAGGCCGAGGGTCGGGCGGGGGTGTTCGCGGCCTGGGCGGCGGCGAGGGCCGTGTCGGTATCGGCGGTGGCCAGCAGAGCGTTGATGTGGGATCCGGCCAGGGCGCCGGCCGCGGCGGACGCACCGACCTGCGCGGTCAGATCGGTGGCGTTGCCCGCCACCCACACGCCGGGGACGTCGGTGATGCCGGCCATGCCGGAGGCGAAGCGGCAGCCCATGTCGTCGGGCAGGTCCTCCATCGGCAGCTTCAGCCCGTCCAGGCCCTCGGTGCGGGCCTGCAACCGCGTGGCCACCGTGATCACGCGCCGGGCGACGAAGGTGCCGTCCATCAGGCGCAAACCGGCCAGGGCGCCGTCCCTCTCGACGACTTCCTGTACTTCGGTCTCGACGATGCGGATGTGGCGGGCGGCGAACCGGGCGCGCGTGCCCTCGTCCAGGTCCGCGCCATCGGTGAAGTACACGAGGTCGTCGGTCAGCTGACGGAACAGCAGTGCGTGGTGGAGGGAAGCGGGGCTGGTGGCGAGGATGCCGATGGGCTCGTCGCGCACTTCCCAGCCGTGGCAGTAGGGGCAGTGCACGACGCTGTGGCCCCAGTACTCGGCCAGGCCTGGGACCTCGGGCAGTACGTCGCGCAGGCCGGTGGCCACCAGGAGGCGGCGCGCGGTCACGCTGCGGCCGGCGGTGAGGGTGACGGTGAACCGCAGATCACCCTCGACCGGTTCGGCGGGCTCGGCGGAGGCGACTTCACCGAAGACGATCTGCCCGCCGTATTCACGGACCTGCCGGCGTCCGCGCTTGAGGATCTCGGGTGGCGGGGTACCGTCCAGGACGATGAAGCCGTGCATCACCGCGGCAGGTGCGTTGCGCGGGGTGCCGCTGTCGATCACGATGAACCGACCGGCGCGAGCGTGCGAGCATCAGCGCGCCGTTCAGGCCCGCGGGACCGCCGCCGATCACTACCACGTCCACGGTCTCGGCGGGGATGGCGTCGCTCTCGTAGCGGGAAGTCTGCGCAGACATGTCGCGCCCTTTCGTCGTACCTGGCCCCGGGGCTGGACCATCTGTATTCGACGTTAAGCCCGCATTGCAGCAGAGGCATACCATGTTGCCTATGACGCAAGAAGATGGGGGGCTGGACAGCCTCGTACGCAAACGGATCCGCGCACTGCGCGTCGCACAGGGCTGGTCCCTGGAAGAGCTGGCCACCCGCGCCAACCTCAGCCAGTCCTCGCTGAGCCGGATCGAGAACGGACAGCGCCGCCTCGCCCTGGACCAGCTCGTCACCCTCGCCCGCGCCCTGGACACCACCCTCGACCAGCTCGTGGAGAACGCCGCCGACGACGTCGTCATCAGCCCGATGATCGACGGCGCCCACGGCCTGATGCGCTGGCCCATCAAGGGCGACCCCGGCATGAGCGTCGTGCTTCAGCGCATGACCGAACCTCCGCCCGACAATCCCGCCCGCATGCGCGCCCACCCCGGCCGCGAATGGCTCGTCGTGCTCTCCGGCACCGCGATCCTCATGCTCGGCCACCGCCGGTTCCGCATCGAGACCCACCAGGCCGCCGAGTTCCCCACCATGATGCCGCACGCGATCGGGGTCGGGGGCGGCCCGTGCGAGATCATGGGTATCTTCGACCGCGACGCCCGCCGCGGCCACCGACGCGACGCAGGCGAGACCGGCGAGTGCGACGGCGCGCAGGGCCCCTGCGAGTAGCACCCTCGCAAGCAGGGAGTTCCGCCACCACATCAGGGATGATCTTGCGCGGCGGCCATCAGCAGAGCTCCGCCCGCCCCCGCCGCCCGTGCGGCCAGGCCGGGCCGGTGACCGCGGCCGGTCGCCCGTCCGGGCTCGGGCACCATGACCTGGCGTCGGGCGGCCGGCCGCGAGGAGAACGACGCGGGCGGCCGGGCGCGAGACGCGCCCGGCCGCCCGGACCGGTCAGCGGTCGATCGCTAGCTGTTCCAGACCTGGAAGCCGGAGATCTGCCCGGCGGGCCAGCCGGTGTTCGCCGTGATGGTCAGCCGGAAGTACCGCTGGGTCGTCGCGGGGAACGTGATGGTCACCGTGTTGCCGCCGGCCGGGTCGAAGGAGTAGGTGGTGGAGCCCACGACCGTGGTGAAGCTCGTCCCGTCCGTGCTCCCCTGGACCGTCAGCGTCTCCTTGCGCGCCTCCCAGGACGCGGGGAGCTGCAGGACGATCCTGCCGGCGCTCTGGGCCGAGCCGAGGTCGACCTGGACCCACTGCGGGAAGGCGTTGTTGGCGCTCTCCCAGTAGGTGTTCTGGTCGGAGTCCGTCACGTTGCCCGACCCGTAGGTCTGCGTGTGGCTCGACTCGCCGGTGGGCTTGCCCGCCGCCAGGTTGGTGCTCGTCCCGCCGGCGCCGGTCCCGGTCAGGGCTACCGTCACCGGGCTGTTCGACGCGTTGCCGGTGACGGTCAGCGTGCCGGTGCGGGTGCCGGAGGCGGTCGGCCGGAAGGTGACGCTGACGGTGCAGGACGCGCCGGCCGTGAGAGTGCCGCAGGTGTTGGTCTGGGCGAAGTCGCCCGAGACCGTGACGCCCGAGATCGAGCCGGAGGCGTCACCCGTGTTGGTGACCGTGACCGTCTTGGCCGCGCTCGTGGTGGTGAGCGCCTGGCTCGCGAAGGTCAGCGAGGTGGGGTTGGCGCTCAGGGTGGCCGAGCCGGACGAGCCGCCGCTCGGGTACACCTCGAACTCCGACACCTGGCCCGCCGGCCAGCCGGTGTTGGCGGTGATGTTGAGCCGGACGTACCGGGCGTTCGTCCCCGGGACCGTGATGGAGACGACGTTGGACGGCGAGGTGAACGTGTAGTTCGCCGAGCCGACGGCCGTGCTGAAGGTGGTGCCGTCCGTCGACGTCTGCACCGACAGGGTCTGGGTGCGGGTGCCCCAGGCCGAGGACGGCGGCAGCTTCAGCGTCACCTTGCCGATGCCGTACTGCGCGCCCAGGTCGACCTGGAGCCACTGCGGGAAGGCGTTGTTGGCGCTCTCCCAGTAGGTGTTCGCGTCGCCGTCGGTGGCCGTGGCCGCACTCTGCGTCCCGTTCACCTGGCTGCTCGCCGTGGCCGGCCGGCCACGCGCGATGTTGGTGGTGCTGCCGACGCCGCTGCCCGACAGGGAGATCGTGGCCGGGCTGTTGTTGGCGTTGCCGGTGATCGTGACCGTGCCGGTGCGCGTGCCCGAGGCGGTCGGGGTGAACCGTACCGTCACCGTGCACGACGCGTTCACCGCCAGGGTGCCGCAGGTGTTGGTCTGGCTGAAGTCGCCGCTCGCCGAGACCCCGGAGACGGTCGCCCCCGTCGTCCCGGTGTTCGTCACGGTCACGGTCTGGGTGGCGGAGGAGCTGCCGACGACGGTCCCGGGGAAGGACAGGCTCGTCGGGTTCGGGGTGAGGATCGGCCCGGGCGCCACACCCGTGCCCGACAGCGCGACCGTGCTCGTGACGCCGGACGCGGTGATGGTGAGCGTGCCGGACCGGGATCCGGACGCGGTCGGCGTGAACGTGACGTTGACCGTGCACGAGGCGCCCGCGGCGATGCTGCCGCCGCAGGTGTTGGTCTGGCCGAAGTCGCCGGAGGCGGTGATCGAGCCGACCGGCGCCGCGGAGCTGCCGGTGTTGGTCACCGTGACCGCCTGGGCGGCGCTCGACGAGCCGGTGGCCACGGTGCCGAAGCCGAGCGTGCTCGGGCTGATCGACAGCTGCGAGCCGTTGTCCGGCAGGTACGGCGGGAACGCGGGGGTGGTGATGTTCTGGCAGGCCGTGGGGCCGGTCACGCCGGAGTTGCCGCCGCCGTCGGTCAGCGTGAAGCCGACGCCGCAGTTGTAGACCGGCGCGGGGGCCTGGGTGCCGGTCGCGGTGCTGTTGGAGATGGTGGCCGACCCGCCGACCTGCTCCTGGACGACCCAGGTGCCGGTGTTCTGGATGGTCGCGTTGTTGATCTTCACGTTGGTGATGCCGGAGCCCGAGACGAACTGGACGGCCTCGAACGGGCTCTGCTGGATCAGGATGTTGTCCACGTTGGTCAGGCCGCTCATCGCCGCGTCGCGCGCGTCGAACCAGAGCGCGCCGACCCCGAAGTTCCAGTTGGGGTCGAGGCTGCCGTCGCGGATCAGCGTGTTGCGCAGCACGTCGGTGCGGCCCAGCGGGGTGGAGGCGAAGCGCTGCGCGACGTGGATGCCGCCGCCCTGGGTTAGGCCCGAGTCGATGACCCGGTTGTCGGCGACGACGTTGTCGTGGCCGCCGTAGATGGCGATGCCGTTGGCGAGGATCGGGTACTGCACGGTGTTGTGGTCGAAGGAGTTGCCGGCGTCCGCGCCGATCGCCTGGTCCGACCAGGTGGCGAGCCCGTCGTCGCCGAGGTTGCGCAGGTCGCTGTTGGTCACCTTCGAGTTCGTGACGCCGCCGTGGAAGTTGACGCCGTCCGCGGTGGTGTTGCGGATCCGCATGCCGCTGAACACGAGGTTGTCGAACGGCCCGTCCATCCAGGCGCCGACCTTCTCGTGCTCGATCCACAGGCGGTCGACGGTCGAGTTGCTCATCGCGCCGCCGATGCCGTTGACCTGCGCGCCGTCGTTGCGCTCCTGGACGTCGCCGAAGACGGCGAAGTCGGCCAGGTGGACGCCGCCGCTGCCGTTCGGCGCGTTGTTGCCGTAGAAGCCGGGGGCGGCGCCGGTGACCGTGGAGCGCCACATGCCGGCGCCCCGGATGGTCACGTTGTTGACCATGATGTGGCCGGGCACCCGGTACGTCCCCGGCGGGATCCACACCGTGCCGCCCGCGCCGGCGGCGCTGATGGCCGAGGTGAACGCGGCGGTCGAGTCGGCCGAGCCGGACGCGTCGGCGCCGTAGCTGGCGATGGACACCGAGCCGGCCGGCTGCGACAGCGCGCCGCCGACGTTCTCGAAGTCGGCGAAGTCGATGGTGTACGACGAGGCGGTGTCCTCGGGGTCGACCTGCAGCCGGAACTTCGTCCCCGCCGGGTAGGTCGTGGTGAACAGCCGGTGCGCCTCGTCGTAGAAGTGGTGCGGGTTGCCGCCCGGCGAGTTGGTGAACGGGTAGCCGCCGTAGTACCAGCTGTAGGCGTTGGTGAGGGTGAAGTTGCTCTGCTTGGTCCCGTTGACGTACAGCGACAGCTGGGTCGTGTAGACGGATCCGCCGGAGCTGTCCGGGATGCTGTACCGGAAGACGATCGAGTTGGTCGCCGCGGGCGTGGTGAACTCGACGTACTTGCCGCCGCCCTGCAGCGTCACCGCCTTGCGGTAGGACGCCTCGGCGGGCAGCGTCCCGTAGACGGCGCTCGGGCCGATGACGGTGCCGTTGGTGGTCGAGTTCTCCGCCTGCACCTCCACGTACGGGAGGGAGGCGCCGACGCCGCCGGTCGCGGCCGCGGAGGCGGGACCGGCCTGGACGACGGCGGCGACACCGGCCGCGGCCAGCGCGGCGCTCGCCACGAGAACGCGGGCCAGCGGCCCGCGCGGTGGACGGGGGATGGACATCTGCTGCTCACTTTCAGCGCTGCGGGGGGAACAGGCCCGGAGAGCGATGGGATCGATGTACCTGGGACCGTAACCTCCAGGACATCTCTCCGCAATAACCGAACTGTGCCGTGATTGCAGCTCAATTTTTGCTGCAAATTTTCGTCATTCTTGACAACGGCAGGCGCAAGCGACGTTGAGAGCCCGGTGGTGCCGGGTGGGCGAGCCGGGCCGTCCATGCCTGCGTGACCGTGCCGGGCCGCCTGGAGACGTCCTCTTGACGGACGCATTACAGAGGCGTTTCATCTTCCTGATAAACGGCCGCGAATTGCTTGCCAGAATCTGGAAATCTCCGACACACTCTGAGCCGCCACCATCCCACACGCGCTGTCCGCGCACGAGCCGTACCGCCGGGTCCGCATGCCGGGCTCCCCCTCATCGACGCGGCGGCGGGGGGACCGCTCCGTACCGCGGTCTGAGGAGGAAACGCATGCGCCACCATCCCCGTGCCGTCTTACGCCGCCTGACGGGCGCGGCCGCCGCGGCCGTCGTGGCCGGCACCGCGCTGGCCGCGGTCGTGACCGCCCCGGCCGGGGCCGCCACCACGACCGGCACCACGGCAGCCGGCACGGCCGCCGCGGCCGCGACCACGGCCGGCGCCTCGCTGCCGTTCACGAGTTACGAGGCCGAGGCCGGGACGCCCGGCGGCGGGGCGACGACCGTCGCCCTGACCGCGCCGCCGACGACCCAGTACTCCAGCGCCGCACTGGAGGCGTCCGGGCACTCGTACGTCCAGCTCAACGGCACCGGGCAGAGCGTCCAGTGGACGAACGGCACGGGCCGGCCGATCAGCGCGATCACCGTGCGGGTGAGCATCCCCGACTCCGCCGGGGGCGGCGGGCAGACCGGCACGCTCGACCTGTACGTCGACAACACCTTCCGGCAGACGCTGAACCTCAACTCCAGGCAGAGCTGGCTCTACGAGGGCAACGACAACTACAACGGCAACAGCCAGAACCCGGCCAACGGCAACCCGCGGGTCTTCTTCGACGAGGCGCGGACGTTCGTCACCGGCACGGCGATCGCGCCCGGCAGCACGTTCGCGCTGAAGAAGGACGGGTCCAACACCGCGGCCTTCTACTACGTCGACGTCGTCGACGTGGAGAACCCGCCCGGGCCGCTGAGCCAGCCGGCCGGCTCCATCTCCATCACCGGCTGCGGCGCCGTCTCCGACGACACCCCGACGAACGGCGCCGGCGACGGCGGCGCCGTCGACAGCACGGCCGCCATCCAGAACTGCATCAACCAGGCCCAGTCGCAGAACAAGGTCCTGTGGATCCCGCCAGGGACGTTCTACCTGAAGGGCACCCGGGGCCTGGACGCCAGGGGCATCACCATCGCCGGCGCCGGCATGTGGTACAGCACGATCTACCGCGACGTCCCGCTGCCGAACAGCGTCCCGCTGCCCGCCCTGTTCAACCTCACCTCGTGCACGGTCCAGAACCTCCACCTGGACTCGAGCGCAACGAGCCGCGCGAGCGTGGACGGCGCCGGCGGCGCCATGGACACCACCGGCACCGACTGGGTCGCCGACGGCATCTGGAGCCAGCACGTCCTGTCCGGGTTCTGGGCCTCCGGCACCGGCGGCACCGTCCGCAACAGCCGTCTCACCTCGATCTGGGCCGACGGCGTCAACCTCAACAACGTGTCGCTGAACAGCTCCGTCGGGTCGGGCCTGACCGCGACGAACAACTTCGTCCGCGGCACCGGCGACGACGGCATGGCCATCAACTCGGTCCACTACAACACCGACTTCGCCGGCAACAGGACCTACTACACGCCGATGTCGCACATCACGCTGACGAACAACACGATCGTCGCGCCGTGGGGCGGCAAGGGCATCGGCATCTACGGCGGCAGCGCCCAGGACGTGGAGTACAACTACATCTCCGACACCGCCCGCTACATCGGCCTCGGCGCCGGACGGTTCGGCGTCAACGGCGACGACCTGCTCTCGGCCACCGTCAACGGCAACGTCGTCGTCAGGTCGGGCGGCAACGCCTACAACCAGGGCCAGCCCGCGCTGCACATCGGCAACGGCGGCGACGGGCAGAACACCGGCGTCGTCGACCACGTCACCGCCACGAACAACACGGTCGGCGACTCCCTGTACGACGGCATCGGGTTCTCCACCTCGACGAACACGCTCCTGCAGGGCAACACGGTCACCTCGCCGTGGCGCAACGGCGTGGTCGTCGCCCCGCCGTTCTACCCCGCGCCGAGCGGGTCGGCCACCATCACCGGCACCACCGTCACCGGCCTGCGCTCAGGGACGACGGCGTACGTCAACAACTCCGGCGGCTTCACCGCGACGGTCACCGGCAACAGCTGGCAGAGCGGGGGAGGGACCGGAGGCCCGTACGGCGGAACGCCCGCGGCCGTCCCGGGCACCGTGCAGGCGGAGAACTACGACACCGGCGGCCAGGGCGTCGCGTACGGCGTCTCCTCGGTCAACGGCACGGCGAACGGCTACCGCTCCGACGGCGTCGACCTGGAGACCACGTCGGACACCGGCGGCGGCTACAACATCGGCTGGACGTCGGCAGGGCAGTGGTTCCACTACACGGTGGACGTGGCGTCGGCCGGTACGTACACGCTCGGCCTGCGGGTGGCCGCGCCCGCCGCGGTGACGGGGGCGTTGCACGTCGCCGGCGCCTCGGGCGGCAACCTCACCGGCGCCGTGACCATCCCGGCCACCGGAGGCTGGCAGACGTGGACCACGGTCACGGCCCAGCTGACCCTGCCGGCCGGGCGGCAGACGCTCACCGCCTACCAGGACAACGGTGGCTGGAACATCAACAGCCTGCAGTTCACCGCCGCCGGCGGGGGGACCGCCACGCTCACCGCCGCTCCTTCGTCGCTGACGTTCGGCGGTCAGGCGGTCGGCACGACGAGCGCGGCGCAGGCGGTGACGGTGCGGAACACGGGCACGGCGGCGGCGTCCATCGGCTCCGTCGCCGCGTCGGGCGACTTCGCCCAGACGAACACCTGCGGCGGCTCGATCGCGGCGAACGCGTCGTGCACGGTCAACGTCACCTTCCGCCCCACCGCGACCGGCGGCCGCACCGGATCGCTCACGATCACGAGCACCGCGTCCAACAGCCCCACCGTCGTCGCGCTGTCGGGCACCGGCGGAACCGCCTCCGCGAACCTCGCCGCGGGCAGGCCGACCGCCGAGTCGTCGCACACCGACGTGTACCCGTCCTCGAAGACGACGGACGGCGACCAGAACACCTACTGGGAGAGCGCCAACAACGCCTTCCCCCAGTGGGTGCAGGTGGACCTCGGATCGGCGCAGCAGGCGAGCCGCGTGGTGCTGCAACTGCCCGCGTCGTGGGGCGCCCGCGACCAGACGCTGTCGCTGCTCGGCTCCACCGACGGCACCACCTTCACCACCGTGAAGGCGTCGGCCGCCTACACGTTCTCGCCGTCGTCCGGCAACACCGTCACGATCACCTTCCCGGCGAGCACCCAGCGGTACTGGCGGGTCACCGTCACCGCCAACACCGGCTGGCCCGCCGGCCAGGTCTCCGAGTTCCAGGTCTGGAACCAGTAGCCCGCGACGGCGCCGCCGGGCCCGCGCCCGGCGGCGCCGTCGCAGCAGCACGCCGCGTTCTCCGCCGGCGGCGACCGGATCGAAACTTTCTCTGCCAAACATAAAGTTTCTCCTCGATGACCGAGGTTGTTGATCGGGCATTATGCTCCTGGGCGCCCCGAGGCGTCGGGGATTGGGGCTTGCGCGCTCGCAATGTTTCGGAGAAACTTCGAAACATCCGGTCGGCGCGGGACGCGGGGATCGCCGTGCCGGCCGGCCGGGAGGACCGCTACTCGGGTTCGGTCAGGCGTGCCGCCGTCGGCGGTCCCTCGACATCCTCCGTACGGGGACCGTGCGCGCGCAGCTCGGCGGCGGCGCCCGGGTGGCGGCCCTCCGCGACCTCCGGCCGCTCGCCCCCGTCAGGACAGGTCCCGCCCCGGGTGGCCGCTGTCATCGGGCCCAGGACGGGAGCCAGGTCGTCTCGGGGAGGGGGGCCAGGCTTCCGAAGTGGTGGACGATCGCCCGTAGTCCTGGGTGCGGATTCGTCCTGGGCAGGATGAGCGAGATCGGGTAGGCGATCACCGGGTCCACGATCGGGATGCGCCGCAGGTCGTGGCCCGCCGGCCAGACGTACCGGTCGCGCGAGCCGACGAGCGTGGCCACGTCGGCGGAGTCCGCGAGGGTGTCGAGGAGCACCTCGTCGCCGAAGTGCGGGCCGGCGGCGTCGACGCGGAGATCGAACTCGGCGGTGAGCTGATCGTAGAACTCGGCCCACTCGCTCCGCGGCGCGATGCCCGGCACCCAGATCCGGTGCCGCCGCAGGTGGGCCGGCGTCAGTGCTCGCGCGGAGGCGAGTGGATGGCGGGGGCCGACGAGGAGTTCCAGCGGAGAGTCGAACGCCCGGATCATCTCGAGCTCGCGCGGCAGCGCGGCGGGGTCGGTGATCGTGCGGAACGTCGCGTCGACGTCGCCCGTCTGGACGGCGGCGACCGCCACGCCCGGGTCGTCGACCCTGAGGGTCACCACGTCGAGCTCCACGCCGGGATGCGACCGCCAGTAGTCGTGCAGGATCACGGCCTGGGCGGACCGGAGGCCGAGAACGTCGATCCGCAGGGCCCGCGACCCCGGCCTGATCGCGGTGACGGCGCGGTCGACACCCGCGACGATGCTCCGGGCGTGCGGGAGGAACGCCTGGCCGTCGAGCGTGAGCAGGACCCCTCGGGGGGTGCGGGTGAACAGGCGGACGCCGACCTCGCGCTCGAGGGCGGCGATCCGCTTGGAGACGGCCTGCTGCGTCACGCCGAGCTCGTCCGCCGCCTGTTGCAGCTGTCCGAGCTCGGCGGCGCGGACGAACGATCGCACCGCCTCGGTATCCACCGACGCAGCCTACGGGCCTACAACCGATGGTTGTGGGGGCCGGGCAGCCGGTTGTTTGATCCCGCTCCCGGGCGGCTGGTGTGATTCACCGATCTGGACATCGGTTGTCGCAAGGAGTCGCATGCGCGTGCGGTTGGAACGCGGTTTCGGGTGGCTGTGGTCGGCCTACGCGGTGAGCACGTACGGCACGTGGATCGCCTTCGGAGCGTTCCCGCTGATCGCGGTGCGGGTGCTGCACTCGCCGGCGTTCGCCGTCTCGCTCCTGGAGGCCGCCGGCCTCGCCGTCGCGGCGGTCGTCGCGGTCCCGCTCGGCCCGTGGATCGACCACCGGGCCAAACGCCCGGTGATGATCGGCATGGACATGGTCCGCTTCCTGGCCATGGCGAGCGTCCCGATCGCGTACCTCCTCGGGCTGCTGTCCTACGGCCACCTCCTCGTTGTCTCGGTCATCTCGGGAACCGCGGGCATCGTGTTCACCGCCGCCTCCGGCGCGTACCTGAAGCACCTCGTCCGCGGCGATCACCTCCTCGCCGCGAACGCGAGGTTCGAGGGCACGACCTGG
This sequence comes from Microbispora corallina, assembly GCF_016863035.1. Lineage (GTDB taxonomy): Bacteria > Actinomycetota > Actinomycetes > Streptosporangiales > Streptosporangiaceae > Microbispora > Microbispora corallina. The sequence goes on from NZ_BOOC01000015.1 coordinate 53,602, forward strand.
GTGGCCACCGCGGCGGGACCGCCGCTCGGCGGCGCGCTCATCGGGCTGCTCGGCCCGGTCGTCACCGTCGCGGCGGACGCCGTCAGCTACCTGCTCTCCGCGCTCGGGGTCCTCCGCATCCGCGGAACCGACGTCGTGGTGGCGCGCGACCCCGCGAGCAGGATTCGGGCCGCCGACTTCCTGGCCGGGTGGCGATTCATCCTCCACGACCGCGTGATGCGGCGCCTGTTCCTCAACCAGATGACCGTCAACGGCCTGATCATGGCCACCGGCCCCCTCCTGGCCGTCCTCCTTCTCGGCCGGTACCACTTCCCGGCCTGGCAGTACGGTCTCGCCTTCGGCGTCCCGGCGCTCGGAGGCCTCGCGGGGGCCCGCCTGTCCGCGCGCCTCGCCGCCCGCTACGGCCGGCACCGTGTCATGATCGTCACCGGCTGGCTGCGCTCGATCTTCCCGCTCGGCCTCGCCTTCACCCGTCCCGGCGTCCCCGGCCTTCTCACCGTGATCGTCGTGGAGGGCCTGCTGATCGTCTGCATGGGCGTCTTCAACCCCATCAGCGCGACGGAACGCCTGCGACGCGCTCCCGCCGATCACGCCGCCCGGGTCCTCAGCGCGTGGAGCATCAGCAGCAGACTCGCCCAGGCCACCCTCATGGTGGTATGGGGCGTGCTCGCGACACTCATCGGCCCGCTCGCCGCGATCACCGTCTCCGGCGTCCTCCTGCTCGGCACCCCGCTCCTGCTGCCCGGGCGGGCGGCCGCGCCCGACCCGGTGGCGGCACGCCCGTCGGAAGGCGTCCGACCGGCATGACCCGGCGGACTGGAGGTCAGTGATCGGATCCGACCGTGGAGAGGTCCCCGACGGCGTCGGCGTAGTAGACCGAGCCGGCCAGGTGGAACGCGATCTGCCGGAACGTCCAGCCCTCGCCGGACGACCAGTCGAGCTGGTCCGGACTGAGCGCGGTCAGCCGATCGGCCCAGATCCGGCCCAGCCGGGTGAGCCGGCTTCCGGCCTCGTCCAGGTCCTGATCGGTGAAGGGCGCCAGATCGGCAGGGGTCGTGGCCGCCGACGCGTGCCAGCGATCAGGGATCGGGGAGCCGCCCGCCAGCCGTGCCTCCATCTCGGCGAGGTGATCGACGAGGTGATCGGCGACCCGGCGGATCGCCTTGTGCGGGGTGTAGACCCGCTCGTCCACACGCATCAGGCGACCGTCCCAGCTCGTCCAGGTCGCCGCCAGGCCGAGTACGTGGTCGATCATCGACACCACGACCAGCGCCGGTTCGCGGTCATCGGTGGTCGGAACCTCATCGGACATCCTCGGCCTCCAGAGCAGTGCGTCACGTGATCGGACGGGGCACACGTACCGGCCCCATCCGCTGGAGACCGGCAACGGCTCCGGAACGCACCCTAGGATTCGGACATCTCCACGGCCGTCGAAGCATGACGCGCGGTCCGGTCTGGAGCCCTCAGCCGGAGATCGCGATGCGCAGGCGGCGGAAGCCGCGTCCCTTGCTCTCGATCTTGGCGACCTTGATCCTGCCGATCTGCTTGGTCGACGCGACGTGCGTCCCGCCGTCGGCCTGCGTGTCCAGCCCGACGATGTCCACGATCCGCACCTCGGGGATGCCCTCCGGCACGAGGTTGGTCGCGGTGCGGATGATGTCGGGGATCGCGAAGGCCTCCTCGCGCGGCAGCACCCGCACGTCGATGCGCCGGTCGGCCGCGATCTCGGCGTTGCAGGCGTCCTCGACCGCCTCCTTGAACCCGGGCGGCACCTCGGGGAGGTTGAAGTCCATCCGCGCGGTGAACGGCTCCATGTTCCCGCCGGTCACCAGCGCGCCGTAGTCGCGGAACACCACCCCGCACAGCACGTGCAGCCCGGAGTGGGTGCGCATGAGGGCCGAACGCCGCTCGTCGGCCACCGCCGCCCGCACGACGGTGCCGGCCGGGGGGATGGGATCGTCCTGCGCCGGGACGAGGTGGAGGTCGTCGCCCTTGCGGACGCCCTCGATCCGGGTCTCCACCCCCTGCCACAGCAGGACGCCCTGGTCCGGGGGCTGGCCGCCGCCGCCGGGATAGAAGGCCGAGCGGTCCAGGACGATGCCGTCCGGCGTCGCCTCCAGCACGACGGCCTCGAAGGATCGCAGCTCTTGGTCGGACAGCTCCAGACGCCTGGTCCGTCCGTGGAGGTCGAAGGTCATCTCCCGAGTCTAGGACCCGGGAGCTGCGCAGATCCGATCGCGGGCCGCACCGCGATCGGCCTTCACCGCCGGGAACGGATCGTGGCGACGGCGCCGGAGGCGAGGATCAGCACGCAGCCGGCCAGCTGGAGGGCGGAGGGGCGCTCGCCGAGGACGAGGGCGCCGAGCACGACCGCTCCGACGGGGGTGAGGAGCAGGAGGACGGCGCCGACGTGGCTCGCGAGACGGGGGGTGGCGAGGGCGACGAGCAGCCACCCGAGAACCTGCCCGAAGAGCGCGACCAGGGCCAGCCAGCCGACGGCCGCCCAGCCGGGGGCCGGGTCGACGCCCTGCCAGAACGCGCCCACGACCAGCGAGACGACCGCGGCGGACGCCGTCACCCACAGGTAGGACTGGACCGGCCGCCCGTCCTGCCCCTCACGCCGGAGGAGGAACAGGAAGGCCGAGTAGCACAGGGCCGCGAGGATCGCGTGGACGGTGCCGAGGAGCGGGTCGCTCCCGCCGCCGCCCTTCTCGAACACGCCGCCCGCGAGGACCACGCCCACGAGGAGGAAGGGCACGGACGCCAGGAACCTGCGGGAGAGCGCCTCGCGGTCCACGAGCAGCGCGAGCAGCGGGACGATCACCACCTGGACGTTGACCAGCACGGTGGAGAGCCCGGCGCCGACCTCTGCGATGGCCGCCGTCCACAGCAGCATGTCGCCGGCGAACAGGGCTCCCGCGACGACGGTGACGAGCCGGCGGCGTCCCGGGATCCCGCCCTCCCGCCTCCGCTCGCCCAGCGCGAGCGGGATCAGCAGCGGCAGGGCCAGCAGGCACCGGTAGAAGGACGCGGTGCCCGGCGAGGCGCCCGACAGGTGGATGAGCACGGCCGAGGCCGACACGAACAGGGCTCCCACAGCCATGGACGCGGACGGGTGGCGGGTGGCCGGTTCGGTGACTCCGGCGGTCCGGTCCTCGCTCACACGGGTCATGGGCGTCCCCCCGCCTCCGGCTTCGTGGCGACCCGACGCTCGCTACCCCGAGGACCCGGCTCCATGCCTCCTCGGGGCAGGGCCGCCCCACGGGGCGGGTGCCGGTCCGCCCACCTCGGACACGTCATTACGATGAGTTTCCGCGGTGCGGTGGCGACGGCGGTCACGGTGAGGTGGTGGCGCGGGTGACGATCAGCGCGGAGGTTCAGATCACGGATCTGACCGCCAACGATCACGCCTGCCTGACCTTCGGCGAGCCCGAGGAGCTCCACGACCTGACCGCGGCGTTCGTCCGGGACGGATTGTCCGGGGGACTGCGCGTCGTCTGGCTGTGCGAGGAGCCGCAGGCGGCCCTGACCGAGCTGGGCCGCCGGGGCGTCGCCGTACGGCCCGCGACCGAGACCGGGCGGATGGACGTCGTCGCGTCGCATGAGGGCCTGCTGTCCGGGCAGTCCTTCAGCGTGGAGCACGCGATGGCGTGGCTGCGCTCCCAGATCGAGCTGACCTCGCGGGAGGGCTACGCGGGGCTGCGGGTGGCCCTCGACATGGGCTGGGCGCTGCGGCCCGTCAGCGGGGTCGAGCAGTTGCCGGCCTTCGAGAAGGAGATCGCCGCGGCGCTGTCGGGCACCAGCGTGTCCGTCCTGTGCCAGTACGACCGCGACCGCTTCGACCCGGTCACCCTCGCGTCGGTGTCGCCCTTCCACACCCGCGCGGTCGCGGCGGCCACCTACCACGACGACCCGCTGCTGCGCATCTGCCGCCAGTACGCCCCGGCCGGCATCCGCCTCGCGGGTCAGATCGACCGTTCGGCCGAGGACGCCCTGGCCCTCGCCCTGGCCGAGGCCATCCGCGTGGACGGCCACATCACGATCAACATGGCGGAGCTGTCCTTCATCGACCTCTCGTGCACCCGCATGATCATCGACGCGGCGCGGAGCCTGGTTCCGTCCCGCAGGGTGGTACTGCGCTGCAACCGGGGCATCGTGTCGAGGTTCGTCCTGCTGGGCGCCGACGGGGTGCACGGCATCGATCTGGTGACCGCCGATGACCGATGACCGGCCGATGGACACCCCGCCCGGCACGGCCGAGGCCTCCGGCGGGGGAGGAGGGCCGATGGGCGCCGGCGGGGCCGCGCCGATCCTCGACCAGCCGTTCGACCGCGACTCGCTCTACGCGCTGCGGGCCACCTTGGAGGCGCACGCCACGCACGCGGGCCTCCCGCACGGCCGGGCCACGGACCTGGTGCTCATCGTCCATGAACTGGCCACGAACGCGGTCTTCCACAGCGTGGGCACGGGACGGGTGCGGATCTGGCGGTCGGCGGGGTCGCTGCGGTGCGAGGTCAGCGACACGGGAGGTCCCGGCCCGGCCGGGCCGGACGCCGCCGCATGGCCCGTCCGCCACGGTCACGGTCTGTGGATCGCCCGCTACCTGACCGACGGGTTCACCATCGAATCCGGGACGGACGGCACCGTCGCCACGGCCGAGTTCGTCCTTCCGTCACCCGATCACCCCTCCGCCCGGACGCTCGACCGTCGCGACTCCTACCTCGTCCTCGCCCTGGAGGGCGCTCTGGACGGGCGGGCGGCCACCGAGATCGCCCTCGTCGTCCGCGGGCTCGTGTCGGACACGAGCGCGCCGCGGCTGGTGGTGGACCTCTCCGGGGTCGCCTTCTGGGACAGCACCGGCATCACCGCGCTGATCAGCGCCCAGCAGCGGCTGGACCAGACGCCGGCGGGGATGATGGCCCTCTCCGGGCTCACGCCGGAGTTCGCGCACCGGCTCGACGGCCTCAGCCCCATTCCGTTCACCGTCGCCGACACGCCGGCCCAGGCCGCCGGCCGGTTCCCGGCTCGCCCGGACGCGGACTGAGACCGGACGGCGGCATTCGCGGGTGTAGCCCGGACCGCGCCGGGCAGCGGCTGGGAATCCCCTAGTCGAAAGGTGACGGCAGTGACCACCACCGGAGAGCACGACGTCGTCGACCTGCTGCTGGAGCAGCACACGCAGATCAAGACCCTGTTCGCGGACGTCGCCGCCGCCCGGGGCGAGCGCAGGCTCGAGTTGTTCCACGACCTCGTACGGCTGCTGGCCGTGCACGAGAGCGCGGAGGAGCAGGTCGTCCACCCGGCCGCCCGGTCGAAGGCGGGCGACGCGGTCGTCGAGGCGCGGCTGCACGAGGAGGACGAGGCGAAGCACGCCCTGTCCGACCTGTACGACCTCGGGGTGGACCATCCCGCGTTCGACACCGGGCTCGCCACGCTGGCGCAGGCGGTCCTCGACCACGCCACCCACGAGGAGCAGGAGGAGTTCACGCGGCTGCGCCAGGAGACGTCCCCCGAGCAACTGCGCCGGATGGCCGGGGCCGTGCGGGCCGCCGAGGCGGTCTCACCCACCCGTCCGCACCCCGGCGCCGGGGAGTCCGCGCTCGCGAACATGCTGGTCGGGCCGCCCGTCGCGGTGTTCGACAAGGTCCGCGACGCCGTCCGCGACTGGCGGCAGTCGAACAGGGACTGACGCTCCGCGCCCGGACGGGACCCGGGCCGCCCCGCCGGCGCCGCGAGCGTGGCGGAGCCCCGCGGTCCCGCCCGGAACCCCGGGCCGCCGTGTGCCGCCGTGCGTGACGGGGGCGAGACCGGTGCATGATCCCGGCGGTGGCGCGCGTGCGATGATCGTGACATGCCCCCGACGACGCTGATCCAGGTTCCCCAGTGGCAGGGCTCGGGCGCCCCCGACGCCCGCCGTCTGTCGCGTGGCGCCGAGGTGCTGGCCTCGTTCGTGCCGTCCCGGCGCACCGTGCGCGTGCCCGTCCCCGACGCCGAGGGCGTCGAGCGGGACGGCGTGCGCGGCCTCGACGCGCTCGTCGCCGTCGCGGCCGGGACCCGCGCCGCCCTCGCCGACACTGGACCGGAGACGGTGGTGACGGCCGGGGGAGACTGCGGGGTCGAGCTCGAGCCCGTGTCGGCCGCCCTGGCGCGGCACGGGGAGCGGCTCGCCGTCGTCTGGTTCGACGCCCACGGCGACCTCAACACGCCCGCGTCGTCGCCCTCGCACGCGTTCCACGGCATGGTCCTGCGCACGCTGCTGGGGGAGGGCCGCCCCGAGCTGGTCCCGGCGCGCCCGCTGCGGCCCGGGCAGGTGGTCCTCGCCGGCGTCCGCGCCCTGGACCCCTCGGAGGCGGCGTACGTCGCCGAGGCGGGGCTCGCCCGCCGCACCGTGGCCGAGCTGACGGCCGACCCGGCCGCGCTGGTCCCCGCGGTGTCCGACACCGGCGCCACGGCCGTGTACGTCCACATCGACCTGGACGTGCTCGACCCGGGGGAGTTCGGGTCCCTGAACCACCCCGAGGCCGGTGGCCTCGCCGTCTCCACGCTGCGCGCGGCCGTGCGGGCGCTCACGGCCGCGTTCACCCTGGCGGGCCTGGGGATCACCGAGTACGCGCCGCGCCGCGACGAGGACCGGGCCACGCTGGCCGGGCTCGTCCCGGCGCTGCTGGGAGAGGAGAGCCGGTAGGCGCCGGGCGACCGCGTACGGGCCGGCATCATGACGCGGAGGGCTGATGGGGCGTAAGCCGAAACCCCTCGACCCCGGGCAGGGGCCGATCCAGAGGTTCGCCCACGACCTGCGGCGGTTGCGCGAGGACGCGGGGGAGCCGACGTACCGTCAGATGGCGGCCAGGGTGCACACCTCGGCCAGCGCCCTGTCGATCGCCGCGTCCGGCGACCGGCTGCCGAGCCTCATGGTCACGCTGGCCTACGTACGGGCCTGCGGCGGCGACCCCGCCGTCTGGGAGGCCCGCTGGCACGAGCTGTCCGCCACGCTCGCCGCCGAGCTCTCCGCCGGACGCGCGCCCGCCGCGCACGAGGGCGCGGACGAGGGCGCGGACGAGGGCGCGGACGAGGGCGCGGACGGCCCGCGCGAGGACGTGATGAACGGCCCGCGGGACGGCGCGGGCGTCAGGTCGGGCCGCACGGCCGCCGAGCGGACCGCCGCCGGGGAGGGCCGGGAGGCTGCCGGGGCCGGGCGGGCCGCCGCTGGCGCGGACCCGGCCACCGGGGCGGGGGCGGGAGCGGCGGGACGGCGTGGCCGGGGGATATTGGCCGCGGCGGCCGCTGGTGCGGACCCGGCCGTGCGGGCGGGGGCGGCGAGGCGGCGTGGCCCCGTGATGCTGGCCGCGGCGGCCGTGCTGGCCGTGGCCGCGTCGGCCGCCGCGGCGCTGGTCGCGTCCGGAGCGGGGACGACGTCCGGCCATGCCGGGTCCCCCGGCCGGTCCCTCGCCGCCGCCACACCGTCGGCGGCCGCAGTCGGCGGTGCGCGGCTGCTGGGCGCGCCCGACTGGGACGGGTACTGCCGGGCGACCGGCCAGGGGACGGCGCGGCTGACCGGCGCCGACGCCTACGGCTGGCGGTGCGCCGGCCAGAACGCGACCGGCAACGGCGCGGCAGCCGTCTGCGCCTGGACCTACCACAGCGCCCAGGTGGCCGACAGGGTCGCCGACTTCTTCGACCCGCGCTCGTGGCAGTGCTGGCACGCCACCCGCAGACTCGGCGCCCTCGACTTCTCCGCCTACTGCCGGGCCCGCGGCCGCACCGGTGCGCGCTACGTCTCCGGGCGCGGGGCCTACGGGTGGTACTGCGCGGGTGAGACGTTCGGGATCGACACCCAGGCCGCCTGCCGGTGGCAGTACGGCGCCGACCCGCCCGTCAGCCGGTTCCAGGACTTCTACGACAAGGACTCCTGGCAGTGCTGGGGGTGACCCCCGAGGGTGGGCGGCCGGAGACCGCCCACCCTGCTGCCGCGGACCGTCAGGACGTCGGGGTGAGGTTCGTGTAGGTGCCGGCCGGGTGGGGGAACGTGAAGTGGGCGCTGCAGCTCTGGGCGGGGCCCGAGGCGTTGAACGAGGTGCCGGGGATCCCGGCCTGCAGGATGGCGTCGCCGTGGAAGTCGAGGGAGCGGCCGTTGTCGCGGATGGCGATGGAGGGCCGCCCGGTCCGTTCCACGGAGAGCACCTGCAGCCCGGTCAGGTAGGCGTCGCCGAACTGCTCGGCCGACCGCGCGGTGCCGTCGGGGTTGAGCTGGACGAGCAGGTCCCAGTTGATGAATCCGGCGCCGTTGAAGTCACGGCAGGTGAGCATGACCGGGTCGGGCGCGGAGGCGGCGGCGGCCGGGGCCGTCAAGCCGGCGACCGCCGCGAGGCCGGCGGCGAGCGTGGCGGCCGCCGTCGCGAGCCGGCGCCGTGCGGATCCCTGGACCGTGGTGCGGAGCGTGCGGTGCATGTGCGCTTCCTCCTGATCGGATCGGCGGGGCCGGTCGTCGGCACGACCGGTCGCCCTCCTCCGATCTACGGCCCGGATTTTTGATCATCAACCTCTCTGAGCTGCGTGAACAACGAATCAACATCGCGGCGCCGGCGGGGCAGGTCAGCCCTTGGTGGAGCCGAGGGCCAGACCGGCGATGAACTGCCTCTGCAGGACCACGTACACGATCAGGGTGGGGATCGCCGCGATGAGGGCGGCCGCCGCGATCATGTTCTGGTTGCTGACGAACTGTCCCTGGAGGTTGGCCAGGGCGGAGGTGATGGGGCGTTTGTCGCCACGCTGGATCAGCACGATGGCCCAGAAGAAGTCGTTGTAGATCCAGGTGGTCAGCAGCGTCGCCAGCGCCGCGAGCGCCGGGCGGCACAGCGGCAGGGTCAGCTTCCAGTAGCGCGTCCACAGGGAGGCGCCGTCCACGACGGCCGCCTCGTAGATCTCGTGCGGGATCGACTTCATGTAGTTGCTCAGCACGAACACGCAGAAGCCGAGCTGGAAGCAGACGTTGATCAGGATGAGCCCGGCGTAGGAGTTGTACAGCAGGCCGTTCTCGCTGAGGAACTCGGGCACGGGGATGAGCAGGTACAGCCGGTAGAGCGGCGTGATGATGACCTGCTGGGGGAGCAGGTTGCCCGCGGTGAACAGGATCAGCAGGGTCAGGGTGTACCGCATCCGCACCCGGGACAGCACGAACGCCACGCTGGAGGCGAGCAGCAGCGTGACGAGCACGGCGGGCACGGTGACGATCACCGAGTTCAGGAAGTACCGCTGCATGTCCGACTGCGTCCACGCGTCGGTGAAGTTGCCCAGCGTGAGGTGGCGCGGCAGCGAGAAGTAGCCGCTCTGGGCGGTGTCCTCCACCGGGCGCAGGGACACGTACAGCGCGAACAGGATCGGGACGAGCCACAGCACCGTGGCCGTGATCATGAAGACGAGCGCCGCCACGCGGGCGGCGCGGCGGCTGCCGCGCGCGCGTCGGCGGCTCGCGGCGGCCACCGCCGGGGCCGTGGTGGATCGGGCCTGTGCCGTCACGGCCGCTCCTCCCGCCGGAAGGTCTGGTACAGGAACACCGAGATCGGGACGAGCGAGATGACCAGCAGCACGACCCCGAGGGCCGAGCCGTACCCGATGCGGGTCTGTTCGCCGAGGATGTTCTGGGTGACCAGGATCGACAGCAGTTCCAGGCCGGGGAGCACCGGGCCGTGGCTGTTGATGTAGACCAGGTCGTAGGCGCGCAGCGACTCGATCAGCGTCACGACGAGGATGACCACGTTGATCGGCTTCATCACCGGGAAGACCACCCGGAAGAAGGTCTGCCAGGCGTTGGACCCGTCGATCAGGGCCGCCTCCCGCAGGGAGGGGTCGACGGCCTTGAGCCCGGCCAGGTAGAGGATCATGACGTACCCCGCCTGCCGCCAGCAGGCCTCCACGAGGACGGCCCAGAGGTTGAGGTGGGGGTCGCCGAGCCAGTTGACGAGGTTGTCGTCGTGGTTGTGGCCGGTGATCGAGTTGATGAGGCCGTAGTTGGGGGAGTAGATGAGCTCCCAGATGATCCCGATGAGGGCGAGGGACAGCATCACGGGCAGGAACAGCACGCTCTGGTAGACGCGGCTGCCCTGGATGTTGCGGTCGATGATCACCGCGAACAGCATGCCGAGCGGCGTGGCGAGGCAGACGAAGACCAGCAGCCAGATCGCGTTGTGCTGCACGGCCGGCCAGAACTGCGGGTCGACCGTGGCCGCGATGCGGTAGTTCTCCACGCCGTACGGCTTGATCTGGTCGAGGCCGCCGATGCCGTTCCATCGGGTGAACGACAGCACCACCGACGACAGCGCGGGGAACCAGACGAACGCCAGGTCGGCGAGCACCGGGATGCCGAGCATGAGCCCGACCAGCACCCGGTCGCGCGGGGTCATCCCCCGCGCGCGGGGTCGTGACTGTAGGGCCATCAGTTCGTGAAGATTGTCTTCGCCTGCGCCTCGATGCTGTCCTGCAGCGATTTGATCCCCGACGGGCTCGGGTCGTTGATGAACTTCTGGATCGAGGGGATCATCACGTTGCTGGCGAAGCCGGGGTCGGTGTCGCGGTCCATGAACTGGGAGACCGCCTTGCACGAGGCGATCATCTCGACCGACTTCTTCTGGATCGCGTTGTAGGTCGGGATGCTGGCGCCCTGGGCGAGGGCCACGTCCCACTGGTCGGTCTTGAGGAAGGTGGCCTCGGCGTCGCCGGTCCCGAGGTACTCCAGGACCTTCTTGCCCGCCGCGACCGTGTCCTCCTTGGCGTTCTTCGCCAGGCAGAACCCGTCGGTCGGGGCGTCCATGTAGTCCTGGCCGAACTGCGGGTTGATCTCCGGGAAGGCGAAGAAGTCGAGGTCGGCCAGGTCCTTGCCGTCGGTGACGTACTGGGCGGCGACCTGGTTGGTGCCCTGGAACATCAGGCCGGCCTGCTTGCTCTCCAGCGTCTTGACCGCGTCCTGCCAGATGCGGCCGGTGGCGCCGGGCTGGCAGTACGGCAGGATCTCGGCCCACTGCTGGAACACCTGGGTGACCCGCGGGTCGGTCCACGGCACCTGGTGCTTCATGAGCTGGATGTGGAAGTCGTACCCGTTGATCCGCAGGTTGAGGATGTCGAAGGTGCCGAGCGCGGGCCAGCCGTCCTTGTCGGCGAAGGCCAGCGGCGTCAGGCCGTCGCCCTTCATCTTCTTGAGCAGGGCCACGTAGTCGTCCCAGGTCTTGGGGATCTCGTAGCCCTTCTCCTGGAAGGTGCTCTTGTTGTAGAAGACGACCCACGGATAGTTGTAGATCGGGACGAAGTAGTAGTGCCCGTCCAGGCCCTTCGACAGCGACTGCGCGGCCTGGCCGAAGTTGCCGCCGATCTTCTGCCAGACGTCGTCGATGGGCGCGATCAGCCCCTGCTGGGCGAAGAACTGCATCCGGTAGCCGGCGAACCAGGTGAACAGGGTGTCGGGGGTGCCCTGGAGGTAGGAGTTGATGTTGTTCTGGAACGTGTTGTGGTCGACCGTGTTGAGCGTGATGGTCGCCCCGGCCTGCTGCCCGGCGGTCTTCGTGAGCGCCTCGAACGCCGCCTTGGGCGCCGGGTCGGAGTAGTTCGACCCGAACGTGACCGTCGTCGCGCCGCCGCCCGAGCCGCCCGACGACGTGCCCGACGGGCTGGAGGAGCTGCCGCAGGCCGTGAGGAGACCGGCCGGGACCGCCGTCGCGCCGAGGGTGAACGCGAGCCCCTTGAGCACCGAACGGCGGCTCGTGGGGGACCCCGGCAGACCGGACGGGCGGGGAGTGACGGAGTGAGACATGACGCCTCCCGAATGGGCGCAGAATCAGTCTTTAGCGAACATAATTAAACAAGTCCGATCAGAGTTAAATCCTCGTCTCGCGCGCGTGTCAAGGCGACCCGAATCTCGGTTGCGTCACGGTGACAGGCCGGGTCCCCCTGCCTGAACGGCGTACGGCTCCCGGATGAGCGCGGTCCTTCGCCCCTGGTCTGGCCCGATTCGCCTGTTCGGCTATGAAGGAACATGAGGGATTTCGTGAATCAGACGGCGCGCGTTCGATTTCTCGGTTCGATAGGGCGCGAAATGCCCCTAAAAGGGGAGAGTCGGTCATTCGGGCGGCGTTCTATGTCTCCCACTCGGGGTCCGGCGGCAGCACCGGCGCCCCCGCGATCTCCGCGTCGGCGGCGAGGATCGTCGATACGTACTGGTCGTCGACGCGGTAGCCCATGCCGTTGCACCGGAACACGGGGTCGAGGTTGGTGTTCACCGGCCCGATCCGGGTCGCCCGGGGCAGCCGGGCGTACACGCCCTTGGGGCGGTCCCGGTTGAACGCTCCGCAGTGCAGGATCGTGATGGTCCTGTCGGTCACCGCGAAGATGAAGTTCGCCCCCTGCGTGTACGCGGGGAACAGGTACTGGAGCACCTCGTCCGGGTCCAGGAACGGCCGGCACCGTTCGCGGACGGTCGACGGCAGCGGCATCGCGCACCTCCAGGATCGCCGTCCCCGACCATACGACCGCGCCGTCCCGTCCGGAAGCCCGGACAGGACGGCGCGGCGCCGGCGGTGTGGGGGTCAGTGCGCCCGCGGCAGCACCTGGACGGTGTCGCCGACCGGGCGCTCACCGGTCGCGTCGGAGGTGTGGTTGACCAGGGCGCCGTTCACCGCCATGGCGGTCGAACCGCCGCCGTCGAGGTTCAGCGCCTGGACGGCTCCGAGGGACCGCATGAACGCCGCGCCCTCGGCGATGGTGAAGCCCTCGCTGCCGCCGCTGAGGCGGCCGTCCACGGTGACCAGCAGCAGGCGGCCCCGCTCGTCGACACCGGCCATGGTCCGGGGCTGGCGGTTGTTCGCCCATGCGTACCCGAAGGACAGGTCGGCCGGGTCGACCGTGCCCTCGGCGGCCGCGTCGATGTCGATCCGGCCGTCCCGCACGAGCGTGGGGGCGGCGCTGACAACGCTGTCGTCCGCGCCGAACCTGACCCTGCGGCCGTCGGCGTCCCGCACGACCTCGGTGAGCGCGACCCTCCCGCCGGTCGAGGCGTGGGCGGCCAGCCAGTCGGCGGCCGGGCCGACGCCCTGGAGGACGGTCTGGCCGGGCGCGACCGAGCCGCCCCGGTCGCCGACCGACACCACGCGGTCCCGGCCGTCCAGCACGACCTGGACGCCGGCGCCCGTGGGCAGGGCGTGGACGTACTCGGGGGTGAACGCCACCAGGTCGTCGGTCTCGGCGCAGGTCACGTCCTGGCGCGGCTCCTCGGTGGGGGTGCCGCCGGGCTGGCCGCAGTCCCGAACGAGTCCCGGCGTGCGGTTGACGCCGCGGACGGCGCGGGCCGAGCGGCCGGCGCGCGCGGTGACGGTCGTGGTCAGGTCGGCGACGCGGGGGCGGCGTCCGCCGTCCGCGAGGATCAGCGCCGCGCGCGCCCCCACGGCCATCGACGCGAGCGCGCCGCGGTGGACGCTGAGGCCGGCCGGGATGCCCTGGACGCCGTCGGCGTCGGAGGTGACGAAGAAGCCGCCGTTCACGCCGACCAGGGAGCCCAGCCGGGCCGCGACCGACGACGTCGTCTCCCGCTGGGTGACGTTCCCGTCGTGCGTGGCCTCGACCGAGCCGCGGAAGACGTGGGGGTCGACGACGGCGACGTGGATGTTCTCCACGTCGGCCGGCTGGTCGGCGTCGTAGCCGGTCCACTCCACGGCCGTGTGGAAGCCCGCCGCCGTGACCTTGGACGCCGTCGTCTTCGCCGCGTCCTGGGTGTCGTAGGAGCCGACCCGCACCCGCACGCCCATGAGGCCGGAGGGCGTGTCGCTGTAGCCCGGCCACGGGATCCGCCGCACGTCCGGCTCGAAGCCCGCCGCCCGCAGTCGCGCCGCGGTGTCCGAAGCCCAGGACTCCGGTCCCACCGCGGCCCAGGCCTGGGCGCCGGTGAACCGCGCCGTCACCGGGGCCTGCACGGTCACGGTCCAGCGGGGTGCGGCCGCGGGGTTGGTGATCGTGCCGGTACGCACCTCCACCCCCGGCGCGACGGTTGCCGTCGTCCACTGCGCGGTGGTCGCGGGGGCGGCGACCGGCGCGTCCGCCGCGGCCACGCCGGGGACCGCCACCGGCGCCGCGAGGGCCAGGGTGACGGCCAGCGCGGTGGCCAGGTGGAGCGCCGGCCGCGTACGGGTGCCGCGACCGCTGCCTGGGGCGTCGTTCATGCCGGTTCCTTACAACTCGGGGAGGCGCCCGGAGGCGCCGTTGCGAACGGTCTGGAAGTCCAGCGCGCCGAGGCGAACTCCAGGACGTGGGCAGGAGGGCGTCCGCGGTCGGTCGTGTGAACACCCGGTGCCGTCCAGCCCGGCGGAGGCGACGCCGGCCGCGGTTTCGCTGCCCGCCGCCTCTACGGCGGACCCTCTGACACGTCTTCTTAGAAGTATTAAATTAAGCCTTGACACTAGTTCGAGCCCGGATGCACTGTGATCCGGTAGAGCGCGCCCTGCCCCCTCCTTTCGTGCCCCGGTCAGCCGGACCGGGCGTGCGAAGCACCCCCCATTCCGAGGAGAAGCAGTGCACCCACCCCGTTCGGGCCGGTTGGCGGCCATAGTGGCGTCGCTGGCCCTGATCGCGACCGCGTTGACGGTCGGCCCGGCCGTCGCGGCCGACACCCTGCTGTCGCAGGGGAAGACGGCGACCGCGTCGTCCACCGAGAACGCGGGCAGCCCGGCGTCGGCGGCGGTCGACGGCGACGCCGGCACCCGCTGGTCCAGCGCGTTCGGCGATCCCCAGTGGCTGCAGGTCGACCTGGGCGCGCCCGCGACCGTCAGCGGCGTCGTGCTCAACTGGGAGGCCGCGTACGGGAAGGCGTTCAAAATCCAGGTCTCGGCCGACGCGGCGAACTGGACGGACGTCTACTCCACGACCACCGGCGCCGGCGGCGTCCAGACCCTGGCGGTGTCCGGCACCGGGCGGTACGTCCGCCTCTACGGCACGGCCCGCGCGACCGCGTACGGCTACTCCTTGTGGGAGTTCCAGGTCTACGGCAGCTTCACCGGCACCTCGGGCTGCGGAACGGCCGACGCCGCGCAGGGCCGCCCCGCGACCGCCTCCTCCACCGAGAACGCCGGGACCCCGGCCTCTGCGGCCGTCGACGGAAACGCCGGCACCCGCTGGTCGAGCGCCGCGAGCGACCCCCAGTGGCTCCAGGTCGACCTCGGCTCGTCCACGACCGTCTGCGGGGTGACCCTCACCTGGGAGACCGCGTACGGCAGGTCCTTCCAGATCCAGGTGTCCGGCAACGGCACGAGCTGGACCGACGTCTACTCCACCACGACCGGGGCAGGCGGCGTCCAGAACCTGACCGTCTCGGGCACCGGCCGCTACGTGCGCCTGTACGGCACGGCCCGCGGCACCCAGTGGGGGTACTCGCTGTGGGAGTTCGCCGTCCACACCGGTGGGGTGACGACCTCGCCCTCGCCGTCCCCGTCTCCGTCGCCTTCCCCGTCCCCGTCTCCCGGCGGTGACGTGGAGCTGTCCTACCAGAAGCCGGCCACGGCCTCGTCGTACCAGGACGACGCGAACTGCCGCGGGTGCGGCCCGGCGAAGGCCCTGGACAACGACCCCGCCACCCGCTGGGCCACCAGCGCCACCACCGGCTGGGTCGACCCGGGCTGGATCTCGGTCGACCTCGGCGCCCCGGCCGCCATCCACACGGTGATCCTGCAGTGGGACCCGGCCTACGCCACGGCCTACCAGCTGCAGACCTCGAACGACGGGACGAACTGGACGTCGATCTACTCCACGACCACCGGCAAGGGCTTCAAGGAGACCATCACCGGCCTCAACGGCAGCGGCCGCTACATCCGCATGTACGGCACCGCCCGCTCGAACGGTTACGGCTACTCGATGTGGGAGTTCCAGGTCTACGGCACGGGCGGCAACCCGACCGCGCCGCCGGCACTGCCGAAGAACCCGGCGTTCCCCGCCACCAAGCTCGTCTTCAGCGACGAGTTCAACGGCGCGGCCGGCACCACACCGGACGCGGGCAAGTGGTTCGCCGACACCGGCCCCGGCGTCAACAACGAGCTGGAGTACTACACGGCGAACCAGAACGCCAAGATGGACGGCAACGGCAACCTCGTGATCCAGGCGCGCAGGGAGACCACTCCCGGCTCCGCCTGCCCCGGCGGCCCTTGCCAGTACACCTCGGGGCGGATCAACACCGCGCGGAGCTTCAGCTTCACGTACGGCCACGCCGAGGCGCGTATCAAGGTCTCCGGCACCCAGGGCCTGTGGCCGGCGTTCTGGCTGCTCGGCTCCAACTTCCCGACCGCCAACTGGCCCTACTGCGGGGAGATCGACATCATGGAGCACGTCGGCAAGGTGCCCAACGCCGTGTACTCGACCATCCACGCCCCCGCCTACAACGGCGGCGGCGGCATCGGGTCGCCGTACACGATCGGCGGGGACTTCAAGGACGGGTTCCACACGTACGCCGTGGACTGGGACCAGTCGCACATGACGTTCTACGTGGACGGCAACGCGTTCTTCACCGTGAACAAGGCCGAGGTGGAGGCGACCCGGGGTCCCTGGGTCTACGACCATCCCTTCTACATCATCCTGAACAACGCGGTCGGCGGCGACTGGCCCGGCGCGCCCGACGGCACGAGCGTCTTCCCGCAGGACATGGCGATCGACTACGTGCGGGTCTACCAGTAACGACGTCCCTGTGACCGCCGATCTCGCGGGGAGCCCGTGCGGCTCGCGCGAGATCGGCGCGTCGGGGTCCGGTCATGCGCAACGAGGTGATCGAAACCGTCTGACGCCGGGCGGAGACGGGCGTGACCGGTGGCCCGATTTGCGCCCGGGGGCATCTGAGTTCCAAAGTTGGACTCATGACGACGACCGTGAGCTCCCGTACCCACAGCTGGGCCCCCCAGACCCTCCCCAGCCCGGAGATGAGCGGGCTGGACTTCCTCCAGGCCCTGCTGGACGGGAAGATCCCCCCGCCGCCGATCGCGGGCACGCTGGGCTTCACTCTCGTCCACGTCGAGCCGGGGGTCGCCGTCTTCGAGGGGGAGACCGGCGAGCACCAGTACAACCCCATGGGCTCGATCCACGGCGGCTACTTCGCCACCCTGCTCGACTCGGCGCTCGGCTGCGCGGTCATGACCCGCCTCCCCGCCGGACGCGCCTACACGACGACCCAGCTGGGCGTGCACATGGTCCGCCCGGCCTTCTCCCACACCGGGACGCTGCGGTGCGAGGCCACGGCCATGCACGTCGGCAGGACCGTGGCGACCGCCGAGGCCCGTCTGACCGGCGTGGCCGACGGCAAGCTGTACGCACACGGCACGACGACGTGCGCCGTCTTCCCGATCGCGCAGTGAACCCCCGCGTCCGCTCCTCACCGTCTGAGCTGCGGATACATGAGAACCATCCCCTTGACATAAGTCGGGCAGCCAGTCAGATAACGGACTGGTTCTTTCTCGATACTCTTCGCCACCGGCCGGGCGGCGGATACGGTGCCCTTGCCTCGGCCGTTCCCACCCGTCCCTCCACAGGGTAGGGCCGGCCGGACGGCACGCCGTGTGACCCGGAGCACGGCGCAACGCCCCCCGGCCTCCCCTTGGACGGGGGGCGTTCCTCGTGTGCCGGGTCGTGCATCGCGCCGGGGAGACCCGGGGAGCCCCGGGGAGCCCAGGGGAGCCCGGCGACGGCGCTGGTAGCGTGCCCGCATGCGGATCGCCGACATCGACGGGCCGGGCGGGGAGGGCGTGTCCCGCGCCGGCCCCGTGCCCACGGGACGGAGAGCCGGCCGCCTGTCATGACCTACCGTCACGCCACCGAACGGGACGACTACGAGGACCTGGCGGGCGGGGCCGTCCTGCATTCGGCGCCGGGCTTCCCCGCCTTCCCGGTCCGGCTGGCCAGCGAGATGTTCCAGCGTGCCCTGCACGTGCGCGGCGGCGGGCCGTGCATGGTCTGGGACCCCTGCTGCGGCAGCGGCTACCTGCTGACCGTGATCGGCTTCCTGCACCGCCGGTCGATCTCGTCCCTGCTGGGCTCCGACGCCGACCCCGAGGCCGTACGGCTCGCGGAGCGGAACCTGGGCCTGCTCGGACGGGACGGCCTGGAGGCCCGGGCCGCCGACCTCGGCGCGCGGGCCGAGCGCTGGGGGAGGCCGTCCCACGCCGCGGCGGCGCGGTCCGCCCGGCGGCTCGCGCGGACGCTGGCGGACGGCGGGGGCGACCTGCCCGCCGAGGCGCGCCGCGCCGACGTGTTCGACGCCGGCGGGCTGCGGGAGGTCCTCGGCGGACGCCGTCCCGGTTTGGTCGTCACCGACGTGCCGTACGGCGAGCAGACGTCCTGGCTCGGACCGGACGGCGGGAGCGGCGCCGCGGGCATGCTCCGCACGCTGGGCGCGGTGCTGCCCGAGGGCGCCGTGATAGCGGTGGCGGTCAGGGGCCGCCGGCCGCCGCGCGCCGACGGCGCCCACGGCCTGGTTCCGCGCGGATCCTTCAAGGTCGGCACGAGGACCGTCACCCTGCTCCAGACGGCGGCCGGGGGCCCCCGGGACGAGGACGGCCGCCGAGTCGCGCCGTGAGCGGCCGCGCCGCGACACCCCGGCCGGGGGAGCGGTCAGCGCAGGCGCTCGGCCAGGAACTCCTCCCAGGTCCGCCCGCCCAGATCGGCGCCTTCGAGGGACAGGTTCCCCCCGGCCCGGTAGACGCGGCCGGCCTTCCCCGGCATCCGCACCGGCAGCGTGGGACGCCGGCGGCCGACGGCCGCGAGGTAGCCGCGCACCAGGTCGCCCAGGCCGTACACCCGGGGCCCGGCGAGGTCGGGCACGAGACCGGACGGCTCGCCGAGCGTCAGGCCGACGAGCCGGTCGGCCACGTCGCGCGCGTCGACCGGCTGGAAGCGGAGGCCGCCGGGGACCGGCACCACGGGCAGCCTGGCCATCTGCCGCACCACCTTCAGGACCAGGTCGTGGAACTGGGCGGCCCGCAGCGTCGTCCACGGCAGGCCGGAGCCGGCCACGGCCTGCTCCGCGCCCAGCTTGGCGCGGAAGTAGCCCAGTGGGACCCGGTCCGCGCCAATGACCGAGATGTACACCAGGTGCCGGACGCCGGCCCGCGACGCCGCCCGCACGAGGTTCCGGGTGGCCTCGTCGTCGCCCTTCGACCCGCCGGCGAGGTGGACGACCACCTCCGCGCCGTTCACGGCCGGCTCGATCCCCACGCCTGTGAGAAGGTCGCCGGTCACGTGGTCCACGCCGTCCCCGGACTCGCGGGCCCGGCGGCTGAGCACCCGGACCGCGTGTCCGGCGTCCCGCAGGGCCGGCACAACGAGACGCCCGAGGGTGCCCGTGCCCCCGGTGACCAGAACGAGCGATGTCATATGTCCTCCTTCGGACCGGGAGCCGCGCCCCCGGTCACATCCGCCGGTTTCGGTGGGTCTACCGCTGGGACACCGCGCGGGAAAGGAATGTGACGACGTGGACGAGGGCGATCGGCTGGCGGAGCGTTTCGAGGAGCACCGGGCGCGGCTGCGCGCGGTGGCCTACCGGATGCTGGGCTCGTCGAGCGAGGCGGACGACGCCGTGCAGGACGCCTGGTTACGCGTCAGCCGTGCCGGAGCCGGCGGCGTGGACGACCTCGGCGCCTGGCTGACCACGGTGGTGGCCCGCGTGTGCCTGAACATGCTGCGCACGCGCGCGCACCGGCGTGAGGACCCGCTCGACGGGCGGGCCGATCCGACGGCGGGCGGCGACCCGGAGCAGGAGGCCGTGCTGGCCGACTCGGTGGGGCTGGCTCTGCTGGTCGTGCTCGACACGCTGACGCCGTCGGAGCGGATCGCCTTCGTGCTGCACGACATGTTCGCGGTGCCGTTCGACGAGATCGGCCCGATGATCGACCGGTCTCCGGCCGCGGCGCGCCAGCTCGCGAGCCGGGCCCGCCGCCGGGTCCGCGGGGAGACGGCGGTGCCCGACGCCGACCTCGTCCGGCAGCGGCGGGTCGTGGACGCCTTCCTGGCGGCCTCCCGCGGCGGCGACTTCGAGGCCCTCGTGGCCGTGCTCGACCCCGAGGTGGCGCTGCACGCCGACGCGGCGGTCGGGCCGACCCCGGCGCCGGTCGTGCTCCGCGGCGCGCGGTCCGTCGCGAAGGGCGCGTTCCTCGCCTCCGCGCGGGCCAGGTTCACCCAGCCGGCGCTGGTGAACGGCTCGGTCGGTCTCGTGATGGCGCCGCGGGGGAGGCTCTCGCTCGTCCTCGGCTTCGCGATCGCGGACGGCCGGATCACGGCGATCGACATCATCGCCGACCCGGACCGGCTCCGCGGCCTCCACCTCGCCGTGCTCGACGCGTGACCGGGACCGTGGTCCCGCCCGGGGTGGAACTAGGGTGTGGCGTGTGACGCCCACTCACCTGGCCGCCCATCCGGCGCCGCTCACGGCCGGCGCGCGGCGCGGCCTCCTGCCCGCGGCGCCGTACGCCGTGCCCGGGACGGCGGAAGGGAGCGTCGCATGACGACCGCCCGCGCCGGTGACGTCGACTACGACGCCCACGTTCACGGCTACGCCGTCCAGCGCAGGACCGACCCGCGGATCGCGGCCAGGGTCCACGCGGCGATCGGGGAGGGCCGCAGCCTGATCAACGTCGGCGCGGGCGCCGGGTCGTACGAGCCCGACGACCGGTACGTCGTGGCCGTCGAGCCCTTCGCGGTCATGCGGGCGCAGCGCCCGGCGCACCGGGTGCCCGCGCTCGACGCCGCCGCCGAGCGCCGCCGGTTCCCCGCCGTCGACTGGATCGCCGGGCGGATCGGGACGACGAGCCGCGTGGAGACGGTCCCGGTCCCGAACGACTGTGTGGACGGCTTCGTCGAGGCCTACTACGCCCGGCCGGAGCACTTCCTCGACCCGCGGGTGCGGGCGTCGCAGTCGGCGTGGGGGTTCGTCGACGACGAGGTCGAGCGCCGCGCCGTGGAGCGCCTGCGCGCCGACCTCGACAGCGGGGCCGGGGACGCCCGGTTCGGCCACCTGCGCGGGCAGCCGGAGTTCCACGGGTCCCTCCGCCTCGTCGTCGGACTCCCGTGACCGCGCCCCTCCCCCTCCCCCTGCCCGTCCCCCCGGCCGCCGCACGAGGAGACACGGCATGACCGAGCGATCCCTCGACGACACCAGGGCCTTCTTCGCGGCCAAGGCGGCCACCTGGGAGGAGAAGTACCCGGACGACGGCCCGGCCTTCGCCGCGGCCGTCGCCGGCCTGGCCCTCCCGGCGGGCGGCGTGGCCCTGGACGCCGGGTGCGGCACCGGCCGCGCCTTCCTCCCGCTGCGCGCCGCCGTCGGGCCGTCCGGGCACGTCGTGGGCGTCGACGTCACGCCGGAGATGATCTGGTCGGCCCGCGACCGCGGCCGGGGCGCCCACGGCACCCTGCTGATCGCCGACGTCGGACGGCTCCCGCTCCGCGACGGCGCGGCCGACGGCGTGCTGGCGTCGGGGCTGATCTCGCACGTCCCACAGCCGGCCGAGGTGCTGGCCGAGCTCGCCCGGGTGACCCGCCCCGGGGGCAGGCTGGCGCTGTTCCACCCGGTCGGCCGCGCCGTCCTGGCGGCCCGGCGCGGCCGCACGCTCACCCCGGACGACGTGCGCGCGGAGCCCAACCTCCGCCCCCTGCTGGAGGCCGCGGGCTGGGCCCTGCTCGCGTTCCACGACGGCGACGACCGCTACCTGGCTCTCGCCGGCAGATGACCCCGTACGGCGTCCGCCCGCCGGGACGCCGCGACGCCGGGCGGCCCGGGGGACCACCCGGCGTCGCACGATGGCCTACGGCCAGGTGCTCCTGACGAGGTCGGCAAGCCGGCGGCCCTCCTCCGCGTAGCCCGCGACCGTGGGATGGTAGGACTCCCTGTTCGGCGGCCAGGACGCCGGGAGCCCGTTGGCGTAGGGGCTGCCGGCGCAGAAGTCGTGACCCTTGAACGCGTCCTCGACGTCCAGGACCGAGACCCCCGCGATGGCGGCCGCGGCCTTGATGACGGCGTTGAGACGCGACCACGTCCCCCGGATGCGCTTCAGCGTGGTGTCGCTGATCGAGTCGATGACGCCGAGGGACGCGCCGCAGTAGAACGGCGCGGTCTCGGGGAAGATCTGCGGGTAGGTCAGCACCACGACGTGCGCCTTGGGGGCCGCGACCCGCACGGCGTCGTAGGTGGCGACCAGCGTCCACTCGAAGTCGTCGATGAACGCGTCGGCCTTGTCGAGCTCGCCGCCGAAACAGGAGTTGATGGTGGCCGATCCCATGCAGCGGGTCAGAATGCCGGCGAAGTCGACGTCGTTGCCGCCGAGGGTGAGGGTGACCAGCCGGGTCTTCGCGCCGAGGGGGCCGGAACCGCCCGTCTGGTCGATCTGCGGCGGGTGGCCCTTGAAGACCTGCGTCAGGACGCTGGTCGTGGCCTCCGAACAGGCGAGGATCACCGGTTTGGCGCCGCCCAGCCAGGTGGGCAGACCGCTGTTCGCGGCCACCATGGAGTACGTCTTGTCCGAGCGGTCGCAGTTGTCGCCGGGGAAGCCGGAGTGGTCGTAGGTGCCGAGGCCCGCGGCGTAGGAGTCGCCGAGCGCGACGAACGGCACGGAGGTGTCGACGGCGGGCGGCTGGGCGGAGTCGCAGTGCGGGACACCCGGTGAGAAGCCGTCCGTGCCCTGCTGAGGCGTGGAGACGAACCAGTCGTAGACCCACCTGTTGTCGCCGATCTTGTCCCACGTCCTGCTGGTGAGGCCGTCGTACGGGTCGGCTCCGCCGTTGTTGACCTGGCAGATCACGCTGACCCCGGCACCCTCGCGGAGGGTGGCGACGACGTGGCCGGTCTCCGGCCGGCTCTGCACCGACAGACTCCCGTCCGTGCCCTGGATCCGGTAGCCCGTGGGGCCCGGGGTCTGGGTGGGCGAGCAGTGCGGGATGCCCGGCGAGTATCCGTCCGCGCCCTGGGGCGGCGTGGAGACGAACCAGTCGTAGACCCACCTGTTGTCGCCGATCTTGTCCCACGTCCTGCTGGTGAGGCCGTCGTACGGGTCGGCGCCGCCGTCGTTGACCTGACAGACGACCTGCACCGGGTCGCCCTCCCGCAGGGAGCCGACGACGTGGTCGACGGCCGGCCGGCCCTGGACGGTGAGCGTGCCGTCGGTGCCCTGGACGTGGTATCCGCCGCCCGGGCTCCCGGTTGTGGGGGAGCAGTGCCGCACGCCGGGAGAGAACCCGTCGGCGCCCTGGGGCGGGGTGGTGACGAAGTGGTCGTACACCCATCCGCCGCCTGCGACCAGGTCCCAGGTGCGGCTGGCGAGACCGTCGTCGGGGTCGGCGCCGCCATTGTTGATCTGGCAGACCACCGCCACGGCGTCGCCCTCGCGCAGCCAGCGGACGGGGTCGCCCACCTTCGGGTCGCGCTGGACGGCCAGGGTCCCGTCCGTGCCGTCGACGTGGTAGGTCTGCGTGGGAGGCACGCACTGGCCGGTGACGTCGTCGGGAACGCAGGCCAGTGCGGGTGTCCCGGCCGCGACGACCAGGCCTCCCGCGGCCAGCGCGGCCGCGCAGGCGACGCGCGCGACCAGCCTCAGCTGCAGCATGGAGCACCTCTTCCTGCCGGCCGTGCGGCCCTGGCGGGCCGGGGGGAACGCGGCCGGCGCCCTGAGTGTCCCGGCCCCGCGGATCGGCGTCATGTCGGGCAAAGGCACTCGAAACATGTCCTGGCTTCACGCCACATGTCGCGTCATCACCTGACATGACGGGAGCTGATCGACGGCCCAAAACTCATCGGTGACCGCCGTGATCGATTGGAGTCGCCCATGCCGCGATCGTCCGGACCCGCCGCCACGCGGGTGATCCTGCTCGCCGTCGCGACGCTCCTGCTGCTCGCCGGTTATCCGGGGTCGGCGTCCTCCGCCGCGGCCCGCGCCGTCCCCGCGAGGGCCGTGGCCACGCCCGTCACCGGGCACGCCCGGCTGGCCGGCGACGACTACCCGTACGCCACTTTGGGCCAGTTCGAGCAGATGGGGCCCACGGACCCGTGGAACGAGTTCTACGGCCAGTGCGACTCGTTCGCCGCCTGGAAGGTGTATGAGAACCTGGGCGGCCTCACCAGGGCCAACCCCGACCGGATCCCCGTCTCCGGCTTCACGCCGCCCGACGCGAACCGCAGCCCCGTCTGGGGCACGGCCCGCCCGACAGGACGGTCGAACTGGGGCGACGCGAGGGACTGGGGGCGGGTCGCGCCGGGCTACGGCTACGCCGTGGACGGCACCCCGCGCCCGGGCTCGATCGCCTGGTGGAGCGACCAGGGCACGGGAATGGCCCTGGGCCACGTCGGCTACGTCGCCGACGTCTACCCGGACGGCACCATCCTCGTCGAGTCGTACAACCTCCGGGAGAACGGCCAGTACTCGACCGTCCACCTCGGCCCGGGGGGAACCGACGACAGGAGCTTCCACCTGCCGGCCTTCCACGTGGTCTGGCCCACCGGGTTCATCCACATCGGCGACGGCGCGTTCCAGACCGTCCAGCCGCCCGCCCCGGTCCCCGCGGTGGCGTTCCACTACCCCCGCAACGTGTACGGCCCGGGCGACGGGAGCGGCTTCTCGCTGGCCGGGGCGGCCTACCCGGGCAGTGACCACGGCTGGTACACCCACGCCGGGCACGGCGAGATCGGCCAGATGAAGTGGACCAACACCCACGCGGGCGCGGCCGACTCGACCGCCACGTGGAGCCCGCCGCTCCGGGCCGGCGCGTGCTACGCCGTCGACGCGCTGATACCCGACAGCTACTCCAACGCCCCAGCGGCGACGTACCTGGTCAGCGGCGCGGCCGGCACCACGACGGCCCGCGTCGACCAGAACGCCTTCACCGATCAGTGGGCGCGCGTGGGCGTCTACCAGGCCGGACCCGACGGCCGACTCAGCGTGACCCTCACCGACCAGAGCCCGGCCGGCTCCTACGTCGCGGCCGACGCCATGCGCTTCGTCCTCCAGACGGCCTGCCCGTCCTGACGCCGCCGGCGCCGGCCGGGCCCACCCCCGGCGCCCTGCCGTCCCGTCCCGGCTCCACGCCGCGGTGCCGGTGCCGGTGCCGCCGGTGTGGCGCACGGCGCTCGCACACTCCCCGCGACCCTCCCTCGCGGGGTCCCCCTCCGAAGAAAGGCTGCCCCATGTCCCGTACCAGGTGGACACGTCTGCTCGCGACGACGGCCGGTGTGCTGACGGCCGCGATCGTCCCCGTCCTGGCGCCGCACGCCGCGTCGGCCGCGTGCGTCACGGATCCCTACAGCGGAGTCTGCGTGAGCCCGGTCACCTACAAGGTGTTCTCGACCGACGGCACCCTCGCCGTGCAGAAGACCCCCAAGGTGGACAACGTCGTCCGCTGGCTGAAGGAGGGGGACAGCGTCGGCGTCGTCTGCCAGATCAACAACGGCGGCACCGACCCCTACGACAACATGACCAGCCACACCTGGGACTACATCTCCACCGCAGCCGGCACCGGCTGGGTGTACGACCACTTCATCACCACCCCGGCGCAGGGGACCGACGGCTGGTCGCCCGGCGTGCGGCACTGCGGCTCCGGCGGAGGCTCCACCTCCAGCCTCAACCCGAACAACTACCCCTGGCCCGCCGTGGACGGATGGGTGGCCGACGGGCACGGCTACTACGAGGGCGAGTGCGTGTCGTTCGCCGCCTGGGCGATCCGCTCTGACGGCATGCCGCACAGCAAGTCGCCCGACTGGCTCGGCAACGCCGACATGTGGACCGGCGCGTACGTGGACACCTCGCCCCACGCCGGCGACATCGCCCAGTGGGACGACAAGGTCAACGGGGCCGGCGACAGGGGCCACGTGGCCTACGTCGCGGCGGTCAACTCGGACGGCACCATCAAGGTGTACGAGTACAACTGGGGCACGATGCACCGCCTGAACATCCGGACGATCCCCGCCAACGCCCCGAGCCGGTACCTACACTTCTGACGCCGCGGATCCCGGGGCCGCACGGCCGGGCCGGTCTCCGGCCCGGCCGAACGGCGCCCGCAGCTCGACGAACGTCCCGGCGCCCGGCGCGCTGTCCACGAGGGCGTGCCCTCCCACCTCGCGCATCCGGCGGCCGATGGACTCCCGCAGGCCCATCCCCCAGACCGCCTCACCCGGCGAGAAGCCGCGGCCCCGGTCGTGCACGGTGACCACGACCTCGGCGCCGCGGAGGTGGACGCGCATGGTGGCGGCGGAGACCCCGGAGTGCTTGGCCACGTTGGTCAGCGCCTCGTTCGCCGCCTCGACGAGCGCGGCCGCTCGGTCCGGCGGCAGCAGGTCCGGCCACCCGTCCACATCGCGTACGGAGGCGCTGTTGAGATCGACCCGCAGCCCGGTCCGCGCCTTGTCCCTGACCAGCCGTTGCAGGCCCGCCGGCAGGTCGCCGCCGTCGCCGTCGTGGACGCCCTCCACCAGTGCCCTCAGCCAGGCGGCCTCTCCCGCGATGTGGGCGCGGAAGGCCTCGTCGGAGACCCACTCGCCCCGCGCGAGCGTCTCCAGCGTCTGGAGAACCCGGTCGTGCAGGATGCGGGCGTGCCGGGCGCGTTCCCGTTCCCGGGCGAGCGCGTCGGCGCGTTCGACGGCGACGACGCGGCTGCGGTCGAGGTCGGTTCCGCTGCGGCGCAGGTACCGGGCCGCCGCCCAGCCCACGGTCGTGTTGGCGAGGTAGCTGACGGCGTTCGGCACGACGTTCCAGAAGGGGTCGTGATGGAGGACTATCGCCGCGGCGACATACCCGGCGCACAGGAGCAGCGTCGCGGCGATCACCGCGGCGAGGCGGCGGTACCCGAAGCCGACGGCCACCGAGGTGACGACCGTGAAGGGATACATGAAGTAGATCCACGTGTGCCCGTCCCCCCGGACGGTGAGCGCCGCGCACAGGAACAGCCCCGCCGTGCAGAAGACCACGTCGGCGCTGATGAGCCAGGAGGGGATGGCGCGGCGGCGCACGCACACCGCGATCACCGCGAGGCTCTCGGCGAACACCGCCGCCGCCAGCGCGAGCACCGGGACCGGACGCGGGTAGTGGGAACCGTCGAGCCACACCGCCACCGCGACCTGGCTGAGACCGTAGAGGCGGTACAGGGACAGCGCGAGGACGAGGGCCGACTCGGCTCGCGCAGCCCCGGAGACCGGCACGAAGCCCGGCCTGGGCGCGAGGCCCTGCGCGAGGTCCGGGGCGGGCGCGGGGGAGCCGTCCGGCGCGCGGGGCGGGGAGGTCATACCGGTCCCGTTCCCCCTAATCGCTCCAGGGCGGCCCGCGTGAGCTGGGCCTTGTTGCCGATCTGGAGCTTGGCCCGGATGCGCTCCACGTACGTCTCCACGGTCGCCTTGCTCACCCCCATGCGGGTCGCCACCTGGGCGTGGGTGAACCCGCTCGCGATCAGGTTCAGCGTCTCCTCCTCGCGGGCCGACAGCTCCGCCTGGCGTGCCCCGGACGGCTGCCGCCCCTTGACCGGCCCGGCGGCCGCGGACGGACCGAGCTCGGCCTGGAGGATGTCCGCCAGGGGGGCCGAGAGCGCGAAACCCCCGGCGGCGACCGTCTCGACGGCGGCGACGAACATCGCGTCGTCGGCGTGCTTGGTGATGTAGCCGGAGGCGCCGGCCCGGATCGCGCCCATCACGTCCTTCGGCTGCCCGGACGCCGACATCACCAGCACACGGGAGCTCCCGGCCAGCCGCGCCACCGCGTCGAGGCAGGGCGCCCCGCCGTCGTGGTACAGGTCGAGCACGATGACGTCGAAGTCCGCCGGAGACTCGGCGGCCTCCATGGCGGCGGCCAGCTCGCCGAGGGACCCGGCGGCGGCCACGACCTTCACGCGACCCGTCTCGTGGAGGAGATGCTCCACGCCCCGCCGGGCGATCGGATGATCGTCCACCACCCCTACCCGGATCATGTCCTGCTCCGTCGGATCGGTCTGTGAAGATCGAAGGCCGGAAGTATTCTCACCCGCGGCGTCGTGATCCGGAAGACTCATGGCGCGGCGCACTCCTCACTAAGTGTCTCGACCGGCACGCGGTCGAATAGCTCAGTATGCGAGAGCGCAACCGGCCCGCGCGTCGGGTGAACACCCCACACCGCGCCCGCACATCAGAGGCGGACCGCCTCGACGAGGAACGCGGTGCCGGGGCTGTCGGAGAGGAGGGGAGCGGCGAGCCCGATGACGGCGAGGGCCCGGCCGCCGAGCCGAACCCCTCCGGACGCCCAGTCCGGCCACCTGCCGGGTGGTCCGGACACGACGCCGGGGACGGCGGCGACGGCGTACTCGGCGTCCGGGTCGAGCCCGGGCAGCCGCATCCGCGCGGGACGCTCGGACGCCGAGGTCTCCAGCTGCACGTAGGCGAACACGGCGTGCCCGCGGTCGGGGGAGACGACGCCGTGGACCCAGGCGGCGGGGTCCGGGTGGTCCACCCGCACCACCTCGCCGCCGTGCAGCAGCGGGCGCAGCCTCTTGTGCAGGGCGACCCACTCGGCGAGCGCGGCGCGCTCCTCGGTGGTCCACGCGGTGATGTCGGCCTCGATGCCGGCGTGGCCGAACAGCGCGGTGGCGGCGCGGAACCCGAGGCCGGTGACCCGGCCGGTGATGTGCGCCCGCTCCGACCCGACGTGGGTGCCCATCAGCTCGTACGGGATCAGCAGGCCGGTCCAGCGCTGGATCCGCTGCCGCTCGAACGGGTCCATCGTGTCGGAGGCCCAGATCCGGTCGGTGCGCTCGAGGACGCCGAGGTCGGCCCGGCCGCCTCCCGACGAGCACGACTCGATCTCCAGGTGCGGGAAGCGGCCGCGCAGGTCGTCCAGAAGCCGGTAGACGGCCTCGGTCTGCGCGTGCGTGCCCGGGATCCCGTCGTGGACGGCCTCCGCCAGGTCGCGGTTGTGGTCCCACTTGACGTAGTCGACGCCGTACTCGCCGACGAGCGCGCCGATCCGCTCCAGGAGGTACGCGTAGACCTTCGGCCGGGCCAGGTCGAGGGTGTGCTGGTGGCGCCGGGGACGCGGCAGCCGCCCAGGGTCGGCCAGCAGCCAGTCGGGGTGGGCCCTGACCAGGTCGGAGTCGGGGTTGGCCATCTCGGGCTCGAACCACAGCCCGAACTGCATGCCGTGCTCGCGTACCCGCCGCACCAGTGCGTGCAGCCCGTCCGGCCAGACGGTCTCGTCCACGTACCAGTCGCCCAGGCCCGCGCGGTCGTCGCGGCGGTGCCGGAACCAGCCGTCGTCCACCACGAACCGCTCCGCGCCGACCTCGGCGGCCGCGTCGGCGAGCGCGAGCAGCCGGTCCTCGCGGTGGTCGAAGTAGACGGCCTCCCAGGTGTTCATCGTCACCGGCCGCGGCGACCCCGGATGGCCGCCGCGGGCGCGCAGCATCGCGTGCAGCCGCCGGCTCAGTCCGTCGAGGCCGGCGTCCGAGGTGGCGAAGTAGACCCACGGCGTCCGGTACGACTCACCCTCGCCCAGCCGCACCTCGCCGGGCGCGAGCAGTTCGGCCCCGGCGAGCACCCCGTCCCCCTCGGGGAGCCGTTCGACGTGCTGGACGTGGTCGCCGCTCCAGGCCACGTGGACGGCCCAGACCTCGCCCGTGCGGAACCCGAACCCGGGGGTGCCGACGACGAGCGGGCCCGCGTCGAACCCGGTGCGGCCGCGCCGGTTCTCCCGCGACCACACGCCCCGCCGGAGCGGCGCCCGCTGGGGGTGGCGCTCCCGCGCCCACCGGCCGGTGAAGTCGAGCACCTCGGCCGCCTCGGCCGGCACCGGCATCAGGCAGGCCAGCCGGTCGAGGGTGTACGGCGATGTCGCCGTGTTGACCACCTCGTGCCGCATCCGCAGCACGCCCTGTCCGGTGAGCTCGATCTCGGTCCGCAGGTCCAGCCCCGCGCCGGGGTCCGTGGCGCGCGCCTCGACGCGGCGGCCGTCCACCGCGACGGGCTCGGCCAGGGTGAACCGGGGCGGCCGCCAGGCGCCGTCGCGGTGCCCCGCCAGCGCGGGACGTCCGTACCAGCCGTCGCCCTGGCTCGGCACGAGGTCCTGGGCGGGCGCCGGAGGGAGGTCCGTGAGCGGTCCCGGGCAGGCGCCCCAGTGCAGGACCCGGGGCGGGCGCGGCCCGGCGACGTCGAGGACCAGGCCCACGCCCTCCGCGGAAAGAACGATCACACAGACCTCCGGCGCCGGCGTCCACGATCACTGCCCGTACGGGTGAATCATCCCGCACCGCGAGATCGCGCACGAGGCGGGACCCGGCGGACGGGGCCCGTGCGCAGCGGGTCAACCGGACTCCAAGTCGCGTACGAGTCGGGGCCAAGTGCCGGCTGGCACCGTCGTCCCCGTCGCCGCACGAGACGGCGACGTGATCGGCAAGAAATCCAGAGAGGAGCACTTTCGTGCGCAAGAACATCCAGATCGTCGACCTGCCCGAGGCCGCCGTGGAGCTGGACGGCGACCAGCTCGACATCGTCGCCGGCGCCCAGCGCCCCGAGTCCGGCTTCGTGTGCAGCGCCCTCAACGGGTCGAGCAGCGGCGACTGCTGGGACATGTGATCCGGGGGTACGGCCGGGCTCCCGCCCGGCCGTACCCGGTGGGAAGGGACGCCACAATGCTGTTGATCATCAGTGATCCGCGGGACGACTCGGTGCGCATGGTCGTGCGCCGCCTCGCGGAGCGCGACGTGCCGTTTCTGTGGTGGGACGAGGCGGAGTTCCCGGAGCGGACCGTCATCGGCACCCGCCTGTCCGGGGAGGGCTGGCGGCAGTCGCTGACGCACGGGGGCACGACCTACGACCTCGCCGAGGTCACCGCGGTCTGGCACCGGCGTCCCAACCCGCCGTCGGCGCCGTCCGTGGCCGACCCGAGCCAGCGGGCGTACGCGGAGCAGATGGCCCGCCAGATGCTCCAGGGCGTCTACGAGCTGATGCCCGCCGAGCGCTGGATGCCGGCCCGGCCCAAGCACCTGGCCCGGGTGGACAACAAGCTGCTCCACCTGCGCCGGGCCGTCGAGCTGGGGTTCACGGTGCCGGACACGGTGGTCGGCAACGATCCCGGGGACCTCGTGCCCGCCTGGCGGCGCTCGGGCGGACGGCTGATCTCCAAGGCCCTCGACTTCCGCCCGTTCTTCGTCGACGGCGAGGACCACCACGTCTACACCACGAAGATCGAGCGCAGGGACCTGGCCGGGCGGCACCGCGTGCGGCACTGCCCGGTGATCCTGCAGCCCAACCTGGCCAAGGCCGTCGAGCTGCGGGTCACCGTCGTGGGGGACCGCGTCTTCAGCGCCGAGATCGACTCCCAGTCGTCGCGCCTGACCAGCCAGGACTGGCGCCACTACGAGGACCTCGGCGTGGCGTACCGCCCGCATCCCCTGCCCGCCGAGGTCGAGAAGCGCTGCCTGCGGCTGGTGGACTCGCTCGGGCTCAGCTACGGGGCCGTCGACCTCATCCTCACCCCGGACGGCGAGTACGTGTTCCTCGAGCTCAACGTCAGCGGCCAGTGGGCGTTCGTCGAGCTGCGCGCCGGGCTGCCGATCGGGGACGCGATCGCCGGCTGGCTCACCGAAGGAAGATCATGATGACAGACGTCTTCGGCGGCGACCTCGCGTCCGCCGTACGGCTCCTGCGCACGCTGCCCCGGCGCAGACAGGACGTCGGGCAGGCCGAGCGGCGGGTGCGGGCCTGGTCGGCCGAGCGCCCCGCCCTGGCGGCCGAGCTCGTCGTGGACGAGCCGCCGGGCACCGGGCAGGTCGGGTACGACCTGCTGCTGGCCCACCCTGAGGGCGGCACGGTGGCGATCTCCGCCCAGACCGAGGACGGCGTGCCGTGGCTCGTCGACCACTCGACCCACTGGGCGGCCGGGCAGGTCGTGAGCGTGGACGGCATCGGGCTGTCCGTGCCCGCCGCCCTGTACGCCCTCCGCGCGCTGGGCGCCCGCGACCGCACGGTGCACGAGCAGCTCGCTGACTACCGGATCCTGCTGTCGGAGATCGACGGCGACAAGGAGCCGGTGGGCGACGCCGAGCTGCGGGAGGCCATGGACGACTTCCGCCGCCGCCGCGGCCTGTTCAGCCGGGAGCGCACGCTCCGATGGCTGGAGGAGGTCGGGCTGCCCGAGGACGCCTTCGCCGGCTTCATGGAGACGACGGCCCGGATGAACCGGGTCCGCGCGCGGTTCGCCGGCGAGCCGGCCAGGGCCTACCTCCGCGAGCACGCCGACGAGCTGGCGCACGCGCGGGCGGCCTGGGTCACCGGGCGCGACCGCGCGGTGATCGAGGAGATCGCCGGCGCCGACACGGCCGCCGGCCTGCTCGACCGCGCGGGACGCGCCCTGGAGGAGCGGCCCGGGCGGCTGCGCCTCACGACGGCCGCCGGGCCCGCCTCCGAGCTGCCCGCGCCGCTGCGCGCGGCCGCGCCCGGCCGGGTCGTCGGCCCCGCCGAGTCGGAGGACGGCCTGCTGGCCGGGGTCGTGCTGGACCGCGCCGCCGCCGACCCGGACGACCCCGCCGCCCTGGCCGCGGCCGCCGACGCCGCCTACACCGCGTGGCTGGCCGGGCGCCGCGCCGCCGCGGCCATCACCTGGCACTGGCTATGAGACGCCGTGTGCCGCTGCGGATGCAGCAGACCCAGACCGACTGCGGCGCCGCCTGCCTCGCGATGGTGCTCGGCGCCCTGGGCCGCCGTACGAGCATCGCCGAGGTCTGGCGCCACCTGCCCGAGAACGCGGACGGGGCGACGCTGCGCGACCTCATCGGCGCCGCCACCGCGTTCGGCCTCCGGCTGCGGGCCTTCCGGCTCGCGCCCGACCAGGCCGGGGGGCTGCCCACGCCGTTCGTCGCCCATTGGGAGCAGCGCCACTTCGTGGTGGTCGAGCGCGTGGACGCGCGGGGCGTGGTGGTGGCCGACCCGGCGTCCGGACGGCTGCGCCTGACCCGCGAGCGGTTCGCCGAGGGCTACAGCGGCACGGTACTCGTGCCGGACGTCCCGGAGCGGCTCACCCCGCCCGAGCCCGGCCGCTCGTCGGCCCGGGCCGTGCTGTCGACGCTGGCGCGGGCGTTCACCGAGCGCCGGCTGATCCTCCAGGTCGTGGCGGCGACGGCGCTGGTCCAGCTGTTCGGCCTGGCCGTCCCGCTGTTCACCAAGCTCGTGGTGGACGGCGGCGCGCTCTCGCCGGGGGCGCTGGGCCTGGCGGCCGCCGTCGCCGTGGCCGCGCACCTGCTCGTCTCGCGTGTGCGGTCGTTCCTGCTGATCCGGCTCCAGACCGGGGTGGCGGCGGCGCTCATGCGGCGGCTCGTCGGCCACGTCCTGGCCTTGCCGTACGGGTTCTTCCAGCGGCGCACCAGCGGCGACCTGCTCAGCCGGCTGAGCGCGGTCTCCGGGATCCGCAACATGATCGCCGAGCGCTCATTGGCCCTGCTGTTCGACCTGCTGACGGCGTTGACGTACCTCGTCGCCCTCGCCGTCGCCGCGCCCGGCATCGCGGCCCTGACGGTCGCGGCCGCCGCGGCGCAGGCGGCCGTGGTGGCGCTGTTCGCGGGCCGGTCGGTCCAGCTCGCGTACGCCGGGCTGCACGCCACCTCCGCCACCCAGACGAGCCTGGTGGAGAGCCTGTCCGGGATCGAGGCGCTCAAGGCGGCCGGCGCCGAGGACGGCGCGTTCGAGCGGTGGCAGGCCTGCCACCGGCGGGAGCTGGAGGCGAGCGCCGAGCGGGATCGCACGGTCGTCACGATCCAGGCCGCCACCGAGGCGCTCCAGCTCGCGCTCGCGCTGGGCCTGCTCGTCGTCGTCCGCGCCCAGCTGCCCGGGTCGTCCAGCCTCGGCGACCTGCTGGCCCTCGCCGCGATGGCGGGCGCGGCGATCGCGCCGCTCTCGTCGCTGCTGGGCACGGTGCAGCAGATCCACCTCGCCTTCGCCCACCTGGACCGCGTGGCCGACCTGCTCGCCGCGGCCCCCGAGCCGTCCGGTGGGCTGCGGCCCGCGCTGCGCGGCGCGGTGGAGGTGCGGGGCGTGTCCGCGGGGTACGACCCGCGCTTCCCGGTCCTGCACGACGTCTCCCTGCGGATCCCGGCGGGGGCCAGGGTGGCCGTCGTGGGCGGGTCGGGGTCGGGCAAGACGACGCTCGGGCGCGTGCTGCTGGGGCTCGTCGAGCCGGCGAGGGGAGAGGTCCGCTTCGACGGGCTGCCCCTGCCGGACCTGGACCCGCGGCACCTGCGCCGCCAGGTCGGCGTGGTCACCCAGCAGCCGCACCTGTTCTCCGGCACCGTTCTGGACACGATCGCCTTCGGGGACCCATCGGTCACGCCCGCCGTCGCCGAGGAGGCCGCCCGGCTCGCCGAGATCCACGACGAGATCCGCGCGATGCCGCTGGGCTACCGCACGCACATCGGGGAGAGCGGCGGCCGCCTGTCCGGGGGGCAGCGCCAGCGGCTCGCCCTCGCCCGCGCGCTGGCCCGCCGCCCGCGCGTCCTGCTGCTCGACGAGCCGACCTCGGCCCTCGACGCGCTCACCGAGGAGCGGATCCGGCTCAACCTGGCGGGCCTCGGCATCACGCAGATCGTGATCGCCCATCGCCTGTCGACGATCCGGGACGCCGATCTGATCGTCGTCCTGGAGGGCGGCCGGGTGGTGGAGACCGGCACGCACGACGAGCTGCTCTCGTACGGCCGCCGGTACGCCGGCCTGGTGTCGCTCCAGGCGGCGCCGGGCTGACGGGGGTGCGGCACCGATCTGGGGTCAGCACCCCAGCCGGTGGGCGAGGTCCTGGAAGTCCCGCGCCACGGCGTCCCAGGGTTCGACGGGCGTGAGATCCGCGGTCTGCCCGGTGCCGTGCTCGGCCGGTCTCGGCACGAAGGCGGTGACGAGGCCGGCCGCCCGCGCGGCCCGCAGATCGTCGTTGTGCGCCGCCACCAGGCAGAGCTCCGGGGGACGCAGTCCCAGGACCTCGGCGGTCCGCAGATAGGCCTCGGGCCGCGGCTTGTAGGCCTGGGCGACCTCCGCGCCGAGCACGGCGTCCCACGGGATCCCGGCCCGCTTCGCCATCGCCGTGAGCAGGGCGATGTTGCCGTTCGAGAGCGGCGCGACGGTGAAGCGCCGCTTGAGGCGCGTCACTCCCGCCACCGCCTCGGGCCAGGGGTCCAGACGGTGCCACGCCCGGTTGAGGTCGTCCAGCTCGGCCTCGCCGATGCGCCTGGGGTCGAGGCCCAGGTCGGCCAGGACGGCCTCCAGGTTCTCGCGGTGCAGGACGTCCAGCCGGGTGAAGGGACGGCGGCCCGACCGGCACTCCTCCATCGCGGGCTGGTAGCGCGCCCGCCAGGCGTCGGCGAAGGCGTGGGGGTCGACGTCGTGGCGTCCGTGACGGGCCAGGAAGGGCGCCGCCTCCCGGGCCACGCCCTCCCGCCAGTCGACCACCGTGCCGAACACGTCGAAGACCAGCGCCCTGACGCCGTCGAAGCGCGTCATCCCACGCCCCCCTGATCGCGAGATTGCGAAGCCCCCTCCAGCATGTCACCGCGGACGTACGGCGAGGAGGCCGCGCCACCGCCGGACCCCGGACCGGCCGGCCGGCGTCCGGCGGTCACGGCTCAGGCGGCGCCGATGCGGACGGGCAGCGTGCGCGGGCCGCGTACCTGGCCGGCCGACCAGGTGACCGCCGCCGGGTCGGCGAGGGTGAACTCGGGGATGCGCTCCAGCCACACCTCGAGGGCGATCCGCAGCTCCATGCGCGCCAGGTGAGAACCGACGCAGCGGTGGATGCCGAGGCCGAACGCCACGTGCCGGTTGACCTCGCGGTCGATGACGACCTCGTCCGCCCGCTGGAACTGGGCCGGGTCGCGGTTGGCGGCCGGGAACGACAGCAGGATCCAGTCGTCGGCCTTCATGTCGACGCCGTTCCAGCGCATGTCGTCCTTCACCAGCCGGGCCATCGTCACCGGGGCGTAGACCCGCAGGAACTCCTCCATCGCGGTCGGCAGCAGCCCCGGCTCGGCGACCAGGCGCTCACGGTCCTCGGGGGTCTTCGCGAGGTGCCACAGGGACGCGCCGATGGCACTCCAGGTGGTGTCGATGCCCGCGATGAGCAGCAGGGCCATCGTGCCGGCCACGTGCGAGGGGTCGAGCTTGCGGCCGTACAGCTCGGCGTTGACGAGGTACGTCGTCAGGTCGTCGCGGGGGTTGTCGACGTGGTCGCGGATCTGCGCGAGCAGGTAGTCGAACACCTTGTCCATCCGCTCGATGCGCTCGTCGGGCGGCCGGTTGACGCCTTCGAGGGAGTTCTCGATGAACTCGCGGAACTGCGGCCCGTCCTCCGGGGGGAAGCCCAGCATGTCGGCGATGACCCGCACCGGGATATGCTGCGCGTACTCGCGGGCGGCGTCCACCAGATCACGGCCCTGGAACGCGTCGATCAGCTCGTGGCACAGCGCCCGCGTGGCCGCCTCGCGCCGGGCCACCGCGCTCTTCGTGAACGCCGGGAGCAGGAGCTTGCGGGCGTCGTGGTGGAACGGCGGGTCGGAGGAGATCGGCGGAACGCCGCCCACCGGGGCGATGTCCCGCGGCGGCCGGAAGTTGCTCATGACGATCGACCGCGACGAGAACCGCTCGGTGTCGTACGCGATGGCCGCGACGTCCTCGTACCGCGTCGGCAGCCACCCGCCGCCGAACCGGTCGGTGTGCGCGATGGGGCAGCGCCGCCGCAGGTCGTCCTGGATGGGGTAGGGGTCGGCGGCCCACTCGGGTTCGAGGTGGGAGAAGTCGGTCGCCCAGTCGGCGACGGGGCCGGTGACGACCTCGTTGCGCGTTCCGGCCGGCGCCTCTCCCCGGGTCTCCCGGAAGTCCTTGGTGAACCGGTCGTCGACGGTCATGCCACCCCTCCTAGAGGATCTCGATCGCTCGTTCGGGGCAGTTCGAGACCGCCAGGCGCGCCGCGTGCTCCTGGTCCTGCGGCACCGTGCCGTCGCCGATGACCTGGCCGTAGCCCTCGTCGTCCTCACCGAACAGGTCGGGCGCGAGGTCGTAGCAGCGGCCGTGTCCCTGGCACCGCTGCGGGTCTATCCGTACTTTCACTGGGTTGCTCCCCTCTGGGCAGTGACGTCGGTGGGGGCGAGGGCGGCCACCACGCGGGTGAGCAGGGCGGACCACTGCGCGTCGTCCACGCCGTGCAGGCCGGGGGTGACGAGCGCGCTGCCCATCGCCAGCAGGAGGCAGAAATGGGCGAGCGCGTCCGGCGACAGGCCCGGGTCGATCTCGCCGCGGGCCTGCGCGCCGCGCACGAGGTCCGCGATCCATTCTGTGCGCCCGCCGAGGTAGTCGCGCATCGGCCGGGCCACGTCCTCGTCGCGGCGGGCCGCGACCAGCGCCTCGACGATGAGGTAGCCGCGGGCGTCACGCGGGCGTGCCAGCTGCCGGCCGACCGTGAGCAGCAGGTCGGTGACCGGCCGGTCGGGGGCGGCCGCGAGCAGCGTGGCCAGCAGGCGGGGGCCGTGCGCGCGCAGCGCCTCCACCAGCAGCCCGGCCTTGGACGGGAAGTGCGCGTACAGCGCGCCGTTGCTCACCCCCGCGGCCGCCGCGATGTCCGCCACCCGCGTGCCGTCGTAGCCGCGCTCGGCGAAGACGTCGGCGGCCGCGCGGAGCAGTCGCTCGCGCGTCTCGGCCGCGGTGACGCCCGCGATTCGGGCCATGGAGGAATTAAACGATCGTTCATTTCCCTGGTCAAGGCCTCCGTACGGCGCCCTTCTCCGGCACCGGGCCCGACGACCGGAGGTACGTGCTGGCCCGGCGCAGCCAGCGGGTGTTGGTGGCGGTGAGCAGCGCGTCCGGGACCAGGCGCGTCATCGCCTGCACGGGGTACCGGTCCGTGCTCTCGACGGCCGCCAGGGCGGCCACCCGGCCGGCCGTCCGGGAGCGGACCCGCTCGTAGCGGCGCAGCCGGTCCTCCACGGGACCGTCCCCGGTCAGCTCGCGCACCAGCGCCCACGCGTCCTCCAGCGCCTGGTTGGCGCCCTGGGCCAGTGTGGGCGGCATCGAGTGCGCGGCGTCCCCCGCGAGGGTCGCCCGCCCCCGGCCCCACACCTTCGGGACGCGATGGCGGTAGTGGGCGAAGCGGTCCACGTCGCCGATCGCGGCGAGGATCTCGGGGACGGGCGCGGCCCAGCCGCCGAAGCGGGCGGCGAGCGCGCGGGCGGGGGAGGCGGGCGGATCGCCACCGCCGATCCGGTGGTCGAACCACCACAGCAGCAGCCCGTCGCCGGCCGGAATGAGCCCGCACAGCCCCTCGCGCCCGATGATCATCAGGGCGAGGTGGGACGACACGAGGTCGGCGGGCCCCCGGACGAACCCCTGCCAGGTCACCCAGCCGGTGGGCCGGGCGGGGTCCGCGCCCCAGAGGCGGTCGCGTACCGCGGACGACCGCCCGTCGGCCCCGACGACGACGTCGCCGCGCACCTCCCGCCCGTCGGCGAGGCGGACCACGCCCGCGTCGGGGTCCACGCCCGCGCAGGCCTGGCCGAAGCGCAGCACCCCGCTCGGCAGGCCCTCGGCCAGCCGCTCGACGAGCCGCTGCCGGGGCACGTGGACGGCGGGCGTGCCGAAGCGGCGGGCCGCGGCCGCCACGTCGACCGTGAACAGCCGCCGGCCGTCGTGCCGGCGGGACTCCATGGCGTCGATCCGCCGGCCGATCCCCGACAGACCGGCGCCGAGGTCGCGCAGGATGCCCGTGCTCCCGCTCCACAACGTGACGGACCCGCCGGCCGTGCGGAGGGCGGGCGCCCGCTCGTACACCTCGACCTCGTGGCCCGCCCGCACCAGCCCGCGGGCGCAGGCGAGCCCGGCGACGCCCGCGCCGACGACGAGTACTCTCATGTCGTCATCCTCATTCTGATACTCGCAGTATCCGATACCGGAAGTATCACATATGCCCACGAGCCCGTCACCACGGGGGCGCCGGCCCGACCCCGCCGTCGACGAGAAGATCCGCGCCGCCGTTCTCGCCCTGCTCCTGGAGCGCGGGCTGGAGATGACGATGGACGAGGTCGCCGCGCGCGCCGGGGTCGGCCGCGCCAGCGTTTTCCGCCGGTACGGCACCAAGCGCGACCTGCTGCTCGACACGATGGGGCGGCTGCTCGACGTCCACGTCGCCATCCCCGACACGGGCTCGCTCGCCGGCGACCTGCGGCAGGTGGTGGCCGACACGCTCGCCGTCTGGCGGGACGACCGGCTCGCCGCCGTCAGCCGCCAGGTCCTGGGGGAGGCCGGGCGCGATCCGGAGGTGGCCGACATGGTCCGGACCACGATGCGGGAGCGGATGACGCGGTCCTGGGTCGTGTACGACCGGGCGATCGAGCGCGGCGAGCTCCGCCCGGACGCCGACCTGTGGCTGCTGACCGATCTGTTCGCCGGGCTCGTGGTCTACCGGGGGCTCCTCGGGATCGGTCCGCCCGGCGTCGACGCCGTCGTGGACGCCCTCCTCCACGGCTTCGCCCCACAGGGTGGCGTTGAGCAACACTGAGTCCATGGAATACGTCGGACGGGTGCCCGCGCCGCCGCTCGACCGGTTCATCGACGACATCTACTGCCTGACGGGGGTGCCGCGGCACCGCCTGATGAACGTCCCGCCGATGCCGTCGGCACACCTGTTCGTCAACCTGGGCGAACCCGCCCGCCTGTGGGACTCCGACCCCTCGGTGCCGCCGGTGACGTTCACCGGCGCGTGGTTCATGGGTGTGTGGACCAGGCGTTTCCTCTTCGAGTACCCCACGCGGGTGCGGCTCGTCGGGGTGCACTTCAAGCCGTGGGGGATGTCGCCGTTCGTCGGCGTGCCGGCCGCCGAGCTGCGGGACCGATGGGTGCCGGCCGACGCCGTCCGGCGGCGGTCACCGGACCGGATCCGCGACCGGGTCGGCGGCCTCGCGTCGGCGACGGAGACACTGCGGGTGCTGGAGGAGGAACTGCGGTCGATGCTCACCGAGGCGCCGCCGCGCGGCCTCGACCTGGTCCGGCACACGGGAGGGCGCCTGGAGGCCGCCCACGGCGCGGTCCCGATCGGCGCGCTGGCCGACGCCGCCGGGGTGAGTGGCAACCACCTGGCGGCGCAGTTCACGTCCCATGTCGGGGTCACCCCGAAGCGGGTGGCGCGGATCTACCGCTTCGCGCGGCTGATCCTGTCCGTCGACGCCCTGCGTCCGGTCGACTGGCCGGGGCTCGCGCAGACGGCGGGCTACTTCGACCAGGCCCACTTCAGCAGGGAGTTCAAGGACTTCACCGGCCACACCCCGACGGAATACCTGGCCCTGCGGCGCCGGTTCCCCGCCGAGCGGGGGTTCCCGCCGGACAGCGGTCCGATGCCCGCTGATGGATTTTCTACAAGCCCGCCCGCCCTCGGGACCGGCACGATCGGAGGCGAACGCGCGAGGAGAATCGAGGAGGTCCCGTGGGCATGGTGATCATGAACAGCGCGGTGTCGGTGGACGGCTTCATCGCCGACGGGAACGACGACGTCGGGCCACTCCACGAGTGGTACTTCACCGGGGACACCCCGATCGTCGAGGGCGGCGGCCGGCAGTACGACCACTCCGGAGTCGGCAGCGGCTTCACGGTCTCGCGCGCGTCGGCGGAGTACGTCCGGCCCATGTGGGAGGCGATCGGCGCGATCGTGATGGGCCGCACCCTGTTCGACCTGGTGAACGGCTGGGAGGGCAAGCCGCCCGCGGGCGACCACGTGGTCGTGGTGTCCCACCGGCCCAAGCCCGAGGGCTGGCACCCCGAGGCGTCGTACCACTTCGTCGACGACGTGACGGCCGCGATCGGCAAGGCCAAGGAGCTCGCCGGGGAGCGGACCGTCGCGGTGAACGCCGGCGACGTGGGCGGCCAGATCCTCGCGGCCGGTCTCGTGGACGAGGTGGCGATGGACGTGGTGCCCGTGGTGTTCGGGTCGGGCAAGCGCTACTTCGGCGGCGTCGACGGGCGGCATCTGCTGGAGGATCCCCACGTGGTCGTCCAGGGCGACCGGGTGCTGCACCTCATGTTCAAGGTACGCCGCTAGAAAGCGCCCGTGAGGCGGTTCTCCCAGGCCCAGGCGGCGATCTCGACCCTGTTGCGCACGCCGAGCTTGGCCTGGATGCCGGCCAGGTGGCTCTTCACCGTGCTCAGGGAGATGAACAGCTCGGCGGCGATCTCCTGGTTCGTCCGGCCGCGGGCGATGGCCCGCACGACCTCGGTCTCCCGTTCGGACAGCGGGCGCGCGGGCCGCCGGGCGGCCGGTGCGGCGGCCGCGGCCAGGTGGCGCAGCAGCCGCAGGGTGACCGACGGGGAGACCAGGGCGTCCCCGGCGTTCGCGGCCCGCACGGCCTCGACGAGCAGGACGGGGCCGGCGTCCTTCAGGATGAACCCCACCGCGCCGCCGCGCAGCGCGCCGTACACGTACTCGTCGAGGTCGAACGTCGTGACCACGACCACCCGCAGCGGGTCGGCGACCCCCGGGCCGGCCAGTGCCTGGGTCACCTCGATGCCGTCGAGGCGCGGCATGCGGATGTCCACGAGGCACACGTCCGGCCGCAGCCGCCGGGCGAGGGCGACGGCCTCCGCGCCGTCGGCGGCCTCCCCGACGACCGTGATGTCCGGCTGGTCCTCCAGGATGAGCCGCAGCCCGCTGCGCACCATGGCCTGGTCGTCGGCGATCAGGACGCTGATCGTCATCCGATCCCCCTGACCGGCCCGCCCGTCGTCGCGGCCTGCCGTCCAGGGCCGCCGATCGCCGTGGCCTGCCGCCGAGGGCCGCCGGTCACCGGGGCCTCCCCGCGGGAACGGGCAGGGTCGCCAGCACGGCCCAGCCGGCGCCCGCCCGCGGCCCGGCGCGCAGCGTGCCGCCGAGGGCCTCGAGGCGCTCACGCATCCCCACCAGGCCGTACCCGCCCCGATGGGAGGGCCGGACGGGGCCCGGCGGGGCGTCGTCCACCACCTCGACGGTGACGACGTGCCCGTCCTGGGCGACCGTGACCGTGGCGGAGCGGGCGTGCCGGGCGTGCCGGGTGATGTTGGTCAGCGACTCCTGCACCACCCGGTATACAGTGCTCGTCACCTCGGGCGGCCACGCCGCCGTCCCCTCGCCGTCCGGCAGGCGCAGGCTCACCGCGGGTCCGCGGCCGTCGAAGTGGCCGTCGAAGCGACTGACCAGCTCCCCGAGCCGCTCGGGCCCGGGAGTGGCCGGCGCCGCGTCCCCGGCGTCGCGCAGCAGCCCGACCACCCGCCGCATCGCGGTCAGCGCCTCCGAGCCCGCGGCCTCGATGCCGGCGAGCGACTCCTCCAGCTTCTCCGGCTGCCGCCGGGCGACGATCCGGGCGCCCTGGGCCTGCACCACGATGCCGGTGATGTGGTGGGCCACGACGTCGTGGAGCTCCCTGGCCAGCGCCAGCCGTTCGTCGCGGCGCACCCGCTCGGCGGCGGCGCGGCGGCGGGCGTCGAGCAGCCGCAGGCCCAGCCCGGCGGCGAGGGCCGCGAGCCAGGCCGCGCCGTACAGCCTCGTCACCGGCGCGAGGTGGTCCGGCGGGGGGACGGCGGTGGCGGCGGCCACCGCGAGCCCCCCGGCCGCGACGGCGCAGGCGGCGAGGGGCCGCAGAACTCTGATCGCGCTGCCGAGGAGCACCGACAGGGCCAGCGTCATCGCGAGACCGGGCTCGCCGGGCAGGTGCGCCGCCTTGGCCGCCGGGACGGCGACCGCCGCGACGGCCAGTCCCGCCACCGCCGCCCACCCCAGGTCGCGCCGCCGGGCCAGCGCGATCACGCACACCACCAGTCCGGCGACGCAGTCGAACCGCCAGGCGCCGCCGCCCCAGCTGTGCGCGATCCGGTACGCCTGGACGGCGAGCGCCGCGGCGAAGACCGCGCCGAGCCCGGCGACCGCCGCCAGCCGGACGAGCCGGGCCGCCCACTCCCTCGCGTTCACAGGGCTCAGGCTACGAGAGGCCGGCCGCCCCCGGGACCGGCCGAAAGTACGATCCCCGGGGCGCGAACCCCCCTTCCGGCCGATGCCGCGGCCCGGCCGCCGGCCCGCAGGCTTGGCCCATGTTCTCCGATCACCCCTCTCCGGGCCGGGCGGCGCCGCGGCCCGCCTCCCCGCCGTCAGAAGCTCCCGGACGGGAGGACTCCGTCCCGCCCCCGGTGCGGGAGCGCATCACCGCCCTCGACGTGATCCGCGGCTTCGCGCTCTGCGGGATCCTGGTGGCGAACGTCCAGCCGATCGCCCATGTCGGCGACGCCGCCGTGGTGGGCCCGGGAGGCGGCGGCCCGGGGGAGCAGGTAGTGGGCCTGCTCGTCGAGCAGCGCTTCTTCCCGATCTTCTCGCTGCTGTTCGGCGTGGGGTTCTCGCTGCTGCTGGAGTCGGCCGCGGCGCGCACGGCACGCCCGAGGGTGGTCCTGCTGCGCCGGCTCCTGGTGCTGCTCGCGGTGGGCCTGGTCCACATGTTCGCGCTCTGGCGGGGCGACGTCCTCACCGTCTACGCGCTCGTCGGGCTGGTGGTGCTGCTGCCCTCGACCTGGCTGCCGCGGTGGGCGGCGGCCGGCCTCGCTCCCGTCCTCCTGGCGGCCGGGCTGCTGGCGTTCGGCGGCGGGTTCGCCCTCGTCCCCGGGCTGTTCCTGCTGGGCTCGGCACTGGTCCGGTACGGCGTGGCCGACCGGATCGAGCGGTCCCCGCGGGTGCCGGCCGCCCTGGCCCTGGCGTTCGCGGCGGCGGCCGCGCCCGCCCTGTGGTGGCAGACGGGCACGCGGGTGACGGACCCGGAGTTCGGCCTCTCGATGGGCGTGGCCGGATTGCTGATCGCCGGGGTGTACGTGTGCGGGCTGCTAGCGCTGCTCCACACCCCTGTCCGGCCGCTGCTGCGGGCCGTCTTCGCGCCCCTCGGCCGGATGGCGCTGACCAACTACCTCACGGCGACCATGCTCGTCCTGGCCGTCGCGCGGGTGATCGGCGGTGTGCCGCAGAACTGGCCCGTCACGACGGTGCTCGCGATCGCCGGCGCGATCCTCGCCGTCCAGTGGGCGGTGTCCGCCGCCTGGCTGCGGCGGTACCGGTACGGCCCGCTGGAGTGGCTCTGGCGCTGGGCCACCTGGGGTCGCCGCCCGCCCCTGCGCATCCGATGACCGGGGATCTTTTGCGCCGATTGTGCTGCGGTGATAACCGGGGGAGAAGGGCCGGGAACTTATCCTGGGAGGGATCCGCCGTGCGGCCGCCGGGCATGTCGAGACCCGCGTCCGAGGCCGTCGCCCGGGCCACGGCGAGGAGGCGCGATCACGCGACCGTCCATCGGCACGGCGATCAGGCGCGAACGACGCGACCGCCCATGGGACCCCGGCGACGGGGCGGCGGTCCGCGAGCGACCAAAGGGTGATCATGCCGGGGTGTGCATCGCGACCAGAGCGGATGGCCGGCGCTCCGGGCCGGCCGGCGGCCGGGCGGCTCCACCACGTCTTCGAAGCCGCCGGCGACCGGACGCCGTACGCGACCGCGCTGGAGTGCGACCAGGGCGCGTTCACCTACGCCGAGCTGGACGAACGCGCGAACCGGCTGGCGCACGTGATGCGCGGGCGCGGGACCGGCGCCGGGTCGCGGGTCGCGATCCTGCTGCCGAGGTCGCTGGACAC
This sequence comes from Microbispora corallina, assembly GCF_016863035.1. Taxonomy (GTDB): domain Bacteria; phylum Actinomycetota; class Actinomycetes; order Streptosporangiales; family Streptosporangiaceae; genus Microbispora; species Microbispora corallina. The sequence continues at coordinate 98,243 of NZ_BOOC01000015.1, forward strand.
CTACGTGGCGTTGCTCGCGGTGGGCAAGGCGGGCGGCGCGTTCGTGCCGATCGATCCGGCGTCGCCGCCGGACCGCGTCGCCTACATCCTCCGCGACGCCGGCGCGGACCTCGTGCTCACCGTCGCGGAGACGACGCCGGACGCGGCGGCGGGCGGGCGGCCGGTGCTCGACGTGAGCCGGTGCGGGGCCGCGCTGGCCGCCGCGCCGCCGACCCGCCCCCCTCCTGAGCCGCCCGGGGACGGCCGGGAGGACGATCCGGCCGCGTACGTGATGTACACCTCCGGGTCGAGCGGACGGCCCAAGGGCGTGGAGGTGGCCCAGTCGAGCATCCGCAACTTCCTCGACGTCGTGCCCGGGCTGTACGACGTACGGCCCGACGACCGGGTGTACCAGGGCATGACGATCTCCTTCGACTTCTCGATCGAGGAGATCTGGCCGACGTGGGCGGTCGGCGCCACGCTCGTCGCCGGCCCGTCCGGCTCCCAGCGGCTCGGCGCCGAGCTGGCGGACTTCCTCGACGACCGGGGCGTCACGGTCCTGTACTGCGTGCCCACGCTGCTCGCGACGATCCCCCGGGACCTCCCCGCCGTACGGACCGTCCTGGTCGGGGGCGAGCCGTGCCCCGCGCCGCTGGTGGAGCGGTGGAGCCGGCCCGGGCGCCGCATCCTCAACACCTACGGGCCGACCGAGGCCACGGTCACCGCGACCTGGGCGGAGCTGCTGCCCGGCCGTCCGGTGACCATCGGCAGGCCGCTGCCGACGTACTCGGTGGTGCTGCTGGACGAGCGCCGCCGCCCGGTGCCGGACGGCGAGGTGGGGGAGATCTGCGTCGGCGGCCCCGGCGTGGCCCGGGGCTACGTCGGGCGCCCCGACCTGACCGCCGAGCGGTTCATCGACCATCCTCTGGCCGGCGGAGGCCGGCTGTACCGGACGGGCGATCTCGGGAGGACGACGGCGGACGGGGAGATCGAGTACCTGGGCCGCGCCGACGCCGAGGTCAAGGTCCGGGGACACCGGGTGGACCTGGGCGAGGTCGAGGGCGTGCTGCTGGAGGAGCCTGGGGTCGCGGCGGCCGCGGCCGCGCTCGCGCCCGACGGCGATGGCCGGCCCGCCGAGCTGGCCGCGTACGTGGTGCCCGCCCCCGGTGGAGAGAACGGGAACGGGCGGGACGGCGACGGGGCGGCGCTCGCCGGGCGGCTGCGCGACCGGCTGCGGCGCGCCCTGCCCGCGTACATGGTGCCGTCGTTCCTGGACGTCGTGGCGGCGCTGCCGGCCATGCCGAGCGGCAAGGTGGACCGCTCGCGGCTGCCGCCGCCGTCCGGGCGCCGGCTCCCGGGCTCGGGGCCGGCCGTCCCGCCGCGGGACGCGCTCGAGGAGCGGGTGCGGGCGGCGTGGGCCGAGGAGTTCGGCGTCGAGCCCGCGTCGGTGTCGGTCGAGGCGGACTTCTTCACCGACCTCGGCGGCCACTCGCTCCTCGCGGCCCGCGTGGTGTCGCTGCTCCGCGCCCGGGACGTCGGAGCGCGCCTCGCCGTCCGCGACCTGTACGCCAACCCGACCGTGCGCCGCCTCGCCGCGCACCTGCGCGCGTCCCCGCAGGGCGCGCAGACGCCGGGGACGGCCGTCGTCCCCCGTCCCGAGCCCGTACGGCACCCGTCCCGGCGCGTCGCCGCCGCCGGCGCGGCCCAGGCCGCGGCGATCTACCTGCTGCTGCTCCTGGTCACGCTGCCGATGTCCTGCCTGCTGTACCGGTGGGTGGGCGACCGCGGTGGGAGGCCCCCGGCGGGCGGCGCGGCGCCCCATGACCGCCTTCTCGGCCCCGGTCTGCTGATCCCGATCGTGCAGGCCGCCGTCGCCGGCTATCTCGGCGTCCGCTGGCTCCTGCCGGTCGTGGCGGCGCGGCCGCTGGCGGCCGGCGTCCGGCCGGGACGTCACCCCCTGTGGGGCGTGACCTACCTGCGGCTGTGGACGCTCAACCTGCTGCTGTCGCTCAGCCCGCTGGGGGTGCTCAGCGGCTCCCCGATGATGGGGCCGTACCTGCGGCTGCTCGGCGCGCGGATCGGCCCGGGCACCACGATCGCCACCGCGGACATCGGCCCGCCCACGCTGGTCCGCGTGGGGGAGGGCGCCTCGGTCGGCTACCGGGCCTCGCTGCACGGCTGGCGGGTCGCGGACGGCTGGGTGATCGTCGCGCCGGTCGAGGTCGGGCCGCGCGCCTTCGTCGGGGCCGGCGCGGCCCTGGAGCCGGGCGCCCGCGTCGGGGCGGGGGCCGGGCTCGGGGACCAGTCGGCGCTCGGCCAGGGCGAGGCCGTGCCCGAGGGAGCGCGCTGGGCCGGGTCGCCGGCGAGCCCCGTCGCCTCCCTCGGCCCCGCCGTGGACGCCATGCTGGGCGCCGGGACCGGCGCGGCCGGCTGGCGGGCGCGCGAGCCGGCCGCGGCCGCGCTCGGCCTCCTGTGCCTGGAGGTCTGCGGGCTGGTCGCGGCGGCGCCCGGCGCCGCGCTCGTCTGGTACGCCCTGCTGACCAGAGGAGTCCTGGCAGGCCTGGCCACGCTGCCCGTGGCCGGTCCGCTCTTCGTGGCCGGGGTCTGCGCCGTGGTCGCCGGGGGCAAGCGGCTGGTCCTGCGGCGGGCGCCGGCCGGCGTCCACCCGGTCCGCTCCGGCCTGGGCGTGCGCAAGTGGGCCGTGGACAAGCTGCTCGCGGCCAGCCTCGCCTGGACCAATTCGCTCTACGGCACCCTGTACGCGATGCCGTGGCTGCGGCTGCTCGGCGCCCGGGTCGGCCGGCGCGTCGAGGTGTCCACGGCCGCCCAGATCGACCCCGACCTGCTCACGCTGCACGAGGAGAGCTTCGTCGCCGACATGGCCAGCGTCGGGGCCGCCGGATTCGCGGCCGGCCGGGTGGCGCTGCTGCCGACCGAGGTGGGCCGGCGCGCCTTCGTGGGCAACGCGGCGGTCCTGCCGGCCGGGACGCGGACGGGACCGGGCTCGCTGCTCGGGGTCGGCACGGTCCCGCCTGCGGAGGGGGTGCCGGAGGGCACCTCCTGGCTGGGCTCGCCCGCGATCCGCCTGCCCCGGCGGCAGGCGAGCGGCCCCTTCCCACAGGAGACGACGTACCGGCCGAGCCGGGGGCTGGTGGCGCACCGGCTGGGCGTCGAGTTCTTCCGCGCCACCCTCCCCGCGACCCTGCTCGGCGGCGCGTTCTACCTCTACCTCCTCGCCGTTCTCGGGCTCGCCCTCGGATCCGCCCTGCCGGTGGTCGTGCTCGCGTCGCCTTTCGTCGCGCTCGCCCTCGGGCTCGCCGTGATCGGGTGCTGCGCCGCCGCCAAGCGGGTCCTGATCGGCAGGTACGAGCCGCGGGTCGAGCCGCTGTGGAGCCGGTACGTCCGGCGCACGGAGTTCGTCACCGGGCTCTACGAGGCGGCCGCGGTCCCGGCCGGGGTGGGGATTCTCACGGGGACCCCGTTCCTGCCACCCGTCCTGCGGTGGTTCGGCGCGCGCATCGGCAGGCGAACCTGCGTCGGCACCACGTACCTCACCGAGTTCGACCTGGTGGAGGTGGGCGACGACGCCGCGATCGGGGTGGGCGCGTCCCTGCAGACCCACCTGTTCGAGGACCGTGTGATGAAGATGTCCGCCGTCACCGTCCGGGACGGCGCCACCGTCGGCGCGCGGACCGTGGTGCTGTACGACTCCGTGGTCGACGAGGGCGTCTCGCTGGGCGCCCTGTCGCTCCTGATGAAGGGCGAGCACCTCGCCCCCGGCACGAGCTGGCGCGGCATCCCGGCCCAGGCCGTCGTCACCGGGCCCGACCCCTGACACTCCATGGACGACCTGGTGAGGCACGCGATGAGACCACAGAGGATCCTGGGCGCGCTGCGGCGCGCGCTCCGCCCGGCGCAGCCGCCGCGCCGGAGGCCGGGCCGTCCGCTGGCGCTCGTCTACCGGGGCCCGGGCTCGGTTCCCGGCTGCCCCGAGGCGGTCGCGGCGCTGCTGTCGGCGGCCCCGTGGGGATTCGACGTCCGCTACACCGGCCCGTACGAGGACCTGCCGCTCTCGGCGGAGACGCTGGCCGGGGCCGCGCTGTACGCCCAGCCGGGCGGCGGGGGCCTGTCCCGCGCCTACCGGCGGCTCAGACGGCACCGCGACGAGATCCGCGAGTACGTCGCCGGCGGCGGCCGCTACCTCGGGTTCTGCCTCGGCGGCTACCTCGCGGGGGCCACCCCCGGTTTCGCCCTGCTGCCCGGGGACACCGACCAGTACATCGCCTCGCCCGGCGCCACCGTCCACGACGAGGAGGACCGCCTGGTCGAGGTGCGCTGGCGGGACCGGACGCGCACCGTGTTCTTCCAGGACGGCCCCCACTTCGTGCTCGACGCGCGTCCGGGCCCGGGGGTGCGGGTGCTCGCCACCTACACCAACGGGACGATCGCCGCCCTCGCCGCCCCCTTCGGCCAGGGCCGCGTCGCCGTCGTGGGGCCGCACCCCGAGGCGACCGACGACTGGTTCACCGACGCCCACCTGCCCGTCCAGCACACGCACGACCTCGGCCTCGACCTCGTGGACGCCGTCATGACGCCGTGACAACTGGGACATACGCGACAGAAGGGGACGAATTACCGGTTATCTCTACAATTCCCGCAATATGGGCGAATGCTGCGTAAAGCTCCCGTGGTGGCGCTCGTCGCCGGTCTCACGGTGATCGCGTCCCTGGCGGTTCCCGCGCACGCGGGGCAGACCACCTTCACTCCCGGAGCGGCGGGGCTCGGCGATCCCTACTTCCCGTTGGCGGGGAACGGCGGGTACGACGTCGGCCACTACGACCTGAAGCTGCGCTTCGACCCGGCCGGTCACAGGCTCACCGCGCGGACGACGATCACGGCGACCGCCACCCAGAACCTGTCCCACTTCGACCTCGACTTCTCCGGGCCCGCGATCAGCCGGGTGGAGGTGAACGGCGCCCGGGCCGGCTACCGGCGCGAGGGCCAGGAGCTGGTCGTCACCCCCGCGCGGGGGCTGCCGGCGGGCAGCAGGTTCACGGTCGCCGTCTCGTACGCGGGGAGGCCGAAGGCGGTCAAGGACGACGTCGGCCACCAGGGCTGGATCGACACGAGGGACGGCGCGTTCGTCGCCTCTCAGCCCGACGGGGCCCGGAGCTGGTTCCCGGCCAACGACAGCCCGGCGGACAAGGCCACGTTCAGCATCCAGGTGACGGCGCCCGACGACCTGGCCGTGCTCGCGAACGGGGAGCGGGCGGCCGACGGCGTCACCGCGCCCGGGGACGGCTACGCCACCACCCGCTGGGAGATGACGCACCCGATGGCGCCGTACCTTGCGATGGTCGCGATCGGCCGCTTCACGGTCAGCGAGGGGACCGTCGCCGGCATGCCGAACATCACCGCCTTCGATCCCTCTCTGGCCGGCAAGGCGAAGGACCTCCATGACATGACCGCCAAGGCGGTCCAATGGGAGGCCGGGCTCTTCGGCCCGTACCCGTTCTCCTCGACCGGCGGGATCGCGGACGGCTACGGCAACGAGACCGCGCTGGAGACGCAGGGCAGGCCCGTCTACAGCGGCGGTCCCACCGACGACCTGGAGATCGTGCACGAGCTGGCCCACCAGTGGTTCGGCGACAGCGTCGGCGTGCGGAACTGGCGGGACATCTGGCTCAACGAGGGATTCGCCACGTACGCCGAGTGGCTGTACCAGGAGCAGCACGGCGGCCCGTCCGCGCGGCAGATCTTCGACAGGTACAGCGCGCGTAGCGGCGGCTTCTGGAAGTTGAGGACGGGCGATCCCGGCCGCCGGGGCATGTTCGACGAGAACGCCGTCTACGTGCGCGGGGCGATGACCCTGCACGCCCTCCGTGAGAAGGTCGGCGACCCGGTGTTCTTCCGCCTGATCAGAACCTGGACCCAGGAGCACCGGTACGGCCTGGTGACCACCGCCGACTTCGTCGGGCTGGCGGAGCGGCTCTCGGGGCGGGACCTCGGGGCCTTCTTCGACGCCTGGCTCTACCGGACGGGCAAGCCCCAGGCGTGAGCCAGGTGTGATCCGGGTGTGAGCCGGGTGTGCGGGATGCACGGCCGGAGGCGTCCGGCCGTGCCGTCCGCACCATGACGGGCCGGGGACCGTTTCCTACCCTCGGATCCACCACACGCGCGTGGGGTCTGGCCACCAGGCATCGTCCGCCCCCCTCGGAGGCAACCATGGCTCCTTCCCTCGGCACCGACGACTACGCGATATCCCGGGTCCCCGCCCGCGCCCGATACTCCTGGGTGTCGGTGGCGGTCCAGCGCTTCGGTCAGATCTCCGCCCTCAGCCAGTTCCTGCTCGGCGCCACCCTCGGCTTCGGGATGAGCTTCTGGAACGCCTTCTGGGCGATCACGCTGGGCGCGGTCATCCTCGAACTCGTGGCGATCGCGCTGGGCGTGATCGGCATGCGGGAGGGCCTGTCGACCTCCACGCTGGCGCGGTGGTGCGGGTTCGGCCAGGCCGGATCGGCGATCATCGGCCTGGCCATCGGGATCAGCCTGGTCGGCTGGTTCGGCATCCAGTCGGCGGTGTCGGCGCAGGGTCTGCACGAGCTGATCCCGGCGCTGCCGGTGTGGCTGTGGTCGCTGCTGTTCGGGCTCGCGGTCACCGGCATCGTCGTCAAGGGCTTCCACTCGATGGCCTGGACGGCCTACCTCACCGTGCCGGCGTTCGTCCTGCTGGTCGCCTGGTCGGTCGGGTCGGAGCTGTCGAGCCACTCCCTGACGGAGCTGGCGGCCACGGCGCCGGCGGGTCCGGCCCTGTCGCTGCTGGAGGGGACGACGCTGGTCGCGGGCGGGTTCATCGTGGGGGCGGTGATCACCCCGGACATGACGCGCTTCAACCGGTCGGCGGCCGACGTGGTCAAGCAGACCCTGCTCGGCATCACGCTGGGGGAGTACGTGATCGGCCTGATCGGCGTGCTGCTCGCGCACGCCGTGAAGTCGGCGAACATCATCACGATCGTCACGTCCAGCGTCGGCTGGGTGGGCGTGCTGGTCATCGTCGTCGGCACGTTGAAGATCAACGACTGGAACCTGTACTCCTCCGGCCTCGGCCTGGTGAACTTCGTCGGCACGGTCTTCGGCCGGAAGGTCAACCGCGCGCTGGTCACCCTGTTCGTCGGGGTCGTCGGCAGCGTGCTGGCCGCGGCCGGCATCCTCGACAGCTTCACCGACTTCCTCATCCTGCTCGGGGTCGCGTTCCCGCCGATCGCGGGCATCATGATCGCCGAGTACTTCGTCGTCCGCACCTGGCGCCCGGACCTGGACGCCACGAAGGCCGCCGGGTCGGTGCCGCCGCAGTCGCCCCGCTGGGTGCCGGCGACGCTGGTGATCTGGCTCGCGGCGAGCCTGATCGGCAAGTTCGTCACATGGGGCCTGCCCAGCATCAACTCGCTGGTCGCCGCCTTCGTCCTGTACGCGGTCGCGGGCCGGATCGGCCTGGTCCGGGGGTACGGCACCGCCCCCACGTCGGCCGGCGGCGAGCAGGTGGGCGCCTCCGCGCACACAGCCGCGTAGAGGTCCGGCCATGGAAGGACGTCCACGCCGGTGAGGCGACCGGCACGCACGAAGGGACTCGCATGAGGATCGGAATCGACGTCGGCGGCACCAACACCGACGCCGTGCTCATGGACGGGCAGAGCGTCCTGGCCGCGGTCAAGACCGCGACCACCCGCGACGTGACCGGCGGGATCACCGCCGCGCTCGCGGGGCTGCAACGGCAGCGGGCCTTCGACCCGGCCGCCGTGAACGCGGTGATGATCGGCACGACCCACTTCATCAACGCCCTGGTCGAGGCCGACAGGCTGGCGCCGACGGCGGCCGTGCGTCTGGGCCTGCCCGCCACGGCGTCGCTGCCCCCGATGGTCGACTGGCCGGAGCGGCTGGTGGAAGCTATCGCGGGGCGGGCGTACCTGTGTCACGGCGGCCACGAGTTCGACGGGCGCCGCATCGCCGACCTGCGCGAGGACGAGATCCAGCGGGTCGCCGAGGAGCTGGACAGGCACGGCGTGCGCAGCGTCGCCATCTCCAGTGTCTTCTCCCCGGTGAACGCCGAGTTCGAGCAGCGCGCGGCCGACATCCTGACCGCGCAGCTGCCCGGCCTGGCCGTCTCGCTGTCGTCCGAGGTCGGCCGCATGGGACTGCTGGAGCGGGAGAACGCCACCATCATCAACGCCTCGCTGCGCGAGCTGGCCGGCCAGATCGTCGACGGCCTGGCGGACTCCCTGGAGGGGGCGGGCATCCGCGCCCCCCTCTACCTGAGCCAGAACGACGGCACGCTGATGGACGTCGACTTCGCCCGCCGCTACCCGGTCGCGACCTTCGCCTCCGGGCCGACCAACTCCATGCGCGGCGCGGCCTTCCTGTCGGGCCTGGAGACCTGCGCCGTGGTCGACGTGGGCGGCACGACCAGCGACATCGGGGTGCTGCGGCACGGCTTCCCGCGCGAGGCGACCACGGAGGTCAGCGTCGCCGGGATCCGCACCAACTTCCGGATGCCCGACGTGCTGAGCCTCGGCATCGGCGGCGGCAGCCGGGTACGGGGCGACGCCGGCGCCGTCACGGTCGGGCCCGACTCGGTCGGGTACCGCCTGGCCGAGGAGGCCCTCGTGTTCGGCGGGGCCACGCTCACCGCGACCGACGTGGCGGTGGCCGCCGGCCGCGCCGCCATCGGCGACCCCGGCGCCGTACGGGATCTCGACCGGTCGCTGGCGCAGGCCGCGCTGGCCCGGATCGCCCGCGACATCGGCGACGCCATCGAACGCATCCGCACCTCTCCCGAGCCGCTGCCGGTCGTCGCGGTCGGCGGCGGGTCGATCCTGCTCCCCGACGAGATCGGCGACTCGGGCCAGGTCCACCGCCCCGAGCACTTCGCTGTCGCCAACGCGATCGGCGCCGCCATCGCGCAGATCGGCGGCGAGGTCGACCGGATCTTCCCGGTCGAGCCGGGTCAGCGGCAGAGCGTGCTGGACGAGGCCAAACAGGAGGCCGTGGACCGGGCGGTCGCCTCCGGCGCGAAGCCGGGCAGCGTGCGGGTCGTCGAGGTCGACGAGGTGCCGCTCGCCTACCTGCCGGGCAACGCCACCCGCATCCGGGTCAAGGCCGTCGGCGACCTCCAGATGGAGGCCGTCCGTGGCTGAGCTGCTGATCACCGAGGCCGACCTGGACGACATCGCGGCCGGCGCCGCCATCCTCGGCACGGGCGGCGGCGGCGACCCCCACATCGGGCGGCTGCTCGCGGGCGCGGCCGTCCGCGCCGGCGGCCCGGCCCGCCTGGTCCCGCTGGACACCGTCCCCGACGACGCCGTCGCCGTCGTGGTCGCCATGATGGGCGCCCCGACCGTCATGGTCGAGAAGGTGCCGTCGGCCGAGCAGGCCGCGCTCGCGGTGCGGGCGCTCGCCGCGTACCTGGGCAGGACGCCCACCCACCTCGTGTGCGCCGAGGCCGGCGGGGTGAACGCCCTGGTGCCGCTCGTCGCCGCCGCCGAGCTGGGGCTCCCGGTGATCGACGCGGACGGCATGGGCCGCGCCTTCCCCGAGCTGCAGATGGTCGTCCCCACGTTGTACGGCATCGGGGCCACGCCGATGTCGATCGCCGACGAGAAGGGCAACAGCGGCATCTTCGACACCGTGGACAACCACTGGGCGGAACGGCTGGCCAGGTCCGCCACGATCGACATGGGCTGCTCCGCGATGATCAGTCTCCTCCCGATGTCCGGGGCCCAGGCGCGCGAGGCGCTCGTCCCCGGGACGCTCTCGCTCTCGGCCGAGCTGGGCCGGCTCGTGCGGGAGGCCCGGGCGGCCCACCGCGACCCGGTCGCGGCCGTCACCGGCCGGCTGGGCGGGGTCGAGCTGTTCACCGGCAAGGTCGTGGACGTCGTCCGGAGGACCGAGGGCGGCTTCGCCCGCGGCGAGGCGACAGTCGAGGGCCTGGGCGACCGGACCGGGGAGCGCCTCCTGCTGCGGTTCCAGAACGAGCACCTGGTCGCGGTGAGGGACGGCGAGGTGGTCGCCACCGTCCCCGACCTGATCTGCGTGCTGGAGGCCGAGGCGGGCACGGCCATCACCACCGAGACCCTCCGGTACGGCCAGCGGGTGCGGGTGATCGCCGCCCCCTGCGACCCGCGCTGGCACACTCCGGAAGGGCTGGAGCTGGTGGGGCCGCGGTACTTCGGCTACGACCACGGCACCGTCCGCCTCGGCGCCGGGACCGTCGCATGAGCTACACCCTGGACCGCGGCGACCTGGCCGACCTCGCCCGGGGCGCGGCCCTGCTGGGCACCGGCGGCGGGGGCGACCCGTACATCGGGCGGCTGCTCGTCGACCAGGCGCTCCGCCACGGCCCCGGCACGATCACCGTCCTCGACCCCGACGACCTCCGCGACGACGACTTCGTCATCCCGACGGCGCAGATGGGCGCGCCGACGGTGATGGTGGAGAAGATCCCGCGGGGTGACGAGGCGGTGGCGGCGCTCCGGGCGCTGGAGGACCACCTGGGCCGCAGAGCGGACGCCACCATGCCCATCGAGTGCGGCGGGATCAACTCGATGATCCCGCTCCTGGTCGCCGCCCGGACCGGGCTGCCCGTGGTCGACGCGGACGGCATGGGCCGCGCCTTCCCCGAGCTCCAGATGGAGACCTTCTCCGTGTACGGCGTGCCCGGCTCCCCGCTGGCCGTCGGCGGCGAGAACGGCGAGACCGTCATCATCGACACCGGCGCCGACAACCGGCGCATGGAGTGGCTCGCGCGCGGGATCGCCGTGCGGCTCGGCGGGGTCGCGCACATCGCCGAGTACGCGATGAGCGGCGCGGACGTCAGGCGCACCGCGGTCCCGCGCACCCTCGGGCTCGGCCTGCGGATCGGCCGGGCCCTGCGCGCCGCGCGCGAGAACCACCGCGACCCGGTGGAGGCGCTCGCGGACACGATGGCCGGGACCCTCTACGACAAGGTCCGGGTGCTGTTCCGGGGCAAGGTCGTGGACGTCGAGCGGCGGACCGAGGCCGGCTTCGCCCGCGGGCACGCCACGATCGCCGCGTTCGACGGGCCGCGGACGCTGGAGCTGACCTTCCAGAACGAGCACCTGGTCGCCCGGGCCGGTGGTGAGGTGCGGTGCGTGGTCCCCGACCTGATCTGCGTGCTGGAGGCCGACACCGGGGAGCCCATCACCACCGAGGGACTGCGGTACGGGCAGCGGGCCGTCGTGGTGGGCATCAGCACCCCGGACCTGATGCGCAGCCCGGAGGCCCTCGGCGTGTTCGGGCCGCGCGCGTTCGGACTCGACATGGAGTTCCAGCCCGTGGAGGATCTCGTGCCACTCTGAAGGCATGCCGGTGCGCCACCTGGGAGAACCCGACGTCGACCACCTCGCGCGCGGGACGGCGCTGCTGGGCTCGGGCGGCGGCGGGCAGACCGACGCGGCCGCCCGCCTGCTGCGCCGGAGCCTCGCGGGCGACCGCATCCCGCTGCTGGGCCACGAGGAGCTGCCGGGCGGCCACGTCGTGCCGGTGGGGATCGTGGGCGCGGTGTCGGCGTTCACCGAGAGGCTGCCCTCCGGCGGGGAGTGGGCGCCCGTCCTCGCGGCGATCGAGGACCGGACCAGGACCCGCCCCGCCGGGCTCGTCTCCATCGAGGCGGGCGGCGTCAACGGGGTCGTGGCGTTCGTCGCCGCCGCCGAGCTGGGCCTCCCGGTGATCGACGCGGACCTGCAGGGCCGCGCGCTGCCGCGGCTCGACCAGATGTCGGTGGCCGCCCTCGGCGAGCCGCTCACCCCGCTGGCCATCGGCGACGCCACCGGCCGGCTCCTCGTCCTGGACGGCCTGTCCCCCCGGGCGACCGAGCGGATCGTCCGGTCGGCGCTCACCGAGTTCGGCGGCTGGGCCGCCATCGTGCTGCGCCCGCTGCCCGTCGAGCTCCTCGACCGCCTCGCCATCACGGGCTCGCTCAGCCGCGCGCTGGACCTGGGGGCCCGCCACGCGGCCTGGACCCGGGACGCCGACCCGTACGAGGTCGCCGCGTCCCTCGGCGCCCGGGTCCTGGTCACCGGGCGGGTCGTCGAGGTCGTCCGGCACCGCTCCGGCGTCGGCTTCGGGCGCGGCTCGGTGATCGTCCGCGCCGACCGCGACGGCGTCCTCGTGCGGCTGGAGATGGAGAACGAGTACCTCCTCGCCCTCGTCGACGGGCGGCCCGCCGTGTCCACGCCGGACATCCTGTGCGTCCTCGACCGGGCCACCGGGCTGCCCGTGCCGTGCGACACGGTACGCGGCGGGGCCGAGGTCGTCGCCCTCCACCTGCCCGGGCCCGCGTTCTGGTGGCGGCCCGAGGTCGTGGACGCGGTCGCCCCGCGCGCGTTCGGGCTGGACACCGACCCGATCCGGCCGGAGGCGGAGCGATGACCGGCGCCGTCCCCACGCTGCGGGAGCTGCTCGGCTACCCGCCGCTCGCCGCCGCCGCGCCCCTGTCCGGCGAGGACGACCTCGACCGGCCCGTCACCGGCGTGACGCTGATCGACCCGGCGGAGGCGGGCGAGGTCGAGGAGGGCGAGATCGCCGTCTGCCCCGCCATCCCGCCCGGATACCTCACCAGCTGGCGGCTCGACGCCGTCATCCGGCGGCTCCACGACCGGCGCGCGGCCGCCCTCGCCGTGCCCGCCCCCGAGGGCGGCGAGACGATGCTGGACGGCAGCCGCCGGCTGGCCCGGCACCTGCGCCTGCCCGTCCTCGGCATCGGGGCCGCGCCGCTGCGCTGGGCGGGCACGGCCGCCGCGTTCGTGCACGCCCCGGCCGTCCAGGCGGCCGAACACCTGCGCCGCGCGCACCGCGCCCTCACCCGTGGCCTGCTGAGCCCACAGGAGGTCGCGCGGACCCTCACCGCGATCCTGGACCGGCCCGTGGCCGTCTTCGGGCCCGACGGCACGCCGATCACCGTCCCGGTCGGCCCGCCGCCCGACTTCGACCCGTACGCCGGGGCGGCCCAGATCCTCACCGGGAACGGCCGGACGACGGTCGCCGTACCGGTCCCGGGCATGGCGGGCGGGACCGTCGACCTCTGGCTGGCCGTCGCGCTCGGGAACGCGCCGGCGGCCTGGGCCCGCTGCGCGCGCGACGTGCTGCAGGCCGGGACGCTCGCCGTCCAGCGCTGGCAGGCCACCCGCCGGGGGGTGCTGGAGCGCGACGCCCGCCTGCGCGCCGGCATGTTCGGCGACCTGCTGGAGGGGAGGCTGGGCGGCGGCGAGACGGCCCGGCAGCGGGCGGCCGAGGTCGGCTGGCGCCTGGACGGCTGGCACGTGGCGTTCCACCTCGCCGTCCTCGGGCAGGTCGACCTGCTGCAGCACACCGACGCGGTGGCCGCCGCCATGGCCGCGGAGCGGGTCGAGGCCGCGCTGGTGGAACGCGGCGACGGCTGGTCGGCCTGGACGACGACGCGCGCCGAGCCCGGCCAGGACGCCAGCCGCGACCTGCTCGCCGCGCTGCAGAGGATCCGCCGCCGCCTGGCGACTCGGTTCGACTGCGCCATCGGCGTCGGCCGCGGCTACCCGGACGCGGGCGGGCTGACCCGCAGCCTCGCCGAGGCGTGGGACGCCGCGAGGCTCGCCCGCGGCCGCCCGCAGACCGGGCGCCTGGTCCACATCGACCGGCTCGGGCTGGCCCAGCTCCTCGTCGCCTGGGCCAGCACGGAGACTTTCGTGCCCACCGCCACCCGGCTGCTCAGCCCCCTGGAGGCACAGCCGGGCGAGCTGGTCGCCACGCTCGCCGCCTACCTGGACGCGGGCGGCTCGGCCGCCGACACGGCCGCGGTCCTCGGCGTCCACCGCAACACGGTCGCCGCGCGGCTGCGCCGGATCGAGGAGCTCCTCACCGTGGACCTGAACAACCCGGACGACAGGCTCGCGCTGCACCTGGCCTGCCGGGTCACCCTGGACCGCGACCCCGGCCTGTGACCCGGGCCGTGACCTGGACTGCCACCCGGCCTGTGACCGCGTTTCCGGGACGGGCCGGGCGGGGATCAACGTTGTTTCCACCTGATCGCGGTGGGCCGCCAGCGTGGGGAGGACCGGGAGCCGGAGGCGCAATGGGGAGCAGGATCGTCGAGGTCGTGCTGAAGGCCCTGGTGGGCGGGGCGTTCGTGCTGGCGTTCGCCGCGCTGGCCGAGACGCTGTCGCCGAAGCGGCTCGCCGGGGTGTTCTCCGCGGCGCCCTCGGTGGCCCTGGCCAGCCTCATCGTCACCGCGGGCTTCACCGGCGTCGGGGACGTCCTCGCCTCGGCCCACGGCATGTGGATCGGCGCGGCTGGCTTCGCCCTCTACTGCGTGGCCGCCGTGCCGCTGGTGCGGCGCTGGGGCGCCTGGCGGGGAGCGCTGGCCGCCCTCACCGTCTGGGGCGCGGTGGCGGCCGCCGGGTACGGCCTCGCGCCGTCCGAGGCGCACTCGCACCGCCCGGGCGTGCGGACTCCGTCGGGATGGGAGCCGTGACCGCGTCCGGCGGGGACGACGACCGGGTCCGGCTGCGGCCCGGCGAGCTGCGGCGGCCGCCGAAGCGGGACTGGGCGATCCGCTTCGCCTTCGGCGCGGGCGTGTCGGCGCTCGCCGCCGCGGTGTCCATCGTGGCCGGTCCGCGCGCGGGCGGGCTCTTCCTCGCGTTCCCGGCGATCCTGCTGGCCAGCGTCACGCTCGTGGCGAAGGAGGAGGGCGTGCGCGAGGCCGACGACGAGATCCGGGGCGCCACCCTCGGCGCCCTCGGCCTGGTCGCGTTCGCCGTCGTCGTCGGGCTCACGGCCGGGGTGTGGCCGCTCTGGGCCTCGCTGACGGCCGCGGCCCTCGCCTGGGGGGCCGTCTCTCTGGGCCTGTACGCCGCCGCCCGGCTCGTCAGGGCAGGCCGTCCCCGGTCATGACGTGGATCTTGGGACCCGGCCCCGCCCCCGGCGGGCGCCACCCGGCGAGCACGTCGCCCGCCTGGTCGAGGCCCACGGTGGCGGCGACCAGCGGCTCGGGGTCGACGGCGCCGCGGGCGTAGTGCTCGACGGCGCCGCGCAGCCCCGCCGACCCGCTGAGGACGCCGACCGCGGTCACGTCCTTGAGCGCCAGCGTCCGGGTGTCGACGAGGCTCGGCCGCCCGGCCAGGCCGATGTAGACGACCCGCCCGCCGGGCTCGACCAGGTCGAGCGCGCGGGCCGGCACGTCCGCCGCGTTGGTGGCGTCGATGATCGCGTCGAACGGGAGATCGGGCAGGTCGTCGGCGGTCCAGACGTTCCGGTGCCCCAGCAGGCGGGGGAAGGCGAGCGCGCCGGCCGAGGGTCCGACGAGGTGGACCTCCGCCCCGGCGGACGCCGCGAAGGCGGCCGACAGCAGCCCGATCGTGCCGGGGCCCCACACGGCCACCCGGACACCGGGACCGGCCCCGGCCGCCCGTACGGCCCGCAGTGCGTTGCCGCCGGGCTCGACGAGGGCGCCCGCGGCGGCGCTCACCTCGTCCGGCAGCGGGTGGAGCGAGGCGGCGGGCACGAGCAGCCGCTCGGCCAGGGCGCCGGCCCACCCGCGGCGGATGCCCACCTCGTGCCGCTCCTCGCAGACGTGTTGGCGGCCGCGCAGGCAGCGGGGGCACGCGCCGCAGCCGAGCATGGTGTCCCCGGTGACCCGGCGCCCGAGCCAGGCGGGGTCGACGCCCTCGCCGATCTCGGCGACCGTGCCGCACCACTCGTGGCCGGGCCGCAGCGGGTAGGCGGCGTGGCCCTGGTGGAGGTAGGCCATCTCACCGGTGAAGAACTCCACGTCGGTGCCGCACAGGCCGACCCGCTCCACGGCGACCACGACCTGCCCGGGCCCGGCGGCGGGGGGGTCGACGTCCAGCACCTCGGCCCGCCGGGGGCCGGTCAGCACCAGCGCCCTCACGGGACCGCCCGCCAGCCGTCCGCGCGGACCGGGCCGAGGGGGGCCCACGGGGTGGCGGGGACGCCGCCGATCCCGGCCTCGACGGCGAACAGGCCGTCCCCGGCCGTCGTGACGACCAGGGTGGTCCCGGCGAAGGCGACGCTGGTGGTCTTCGGGGCGGGCACGCGCACCGTGCCGAGCGGCCGCCCGGTGGGGGAGATGCGCCGCACCTCGCCGGCGCCGTGCACGGCGAGCCACAGGTCGCCCCCGGCGTCCACCGCCAGGCCGTCGGGCAGCCCGCCGGTCACGGTCGTGAGCACAGTGCCGGGGCCGACGCGCCCGGTCTCCACGTCGTATGGCCGCGCCCACACGACGCCGGGGACGCTGTCGACGTGGTACATCGTCCCCCCGTCGGGCGACCAGCCCAGGCCGTTGGAGAGGGTCAGCCCGACGGCCACCACGAGGGCCGTGCCGTCGGGCTCCAGCCGGTAGAGCCGCTCCTCGCCCGTCCGGTCGTCCAGGGCCATGCTGCCCGCCAGGAACCGGCCCGCGGGATCGCACTTGCCGTCGTTGAAACGGCTGGCCGCCCCCTCCGGCAGCACCCTCGGCCCCATCGTCACCTCCGGGCCGATGACGGCGAAGCCGTACCGGGCCGCGACCGCGATCGAGCCGTCGGCGCCGGGCACGGCCGCGCCCACGGTGCCCGGGAGCGTGTGGGTGCGCTCGACGCGGAGGCCCCCGTCCCGCCACCGGCCCTCCAGCACCCGGCCCGTCGGGATGTCCACCCAGAGCAGGCGCTCCGCGAGCGGGTCCCACACGGGCCCCTCGGCCAGTTCGTACCGCTCGGTCGACAGGGATTCGGCGATCATCGGCTCTCCGCGACGATGGCGTGGACGGTGGGCAGGGCCGCCAGCAGCGTGGCCGCCGGCGTGCGGTAGGCGAGCGCGCTCACGCTGACCGCGCCGCTGGGAGTGCGCGACGAGGTGAGGTAGGCGGGCACGGCCAGGCAGGCGACGCCCTCCTCGTTCTCCTGGTCGTCGACGGCGTGGCCCTCCCGCCGGATCACGGCCAGCTCGGCGGCGATCTCGTCCGCGGTGACCAGGGTCCGGTCCGTACGGCGGGCCGGCGGGGCGCCCCCGGCGACCCACGCGCCCACGGCGGCGTCGTCGGGCAGCGCGTACGCCAGCAGCAGCTTCCCGACGGCGGTCGAGTGGGCCGGGTTGCGCCCGCCCACGGTCGAGGTGAGCCTGACCGGCCCCGAGGGCGGGTCGACCTTGGCGCGGTAGACCACCTCGCGCCCGTCGAGCACGGCGTAGTGCGCGGTCTCCCCGAACGTCGCGGCCAGCCGTTCCAGGGCGGGCCTGACCCTGACGTGGTCGGGCCGGGCCTCGTGATGGGTGAAGGCGAGCCGGAGGAACTCGTCGCCCAGCAGGTAGCGCCCGCGCCCGTCCTGCACGGCGAACCCGGCGCGGCGCAGGGCGGCCAGCGCCCGGTGGACGGTGGGCTTGGCGGAGCCGACCGCCTCCGCCATCTCCTCCAGCCCCATGCCCCGGGGGTGCTCGGCCAGCACCCGGAGCACCAGGAGGACGCGGTCGGAGCCGACCACTCGGTCTTCTCCTCGCGTCGCTTCCGGGCTAGAGTCGATCACATTCCGGATATTAGATCCCTTTTCCGGCAACTGGAAGAAGGCCATGCGCAGCTCGCAGTGGTACGGGGGTACCGACCGCAACGCCTACATCCACCGGGCCTGGATGCGCCGCGGCCTGCCGCGCGAGGCCTTCGAGGGTGGCAAGCCGCACATCGCGATCGCCAACACCGCCTCCGACCTCACCCCGTGCAACATGCACCTCGACGAGGTGGCGCAGAGCGTCAAGCAGGGCGTGTGGGAGGCGGGCGGCGTCCCGCTGAACCTGCCGTCGCTGTCGCTCGGCGAGACCAACGTCCGCCCGACCGCGATGCTGTGGCGCAACCTCGCCGCCATGGCGGCGGAGGAGATGTTCCGCGCCAACCCGATCGACGGGCTGGTCCTGCTCGGCGGCTGCGACAAGACGATCCCGGCGCTGCTGATGGCCGCGGCCTCGGTCGACCTGCCGGCCGTGGTGGTCCCTGGCGGCCCCATGCTGACCGGCCACTTCCGCGGCGTGCCGCTCGGTTGCGGCACCGACGTGTGGCGGCTCAGCGAGGAGGTGCGGGCCGGGACGCTGTCCCAGGAGGCGTTCCTGGCCTCCGAGTCCGCGATGATCCGCAGCAAGGGCCACTGCAACACGATGGGCACGGCGTCGACGATGGCCTGCATGGCCGAGGCCCTGGGCATGACCCTCCCCGGCACGGCGGGCACGCCGGCGCCGGACAGCCGGCTCCTGGAGCGGGCCCACGACTCGGGCAGGCTCGCGGTGGACCTCGTCCGCGAGGGCCGCACGCCGTCGCAGGTCATGACCCGCGGGGCGTTCCTGAACGCCGTCGTCACGCTGGCGGCCGTGGGCGGCTCGACGAACGCGGTCGTGCACCTCCTGGCCGTCGCGGGGCGCCTCGGCGTCGACCTCACGCTCGACGACTTCGACCGGACGGGCGCCGGGGTGCCGCTGCTGGTGGACCTGCAGCCCGCGGGACGGCACCTGATGGACGACCTCCACCGCGCGGGCGGCCTGCTCGCGGTGCTCAAGGAGGTCGCCGACCTGCTCGACCCCGGCGCCGTCACGGTGACGGGCAGGCCGCTCGTCGACCACCTGGGAGACGCGGAGATCTGGGACGAGACGGTCATCCGCCGCCGCGCGTCCCCCCTGCTGGACGACGCGGGCATCGCCGTCCTGCGCGGCAACCTGGCGCCCCGCGGTGCGGTCATCAAGCCCGCGGCCGCCTCGCCCGGACTGCTGCGCCACCGGGGGAGGGCCATCGTCTTCGACAGCGTCGAGGACCTGCGGGCCCGGCTCGACACGGTGGACGCCGACGAGACCAGCGTGCTGGTCCTGCGCGGCTGCGGCCCCCGCGGCTACCCGGGCATGCCCGAGGTCGGCAACCTCCCGCTGCCCGCCAAGCTGCTGGCCAAGGGAGTGCGCGACATGGTGCGCATCAGCGACGCCCGGATGAGCGGCACGGCGTACGGCACGGTCGTGCTGCACGCCGCGCCGGAGGCGGCGGTCGGCGGGCCGCTCGCGCTGCTGCGCACGGGCGACCCGGTCGTGCTCGACGTCCCCGCCCGCAGGCTCGACGTCGACGTCCCCGCCAGTGAGCTGGCCCGTCGGGAGCCCGTCACCACCGGCTTCGCCGCCCCCGCGCGCGGGTGGGAGCGCCTTTACGTCGACCACGTCCTGCAGGCCGACCAGGGCGCCGACCTCGACTTCCTGGTGGGCTCCAGCGGCCACGAGGTGTCCCGGGAGTCGCACTGACTCCTCGCCTCTGAGGGAGTCGAACGGGGCGATTGTCGCTGGCATCCGCGCTGTTCCTTTTTGCGGTCAACCGGACGGCAGGGGCGTGTCCAACGCGTTCGGTGTCCTTTTGAGCACGTAGCGTAGGTGATCAGCTGGAATCACTTGATCACCGACGTGTCGTACGGCACGTCATGGTTTACGGGGATGGACACATGCGACTCAAGCAGCTCGTCCTGGTGACGGTGGCCGCGCTCGCGCCGGCGGTCCTGGGCGGCCTGCCCGCCGGCGCGGCCGACACCACGGTGACCTTCACGGTCACCTCGGGAGCGTTGACCATCACGGCGCCGGCCGGCCCGGTGAGCCTGGGCAGCACGACGGCGGGCAACACCGTCAGCGGCCCGCTCGGCGCGGTGACCGTCACCGACGCCCGAGGAGGCACGCCCACCGCGGACTGGACCGCCCAGGTCTCGTCCACGGCCTTCGTCGGCCCGACCGACACGATCCCCGCGTCCGCCGCCACGTACACGCCCGGGTCGGGCACGCTCGTCGTCGGCAACGGCACGCTCACGCCCGGCGTGCCGGGGAACCTGTCCGCCCAGCGCGTCGCCATGACCTACACCGGCGGCACCGGCAACAGCCAGGCGACGTGGAGCCCCACGCTCACTGTCGCGGTCCCGCTGGCGGTCGGCCTGGGCACCTACACCGGGACGGTGACCCACTCCGTGGCCTGACCGGTGGCCCGGAGCCGTGTCCGGCCGCCGCGACCGGCGTCGCCGCAGGTCCCCCGCCTCGCGCGGTCCGGGGCCGGGCGCGCCGGACATGACGGCCGGACACTTTCGTGAGCGGAGGGTCGAGTTTCGGAGGTCATGTGCGATAGAAGATCAGTTGCATCTACTGATCTCTTCTCGAGGTACATGTGAAGAATCTCCTCCGGTCACTCGCGGCGGTGCTCGCCGCCGCCGTCCTCCTCCCCGCCCTCACCCTCCCGGCCCGTGCCGACACCGGCGAGAGCGACGCCCAGATCGCCGCCGAGTGGCAGACGGCCTGGGACACCTACCACTTCGCCACCACCACGCCCCCGCCCGCGCCGGGCTCGGGCCGCAGCCGGGTCACGTCCAGCATCTCCGTGGAGATCGCGTCGCCCATTGGGCACGTGTTCGCCGCCTACTCCGACATCAACCACCACATCGGCCGGGCCGCGTTCCTCACGCGGGTCGTCACGCACCAGCAGTGGGTCGACCATAACGTGCGGTACATCAACTTCACCGCGCTGGAGGACGTGCCCTACGAGGGGACCGTCGTCAACCTGAAGACCCACGCGCAGCAGCGCATCAACGACAAGGGCTACTTCTACGAGACCGACACCTGGTCGGAGCCGAACGTCGTCACGCACCAGAAGATCGTCTTCGAGTGCCTGGCCGGCGGGAGTACCCGGGTCACCGAGCGCCTCACGTTCGAGGCGGACACGTCGCTGATCGACTTCGTCGTCGCCAACGGCGTGGCCTCGCACCAGCAGACGCAGGCGGCCCTCAAGCAGGCGATCGAGAGCGGCCAGCTCTGATCCGACCGACCTGCGCCCCGGTGCGGGCCGCGCCGTGGCGCGCGCCCCGCACCGGGGTCCGGCCCGCCCCGGCCGGGACGGTGGCGGTCCCGATATTCGGTGGCCCGTCGCGGCCGCGTCGAGCAGTGTGGGCGCATGACGACCGAGGCGCCGACCCCCGAGTTCCTTCCGGGGCTCGAACTGTCCCGGATCCTGTACGAGCAGGCGGTGCGGCCGATCCTGGCCGAGGAGTACCCGAGGCTGCCGTACGCGGCCGCGAGGCTCGGCCCGGGGTCGGAGGTGCTGGGGTTCGACACGGCGCGGTCCACCGACCACGACTGGGGCCCGCGGCTGGAGGTGTTCCTCGCGCCGGAGGCGGCCGCCGAGCACGGGGCCGGCGTGTCGCGGCTGCTGGCCGAGCGCCTGCCGAAGCAGGTGCGGGGATGGCCCACGCACTTCCGCCGGCCCGATCCGGGCAGCCCCGTCGCGCACATGGAGCCGACGGAGGGCCCCGTCGACCACCGCGTCACGGTCACCGATCTCGGCGGCTGGCTGACGGCCCGGCTCGGGTTCGACCCCGTTCGCGCGGAACCGGCCACCCGTGACTGGCTGGCGACCCCGCAGCAGAACCTCGCCGAGGTCACGGCCGGGGCGGTGTTCCACGACGGGCCCGGCTCCCTCACGGCCGTACGGCGGCGGCTGGCGTGGTATCCCGACCAGGTGTGGCGGTACCTGCTGGCCTGCCAGTGGCAGCGGATCTCCCAGGAGGAGGCGTTCGCCGGGCGGTGCGCGGAGGTGGGTGACGACCTCGGGGCCGCGCTGGTCACCGGGCGGTTGGCGCGCGACCTGATGCGGCTGTGCCTGCTTCTCGGCCGGCGGTACGCGCCGTACGGCAAGTGGCTGGGCAGCGCCTTCGCGCGGTTGCCGGTGGCCGGGGCGCTGACGCCGTCACTGCGTGGAGCCGTCACGGCCGCCCGCCATCCCGAGCGCGAGCGGCACCTGTGCGACGCCTACGAGACCGTGGCCGCGCTGCAGAACCGGTCGGGACTCGCCGAGCCGGTCGACCCGGCCTGCCGGCCGTACCACGGCAGGCCGTTCCGGGTGCTGCACGCCGAGCGGTTCGCCCACGCGCTCGCCACGACACTCACCGATCCCGCTCTTCGCGGCCTGCCGCTGACCGGGAGCGTGGACCAGTGGGCCGACAGCACGGACGTCCTCGGACGGCGGGAGCCCGTCCGGGCGGCCGTGGACGCGCTGCTCCGGCGCTCCGCGCCCGTGCGGGACCCACGGTCAAGCGGAGAAGACGTGGTCGCTGACCAGGCGCGCGGCGCCGATCACCCCGGCCGTCCCGCCCAGGTCGGACAGGACGATGGGCAGGTTGCCGGTGGCGAGCGGCAGTGACCGCTGGTAGACGACGCTGCGGATCTCCGCGAGCAGCGCGTGGCCGAGCCCGGCCACCCCTCCGGAGATGACCACGAGCCCGGGGTTGAAGAAGTTCACGAGACCGGCGAGCACCGTCCCGACCTTCCTGCCGCCCTCGCGGACCATCCCCACGGCGTGGGCGTCGCCCGCGGCGGCCGCCGCGCCCACGTCCTCGGCGGTCAGCGCGCTCTTCTCGGCGAGCCGCTCCGCGAGGAACGGCGAACGGCCGGAGCGGGCGGCGGCCAGCGCGTCCCGGGCCAGGGCCGCGCCTCCGAAGTACGCCTCCAGGCAGCCGGAGTTGCCGCACGCGCAGACCGGGCCGTGGTCGTCCACCCTGATGTGGCCGATGTCGCCCGCGCTGCCGGAGACGCCGCTGTAGATCTCGCCGCGGACGATGATGCCGCACCCGATGCCCGTACCGATCTTCACGAGCAGGAAGTCCTCCGCCGACCGCGCGAGCCCGGCGTGCAGCTCCCCGAGGGCCATCATGTTCACGTCGTTGTTCACGAGCACGGGGCAGCCGAGCTCCTGGCTCATCGCCTCCCGCACGGGATAGCGGTCCCAGCCCGGCATGATCGGGGGAGCGATGGGCGTCCCGTCGCGGAGGCTCACCGGCCCCGGGACGCCGATCCCGGCTCCGTGGACCTCGGTGACCACGCCGTCGGCGCGGAGCTTGGCGACCATCTCCAGCACCTGGTCGAGCACCGCGGTCGGTCCGTCCCGCACGTCCGCGGGCCGGGACAGGTGGCCCAGCACCTCCAGCTCACCGTTCGTCACGGCGACGTCGACGGAGGTGGCGCCGATGTCCACACCGAGGAACCGCAGGTTCGCGGCGAGACGCACGATCTCCGAGCGCCGCCCGCCGCGCGAGGCCGCGAACCCGTCGGACCGCACCAGGCCCAGCGCCGCCAGCCGGTCGAGCTCGAGGGCGATCTTGGAGCGGGACAGCGCGACGACGTCCCCGAGCTCGGCGCGCGAACGCGGGCCGTCGGTGCGCAGCAGACGGAGGATGCGTGCCTGGTGCACGTTCTCCGGGCGAGCCGTCATCCGCCTCACGCCGCCCTCCATCTCGGGTTCTTCGGACAGGGGAAGATCTGCGTGGCAACTTTATACTCTCCGGGCCGTACTTCCTTCTTCGGGAGGACAAAGTTGGGCGAGGTCCGCGCCCGTGACGTCCAGGAGAGGCGCTCCGGCGGTCCGCGATTGGTAACCTCGATCGTGTGACGGGGTCCGCTCCGGCGCTCACGGGCGGGCGCGGACGCTCCGTCCGCCCCCAGCCGCCCACGACGATGACAGCCCCCGAGTCGTCAGGAACACCCAGATGACGAGAGCCGGTCGATCCCAGGAGGAGATCCGCCAGCGCAATCTCGGCGCGCTGCTGCGCCACGTGCATCTGGCGGGCGCCGTCTCCCGCTCCGAGCTGGCCGACCGGATGGGCCTCAACCGCAGCACGATCCTGGCGCTGACCGCCGAGCTCACCTCGGCGGGACTGGTGCGCGAGGAGCTTCCCCGCGACACCGGCAGGGCGGGCCGGCCGTCTCTGGTGGTCCGCCCGGAGCCGGGCCGGTTCCACGTGCTGGCCTTCGACGTGCGGGTGGACCGGCTGGTGGCCGCGCGGGTGGGGCTGGGCGGCGTGGTCCTCGACCGCAGGGAGGCCGTCCGGCAGCGGGCGGGGGCCGACCTGGAGGACGTGGTCGGCGTGCTCGCCGGCTTCGGCCACGACCTGCTGCGCCGCACGCGTCCCGGCTCGCTCTGCGTCGGGGTGGGCGCCGCCTACTGCGGGATGATCCGCCCCGCCGACGGCACGGTGCGGTACGGGCCGAACATGGGCTGGGTGGACCAGGCGTTCGGCACCGAGCTCGGCCGGCGGCTGGGGCTCGGGCTGCCGGTGCCGGTCGGCAACGAGGCCCACCTGGGCGCGCTGGCCGAGCACCAGCGCGGGGTGGGCATCGGCGTCCAGAACCTGGTCTACCTGCACGGCGACGTCGGCGTGGGCGGCGGGATCATCGTCGGCGGCAAGCTGCTGGACGGCGACGGCGGCTACGGGTGCGAGCTCGGGCACATGATGGTGAACCCATACGACGGGCGGCCCTGCGAATGCGGCTCCCGGGGATGCCTGGAGGCGGAGGTCGGCGAGCGGGCCCTGATCGACGCCGCCGGCCGCTCCGGCGACCTGTCCGGCCGGGAGGGCGTGCGGGCCGTGGTGGAGGCCGCCGAGCGCGGCGACCCGGCGGCGCGGGAGGCCCTGCACCGGATCGGCGACTGGCTGGGCATCGGGGTGGCCAACCTCATCAACCTGTTCAACCCCGGCATGGTGGTCTTCGGCGGGATGCTGCGCGAGGTGTACCCGGGCTCCGCGGCCCAGGTGCTCAGCCGAGTGGAGGCCAACGTGCTGGTGGCCTCCCGGGAGAGGGTACGGCTCCGCGTCTCGGCCCTCGGGGACGACGTGACCCTGGCCGGCGCCGCCGAGCTCGGCTTCGCCAAGCTCCTCGCCGACCCTCTCGACGTGCTCGCGGAGACGCGCGCGCGGGCCGGCACTCGACGGCGCCGCACCCTCACTCCGACGACCTCCTGAACGCTTCAGCGGGATCGTTGACCCCCCTTCCGTGATCGACGTACGGTCCTTCGGCAACCGATCGCAAGTCTGCCGAAAGATGTCGGGGGGTCCACGTGCTCAGGGGCAGTGCCGGCCGGCCGCCGGACGGCCACTGGGTCGGCACCTGGGTGTCGATGCCCCAGCTGACGGAGCCGGGCAACATGCCGCCCGCGCCGTTCGCCCAGGGCGACCTCGTCCTGGACGACAGCACGCTGCGGCAGACGGTCCGCGCGACGATCGGCGGGCGGCGGATGCGGCTGCGCTTCTCCAACGCCTTCGGAGGCGCGCCGCTGCCGATCACGAAGGCGTTCGTGGCGCTGCCGGTCGGGGGACAGGCCGGGGTGAGCGCCGTCAGGCCGGGCACCGCACGGCCCGTCACCTTCCACGGCCGGACCTCGGCCGTCGTCCGGCCGGGCGCCCAGGTGGTCTCCGACCCGATCGGCTTCGACGTCGCGCCCCGGTCCAACCTCACCGTGACCGTCTATCTCGCGCAGGGCCAGGCGTCGGCCTCCATCACCTCGCACCCCGGGTCCAGGACCACCTCGTACATGGTCGCGGGCGACCACGCGGACGCGGCGGACCTGCCCGGCGCGACCACGGCCGACCACTGGTACTTCCTCAGCGGCGTCGAGGTGTGGTCCCCCCGGACGACGGCGGCGGCCGCCCTGGTGGGCGACTCGCTGACCGACGGCAGGGGATCGACCACCAACATGAACGACCGCTGGCCGGACCGGCTGCTCGACCGCCTGCAGTCCCGGCCCGCCACGTCGGGGGTCGCGATCCTGAACCAGGCGGCCGGCGGGAACCGGGTCCTCGACGACGGGCTCGGCCCCAACGTCCTGGCCCGGCTCGACCGCGACGTGCTCGCGCAGAGCGGCGTCGAGTGGGCGATCCTCTTCGAGGGCGTCAACGACATCGGCACCGCCGATGCCACCGAGGCCGCCCAGAAGCAGGTGGCCGACGACCTGGTCGCCGCCTACGACCAGATCGTCATCAGGGCGCACACGCAGGGCGTCCGGGTGTACGGCGCGACGCTGACGCCGTTCGGCGGCAACACCGGTTACGACGACGCGCAGGGATACCGGGAGTCGGCCCGGCAGGCGGTCAACGAGTGGATCCGCACCGGCCGCCGCTTCGACGCCGTGATCGACTTCGACAGGGCGGCCCGCGACCCGGCGAACCCCCGGCGGCTGCTCCCGGCCTACGACGTCGGCGACCACCTGCACCTGAACCCGGCCGGGTACCGGGCGCTCGCCGACGCCGTCCCCGCCACGCTGTTCGAGCGGAGGCCGCTGCCCCCGGGCTTCGGCTTCGACTGACCCCCTCCCCGCTCCCGTACGCGGATGTGACGCCGCGCCGCCCGGCGGAGGGTGACGGGCGGCGCGGCGTCGGGAGCCGTACGGGACTCAGCCCTTGTCGGCCCCCAGCGTGAGGCCCGCGACGAAGTGCCGTTGCAGGGCCAGGTACACGACCAGCGTCGGGATCACGGTGATGGTGGCCCCGGCCGCGATCATGTTGTAGTCGAGCAGGAACTGCCCCTGCAGGTTGGTGATCCCCGTGGTGACCGGCAGCCGGTCGCCGTTGTGGATGAACAGCAGCGGCCAGAAGTAGTCGTTGTAGAGCCAGACGACCTCGAGCGTGGCCAGCGCGGCGAGCGCCGGGCGCGACAGGGGCAGGATGACCCGGCTGAACTGCTGCCAGACGCTCGCGCCGTCCACGAGGGCCGCCTCGGTCAGCGCGGCGGGCAGCGCCTTCATGTAGTTGGCCAGCACGAACGTGCAGAAGCCGAGCTGGAAGGCGGTCTCCACGGCGATGACGGCGTAGTAGGTGTCGAGCAGGGTGCCCGAGCTGCTGACCGAGTACGGCAGCGGGGTGTGCTTGAACATCTCGAACAGCGGCGCGGCGAGCACCTGCGGCGGCAGCATGTTGCCCGCCGTGAACAGCACCAGCAGCGTGATGTTGAAGCGCCACCTGAAGCGGCTCACCCCGAACGCCATCATCGAGGCGAGCGCGAGCGTGAGCACCACCGAGGGCACCGTGATGAGCAGGCTGTTGCCGAAGTAGGCCGACATGCGGCCCTGGGTCCACGCGGTCGCGAAGTTGCCCAGGCCGAACGGCCCGTGCAGGCTCCAGTAGCCGTACTTGTCGGTCACGGCCTTGGGGCGCAGGGCGGCGTAGAGGGTCCACAGCAGCGGGGCCAGCCACATCAGGGCCATGGCGGCGAGGAACAGGTGGGTGCCGGAGTGCCGCCGTCGCGGGCCCCTCACGGGCGCGGTCGCGGGAACGGGTGTCACGAGTCGGCCCTCCGGAACGTGCGGACCAGGTAGTAGACGATGGGCCCGAGCGAGACGACCAGCAGGATGACCGCGAGGGCCGATCCGACGCCGATCACCTGGCCCTCGCCCACCAGGTTCTGGATCACCAGGACGCTGAGGAGTTCGAGGCCGTTGGTGCCGCGGTTGATCAGGTACACGATGTCGAAGGCCCGCAGGGCCTCGATGATCGTGATGACCACGACCACGATGTTGACGGGCCGCATGGCCGGGAACACGACGCGGAGGAACGTCTGGCGGGCGCCGGCGCCGTCGAGGGCGGCGGCCTCCCGGAGGCTGGGGTCGACGCCCTTGAGGCCGGCGAGGTAGAGCACCATGACGTAGCCGGAGTGCCGCCAGGTGGTGGCGACGAGCGCGGCCCACAGGTTGACGTCGGAGTCGCCGAACCAGTCGACCGCCCCCGGCGTGCCGGCAGTGCCGAGCAGGTTGTTCACCAGGCCCTGGTCGCGGGCGTAGACCAGCTGCCAGATGATGCCGACCATGACCATCGACAGCATCACCGGCGTGAAGAACACGCTCTGGTAGAGGCGGCTGCCGCGGATCCGCTGGTCGAGCAGCACCGCGAGCAGCAGCCCGAGCGGGGTCGCCACCAGCGCGAGGAAGGCCAGCCAGATGACGTTGTGCGCCACGGCCGGCCAGAACGGCGGGTACTCCTTCAGCGCGTAGGAGTAGTTGCCCAGGCCCGCCGGCCGGATGTCGGCCAGGTCGAGGCCGTTCCACTTGGTGAACGACAGCCCGACGGACAGCAGCGTCGGGATCCACACGAGCACGGCCTGGATGAGCGTGGGAACGCCCACCATCAGGCCGAGCACGACCCGGTCCCGCCGCGACAGCCGGCGCACCCGGCGGGGCCGCGCCGGGGGCACGGAGCCGGAGACGCCGGCGGGCGCGCCGGTCGCGGGCGGCGTCATCGTCCGCTGCATGACGGGCATTCGGTCACTGGGCCGAGTAGAGGGACGCGGCCTGCGCCTCGATGGCGCGCGTGTCGACGGTGCCGTCCTTCAGGAAGCCCTGCAGGGCGGGGATCATGACGTTGCTCGCCATCGCGGGCAGGGCGTCGCGGTCGAAGAACTGGCTGATGTACTTCGCCCCGGCGATGGCGGCGGCGCCCTTGCGGTTGAGCTCGCTGAACGCCGAGGTGTCGGCGTCCTTCGCGGTCTGCAGGTTGGAGGGGTCCTTGGACGCGTACGCGTCCTGGCCGGCGCCGGTGCCGAAGAAGGCCAGCATGTCCTTGGCCGTCGCGTTCGACCCGCCCCGCTTCGACAGCACGAACCCGTCGATCGGGGCCTCGATGGCGTCGGTGCCCTCGACCGCGATGGCCGGGAACGGGAAGAAGTCGAGGTCGGCCGCGATGTCCTTGTCGGTGACGTCCTGCACGATGAACGACCCTATGAGGTACATGCCGGACTTCTTGCTCTTCAGCGTCCGCGCGCCCTCCTGCCAGGTCGCGCCGAGCGCGGCCTTGTCCTGGTACGGCAGCAGCGCCCGCCATTTGTCGAAGACGTCCTTGACCTTCTGCTGGTCCCACGACTCGCGGTGGGCGCACAGGTCGATGTGGAACTGGTAGCCGTTGGTCCGCATGTTGAGGTAGTCGAACGTGCCCATCGCCGGCCAGCCGTCCTTGTCGGCGAAGGCGATCGGGATGAGTCCGTCCTTCTTCATCCGGGCGCACAGCGCCAGCAGCTCGTCGAACGTGCCGGGGATCTCGTACCCGCGCTCCTGCCACAGGCTCTTGCGGTAGAAGAAGCCCCACGGGTAGTTGTAGTTCGGCACGAAGTACTTCTTGCCGTCCTCGCCCTCCGAGGCCTTGGTCAGGCCCTCGGAGAAGTTCCCGCCGATCTTCTCCCAGACGTCGTCGACCGGCGCGAGCAGGCCCTT
This sequence comes from Microbispora corallina, assembly GCF_016863035.1. Lineage (GTDB taxonomy): Bacteria > Actinomycetota > Actinomycetes > Streptosporangiales > Streptosporangiaceae > Microbispora > Microbispora corallina. Next base: position 127,272 of record NZ_BOOC01000015.1, read on the forward strand.
GGCGGCGTAGTAGCGCATCCGGTAGCCGGCGAACCAGGTGATCACGTCCTCCGGGTTGCTCTGGAGGTAGGAGCTGATGTTGTCGACCAGCTGGGCGCGCGGCATCACGTTCATCCGGACGGCCGCGCCCGACTTCGTCTTGTACGCGTCGACCATCGCCTGGACGGCCGCGCGGGGGACGGGGTCGGACAGGCCGGAGCCGAGGGAGGTGGCGTGGGCGGCCTGGGCGGCGGGCGCGGGGCCGCCGCTGCAGGCGGCGAGCAGGGGCGCCGCGGCGGCCGCGGCGCCGATGCCGCCCATGCCCCTCAGCAGGGCGCGGCGGCTCAGCCGGGCCTCGGACGGAACCGGCGTGGACGGGTGCGGAGCCATGTGCTTCTCCAAACGGGTGACGGTGCGAAGGGGTGTCGAGGGGTGGCTGCTCGTCCGCCGCCTACTCGATCCGGCGCAGGCGGACGAGCGCGCTCGCGTGGTCGCCGGGCGGCAGGTCGAGGGGCAGACCCGAGCGGAGCAGGACGGCGCCCCGGTGGACGGCTCCGGAGTCGAGGTCACGGTAGACGCCGTCCGGGCGCACCGCGGTGAGCGGCAGCGGCGCCGGACCGTGGCCGAACGGCCGCGTCGGGCACCAGGCCAGCACCACGTGGTCGTCGTCCCGCACGTACTGGAAGGCGGTGAGCGTGCCGTCGCCGCGCAGCCGGTGCTGGGCGCCGTGCTGAATGACGGCCCTGACGCTCTTGTACGCGGCCACGAGCTCGGCGCTCTCCTTCAGCTCCTCCTCCGTCCAGGAGGTGAGGTCGCCGCCGATGCCGGGCACTCCCGCCATGGCGACGTGGAACCGGAAGCGCAACGGGGTCCGGCGGCCGGTCGCGGCGTTGGGGCTGTCGGTGACCCAGGCGCTCATCACCTGGGCGGGGTAGAGCTGGCTGAAGCCGTGCTGGATGCCGATCCGGTCGACCGGGTCGGTGTTGTCCGACGCCCACACCTGGTCGGTGCGGGCGAGGATGCCGAGGTCGGCGCGGCCCCCGCCGCCCGCGCACGCCTCGATGCGCAGACCCGGATGGTCGGCCCGGAGCCGGTCCATGATCCGGTAGACGGCCCGCGTGTGCTCGATCCACAGCCGGTCGGGATCCTCGTGGCCGGGCCACCCGGCCTCGGTGAACGGGCGGTTGGCGTCCCACTTCAGGAAGTCGATGCGGTGCTCCGCGACCAGCCGGTCCAGCCAGGCGTGGGTCCAGGCGGCGGTGTCCGGCCGGGCGAGGTTGAGCACGAGCTGGTGCCGCATCTCGGTGCGCCCGCGGTTGGCCATGTGGAGCACCCAGTCGGGATGGGCCCGGTAGAGGTCGCTGTCCGGGTTGACCATCTCCGGCTCCACCCACAGCCCGAAGCGCATGCCGAGCCGGCGCACCTCGGCCGCCAGCGGCCCGAGCCCCGCGGGGAACCGGCCCGGGTCGGGCGTCCAGTCCCCGAGCCCGGCCCGTTCGCTGCGCCGCGCGCCGAACCAGCCGTCGTCCATCACGAACAGCTCGACGCCGAGGCGCGCGGCGCGGGCCGCCAGGGCCATCTGGCCGGCCTCGTCGACGTCGAAGCCGGTCGCCTCCCAGGAGTTGTAGAGCACGGGCCGCGTCTCGTCCGGGTGGCTGAGGACGTGCCCCCGGACGTACGCGTGCCAGGCGCGGCTGGCCGCACCGAACCCGCCCGCCGTGTAGAGGCCGGCGAAGACGGGGGTCTCCAGCGTCTCCCCGGGGGCGAGCGACCAGGCGAGCCCCTCGTGGCCGAAGCCGCCCGTCCACGTCGTGCGGCCCACGGGGTCGCGATGGACGGTCACCCGCCAGCTTCCGCTCCACGCGAGCGCGGTGCTCCAGACCTCGCCGTGCTCCTCGCAGGCGGCGCCGTCGTCCACGGCCAGCCAGGGGTTGGCGTGGTGGCTGGTCAGGCCGCGCCGGCTGGTGAGCACGGTCTCGGCGACGGGGACCTCGGTGCGCCGGAGCTGGAACTCGCTGTTCCAGCCGCCGACGAGGTGGCTCATCCGGTAGCGGGCGCGGCGCGGCGCCGTCCAGGAGGCCGAGTCGCAGCGCAGCACGGTGACGGGGGACCGGTCGCGGTTCTCCACGACCGTCCACCGCTCGATCACGTCGCTGTCGGCGTACACCCGGTAGTGCAGCTCGACGTGCAGCGGGTAGTGCCGGTCGCGCAGCCGGATGCGCAGGTGCCCGCCGTCGACGTCGTGCCCCTCGTAGAGCCACTCGACGCCGCGGGTCCCGTCGGCGAAGCGCACGAGCAGGCCGGCCGGCCCGAACCGGGCGCCGGACTCCGCCGGCAGCTCGTCGGCCCCCGCCACCGCCTCGAAGCTGCTCGCCGCGGGGGATACCGGCGCGGCCACCTCCGCCGCCTGGTCGGCCGTCAGCACCGCGCCCCAGTGGACGTGCCGTACGCTGTCGTCCTCCGCGAGCCGTACGGCGTACGCCGAGCCGGGGCCGCGCAGCAGCCAGAGGCGGTGATCGGGATGGAACAGGACAGCGGGCATCGAGGTCCTCGTCTCGGCGGATGAGTGCGGCGAGCGTAGGACCGCCACGCGGGGGAAATCAATACTTGACGAAGGAAATTATTAATCCTAGATTTCGGGCATGTTTCCCGAGCCCGGCACGAGTTCGCTGACCGCGACGCCCGCGGCGACGGCGGTGTTCACGGCGGTGCTGACCGAGGGTCCGCTCAGCCGTGTCACCCTCGCGCGCCGACTCGGCCTGTCCTCCGCCGCCGTGACGAAGGCCGCGCGCCCGCTCATCGAGATGGGCTACCTGCGCGAGCTCGCCGCGACCGAGCGGACGGGCCCGGGGGCGGGCCGCCCGGCCAGCCCGCTGGCGGTCCAGGCGGACCGGGAGTTCTTCGTCGGCGTGAAGATCACGGCGGACGAGCTGATCGGCGTCGTGTGCGACCTGTGCGCGGAGGTGCGGACCGCGGCGCACCGGCCGCTGTCCGGCACCGGCGTGGGGGACGTCCTCGCCGAGATCGGGCGCCTGGTGGGCGACCTGCTCGACGGGCCCGGCGGCTACCGGGACCGCACCCACCGCCTGGGGCTCGCCGTCTCCGGCGACGTGGACCGCACGACCGGGCTCGTCCGGTACTCGCCGTTCCTCCACTGGCGGGACGTGCCGCTGCGCGAGCGCGCGGCCTCCGCCACCGGGCTCGCCGTCACGGTCGAAAACGACGTCAAGGCGCTGACCACGGCCGAGCAGTGGTTCGGCGAGGGCGTGGGGGCCGAGTCGTTCGCCCTGGTCACGGTGGGCACCGGCATCGGCTGCGGCCTCGTGGTGAACGGCCGGCTGGTGTCCGGCTCCTACGGCGTGGCCGGCGAGATCGGCCACATCGGCGTGGACGCCGACGGCCCCGAATGCCACTGCGGGGGCCGCGGCTGCGTGGAGGCCATCGCCGGGACCGAGGCGATCGTGCGGCAGGCGCGGGACCGGTCCGGCCGTCCCGACCTCACCATCGACGACGCCGTGGCCCTGGCCCGCCGCGGCGACGAGGGGATCGGCGCCGTCTTCGCCCGCGCCGGCAACGCCATCGGCATCGGCATCGCCGCCGTGGCCAACCTGGTCGGACCCGCCCGGATCGTCGTGTCCGGGGAGGGGCTCGCCGCCTACGACCTTTTCGAGCCGCACATCCGGGCGGGCTTCGAGCGGCAGGCGTTCGGCGCCGCCGTCCAGTGCCCGCTGTCCATCCGGCCGCTGCCCTTCGAGGAGTGGGCGCGCGGCGCCGCCGCGGTGAGCATCCAGACGCTCGTCGCTTCCTGACCACTCCGTCTCAACCCTGTCCCGGCCCCGCCCAGGCGCGGCCGCCACCCCCGCACAGGAGGTACGAGTTGTCATCACCCATGGGCGTCGCCGCCCCCGGATCCGGCGGGAGCCGGGTGCGCGCCGTCGCGGCGACCGCCGCGCTGGCGGCCGCGCTGGCGCTGGTCGCGGGCGCCGCCCCCGCGGGGGCCGCCGCCGGCGGGCCGAAGCCCGGTCCCAAGCCCAGCCCGTCCGCCGCCGCCCCCGGCGCCGTCACCGAGGACCCCTCGCCCGCCGACCGGGCCGCCGCGCTCAGGGCGGCCCAGACCGCCGCCGGCGACGGCCTGGCCGCCCGCCCGTACATGGGGTGGAGCAGCTGGAGCCTGGAGTCCACGAAGTACCCGGGGGTCAACCCCGGCGGCAACGGCAACTGGCTGACCGAGGCCCACGTGCTGGAGCAGGCCGACGTGGTCGCCTCCACCCTCAAGCCGTACGGCTACGAGTACGTGAACATCGACGCAGGTTGGTCGCGGGCGACCGACTGGGCGCCCGGCTTCGACGAGTACGGCCGGGAGATCGCCTCGCCCGACCGGTTCCCCCACGGCATGAAGTACGTGGCGGACCAGCTCCACGCCAAGGGCCTGAAGGCCGGCATCTACCTCGCGGTCGGCCTGGCCAAGGAGGCGTACAAGAACGGCGCGACGCCGATCTGGAACGCCCCCGGCTGCACCACGGCCGACATCGTGTACCCGGACCTGCGCACCACCAACGGCTGGGACAGCTCGTACAAGATCGACTTCTCCAGGCCCTGCGCCCAGAAGTACATCGACTCGCAGGCGCAGCTGATCGCCGACTGGGGCTACGACTTCCTCAAGCTCGACGGGGTCGGGCCCGGCTCGTTCAGGAGCGGCGACAACTACGACAACATCCCGGACGTGGCCGCCTGGCAGGCCGCCATCGCGAAGACGGGACGGCCGATCCACTTCGAGCTGTCGTGGTCCCTCGACCGGGGCCACGCGGCCGACTGGAAGAAGTACGCGAACGGCTGGCGCATCGAGACCGACGTCGAGTGCTACTGCGACACGCTGGTGACCTGGAACAACTCGGTGAAGATCCGGTGGGACGACGTCCCCGCCTGGACGCCGTGGGCCGGACCCGGCGGGTGGAACGACCTCGACTCGCTCGACGTGGGCAGCGGCCAGATGGACGGCCTGACCCAGGACGAGCGGCAGAGCTACATGACGCTGTGGGCGATCTCGGCCTCCCCGCTCTACACCGGTGACGACCTCACCAAGCTCGACGCGTACGGCCTGTCCCTCCTGACCAACAAGGAGGTCATCGCGGTCGACCAGCAGGGCCTGCCGGCCCGGCCGGTCACGGCCACCGGCCCGGCCCAGGTCTGGGGCGTGAAGAACGCCGACGGCACCTACACCGTGGCGCTGTTCAACATGGGCGCCCTCCCGGCCCAGGTGACCGCGCACTGGAGCAGCTTCGGGTTCGGCGGCCGGGCCGACGTCCGCGATCTGTGGCAGCACAAGGACCTCGGCGCGCAGGACGGCTCCGTCTCCGCGACGCTGCCCGCGCACGGCTCCCGGCTGCTTCGGGTCACGCCGCGCGGCGGCCCGCTCAAGGTCGTCTCGTACGAGGCGGAGGCCGCGGGCAACACGATGGTGGGCGGCGCCTCCGCCGCCGGGTGCTCCGGGTGCTCCGGCGGCACGAAGGTCGGCAACCTCTACAACGGCGGCGCGCTGCGCGTCAACGGCGTCACCGTCCCCAAGGCCGGCCTCTACCAGGTGAACATCCGCTACACCACCGGCGACCCGCGCTCGGCCACCGTCTCCGCCAACGGCCAGAACGCCGTCACCCTGGCCTTCCCGCCGAGCGGCGGCTGGGACGTCCCGGCCACGATCACCGTCCCGCTGCACCTGCGGGCCGGCGCGAACACCATCGAGATCGACAGCTCGACGCCGGTCTACTCGCCGGACATCGACAGGGTGGACATCCCGCTCGACCGCTAGGGCGGCGCCCACGGGAGGTCCGGACGCCGTCCGGGCCTCCCCCGAACGAAGGAGACCACGTTGAGCGAGGAGCGGGAGTCCGGCGACCTCGTCCTGTCCTGGCCGCGGCCGGCGTCGAGCTGGTACGAGGCCGCGCCCGTCGGCAACGGCCGGCTCGGCGCGATGGTGTTCGGCGGCGTGCGCCGGGCCCGGCTCCAGGTCAACGACTCCACGGTCTGGTCGGGGGAGCCGGGGGGGCCGGCCCGGGCGCTGGAGGAGGTCCTCGCCGCCGGCGCGGGCCCCGGCCGGCTCGCCGAGGTCCGGCGGGCGGTGCGCGAGGAGGACCACCGGCGGGCGGAGGCCCTGCTGATGGCGTTCGAGGGCCGGTACAGCCAGGAGTACCTGCCCTTCGCCGACCTGTGGGCGAGCATGGACGGCGACGACGCCGGATACCTCGGCCGCGCCCTGAACCTGGACGACGGGGTGGTCACCGAGACCTTCGAGGCGGGCGGGCGGACCGTGCGGCGGCTGACCTGGGCGAGCCGCCGGGCGGAGGCCGTCTGCGTCGCGATCTCCGTCGAGGGCGGGACCGCGGACCTGCGCCTGGAGCTGACCTCCCCGCTCCGGACCGTCCACCACGTCGCCGGCCCGGACGGGTTCACGCTGGGCGTCGAGGTCCCCACCGACGGCGCCCCGGCGCACGAGCCGGACGTCCCCGAGCCCCTGCGGTACGGCGGGCCCGTCCCCGACGGGTACGACCCGTTCGCCGCGGCGGCCGTCCGGGTGGACACGGACGGCCGCGTCTCGGTCTCCGGCGGCGTCTGGTCGGCCCAGGGCATGTCCCGGGCGTTGATCGTCCTCACGAGCTCCAGCGCCGCGGGCGACGCCTGGGCGGGCGCGTCCGGGGCGGGCCGGGAGGAGCACCTGCTGCGGGCCGGGCGCCGCGCCGCGGAGGCCCTCGCCGGCGGCGCCCGGGACCTGCTGGGCGCGCACCGGGAGGACCTGCGCGCCCTCCTCGGCCGTACCCGCCTCGTCGTCGGCCGGCGCGGGGCGGGCACCTTCGACGTCGCGCGTGACGTGCTCGGCGGCGCGGACGAGGGCCTGCGCGCCACGGTCATGGTGCGGCTCGGCCGGTACCTGCTCGCGTCGGCCTCCCGGCGGGGCGCCGGGCCGCCGGCGAACCTGCAGGGCATGTGGAACGCCGAGCCGCGGCCCGCCTGGTCGTCCAACTACACCGTCAACATCAACACCCAGATGAACTACTGGGGAGCCGAGACCGGCGGCCTGCCCGAGTGCCACGAGCCGCTGTTCGACCTCGTCGAGCGGCTGTCGCACACCGGCGCGGAGGTCGCCCGGCGGCTGTACGGCGCGGGCGGCTGGGTGGCGCACCACAACACGGACATGTGGGGATGGGCCCTGCCCGTCGGCATGGGCCACGGGAACCCGTCGTGGGCGATCTGGATGATGGGCGGCGTCTGGCTGGCCCAGCATCTGTGGGACCACTACGAGTTCGGCCAGGACGCGGGCTTCCTCCGCGACCGCGCCTGGCCGGTGCTGCGGGGCTGCGCCGAGTTCTGCCTCGACTGGCTCACCGAGGGCCCGGACGGCCGGCTCGACACGATCCCGTCCACCTCGCCGGAGAACCTCTTCCTCTCGAGCCGGGGGACCCCCGAGTCGCTCTCGTACTCCACCGCCATGGACATGGCGATGATCCGCACGCTGTTCGCGCGCTGCCTCCGGGCGGCCCGGACGCTCGGCCTCGACGACCCCGTCGTCCCGCGCGTCGAGGCGGCGCTGCCCCTGCTGCGCGATCCCGGGATCGGGCCGGACGGCCGGCTGAGGGAGTGGGCGGAGGACCACCCGGAGCACGACCCGCACCACCGGCACCTGTCCCACCTGGTGGGCCTCTACCCCTTCGACGAGATCGACCCCGGCCGGACGCCGGACCTGGCCGCCGCCGCGGCGAGATCACTGGACGCCCGCGGGCCCGGGGCCATGGGATGGTCGTGGGCGTGGAAGATCGCGCTCCGGGCGCGGCTCGGCGACGCCGGCGCCGCACGGAGCCTCTTCCTGGAGGCCACCCGCCCGTACGACGGCGACGCCGGCGTGCACGGGCCCGTCGACGGCTCCGAGTGGGGCGGCCTACTGCCGAACCTGTTCAGCACCCACCCGCCGTTCCAGATCGACGGCAACTACGGGCTCATGGCGGCGGTGCTGGAGATGGTGGTCCAGAGCCACGGCGGGGTCGTCCGCGTCCTGCCGGCCGTGCCGGAGGAGTGGCCCGACGGGGAGGCCAGGGGCGTGCGCTGCCGGGGCGGGTGGAGCGTCGACCTCGCCTGGCGCCGCGGCGCGCTCACCTCGCTGACCGTCCGCAACGACGTCCCGGGCGGGCCGCGCACGCTGCGCGTCCGCCACGGGGACGCGACGGCGGAGGTGACCCTGGCCGGAGGCGAGGAGGCCGGCCTCGTGCCGTCGCCGGCCGGCCACGCGACCACGGCCGGCCACGCGACCACGGCCGGCCACGCGACCACGGCCGGCCACGCGACCACGGCCGGCCACGCGACCACGGCC
>NZ_BOOC01000016.1 GCF_016863035.1 Microbispora corallina
ACGCGACCACGGCCGGCCACGCGACCACGGCCGGCCACGCGACCACGGCCGGCCACGCGACCACGGCCGGCCACGCGACCACGGCCGGACACGAGAGGACGGAGGGCCGATGACGGCAGATCCCGGCGTGGACCCGCGCGCCCGGCGCGGTTCCGGTGCGGACGGAGGGCCGGTGACGGCCGATCCCGGCGTCGATCCGCGGGCGCTTCCCGGTTCCTACGAGGCGCCCGGGGACTTCGACGACTTCTGGCGGACGACCCTCGACGAGGCGGCCGGGCACCCGCTCGACCTGGAGCTCACCCCGGTCGCCACGCCGCTGCGCACGGTCGAGGTGTTCGACGTGAGCTACCGCGGCTTCGGCGGCCATCCCATCCGGGCCTGGCTGCGCGTCCCCCGGCACCGGGAGGGGCCGCTGCCGGCCGTCGTGCAGTACCACGGCTACGCCAGCGGCCGCGGGCACCCGCTCGACGATCTGCTGTGGCCCTCGGCCGGGTACGTGCACCTGCTGATGGACACCCGCGGGCAGGGCGGCGCCTACGCCGGCGGCGTCACCCCGGACCCGGTGGGCGCGGGCCCCGCCTACCCCGGTTTCATGACGCGCGGGATCGCCGCCCCGGAGACGTACTTCTACCGCCGCGTGTTCACGGACGCGGTGCGGGCCGTCCAGGCCGTCCGGAGCGCCGGCATGGTCGACCCGGCCCGGGTGGGCGTCGTCGGCGCGAGCCAGGGCGGCGGCATCGCGCTGGCCGTGGCGGGCCTGGTGCCGGACCTGCGCGCGGTCCACCTCCAGGCGCCGCTGCTGTGCGACATCCCCGGGGCCGTCCGCACGGCCACCGACGGCCCTTACCAGGAGATAGCGGGGTATCTGGCGACGCACCGGAGCGAGACGCGGCGCACGCTCGCGACCCTGGCGTACTTCGACGGGATCGCGTTCGCGCGGCGGGCGGCCGCCCCCGCGTGGTTCTCGACCGGCCTCCTCGACGGGGTCTGCCCGCCGTCCACGGCCTTCGCGGCCTTCGACGCGTACGGCGGCCCGAAGGAGATCGCGGTGTGGGAGTTCAACGGGCACGAGGCGGGCGGGCCGGCCGATCTGGAGATCGCCCTGGCCGCCTTCTCGGCGCGCCTGTCACCTGCGGCCTGACCCACTCCTGGGATTGGCGTGCCTACCCTTCCGGCGGAGATTTGTCATAGTTTGGCGAGGTGGAAGGCTTTGGGCCGCTCGGGGACTTCCTGCGAGCCCGGCGCCGGCTCACGTCGATCGAGCAGGTCGGCCTGCGGGCGGGTGGCCAGCGGCGCACGCCGGGGCTGCGCCGGGAAGAGGTGGCGATGCTGGCGGGCGTCAGCATCGACTACTACACGCGGCTCGAACAGGGCCGGGAACGCCGCCCGTCGGACCAGGTCGTCGGCGCCCTGGCGCGGGCCCTGTGCCTCGACTCCGACGCCGTCGACCACCTCTACGAGCTCGCCCGTCCCCGGAGCGCCCGCACGGCGGACGACCGCGTCGACGCCCGGGTCAGGCGGCTCATGGAGTGCTGGACAATGGCGCCCGCGTACGTGGTCAACCGCAGACTCGACGTGCTCGCCACGAACCGGCTCGGCGCGGCCCTCATCGACGGGCTGAAGCACCCCGGCAACCTGCTGCGGCTGACCTTCCTCGACCCCGCGTCCCGCGACTTCTACCTCGACTGGGAGCAGGAGGCGCGGTACAAGGTCGCGTACGTGCGTGCGGCCATGGGGTCGGACGTCGACGACCCGGCCCTGGTCGAGCTGGTCCGGGAGCTCTCCGCGGCCAGCGAGGACTTCCGCGTGATGTGGGCCCGCCACGACGTGTGGCCCAAGTCCCGGGCGTGCGAGCGCATGTACCGCCCCGAGGTCGGGGAGATGGTCCTCCACCTCGACGCGTTCGCCGTCAACGGCGCCCCCGGCCAGGAGCTGGTGGTCTTCCAGGCCGAGCCCGGCAGCCCCTCCGAACGGGCCCTGATCGAGCTGGCCCACCTCTCGGCGGCGCGGCACACCCGGTCCGCGTGACGGGACCGGGCTCACGGTTCGCCGGCCGCGAGGATGCCCAGCAGGGTGAGCGCCTCCTCCGCGGCGCTGCCGGGGTCGGCGTGGCAGACGTAGAGCAGCACGTCGGGGGCGCCGCCGACCGACAGGGTGTCGTGCCGGAGGTCCATGTCGCCGACCTCGGGGTGGTACATGTGCTTGAACTCGTCCACCTCGGCGTCCCTGCGGCCCCACATCCGGCGGAACTCCTGGCTCTCCGAGCAGAGCTGGTCGACCAGGTCCCGCACCTCGGGGGCGTCGGCGTCGTCCCCGTTGGCGGCGACCAGGTGGGCCACCTTGGAGCACGCCTCCCGCTCCCAGTTGCGGAAGAACCCCTGGGCGCCGGGCTCCAGGAACGCGTGCCGCATCAGGTTGTCCGTGTGGTCCATGCCGTCGAACAGGACGCGGGCCAGCCTGTTGGAGGCCAGGACGTCCAGCCGCCGGTTGACGGCGAAGACCGGCGCCCGGTGCCAGTTGTCGACGGTCTGCTGGACGACGGGGGGAACCCGGCGCCGTACGGCCGGGTGCGCGAGCCGGTGCATGCGGTCGACGGCGTCGGCGTCGAGGTTGAAGACGCGGGCGAGGACGTCGAGCACCCAGTCGGGCGGTTCGGCCACCTCCCCGCGTTCCAGGCGTGCGTAGTACTCGGGGTCGAGGCCGGTCAGCATGGCCACCTCGTCGCGGCGCAGCCCCCGGGGCCGTCCGGGACGGGGCAGCCGCGCCAGGGCGTCCAGTGGGGCTGTCGTGCGCAGAGCGCGGAGCAGGTCGGCGAGCACTTCCACGACGCCACGCTATGACCTCTCCGGGGTCGCCTGGATGGGTGCGTCACACCTAGGAACGGAGCGGAGTCCCAGAGGGCGGGACCCGATCACCCCCGCGGCGGCGTCCGGCGGCCCGATTCACGCCGCGCGGCGGCGTCCGGCGGCCTGTTCACCGTGCCGCGGCGTCGCCGGCGGAGGGGGCCGGTGACGGGTGGGCGGCCGAGGCGGGGGAGCGGGGGCCGAGGTGCGGCTTCGGCGGCCGGGCGCCCGCGACGCCGTACAGGGTTCCGGCGGCGACGGCGGCGGCGAGTGTGAGCCAGCCGGCCGTACGCCCGGCACGCAGGCCGTATCCGCAGGTCAGCCAGTAGGCCGACAGCAGCAGCCTGGCCGGTCCGCGGGGGGCGCCCAGCCGCCTCATCTCCATCGCGCCGAAGGCGAAGTCGGCCGAGGCCCGGGCGTCCACCGCGGGGCGCAGCCGGTCGTACAGCGCGGCGAGGCCGGCGGGGTCGAGCGGCGGCCCGTCCTGGGGGGACCAGCCCCGCCAGGCGCGCTCGTCGGCCAGCACCCGCCGGCGGGCCCACCACCGGACGGGCGGCCAGCCCAGGGTCAGCCGCACCCCCGGCGGGGTGGCGGCGAACCGGCAGTCGGGCAGCCGCAAACCCTCGGGGCGGCGTACCCCGCCGAGCCCGCACGCGCGCAGGTCGGCCCCGCTCAGCGTGAGGGCGGCGGCGTCGAGGCCGTCGAGCGAGATCACGCGCAGCCGTCCGCCCTGCCCGGTGATCGTCGCGGCGCCGCCCAGGGCGGCCCCGGCGAGATCGAGGTCGGCGTCCGACAGCCGCGCCGTGAGCCGTCCGGCGACGGCCGCGGCCCGCAGGTCGACGCGTCCGCCCGCGGCGTCGACGTGCAGCGGCCCGTCCGCGCGCACGTCCCGGAGGGCGAGCCGGCGGCCCACCCGTAGCGGGCCGAGGTAGGCCGGGCCGTGGAAGCGGGCCCCCTCGAACCCGGCGGCCCCGCCGCAGGCCGCTCCCCGGAACGAGACGGCCCGGCGGAACCGCGCGCCACGGAAGGCGGCGTCGCCGTCGAACCGCGCCCCGTCGAACACGGCGAACCCGCCGAACTCCGCGGCCAGGAACGACGCGTCCGCGCCGAACCTGGCGTCGCCGAACAGCGCGTCGCTGCCCGCGTGGACGTGGTCGAACGCGCCGTGGCCCCGCACCCGCGCGTCGTGCATGGAGAACTCCTGGGCGAACCGCGCCTCGCGGAACGAGACGTGGCGGGTGAACCGGGCGCCGAAGAACGAGGCGAGGCGATCGAACCGGGCCCGGTCGAAGGTCGCGTCGCCCGCGAAGACGACGCCGGCGAAGCGTGCCTCGCCGGGGAAGACCGCGCGGTCGAACCGGGCCCGCCCCGGGCGCCGCTCCACCCGGTCGAGGATCCGCGCGAGCAGGTCCTCGTGCACGACCGTGCCGCGCAGGTCGAGGCCGCGGCCGGGGGCCAGTCCGCGCATCGCGGCCTCCGTCTCGGCCCGCTCCAGGTGGGCCAGGCACCGGCCGTACGGCTCCAGGGCGACGCCGACGCAGGCCGCCGAGGCGTCGCACGTCCGCCAGCCGACATCGAGCACCGCGATCGTCATCAGGGGCGTCATGGCAACGTCTTACCCAATGTCACGTATGCGCCCGCTAAAACGTGATCGAAGAGTGACCGTGGGTAGCCGGGGTGTCGTCGCCGGGCAGCCGTGGGCGCCCGGCCCCCGAAGTGTCCGGATCCGAGGTCAGGCGGTGCGGTGCCACGCCGGGCTCGCGGGCAGCCGTGGGCGCTTCGACCCGGGAGTGTCCGGCCCTGGTCAGGCGGTGCGCCGGAGCTTCACCACGGTGTCCGCGCGCGTCCCGTTCCTGCCGTCGGGGGCGGTCGCCTCCCGGGTCACGAGTTCCTCGGTCTCGACCCGCCACCGGGCGGGATCGACGTCGAGGGCGCCGATCACGTCGGCCGTGGTGGGGAAGTCGTAGTGGACGTGCGGGTCGTCCACGAACGAGGGCCACCCGGCGTGACCGACCACGAGGAGCACCCCGCCCGGGGCCACCGCGGCGGCCGCCCGGCGCAGGATCCCCGCCCGCTCGCCCTCCGCCTCCACAGGGGAGTGCAGGTACGCGGCCGACACCAGGTCGAAGGTCCCCGCCGGGAACGACCGCGCCAGGTCGTGCCGCTGCCAGTCGATCAACCCGGCCACCCCCTCCTCCGCCGCCCGGGCCTCGGCCCGCCCCAGCGCGACGGCGGAGATGTCGGCGGCGGTGACGCGCCAGCCCCGGTGGGCCAGCCAGATCGCGTCGCCGCCCTCGCCGCATCCGAGGTCCAGCGCGGTCGCGGGCGGCAGCGGCGAGACCTCCCGCACCAGGAGCTCGTTGGGCCGGCCGCTCCAGTGCTGGTCCCGCTCGCGGTAGAAGTCCTCCCAGAAATCCTCCGCGGCGGCGCCGGTCTCCGTCATGGGCTCGTCCTCCCTGTCACCTGTGTCCCGTGCAGGGAGAAGACTGCACCAGCCCCCGGCGGCCCGACAAAGAAATTTGCCGCCACGGCAAAACCGGTGACGGCGCCGCCGGGATCAGGTGAGAAGGGCGGGGGCGAGCGCCCGCAGGTGGTCGAGTTGCGCCTCGACCGTGGCGGCCAGCGGCTGCACGCACACGTGGTCCGCCCCGGCCTCGTGGTGGGCCCGCACCCGGGCGGCGATCGCCTCCTCGTCGCCCCAGGCGACGATCGCGTCCACGAGCGCGTCGCTGCCGCCGTCCCGGAAGTCGTCGTCGGAGAAGCCGAGCTCCAGCAGGTTCCTCGTGTAGTTGGGCATGGCCAGGTACGCGGAGGCGTAGTCACGGGCGATCTCGCGGGCGGCCGACGGGTCGGTCTCGAGCACCACGGCCTGCTCGGGTGCGAGGACCGGCCCGGAGCCGAGGATCTCGCGGGCGCGGGCCGTGTGCTCGGGGGTGACGAAGTACGGGTGCGCGCCCTGCGCGCGCCGGGCGGCCAGTTCGAGCATCTTGCCGCGCAGCGCCGCGAGCAGCCGGGGCGGCTCCTCGGCGATCGGCGCGGCGAACGTCGACCGGTCCATGCCGTCGAGGTAGTCGCGCATGAAGGAGTACGGAGAGCTGTAGTCGTGGCCCCGGCTGGTGACGAGCGGGGCGTGGCTCACGCCCAGCCCGAGCACGAACCGCCCGCCCCACGCCTCCGACAGCGTCCGGGCGGCGTTGGCGGAGGCCACCGCGTCCCTCGCGTACACGTTGGCGATGCCGGTCGCCACCTGCAGCCGTTCGGTCGCCGACAGCAGCAGCGCCGCGTGGGTGAACGCCTCCCTGCCGGACGGCGTCTCGCCCACCCACAGCGCCGGGTAGCCCAGCCGTTCAATCTCCCCGGCGGCGCCGCGCACTTCGTTGGCCGTCGCCGCGGCCAGCGAGGCCAGCCACACGCCCGTACGGCCGAGGCGCCGCTTCAGCTCGGACGGTTCGGCGGGGGACCGCTGAGTCTGCTCGGCCATGCGCTGCTCCCTTGTCTGAAGGTGTCTCCGGTTCCGGTGGTGCCAGGCGTGCCAACCGGCGCGCCCTCGCCCGTCTTCCCGAAAGGCCCCGCGCCGAGCGGGCGGACCGGCGCCTGCCCGCGCGCCCGGGGTCCCGTTTCACCGGCGGGTCCCGGCGGTCCGCGTGTCGTCCGGGCGTCGTCCGGGCGTCGTCTAGGCCATGCCCGCCCGGGCCGGGGCCACACCGGGGCCGTGCCGCCGGGACGTCACCGTCACGTAAGGTTCGGCCCGCCCTCACCGGTCTACCGTCCCCGCATGGACATCGACGTGGTGCTGCCGTGCCTCGACGAGGAGGCCGCCCTGCCCTGGGTGCTCGGACGGATGCCGGACGGCTTCCGTCCCCTCGTGGTGGACAACGGCTCGACGGACCGTTCGGCGGAGATCGCCGCCGCCCTGGGCGCGCGGGTGGTCCACGAGCCGCTGCGGGGGTTCGGCGCGGCGTGTCACGCCGGGCTCCTGGCCGCCACCGCCCCGATCGTGTGCTTCATGGACGCCGACGCGTCGCTGGACCCCCGGCAGCTTCCCCGGGTCGCCGGGCCCGTCCTGGCGGGGGAGGCCGACCTGGTGCTGGGCCGCCGGATGCCGCGTCCGCGCTCCGCCTGGCCCGCGCACGCCCGGATGGGCAACGCCGTGCTGGCCGCCCGCCTGCGCCGCCGCGCGGGTGTCCCGCTGCGCGACCTCGGGCCGATGCGGGCCTGCCGGCGGACGGAGGCGCTGGCGCTCGATTTGGCGGACCGCCGGTCCGGCTACCCGCTGGAGATGGTCCTGCGGGCGGCGGCGGCGCGCTGGCGGGTGCGCGAGACCGAGGTCGACTACCTGCCCCGGGCCGGCCGGTCGAAGGTCACGGGCACCCTTCGCGGCACCGTGCTCGCCGTGCGGGACATGCGGCGCGTCATGGCGGAGGCGGCGGGATGAGGGTGTTGCTGACCGGCTCGGCCGGGTTCATCGGGAGCCACGTCGCCGAGGAGCTCGCGGCGTCCGGGCACGAGGTCGTGGGCCTCGACGTCCGGGAGGGCGCGGACGTGCGCGACGAGGCCGCCGTGGACCGGCTGACGGAGGGCGTGGACGCGGTGGTCCACCAGGCGGCCCGGGTCGGGCTCGGGGTCGACGTGTCCGACCTCCCTTCGTACGCCTCGATCAACGTGTACGGCACCGCCGTCCTGCTGGCCGCGATGGCCAGGCACGGCGTCGGCCGCCTTGTGCTCGCGTCCTCGATGGTCGTGTACGGGGAGGGCGCCTACACGTGTCCCGGGCACGGGCCCGTGCGTCCCGGCCCACGTGAGCCCCGCGACCTGGACCTGGGGCTGTTCGAGCCGCGCTGCCCGCGCTGCGGGTCGCCGCTCGCGCCCGCGGTCGTCCGTGAGGACGCGCCCGCCGACCCGCGCAACGCCTACGCCACCACCAAGCTCGCCCAGGAGCATCTCGCGGCCGGCTGGGCGCGGGAGACGGGCGGCGTGGCCGTCGCCCTGCGCTACCACAACGTCTACGGCCCCCGGATGCCCAGGGACACGCCGTACTCGGGGGTGGCGGCGATCTTCCGCTCGGCCCTGGAAGCCGGGCGCGCCCCGCGCGTCTTCGAGGACGGCGGGCAGCGGCGCGACTTCGTGCACGTCCGCGACGTCGCCCGGGCCAACGCGGCGGCGCTCGCCGCCGGGGCCGAGGGCCGGCTGACCGCCTACAACATCGCCAGCGGGGAGCCGCGCACCGTCGGGGAGATGGCCGCGGCGCTCGCGGCGTCGCGCGGCGGCCCCGGCCCGGTCGTCACCGGGGAGTACCGTCTCGGGGACGTGCGGCACATCGTCGCCTCACCGGACAGGGCGCGGGCGGAGCTCGGCTTCCAGGCCGGGATCGGCTTCGCCGAGGGCATGCGCGAGTTCGCCGGCGCCCCTCTCGGCTGACGCCGGGGCGCGTTCCCGGGGGGTGCCGGCTCACCACGGGGACGCGACCAGAGCCTGCAGGAGCAGCCCGGTGACCGCCTGGGCCAGCAGCCACCGGTCCCAGCGGGCGGCCGTCCCCGCGTCGGCCCGGTGGCCGCCCGCGAACGCCCCGGCCAGGCCCACCCAGACGGCGAACGGGAGCCAGATGCGCTCCACCTCGCCCCGCGTCACGCCGCTGACGTCGAGCGCCAGCACGGCGGCGACGGCGGCGGCCACCGCCACCGCGACCCGGGACGGGACGCGCCCGGCCAGGCCCGCCGCCGTGGCCGGGCCGGTCACCAGCGCCAGGACCGCCAGGTCGCCCACGAGGAAGTACAGGTAGGGCCGCGCCGCGCCCGGATCGGCGGCCCACTCGGCGTGCGTGGCGATCACCCCGGCGGGCCAGAGGAAGCCGGCCCACGCGAACGCCGCGGTCACCGTCGCCGCCCCCACGAGGGCGGCGACTAGCGCGGCCCGGGGCGGCCGGACGGCGACCGCCACCGCGGCGGGGATCAGCAGGTAGGGGACGAGCCCGTAGCTCAGGTACGGCAGGCTCCCCAGCAGCAGTCCCGCGGCGAGCCCGCCCGCGGCGCGCGCGACGCGGCCCCGGCCGAGGACGAGGAGGGCGACCCCCCAGGCCCCGGCCGCCGCGAAGAGGGCGTCCATGCTCGTGGCGATCCAGACCGACGCCGGGATGAGCGCGAGATAGGGCAGCGCGCGGCGGGCCGCGTCCTGCCCGGCCAGCCGGCGGACCGTGAGCGCGACCGCCGTCCCGGCCGAGCACCCGGCGGCCACCACGACCACGGCCGCCCACAGCGGCCCGCGCAGGCCCGCCGCGTCCAGCGCCCACACCACCAGGACCGGCAGTGGAGGGTGCCCCCGCACGTGCGTGGGGTACGCGGGCAGGTCGCGGGTGAACCCGGCCAGCCACCGCAGCGGGTGACCGTCCACCGCGGGCAGCACCGCCAGGTACTCCTCCTTGTGCGTGAACGGCGCCGCCAGCCCGTCCCCGGACACGGCCAGCAGCACGGTCCACGCCAGCGCGCACGCGTACGCCGCGAGGAGCGCCGTGCCGAACCGCGTCCGGGCCGTCAGACGCGGCAGGAACCGCACGGCGGCGGCCCCGAACGCGGCGGGCGCCAGCAGCCCGGCGCCGGGCGCTCGCACGTGCCCATGGAACGGCGGTAGGTAATCGATCCGGACCACGCCGAGCGCGAGCAGGATCCCCCCGGCCGCGAACGACCCGGCGACGAGCAGCGCCCACACCGCGAGCGCCCGCCGTACGGGGGGATCGAGCAGCGCCCACCCGGCCGCCGCCCGCCGAATGGGGGAGGCGGGCGGCCGGCGGACGGGGTGAGGACTCCGGTTCAGCGTGAGCACGCTTTCACGCTAGGCGTGACCTGGCCTTCCTCCGAGGCCCTTCAGCAGTTCGTAAGATCTGGGCACATTCCGCGGCCCTATCGTCGGGGCATGAAGATCGTGAGTTCGAGCGGCTCCGGGGCGGTCGGCGCGCAGATCGTGGTCATCGCCAAGGAACCGGTGGCGGGGCGGGTCAAGACCCGCCTCACCCCGCCGTTCACGCCCGCCGAGGCCGCGGGCCTGGCCGCGGCGGCCCTGGAGGACACCCTGCGGGCCGCGCTCGGCACCGGGGTCCGGCACACGGTCCTCGCGCTGGAGGGGCTGCCCGGCTCCTGGCTCCCGCCGGGCTGCGTGGTGATCCCGCAGCGCGGCGCCGGGCTGGACGAGCGGATCGCCTGGGCCATGGCGGACGCCCACCGGCTGCACCCGCTGCCCACGGTGCTGGTAGGCATGGACACCCCGCAGGTCACCCCCGCGCTGCTGCGCGCGGCGGCCGACGCCCTCGCCGGGCACGACGCGGTGTACGGCCCGGCCGCCGACGGCGGGTTCTGGCTGCTCGGCCTGCGCCGCCCGGCTCCGTCCGCGCTGATCGGCGCGCCCATGTCGAGGCCCGACACCGGGCAGGCCGTCCTGGCGCGGCTGCGCGCGGCCGGACTGGACGTCGCCACGCTCCCCGAGCTGACCGACGTCGACACCGCCGCCGACGCCGCGACCGTGGCGGCCGAGGCGCCGCACTCCCGGTTCGCCGCGTCGCTCGCCGCCGTGGGCGGCCTGGCCGGGGCGGTCGCCCCGCGGTGATGGGAGAGCTCTACGCGGAGTCGCTGACCGGCGCGGCGACCGAGATCGAGTACGCCGACGGGACCCGCCGCCCGCTGGAGTCGGCCCGGTGGCTGGAGCCGATCGACGGCGACGAGGCCGTCCTGGCCCGCTGCGCCGCCCCCACCCTCGACGTGGGATCCGGGCCCGGGCGGCTCACCGCCGCCCTGGCCCGACGTGGTGTGCCCGCCCTCGGCATCGACATCACCCCGCACGCCGTCCGCCTCACCCGCAGGGCCGGCGGCTTCGCCCTGGTCCGCGACGTCTTCGACCAGGTCCCGCGCAGCGGCCGGTGGGCCACGGTTCTCCTCGCCGACGGCAACATCGGCATCGGCGGCCACCCGCTGGCCCTGCTGCGCCGGGCGGGCGAGCTGGCCCGGCCCGGCGGCGAGGTGCTGGCCGAGCTCGAACCGCCCGGCACCGCCAGCAGGGTCGACCGGGTACGGCTGCGCCGGGGGCCCGCGCGGGGCGAGTGGTTCGGCTGGGCCCGGGTGTCCGTCGCCGACATCGCCCGCCTGGGGGCGGCCGCCGGCTTCTCCTCCGTCGAGCCCTGGGGGCAGGCGGAGCGGTGGTTCGCCACACTCCGGACGTATGCGTAAGTTGTGAATTTTCCGCGCAATTCATTGATCGTCGATGGGAAGCTCACTACGGTCGCACCGTTGATCGTTCCGGATGGGGAGCTGACGATGGTGCGACGCGGACTGGCCCTGGTCGTGGCGGGGATCCTCCTGGCGGGGGTGGGGGCGACGCCGGCGCAGGCCGCAGGCGACCGGCCGCTGACCGCCGCGGAGATCAAGAAGGCCCTCCTCGCCCGCAAGGACCTGGGGAAGGGGTGGCTCGTCCTCGCCGGCACCTACGACGGCGCCCGGCTGTCGACCTACCGGGTGGACGTGGCCAGGTGCGCGGACGCGCTCACGGCGTACGACTCGGTGTTCGGCGGCGGCCGGCCCGGCGCGATCGTCGTGAACGAGAAGGGCGGGGGGCTGCTCCAGGTGCTCAGCGGGAACGCGGGGGAGCTCGCCATGCTGGAGACCGCCGCGAAGCGCGTCGGCGCGGCCTGCGACGGGGTGGTCGGATTCCGGCAGGGGAGCGCGTTCAAGAAGAAGAAGGTCGCCAGGATGGGGGACGCGACGTACGCGTTCGAGGTGACCTTCGACTACGCGAGGTACGCCGGCGCCGACACCTCGACCATGGTCTCCGAGTACGTCGTGGTGCCCTACCGCAGCTCCGTCATCGTCTACCAGGGGCTCACCGGGAAGGGCCACCCGACCTGGCCGCTGACCGTGAAGATCGCCAAGAGGGCCGTCGCCAAGGTGAAGGCGCTGTACGCCAAGCGGAGGTGAGGCGGCCCCGGTCGTCCGGCGCGGCCCGTGGGAGACGGATGGTGAAGGTCGCTCCGGCTCCCGGCCGTCCGTCCACGTCGATCGTGCCGCCGTGCGCGTCCAGCACCTCGCTCACGAGAGCCAGGCCGATGCCGAGACCTCCGGCGTGAGGTGTGCCGACATGTCTGGCCAGCAGGCGCTCGCCGTCACGCGGGTCCAGCCCCACGCCGTCGTCGCACACACTGAGCTGCACCGTCTCGGGACCCGAGCAGACGGTCAGCCAGATGTGGCCGCCCGGGGACGTGTGGCGGAGCGCGTTGTCCAGGAGCGCGGAGATCACCCGGCGCAGCGCGGGCTGCGCTCCCCGCACGACGTGATCGCCGGGACCCCGCCGCAGGCCGATCGTCACTTCGCGCTGCTCGGCGCGGGCCGCCTCGGCGCGGGCCGACTCCTCGGCCAGCGCGGCCAGGTCCGCTTGCCCGAACGATCGGCGGCGCTGCCTGAGCTGGGCCGACAGCAGCAGGTCCTCGATCACCTCGCCCAGTTGCCCGATGCCGGTGACCAGCTGGTCGACGTCGCCGGCGACGAGAAGCGGATCCGGCTCCCGGCGCAGGCGCCGCGCGGCGAGCTGTGCTCGGACGTGCAGGCGGGTAAGCGGGGTGCGCAGTTCGTGGCCCACGTCGGCGGCGAACCGGCGCTGCCGGTGGAGGGCCTCGCCCAGCGGCGCGATGGCCCGGCGGGCGAGGATCTGGCCGATCAGCAGTGCCGCCAGCAGGGCCGCGACCTCCGCCGCGCAGAGCGTGCGCAGCAGCCGCCGCCGCTCGGCCATGGGGAAGTACAGATCCCTCACCGCCTGCACCGGCACGCCCTCGCGCCGTTCCGTACGGACCAGGTACGTGTGCCCGCCGGCCTCCACGACGTCGACCCGGGTGCGGCCGTCGGCGGCGACCCGGTCCAACGCGTCGCGAACCGGCAGGCTCCGCGGCGCCCCCGGAGAACGCCGTACGGTGTCATCCCGCAGGTCGAACAGCCAGACGCACGGCGGCGGATGGGCGATCGAGGCCGACTGCGCGGCCACGGCCAGATCGCGCCGGGCAGTGGTGTCCTGGTCGTCGACGACCACGCAGTAGACCAGCGTGCCCAGAAGCGCGATCGCCAGCGAGAACACGCCCGCCACCTGCGCGGTGATCCGTCGGCGGGCCCATGTCAGCAGGCGCCGCTCCGGATCGGAGCGCCGTCGTGGCCTCACAGCTCACCCAGTCGGTACCCCACGCCTCGTACGGTGCGCACGACGCGGGGCCCCAGCTTGCTGCGCAGATAGTAGACGTAGGTGTCCACGATCGACTCGGTCCTGGCGCCGTCGAACACCCGCTGCAACAGCGAGGCGCGCGTGTGCACCTGCTGGGGGCGGGCCGCCAGTGCGTGGAGCAGCCGGCACTCCTGGCCGGACAGCGACACCTGTTCGCCGGACGGCAGCCGTACGACGCAGGACGCGGAGTCGAGCCAGCCGGCGCCGACCGGCAGCAGCGCCGCCCGGTCCAGGTTCCTGCGGTGCAGGGCGCGCACCCTGGCCAGCAGTTCGTCGATCTCGAACGGCTTGACCAGGTAGTCCTCGGCGCCCGCGTCGAGTCCGGTGACACGGTCGGCGAGGGCGCCGAAGGCGGTGAGCAGCAGCACCGGCACCGTGACCGCCCGGCGGCGCAGCCTCCTCAGCAGGTCGAGACCGTCGACCACGGGGAGCCCGCGATCGATGATCATCGCGTCGTAGTCGCGACTCAGCCCCAGGTGCAGGCCGCGCTGGCCCTCCAGCGCCAGGTCGACCGTGTATCCCTCGCCGGTGAACACGCCGGCCAGCATGTCCCCCAGTTCGCGGTCGTCCTCCACGAGGAGCAGGCGACGGGCGCGCGGTTCGGACGTCCCCGGTATCCGTGCCACTGAACAACCGTGGCACCCACTTCTGCAGATTTCCAGATTTCAGCCCCTATACGGGACTTCACTCCGGCATTCTGCGCCTTCATCCACTACTACCTGAAACTAGATGAAATTTAATCCAGTTCTCGCGCCTGTCCGTCATGAGCCCGCCGAGCCGGCGCCGCCGGAGAAGTGGCGCTCGCACAGGCGCGACCGGCGCGCGTCCCACACCATGTACGTCCCGAGGACGAGCTGCACGAGGCTGCGCCAGAGGCCCTCCCAGTCGTCTCTGACGCGCATGAACAGCAACGTCAGGCGTTGTCCCGGCCCGTGCCGCGCCACTCCGAGGGGGGTGAGGAGGCACGGTCCCCGGTTGGGCAGGGACCGGGTGTGGGAGGCGGTGGAGTCGAGCCGGCACGCACGGAGGGTCTCCCGCACCGCGACCCGCATGGCGAGCGGCGCGAGCCGCGACGCCGGGCAGGGCCGGTTCGCCGGCATGCCGAACGGAATGTGGTTGAGCTTCCGTATCGGGGCGCGGCCGGGTGCGAAGCGCCCGGGGTCGAAACGCTCGGGATCGGGGAAGCCCGCGCGGTGGAACGCGGGGTAGTCGAAGCAGAGCACCGAGCCGGCCGGGATCGTGGCCCCTTCTCCGAGAGGGATGTCGCCGGTGGTGACGCGGTGCGCGATGCCGAAGAGCGGGTAGAGCCGGAGCGTCTCCGCGATCACCTGGTCCAGGTAGCGGTCGTCGCCGTCACGCGCCCTGGCCTGTACGTCCGGATGCCGGGCGAGGGCCATGAGCACGTGGGCCACGGCCTCCGACATCTGCACGACGGCGGTGTTGAAGAAGGCGCCCTGGAGATACAGCGCCTGTTCCCGGGCCGTCAGCCCCGCCGGGAGCTCGTGCCGGACGCGGGGCAGCGACTGGGTGAGATACGCGGTCAGCCGGTCGCGCCGGTCCATGTGCCGCAGGCCGCAGCACTTCAGGGCGGTCACGACGTCGTCCGCGTTGCCGACGATCAGGTCCCGCGCGTACGGCGGGCAGGGCTCGCCGAACACGAGCTCGTAGGAGAACTCGGCCCACGCCGGCATCATCAGGTCGCGCAGCCGGACCACCCCCCGGCTGTCCCGAAGCGCCCGGGCGACGCAGCGGCGGGTGAGCTCCTCCGCCCGGGCCCGCGGCACGGACAGGATGCGACGGGTGACCAGGGCGACGGCGTCGTACCGCTCCCCGGCCTCCAGGTGCTCCTGGTGCATCTCGGGCCCCGGCGACAGCCAGTACCAGAACAGGTCGGACAGGGCCGCGCCCCTGCTGCGGCCGGAGGCCGCCGGGTGGGAGTAGACCTCCCTAAACCGGTCCACGCCGATCAGGTCGCCGGGGACCGGAATGCTCTCGTCGCCGTTGACTCTCGTGAACACCCAGCCGCGCAGCGCGACGACCCGCCCCGGGAGCCACCGGGGGACGCCGATGACGAGAGCGGCCACCGCCACCCCCACGGCGACCGGCGCCGCCGTCAGCACGGCCGCACCAGGTCGGGTCCGAGGTCGTGCACCGAGGCGACGCCGCACAGGGTGAGCGTGTGCTCGACCTCGTCGCGGAGCAGCCCGAGCACGCGGGCCACGCCGCGCTCGCCGCCGGCCGCCAGACCCCAGATCACCGGACGGCCGACCGCGACCGCGGACGCGCCAAGCGCCATCGCCTTCACCACGTCAGGGCCGCGCCGGATCCCTCCGTCCACCAGCACCGGTACGGCCCCGGCGACGGCGGCTACGATCTCCGGCAGCAGATCGACGGCGGCCGGGACGGTGTCGAGCTGCCGTCCGCCGTGGTTCGAGACGTACAGCGCCGACACGCCGTGGTCCAGGGCGAGGCGCGCGTCGGCCGGATGCGTGACGCCCTTGAGCACGATCGGCAGCCTCGTCATGCGCCTGAGCAGGTCGACGTGCTCCCAGGAGATCTCCGGCGACATGACGATCGGCCGCACCAGGTCGCCGTCCGGGCCGCCGGGGTCGCCGTCGCGCATGTTCTCGCAGCGCATGCCCTCCGGCAGGTCGTCGAAGCCGTTGCGCAGGTCCCGGTCCCGGCGTCCCCGGGCGGGGGAGTCCACGGTGACGACGAGCGCCGCGCACCCGGCCGCCTCGGCTCGGCGGACGATCGCCTCGGTGAAGGCCATGTCGGGCTGGACGTAGAGCTGGAACCACAGGGTGGCGCCGGGCACCGCGGCCGCGACGTCCTCGACGGCCACCGTCGCGGCCATGCTCACGATCATGATGGTGCCCGCACCGGCCGCGGCGCGCGCCGTGGCCCGCTCGCCCTCCGGATCGGCCAGCCGGTGGAACGCGGTCGGCGCCACCAGCACGGGCATGGCCACGGGACTGCCGAGCAGGGTGACCCCGATCCGCGGGCTCCCCGCGCCGCGCAGAACGCGCGGCAGCAGCGCGAGCCGGGCGAACGCCGCCTCGTTGGCCCGCACGGTGATCTCCTCGCCGGCGCCGCCGGCGAAGTAGTCGTAGTGTGCGGGGTCCAGCCGGTCCCGGGCCGCCGCCTCGAACTCCCGGATGGTCCGCGGCACCGACGCCTCCCTCACTGCGGTGGTTGAAGGTTCACCAGTGTTGGCCGGGAATTCTCAGAGATCGATCAGAGCCCCGAGGACGGGTGCTGCGCCAGCAGGGCCTGCTTGTCCGGTTTGCCGCTAGCCGCGACCGGCACCGCGGACACCGTCCTGATCGTCCGGGGGACGCTGTCCGCGCCGAGATCGGCGCGGACCAGCTCCGCCAGGGCGGTGGGATCCGGGGTGCGGCCCGGGGCCGGGACGACGAACGCGTGAACCGCCTCCCCGGTCCGCTCGTCCGGCGCGCCGGTCACGTACGCCTCGGCCACGTCCGGGTGGCCGGCCAGCACCCGTTCGACGGGACCGGCGTACACGACGATCGCGTTGACCATGATCACGTCTCTGGTCCGGCCGGTCAGGTACAGCAGGCCGGCGTCGTCGAGGTGACCGAGGTCGCGGGTGCGCAGCCAGCCGTCCCGCAGCACGTCGCGGGTCTCCTCCGGCTGATCCCAGTAGCCCGCCATCAGGAAGGGGCTGCGGACGTGGATCTCGCCGGTGCGTCCCGCGGCGACCGGGCGGCCCTCCTCGTCGCGCACGCTGATCTCGGCACGGGGATGCGGCCGGCCGACCGGGACGGGCGCGTGGTCCGGCAACCGGGCGAGGTCAGCGGGAGCGAGCATGGAGATCACGCCGGCCTCGGTCGCCCCGTATCCCACGTAGACCACGGGGCCCAGCCGGTTCACTGCCTCACGCAGCCGATGCCGGCTGACGGGGGATCCGGAGACCGTCAGCGCGCGCAGGGTGCCGATGTCGACAGGGTCCTCGCGGAGCAGGTCGAGCATCCCGTACAGCCGGGGCACGGCCGCGATGGCGCCGGTGATCCGGTACCGCTCGATCGCGTACGGGAACAGCGGCCGGCCGTCCTCATCGGGGATCACCGCGGTGCCGCCGCCGAGCAGGCACGACGCCAGGAAGTCCAGCACCACCAGGCTGGACAGGGTGCCGAACAACAGGTAGCGCCGGAAGGACTCGGCGAAGCCGGGCGCGATCGACGACCAGGCGCGATGGCAGGACCAGTGCGCGGCGAGAGCCCGGTAGGTGAGCGCGCAGCCCTTCGGCCGGCCCGTGCTGCCGCTGGTGAAGGTCAGCAGGGCCACGTCGTCCGGGTGCGCCGAGACGGCCGGGAAGCGGCCGTCGCCGGGATGGGCCAGGAGGTCGACCGCCCCGGCCACGCCGGGGGCGGGACCGGGCGACAGCACCGTCGCCGCTCCGGCGGCATGGAGCAGCTCCGGTGTCGCCGTCGACCGGTCGAGAACCAGGGCGTCGACTCCCGTGCCGAGCACATGGGCGAGCTGGCCGGGCGTGTACCCGGGCCGTACCGCCACGACGCGGCAGCCCAGCACGTGCGCGGCCATCTGGGCGGCGAACGCCTCGGGCGAGACGCCGGTGCTCACGGCGACGCCCCGGCCGGGGCCGAGGCCCACCTCCCGCATGGCGCCGGCCATGCGCCCGATGAGCTCCAGCAGCTCGCCCCGGGAGACGATCCCGGCGCCGTGTTCGAAGGCGGGGGTGCCGGGCGAGCGTCGCAGCGCCTCCAGCAGCAGGTGCGGGAACGCCTCCGCGAACTGCCCGGCCGGTCCGCCGGCGGGCTCGGCGCGTTCCTGGTGCATGGCGCGCGTGACGGGATCGTGCATGTCCGGCTCCTTCGTCTCGCGAGGCACCCGGGCGGCCGGGGTCGCGACGGCTGTCGCCGGACGACGGTAGACGGCACAGATCAGAGACGGATCAGAACGCCGCGGGAGTCAGGAGTTCGGTCCCCACGCCGGCGTCAGCGGCCCGAACAGTCCTGGCACGGACGCGGGGTTCGAGCCGGGGTCGTCAGTCGAGCCGGCTCCTGAGATTGATCCGGCACCGCCTGGTCTGCCCCTTGCACGACCCGACCTGGGTGTTCGTCTTCCCGCTGATGCTGATAGCGACGTTCTGGTCGCCCTTCACCACGGTGGGGCTGTTGACCGAGGCGTAGTTCCGGTTCCCCCGGGCGTGCCCGCCGTTCCGGTTGCTCGCGTCGCCGCCCCCGCCCGGGCCCGGCCGGGCCTGGGCCGGCGCGGCCGTGAGGGCCCCCGCCGCGATCACGGCCAGGGCCGCCAGCGCGCAACGCGTCGAAAGGTGTGCCATGTCCCGCCCCCTCCCGTCGGACGCCGCGCGGCGCCCGAGCCGACACATTGGGCATACCCACGCGAACCGGTCGCGAAGGCCCTCGCGCGGCCGCCCCGGGGCGGACGGCCTGCTCGCCCTGCGGCGGCCCGGCCGAGCCGAGCCGCCGCAGGGCGAGGTCCTGACGGGCGGAAATCCCGGCGGGGTCAGCCGGTGACGAGGTCGAACGACTCCCAGGGGCCGATCGCGTCGCGGTTGGCGATCAGGGCCGACGCGCCGGCGTTGTCGGCGCAGACGTACCTGCCGTTGGCCTGCGCCTTGAGGCTGATCGTGCCGTCCGCGTTGGCGACCTGCTGGAAGGTCTCCCAGGAGCCGGCCGCGTCCCGGTTGGCGATCAGCGCCTGCGCGCCGGCGTTCTCCGCCGTCACGTACTTGCCGTTCGACCTGGCCCGCAGGGCGATGGCGCCGCCGCCGAGGTCCACGCGGTCGAACTGCTCGTTCGTGCCGACGGAGGTCGCGCTCGCGATCAGGGACGAGCCGGGGGCCGCCGTGACGTACTTGCCGTTGGCCCGCGCGCGGAGGCTGACGGCGGAGGAGCCGCCCTGCTGCGTCCGCACGCGGAGGGCGTCCACCATGCCGACCGAGGTCGCCTTATTGACGATCTTGATGGTGTGCTGCCCGTTCGCCAGGCCGGTCTTGCTGTAGACCACCTGCTGAACCTGGCGGGCGCCCGACACGTACAGGTTGACGTTCGCCTGGAAGGCGTTGTCGATGTACACGTCCACGTTGCCCATGTCGCCGTTGCGCTCCGACAGGTAGTCGACGCCGGTGCCCGTGAACGTGTACTGGGCGGTGGCCCCGACCGTGGTCGTGTGGTGGGTGTCGTCGTTGTAGTCGCCGTAGCCGCGGGCGGTCGTCTGGTACCAGTTCGCGTCGTACGTCAGCTCGGTGTCGTTGACCAGGCCGCTCTGCGTCGTCCCGAGGCCCAGCGTGGAGGCGGTGCCGCTCAGGGTCTTCACGCCCTGGTTGGCGGTGCCCGTCAGCGTGACCGAGGAGTACGAGCTGAGCGGCTTGGCCGTGCGCTCGGCGACGTACACCGCGCCGGACGCCGTGGGGAAGGTGATCTCGGCGGCGGAGCTCGTCGTGACGATCGTGCCGTCCGACACCCGGCGGACCCGGACCTGCTGCCCGCTCCACGGGTTCACGACCGTGGCCTGCTTGCCGTACAGGCTCTTCACGCCGACGTACTTGACCTCGCCCGACTCGCGCTCCGAGCTGACGAGGAAGCCGTCCTTGGCCAGGAGCGTGAACCTCCCCACGAAGGACGCGTCCCCCGGCACGGCCGGGAAGACCCGGATCTTGCCGTTGTAGCTCTGCATCAGCGACTCGTTCAGGGCCGTCAGGTGCACGCCCAGGTACTCGAACACGCCGTTGGTGTTGTTCGTCATGCCGTTCGGGTAGTTCTGGTACTTCTGCAGCATGGTCTTCATGCCCTGGTAGGCCTGGTCGCCGAGGCCCAGCCGGGCGGCCTGCACGGCGTCGTTGGACCACA
The DNA here is from genome assembly GCF_016863035.1 of Microbispora corallina. Lineage (GTDB taxonomy): Bacteria > Actinomycetota > Actinomycetes > Streptosporangiales > Streptosporangiaceae > Microbispora > Microbispora corallina. The sequence goes on from NZ_BOOC01000016.1 coordinate 19,943, forward strand.
CGTTGCCGTACGGGAAGGGCCGCTGGTTCCAGGTGTTCACGGCCGTCTGGTAGTCGGGGTAGCCGATGCCGGTCACCTCGTACGGCCAGATCAGCTCGGAGGAGACGTTCTCGTTGTTGCGCGTCTGCGAGATCGGCGGCTGGTGCGGCTGGTAGGCGCCGTTCGACACGACGTACGGCACCAGGTGGTCGAGCACGTTCTGCCAGGTCGACCGCAGCCCCGCGTCGACCCCGAGCTGCTGGCTCACCTGGATCGCCAGCGGGAACATGCTGCGCACCGCGGCCAGGTCGGTGATCGCGTTGGGGACGTTCCAGTACGTCTCGTGGGAGTTGGAGTTGGCCATGGAGTAGGTGTTCGAGGCGCTGTCGTAGGACAGCATGGCCGAGTAGAACTTCGCGGTCTCCCGCATGAACGGGTAGGCGACGTTCTGCAGGTAGGCGGTGTCGTTGGTGTACCGGTACCGCATGTACATGCTGTAGGCGGCCTCGTAGCCGGTGGACAGGATGTTCTTGGTGTAGTCGCTGCCGACCGTGCCGCGCGCGTTGCCGTCCCAGCCCATGGTCTCGGGCACCCATATGCCGTCCACGCCGTACCGGGTCTGCGTGTACGACTTCAGCGCGTTGTAGTTCCGGCTGTACAGGTTGTTGTGCCGGTCGGTGAGGTCCGGGTGGTTGGAGGCGAGGAACGACAGGTAGACGTCGCGCTGGTTCCAGTACCAGTACGCGTTGCTCCACTTCGTGTTGTCCTGGGTCGCCCGGAAGACGCCGTTGATGAAGTGGAACGGGTAGGTGCCGTAGCCGCCCGCCGCGATCATGTAGGTGGACAGGTAGTAGACGTTCTCCAGGTAGTCGGCGTCACCGTTCAGGCCGGAGTACTGCACGAACGACGAGCCCCAGAACGCGTGCCACCAGTTCTTGTAGTTCGTCAGCGTGGTGGCGTACCCGGCCGACTTGACCGAGCCGAGCTGACTGCGGGCCTGGGTGACGGAGTCGCGGTTCGGCGCGTTGATCCGGCCGGCCGCCGTGAACCAGATGGTGTAGCTGGAGGTCGGCGTGATGGTCAGCCGGACCGTCCGCGAGTCGACGACCTGCGTCGTGTAGCTCGCGCCCTCGACGGTGGCGGCCAGCGTGTAGCCGAACCCGTTCGGGTCGGACTGCCCGCGGCTCAGCCCGGCGCCGTTCGCGTCCGCGAACGTCGAGATCGTCTTCCACGTGGTGAGGTCGGGCACGTCGCCGCTGTTGGTGACGGTGGCCGGGTCCCACATGCTCAGCGTGAGGGCCACGCTGGAGACGCCGCCGCGGGAGTCGTCCACGTGGATGCCCATGACCTCGGAGTTGGGCGAGCCCATCACGGTCACGGTGCGGTTGGCGTCGTACTTGGTGACCAGGGTGCCGTCGTAGAGGGACAGCCGCTGCTGGTAGGTGGAGTAGCCCGAGTCCATGGCCGGGGTGGTCGCCAGGTTCACCAGCCCCGCCGCGTAGGCGGACTGCTCGGACAGGTCGACCCCGGACGTCTGCATCGTCAGGCCGTTCTGGCTCCAGACCATGGCGCCGGTGCGGCCGTTGCCCACGGTCAGGCCGTACAGGGGGTTGGTGTTGGGCCGGTTGTAGACGATGTCGTGCTTGGCCAGGTAGCTCGCGTGGTCGACGTTCAGCGTGCCGCTCGACTGGTCGAAGGCGGCGTCGGTCGTCGAGGCGAGCGACGGGGCGGCGACCCCGCCGGCCAGCAGCCCGCCGAGGAGCGCCAGCAGCGGCAGGGACCGCAGGAGCCTCATCACCGTGATCACCCTTTCGTGGTGGTGGCCGCCCTGTCGCCGCGGGACGCGTCACGGCGGGACGGCCGCCTCCGGCCGGGGGAGGGACCGGAGGAGTGGGGGGTGCGGGGGTGCACTGGGGAGCAGGGGCGCAGCTTGGGACGACGTGAACCGCCCGCCGCCCCCGGCACGAGGCTGGCGCACAGTCGCCGTCTCAGCACTGTCAGCCGCAGTTAACATTGGATGTTTTCGCACGTCAATAGCTAATTTAAGCTCCGAGAAATCAACAGTTTCCCTCGTGATCGCTCACGGGATCGTCTTGAACAGGGACTTCCCTCCGGACGGGGATGTTCGGCGCGGGTTTCCGTGCAGGAAATAGATCGGAGGTGTGGTGGTCCTGATGTACTGGTTCGGTGCTCGTCGAGACGGTCCCCCGGTCGGCCTCGCCGGCTCCTCGGGCGGGCTCCGCGGGCCGTGATCTCTTGCTTGACGCGCCTCGCCCGAGGATGCTGCTCCCACTGCACAAACGTTTTCGCGACATGACAGGAACGGGGGACCGGATGGCGGAGCCGCCACGCCGCGTGCTGGTGACCGGCGCCGCAGGGCGGGTGGGCCGCGTCGTGCTCGAACTGCTCGCCCGGCAGGGCGTGGCGGTGAGCGCGCTCGACCTGCGCGACCCGGGCGATCTCGTGGCGGACCGGGTCGTCACGGGGCGTGCCGACGACCCGGCGGCGGTCCGCGCGGCCCTCGACGGCGTGGACGCGGTGATCCACCTGGCCGCCATCCCGGCCCCCACCCTGGGCACCCCCGAGGAGGTGTTCCTCGGGAACGCCGGGGGGACGTTCGTGGTCCTGGAGGAGGCGGGGGCGGCCGGAGTGCGCAGGGCCGCCGTCGCGAGCAGCTTCAGCGCGCTCGGACTGCCCTGGGCGGCGCGGGCCCTCCACCCGGCGTACGTGCCGGTGGACGAGGCGCTCCCGCTCCAGGTCGAGGACCCGTACGGGCTGTCGAAGCAGGTGGACGAGGCGACGGCCGCCATGATGGCCCGCCGCCACGGCATGACGGTGGTCGCGCTGCGCTACCCCCTGCTCGGCGCGCCCGGCGACCGGCTGGGCGCGCGGGCCGCGGACTACGCCGAGGACCCCGCGTCCGGCGCCCGTGAGCTGTGGACCTACCTCGACACCCGCGACGCGGCCCGGGCGGCGTGGCTCGCGATCGTCCGGCCGATCGAGGGCTTCCACGTCGTCTTCGCGACCGCGCCGGTGACGCTCGCCCCGCAGCCGACCGAGGACCTGCTCGCCCGCTTCCACCCGAGCGTCGAGCGCCGCGCCCCGATGCCCGGCAGGACCGCGCCCGTGGACCTGACCGCGGCGGGGACCCTGCTCGGCTTCGCCGCCGAGCACCTGTACGAGCCCGTTCCCGCCGGGGAGGCGTCGTGACCGGTCCGGTGCCCATGCCGGAGACCCAGGCCCCCTGGCCGGCCCGCGACGGCCTGCGCATCACCGGGGTCAGGGCCGTCGTGACGGCCCCCGAGGGCGTGCCGCTGGTCGTGGTCCGCGTCGACACCGGCGACCCCGGCCTGTACGGCCTGGGCTGCGCCACCTTCACCCAGCGGTTCCACGCGGTGGCCGCCGCGGTCGACCACCACGTGGGGCCGATGCTGATCGGCCGGCACCCGGCCGACATCGAGGACATCACGCGGATGGTCCACCTGTCCTCCTACTGGCGCGGCGGCCCGGTGCTCAACAGCGCCCTGTCGGGCGTCGACCAGGCGCTGTGGGACATCGCCGGCAAGCGGGCCGGCATGCCGGTGTACGAGCTGCTCGGCGGCCGGGTGCGGGCGGCGGCCGACACCTACCTGCACGCGGACGGGGCCACGGTGGAGGAGACGATCGAGCGGGCCGCGGCGATCCTGGCGGCCGGCTACCGCAACGTCCGGCTGCAGACCGGCGGCCCCGGTCTCGGCACCTACGGGGCGCCGGGGTCGGCCGGCGGCCATCCCGGCTCGCCGTACCCGGACGGCTGGGACGTGCAGCGCTACCTGCGGGAGACCCCGAAGCTGTTCGAACGGGCCCGGGAGGAGCTGGGCGAGGAGCCCGGGCTCATGCACGACGTGCACTCCCGGCTCACGGTGAAGCAGGCCGTGGTGCTGGCCCGGGCGCTCGAGCCGTACCGGCTGTTCTTCCTGGAGGACCCGATCCCGCTGGAGCTGTACGACCGGCTGCCCGAGGTGCGCGAGGCGGCGCCGATGCCGATCGCGGTGGGGGAGCAGGTCGCGTCGGTCACGGACGCCGTCCGGCTGGTCAGGGACGGCGGGGTGGACCTGCTGCGCCTGCACGTCTCCGCGGTGGGCGGCCTCACCCCGGCCCGCAAGCTGGTCGCGCTGTGCGAGCTGACCGGTGTGGGCACGGCCTGGCACGCGCCGGCCGACGTGTCGCCGATCGGCGCCGCCGCCAACGTGGCCCTCGACGTCACCTCGCCCGCGTTCCAGATCCAGGAGGGGCACGTCTACCCCGACGCGGTGCACGAGGTCTTCCCGGGGACGATCGGCCCGGCCGGCGGGTACCTCTACCCGAACGAGCGGCCCGGCTGGGGGATCGACCTCGACGAGGCGCAGGCGGCGAAGTACCCGCCGCTCACCCATCTGCACGAGCGGTGGGCGGCGCGGGTGCGGCGGCCGGACGGCGGGATCGAGGCGCCGTGACGCCGGAGCGAGGCCTCAGGCCGTGCGGCCGAGCAGGAGGTCCTTCACCTCGGTCACGGCGACGCGGTCGCGCGCGGCGGACGGGTCGGAGCACAGCGGCACCGGCCCGTCCCGCGGGTCGCGGGGGAGCAGGCCGTGGGAGCCGCGCACGGCCCGGGCGCCGGCGTCGAACCCGACGACGTCCATGAGGTACCGCATGCCCGCCTTCCTCCTGAGCAGGGCGAGGGCCGCCCGCCGAGGGGTCGGCGGCCAGCCCGGCGGCCACGGGCGCGGCCGGCCACAGGCCGAGGCCGAGCACGTCGGCGCGCAGACGCTCCCGTACGGGGACGGCGAACTCGTCGAGCTGGCCGACCACGCCGTGCAGGTCCTCCGCGGGGTGCACCTTGGCGCAGGAGCCCAGGTGGAGGACGCGTCCGGCCGCGTCGCGCAGCCGCATCAGCTCCCCCCGCGCAGGATCGAGCTGCCCTGGAACGCCGGCTCAGGCTGGTCGGCCCCGGACAGGTCGAGCCGCCCCGACTGTCCGAAGAACTCCACGGGGTTGCTCCACATCACCCGGTCGACGTCGTCGGCGTCGAAGCCGGCGTCCAGCATGGCCCGGGCGGTCTCCAGCGTGAGCAGCGGATCGGAGTGGCCCCAGTCGGCCGCGGAGTTGACGAGCACGCGCTCCGGGCCGTGCCGGCGCAGGATCTCGACCATGCGGGGCGGGGACATCTTGGTCTCCGGGTAGATGGAGAACCCCATCCAGCACCCCGACTCCTTGACGATCTCCACGGTGAGCTCGTTGAGGTGGTCGACGAGGACCCGGCCCGGCGGGATGCCCGACTCCGCCGCCACGTCCAGGGTGCGGCGGGTGCCGCGCGCCTTGTCCCGGTGCGGGGTGTGCACCAGCGCCGGGAGGTCGTGCTCGATCGCGAGGGCCAGCTGCCGGGCGAACGCGTCGTCCTCCTCCGGCGTCATCGAGTCGTACCCGATCTCGCCGACCGCGACGACGCCGTCCTTGTCGAGGTAGCGGGGGAGCAGGTCGAGCACCGGGCGGCAGCGCGGGTCGTTGGCCTCCTTCGGGTTCAGCGCGATCGTCGCGTGGTGGCGGATGCCGAACAGCCCCGCCCGGTACGGCTCCCACCCGAGCAGCGAGTCGAAGTAGTCGGCGAACGAGCCGGGGTTGGTGCGCGGCTGACCGAGCCAGAAGGCCGGCTCGACGACGGCGCGGACGCCGGCGGCCGCCATCCTCCGGTAGTCGTCGGTCGTGCGCGACGTCATGTGGATGTGCGGGTCGAAGATGCGCATCGGGCCTCCTTCTGCTGAGTCAGGCGGTCGAGCAGGGCGGCGGCGTCGGCGGGCACGGCCCGGCCCGCGGCGGCGCGCTCGCCGGCGAGCCCGGCGAGCATGACGGCGAGCTCGGCGTCGGCCCGCTCGTCGAGCCCGTGGACGCCGTCGAGCGGCACGCCGGTGAACACGCACTTCAGCACGGCCTGCCGCCACGCGGCCTGGTCCAGGTGCCGGGCGGACGGGCCGAGCGCGGCCCGCAGGAGCCGGGCGTCGTTGGTGCGGATCGCGTCCCGCAGCAGGAGCACGGCCTCGGCGCCGACCGGGAGCAGCGGCAGCGCCTTGAGCACGGCCAGCTTCTCGTCCGCCGTGCCCTCGGCGTACAGGACGGCGACCCGCTCGGTCAGGTCCTCCGGCGGGAGCGCGGCGAGCAGCAGCGCGCGGGCGGCCTCGTCGGCCCGCCACCCCGGGGCTCCGTCCAGTGGCGCCCGGCCGGCGCGGCGCCCGGCGGACGCGAAGTGCCGCCCGATCGCCCCGGGGCGCCGCGCGACCTCGGCGCGCGCCTCGGTGACCCAGTCCTGGCCGAGGACGTCGAGCAGGCCGTAGGCGTCCATCAGCGGCTCCCTTCCCGCGCGGCCTCCTCCGGCCGCGCGGCGTCCCGCGCCGCGGCCCAGGCCGCGCGGAGGCGGGCGATCGAGCGGGCCGCGACGTCGGGGGCGGCGTGCGAGTGGCGGGGCAGCTCGACCGCCACCAGCCCCCGGTATCCCGATCCGGCCAGCGCGGCCAGGACCGGCGGGAAGTCGATCTCGCCCTCGCCGAACTCCAGGTGCTCGTGCACGCCTCGGCGCATGTCGTCGATCTGCACGTTCACCAGGTGCTCGGCCACGGACGCGACGCACTCCGGCACGGGGCCGGGTTCCAGGCAGCGGCAGTGCCCGATGTCGAGCGTGACGCCGAAGCCCGGCGGCCGGCCGAGGGCGTCGTACAGCCGCCGCCAGCCGGCGATCGTCTCCACCAGCATCCCCGGCTCCGGCTCGAAGCCGAGCGGCACCTCGGAGTGCTCCAGCAGCCGCGCGCACCCGTCCACGAGCCGATCCCAGGCCACCTCGGGCGGCACCGCCTCCGGCCGCACCCCGGCCCAGAACGACACGGCCTCCGCGCCGAGGTCGGCCCCGATGTCGGCGGCCCGCCACAGGAAGTCGAGCCGCCGCTCCCGCTCGTCGTGCAGCAGCGTCGGCGCGTGCTTGCGCCACGGGTCGAGGAGGTAGCGCGCGCCCGTCTCGACGACCACCCCGAGCCCGAGGTCGCGCAGCCGGTCCGCGACGGCCGCGACCCTGCGGGCCGCCCCGGGGGCGTACGGGTCCAGATGGTCCTGGTCGAGGGTGAGCGCCACCCCCTCGTACCCGAGCGAGGCGATGACCCCCAGCGCGTCCTCCAGCCGGTGGTTGGCGAATCCGTTGGTCCCGTACCCGAACCGGAGGCCGCCCATCTCCTCCGGATTGCTCGTGCCGCTCATGTCGGGGAGACCTTCCCCGCGAGGACTCCGCACCAGCTCGACGAGGTCCCGTACGGCGGGCCGCCCCGGCCGGTCGGCGGGCGGGGCCGGATCCGCCCGGCGGCCGGGCGTGACGAGCCCTGCGAGCCCTCTGAGCCCTGCGAGCCCTCTGAGTGCGGCCAACCCGGCGAGCGCACCCGACCGGGTGGGCGTGCGACGAACGACACCATGGATGTGGGCGCCGGGACCCGGCGCCGGTGATGCCTGCTCGCTCATCACCGGGCACTCCTTCCATGATCGTGTCCAGCGTCCTGTGCCCGCCGAGGCCGGCGGGGGCCTCGCGGACCACCCGGTCCTCCCCGATGGCCGGCACCCGCGCACCGTCCACCCGACCGCCGTGCCCCCTGCGCCACCTACGATTCCCGAGCCCATAACCCCCGCCAACCCCACAACCACCCCAGTTCGTACACCGATCGACACATCGACCAGGCCTCGACATCTGGCTTTCCTTACCACAAGTCAGCAGGTAGCCTGGGCGCATGACGGAGCTCCTCGACGAGCGCGACGCGTGGCTCACCACCAACTGCTCCATCGCCCGCGCCTTCGACGTGATCAGGCACAGATCCACCCTGCTCCTGCTCCGGGAGGCGTCGTTCGGCACCCGCCGGTTCGACGACTTCGCCCGCCGGGTGGGCGTCAGCGAGCCCGCCGCCGCCATGCGGCTGAAGGGGCTCGTCGCCGAGGGGCTGCTGGAGCGGCGCCCTTACCAGGAGCCGGGGCAGCGCACCCGGGACGAGTACGTCCTGACCCGTAAGGGCCGCGAGCTCCTGCCCGTCCTGAGCGCCCTGCGGCAGTGGGGCGACACGTGGGCCGCCGACCCCGCCGGCCCGTCCATCGTCACCGAGCACCGCGACTGCGGCGCCCCCGTCCGGCTCCGCCTGCGGTGCGAGGCCGGCCACGACGTCCAGAGCGACGAGGTCGAGCTCCGCGCCGGCCCGGGGCTGGTCCGCGCGCCCGGCGACAGCGTGCCCGCGGAGCAGGCCCCTATGGACGACGCCTCCGCATAGGCACCCCCTTACCCGGGGAACGGCCGGGTCCTCGCTGCCGCCATCCAGCTGTGCCGGGAAACGGTGGCGCCTTCAGGCCGGGCGTACGCGCGGGCTGCCTCCCCCTGTCTCGCCTGTAGGGGTCTGCCGGTCCGTGCTCAGGGGATCCCGGCCTGACTTTTATGCTTTTTAGCCAGATGGCCTTGCCTTGTCGTCCGTGGTGATGGTTCACTCGAACCCTGCTGACTTAAGTGAACAATAGTCAGCCTCTCTCGCCCGCCTCCTCCCGCGGGCGTCACGACGAAAGGTCTCCCCTTCCCATGTCCTCGAGCACTCCGGTGGCCCGCCATGCGGCCGGCGACCTCGGCTCCGCTCCGCCCAGGGGCGCGGCCGGCGTCGGCGCCCGCCGCGAGGCCCTGACGCTGATCGCCATGTGCCTTGGCACGATGATGACGTTCCTGCAGATCACGGCGTCGGTGTCGGCGCTGTCCGCCCTGCAGTCGGCCCTGCACGCGACGCCCACGCAGGTCGTGTGGATCCCGAGCTCCTACACCCTGCTCGTCGCCGCCCTCATCCTGTCGGCGGGCACGCTCGGCAACCGGTACGGCCGCAGGCGGCTGTTCCGCGCCGGCGTGCTCGTCATGGCGGCCGGGAGCCTGCTGGCCGTGGCGGCCGGATCGACCGGCGGGCTGATCGCGGCCCAGGCCATCAGCGGCGCGGGCGGCGCGCTGATCCTTCCCAACAGCCTCGCCCTGCTGGGGGCGACCTTCACCGACCCGCACCGGCGCACCGAGGTCGTCACGGCCTGGGCCGCCTCCTCGGGGATCGGGCTGGCCGTCGGCCCGCTGCTGGCCGGGGTGCTGCTGGAGCACCACAGCTGGCACGCCGTCTTCCTGTCGAACCCCGTGCTGGCGGTCGCCGCCCTCCTCGCCACCCCGGCGGTGGCCGAGTCCCGCGCCCCGGCCGCCGGCCGGCTGGACGTCGCCGGTCTCCTGCTGGGCACGGTGACCATCGCGGCCCTCATCTACGCGCTCATCCAGGGCGGCCACGACGGGTACTCCAGTGGCCCGATCGTCGTGCTGTGGGCCGTGGCCGCCGTCGCCGCCGTGGCGTTCGTCCTGGCCGAGCGCCGGGCGGCCGCGCCGATGCTGGACATCCGGCTGTTCCGGTCGGGCTCGTTCTCCGCGGTGATGGCCGTCGCCGCCGTGTCGCTGTTCGGGTTCACCGGCGTGGCCCTGATGCTGGTGCTGTTCTACCAGCGCGTCCAGAACCTGAGCGCGCTCGCCACGGGGTGGCGGCTGCTCGTGATGTTCGGCGTCTACGTGGTCGTCGCGTCTCTGGCGGGCAGGGTCATCCGCCGCACCGGCTTCAAGCTCCCCCTCGCCCTCGGCCTGGTGATCGGCGGACTGGCCTGCCTGGGACTGGCCGCGCAGCGGCCCGACTCGGCCTTCGCGCACGCCTGGCCGCTGCTCGCGGCCTTCGGCGCGGGCTGCGGGCTGATGGCGGCTCCCAGCACCGCCGCCGCCCTGGTCAGCGTGCCCGCGCAGAGCGCGGGCATGGCCTCGGGCGCGGTCAACACGTTCCGCCAGGTCGGGTCGGTGATGGGCTCCTCGATCCTCGGCACCCTGCTGACCGCCGGACTGGCCTCGGCCCTGCCCGGACGGCTGGCCGCGCACGGGGTGCCGCCCGCCGCCCGGGAGCAGGTCGTCGCGGCGGTCGCCTCGGGCCGGAGCGGGGGCGCCCCGCAGCCCGCGGCCGTCCGGGACGCCGTCGCCGACGCCTTCACCTCAGGCTTCCACACCTCCATGCTGGTGTGCGGGGTGGTGCTGCTCGTCGCCGCCGTCCTGGCGCTGGCGGCCGTGCACAACCGGCCGCACCACCGTCCCGCCGCCTCCTGAGCCGGGCCGGCCGTCCTCTACGAGGGCCGGCCGTCCTGGACGACGCGCATCCAGATGGTCGTCGCCAGCGGCGCCTGGGTCACGCCGAGGCGTTCGAGCGCGATGTCGGTCCCGCCGGGGTGGTCGAACAACCGGACGCCGTCGCCCAGCAGGACCGGGGCGACGCACACGAAGATCTCGTCGAGCAGGCCGGCCTCCAGGCACTGCCGGGCCGTGCTCGCGCCCAGGACGTTCACGTACCTGTCCCCGGCGGCCGCCTTGGCCGCGGCGACGGCGCCGCGCAGGTCGCCGACGAAGGTGATCCCCGGCGCCGGATCGTCCGGCGGGTTGTGCGTGAGCACGAACTGCGGCCCCTCCCAGCCGCCGCCGAACGGCTTGCCCTCCTTGGCGGTGCCCCGGTGGGGGTCGTCGCCCCGGAACGTCCGGTTGCCGACGAGCAGGGCCCCGATCCTGCCGATGAGGGCGTCCACCTCCGGGTTCGGGCCGATGCGCGGGGTCAGCCAGGACATGTCACCTCCCGGCCCCGCGATGAAGCCGTCCAGCGACATCGTGACCGAGTACAGCAGCTTTCCCATGGCCTGACCTCCGTCGGCGTCGGTTGCCTTCCCTCGTGTGACGCCGGATCCGCCGCAAACTCATCGCCTCCCCGTCACGATTGCCGATGGAGACACCGGTGTAATACGTTCGGAGGTGTCTACGTAGGGGGTGCCGGTGACACTGGTCCGCATCTGGCGAGGCTGGACCCGTTCCGGGGACGCGGCCGAGTACGAGGGCTACCTGCTCCGGACCGGCTTCGCGGAGTACCGGGCGACGGAGGGCAACGAGGGGGTGTTCTTCACCCGGCGCGACGTCGACGACCGGACCGAGTTCGTGCTGATCACGCTGTGGGACTCGTGGGACGCGGTGCGGGCGTTCGCCGGAGACGACCCCGGCCGCGCCGTCTTCTACCCCGAGGACGGCCGCTTCCTCGTCGAGGCGGACCTCACCGTCTCGCACTACGAGATCTTCGCCTCCTCGCCGAGCCCCGGCCGGGGTCCAGCGAACCTCTAGGCCCCGGCGCCGTCGCCGCGCCGGGCTCACGCGGGCGTGGCGCCCGTCGCGCGTCCTCGCGGTTGGGGTTCTCCATCGGACGACCGCCCCGGACCACGCTCAGCGGGCGGGCAGCCGGCCGGCGATGCCGTCCAGGAGGAACTCCAGCCCGAGCGCGAACTGCTCGTCCGGCGTGGGTCCCGCCGGAGCGGCCAGCCAGCCGGTCAGGTGCGGGAGACGGCCGTCGGCGGCGGCCAGGCCGTGGAGGGTCGCGATGGCGGCGTAGAGGGTGGCGGCGTCGTCGAGGCCGTACCGCTGGGTGAGCCGGGCCTCCTCGGCCTCCTGCAGGCCGGTGCCGGTCACGTGCCGGTCGATCATGGCCGCGTACGTCATGGCCTCGGCGAGGGTCGCGCCGCGCCCGGCCAGCACGGCGAGCATGAACTCCAGCCGGCGCATCATGTGCGGCCCCGCCGGGGGACGGCTGTGGACCAGCTGCGCGAACCACGGGTGCCGCCGGATCATCTCCCGGGACCGCAGCGCGATCTCCGCCAGGTCGGCCCGCCAGTCGGGACCGGGCCGGTCCGGCACGGGGATCTCGGCGGTGGCGGCGTCGAGCATCAGGTCGACCAGCCCGTCCTTGCTCCGCACGTAGCGGTACAGCGCCATCGACGTGTAGTCGCCCAGCCGGGCCGCTATCGCCTTCATCGTGAGCGCGTCGAGCCCGGACTCGTCGGCGACGGCCATCGCCGCGGTCACGATCTCCTCCCGGCCGAGCGCGCGCCGGCGCGGCGGCGGGGGCTGGGTCCAGATCAACGGGATCGGGGTGGACTCGCGCATGTTCCGAGTATACGGTCTAAACTTAACGTTTATCACGTAAACTCTGGAGAGAGGCGAGACGGATGCCCGAGACCACCGTGGAGACGAGCACCGCGTTCGAGCCCGAGGGCGTCCGCCTGGGCGTCGTCCGGGGGATCAGCTACGGGCTGTTCGGCAAGCCCGACGAGTTCGTCCCGCAGGCCCGCGCCCTGGGAGCCGGGCTGGTCCGGGCCTACGTCTACTGGGGGCAGGTCGAGCCGGAGCCCGGCCGGTACGCCTGGGACGTCGTCGACGCCCTGCTCGCGCAGCTCGACGGCGACGAGGAGGTGTGGCTCACCCTCTGTTCGAGCTCGCCCTGGGCCACCCGCGTGCCGACCGACTTCCTCCCGCCGTCCCCGGCCCTCGACCTGGAGGCGTACGGCGCGTTCGTGCGGCGGGTGGTCCGCCGCTGCGCGGGCCGGGTCCGGTACTGGCAGTGCGACAACGAGCCGAGCAACACCGGCCTGCTGTGGGCCGGCACGGCGGAGGAGTACGTCGCGCAGCTCCGCGTCCTGCACGCCGCGGTGCGGGAGGCCGACCCGGCGGCCGCCGTCGTGCTGGGCGGCTGCGGGTACGACGTGCTGAGCGGGCAGGAGGGGAGCGAGCCCCGGCGGTTCTTCGACCACGTGGTGTCCGCGGGCCGCGACGCCTTCGACCTGTTCGACGTCCACCTGTACGGCGAGGCCGCCGCGGCCCCGGCGCACATCGCGTTCGCCCGCGATCTCATGCGCCGCCACGGATATCTCAAACCGGTGGTCGTCGGCGAGTACGCCGCCCCGGTGCCGTTCGAGTTCCCCGAGGCGCAGGCGGTCATGTACGAGGCGCTCTCCGGCGCGTTCGCGGACGTGCCGGAGGCGCAGAGCACCTCCGAGCTCGCGGAGCGCATGGGACGCGACACCCCCGAGCGGCGCGCCATGTCGGCCCTGTACGACCGGATGGCCGAGCTGCCGGAGACGCTCCAGATGTTCCTCGCCGGCTGCCCCGGCGAGCTGGAGGACAGGCGGCACCGGATCAACGCCCGCCAGCTCGTCATGTGCACGATGCTGGCCCTGGCCGAGGGGGTCCGCCGCACCGTCTACTGGAACCTGGCCCCGGAGGTCCCCGGCCCGCTCGACCCCCGTCAGGTGATGCACCTGATGTTCGGCAAGCTCGTGCTGCTCGACTACGAGGGGACCACGCTCGGGGTCCGCCGCCCGGCGGCCGGGGCGTTCGCCCTGCTCGCCGAGCGGCTGGCCGGGGTGCGGCGGGTGCGCCGCGCCGAGACGCCGGGGTCGCCGGATCTGTACGCCTTCGAGGTCGAACGCGAGGGCCGGGAGCCGCTGCTGGTGCTCTGGCGGGGGCGCGACATGGTGACCGGGGAGGACGAGCCGCCGGTCCCTGTGGACCGGCCGTGGCCCGCTCCCGCCGCCATCGCGGTCGACGCCCTGGGCGGCACCCCGCCCGTCGAGGTCGCGGGCGGACGGCTCCGGCTTCCGGTGTCGGTGACCCCCGTCTTCGTGACTCCGTCGGGCAACTAAGGATTAATTAGCAACTCAGGATTGCTGATAGAACTGGAACGCTGTCGCTCACCCATTGAGGAGTCCTGTCATGGCCACTTTGAAGATCATCGTCGCGAGCACCCGTCCCGGCCGCGCCGGCCTGCCCCTCGGCGAGTGGGCCAGGGAGCAGGCGGTGGCGCACGGCGGGTTCTCGAAGGTCGAGGTGATCGACCTGGCCGAGGTGAACCTGCCCTTCATGGACGAGCCCAACCACCCCCGGCTGCGGCAGTACACGAAGCGGCACACCCACGAGTGGAGCGCGGCCGTCGACGAGGCGGACGCGTTCGTGTTCGTGACGCCGGAGTACAACCACGGCTACAACGCCGTGCTGAAGAACGCCCTCGACTACCTGCACCAGGAGTGGCAGTACAAGCCGGTCGGCCTGGTCAGCTACGGCGGGGTGGCCGCCGGCACCCGGGCCGCCCAGCAGCTCAAGCAGGTGCTGACGGCGCTCAAGCTGACGCCGGTCTACGAGGCGGTGGCCATCCCGTTCGTCCATCAGTTCATCGACGAGGAAGGTACCGTGGTGGCCAACGACAACATGATCACGTCCGCCAAGGCCATGTTCGACGAGCTGGCCCGGCAGACGGAGGCGCTGCGCCCGCTGCGCGAGGGGGCGCTCTCCGCATGACGAGACGACCGGGGAGCCCATGAACGATGTCCAGCGTGTCTGCTCGCGCTTCCACGCGGCCATCGAGCTGATCGGAGCCCGCTGGACCGGCGCCATCCTGCGTGCCGTCTTCACCGGCCGGCACCGCTACGCGCAGATCAAGGCGGCCGTGCCGGGGGTGAGCGACACCATGCTCGCCCAGCGGCTGCGCACACTGGAGGACGAGGGGGTCCTCGAGCGCCGGGTCCTGCCCTCCACCCCCGTCCAGGTCGAGTACCACCTCACCCCGAAGGGGCGCGACCTCGACGAGGCCATGGAGGCGGTGCGCGCCTGGGCGGACAAGTGGATCCCCGCGAAGGGGCCGCCGGACGAGTCCGCCGCCGGACACGGCGGCTGACCGCCCTCCCGCCG
>NZ_BOOC01000017.1 GCF_016863035.1 Microbispora corallina
CCCTCCCGCCGATAGAGCCGTCGACGCCGGCTCTATCGGCGAAGGCTCCACACGCCCCCGGGGGCCGACGCCGTGCCGGCCCCCGAAAGATCTTTCTCCGGGGACCGATGAATCGGAGCCGGCCGGCAGGTACATCCACCGACCGACCGGATCCGAGAGAAGGAACCCCGATGACCACACGCACCGACGCCGGCGTCGACGAGCTCCTGCGCCAGGTCTACGCGGCCTGGACGGACAACGACGCCGACGCCTTCGCCGCCCTGTACCTCCCCGACGCCACCGTCGTGATGCCCGGGGTGCTCCACCGGGGCCGCGAGGCGGTCCGGGCCTACATGGCCGCCGCCTTCGCCGGGCCGCTGAAGGGCTCACGCGGGATAGACGAGCCCGAGGACGTGCGGGTCATCGGCGACACGGCCGTCGTCGTCAGCAGGGCCGGGATCCTCATGGCGGGGGAGACCGCCCTGCCGGCCGACCGGGAGCGCCTGGCGACCTGGGTGCTGGTCCGGCGTGACGGCGAATGGCGGATCGCCGCGTACGCGAACGCGCCCGCGCGCTGACGGTGCGAGGCTGGGCGCGTCCCCGGGCCCGGGGACGCACCGGAAGGGGGGGACCGGCGTGGGCGTCGCGACCGGCGGGGACTTCGAGGCGCAGGCGGGGCCGTACCGGGACGAGCTGCTCGTCCACTGCTACCGCATGCTCGGCTCGGTCCACGAGGCGGAGGACCTGGTCCAGGAGACGATGCTGCGCGCCTGGCGTGCGTGGCGCCGGTACGACCCGTCGCTGGCCTCGGTCCGCACGTGGCTGTACCGGATCGCCACGAACGCCTGCCTGTCCGCCCTGGAGGGGAGGGCCCGCCGGCCCCTGCCGTCCGGTCTGGGAGGGCCGAGCGACGACCCGGACGCGCCGCTGACCCCGGCCGCCGACGTGCCGTGGCTCCAGCCGTTCCCGGACGCGCGCCTCGGCGACCCGGCCGCCGAGGTCGTACGGCGGGGCACGCTGCGGCTGGCCCTGGTCGCGGCGATACAGGTCCTGCCGCCGCGGCAGCGGGCCGTGCTCATCCTCAGGGACGTGCTGGAGTTCTCCGCCGCCGAGGCCGCCGCGCTGCTGGAGACCTCGCCCGCCGCGGTCAACAGCGCCCTGCAGCGCGCCCGGGCGAGCCTCTCCGGTTGCGCCGCCGCCGAGGGCCGGGTCGCCGAGCCCGGCGACGCCGCGGTGCGGCGGACCGTCGACCGCTACATCCGGTCGTTCGAGGCCGGGGACGTCGCCGGGCTGGTCGCCCTGCTGACCCGCGACGCGGTGCTGGAGATGCCGCCCGTGCCGCTCTGGTACGCCGGGAGGGACGGCTACGGGCGCTTCATGACCCGGGTGTTCGCGATGCGCGGCGCCGACTGGCGGATCACGGCCCTCACGGCCAACACGCAGCCGGCCCTGGCCGCCTACTGCCGCGACGGCGACGCCTACGCGCTCCACACGCTCCAGGTGCTGACCGTGACCCCGGAGGGCGTCGCGCGGAACGTCGTCTTCCAGGACCCGGCGGTGTTCGCGGCGTTCCGGCTGCCGGGCAGCCTCTCGTGAATGCAAATAGATGGCCCTGATTCGGGCTGCGTCTGCTAAGGGATCGGGCTTTTTACCCGGGTATTCGCGGCTGTAGGCTTGCCCGTGTGACGACGTTCCGGATCAGCGAGGCCGCCGTGCTGCTCGGCGTCAGCGCCGACACCGTGCGGCGGTGGGTGGACGGGGGACGCCTGCCCGCCGAGCGCGACCGGCACGGCCACCGCGTGGTGGCCGGCACCGATCTGGCGGCCTTCGCCCGCGCGCAGATCGAGGTCGAGGGGGGCACCGGGCACTCCTCGGCGCGCAACCGCTTCCGCGGGATCGTGACCGAGGTGGTCAGGGACGCGGTGATGGCCCAGGTGGAGATCGCCGCCGGGCCGTTCCGGGTGGTCTCGCTGATGAGCCGGCAGGCGGCCGACGAGCTGGGCCTGGAGCCCGGCGTGGTCGCCGTCGCCGTCATCAAGTCCACGAACGTCGTCGTGGAGATCCCCGATGGCGCCCGCGCCGCGACCCCGTAGGAGTGCAGTGTTTCCGACGCGTCTCACCCGGCGGGTCACCGCCGTCGCCGTCGCCGCCGTCCTCGTGGCCGGCTGCGGCTCCACCGGCTCCGGTGACGCGGGCGCCTCGGCCGCGTCCGGCTCCGCGGCCTCCGCGGGGAAACCGCTGACCGTGTTCGCCGCGGCCTCGCTCACCGAGACGTTCACCACGCTCGGCGCGACCTTCGAGGCCGCCCACCCCGGCACCAAGGTCACGTTCAACTTCGGCTCCAGCGCGACGCTCGCCCAGCAGATCACCCAGGGCGCCCCGGCCGACGTCTTCGCCGCGGCCAGCCCCGCCACGATGAAGACCGTCACCGACGCCGGCCTGGCCGCCGGGACGCCGGCGACGTTCGTGCGCAACCGGCTGGAGATCGCCCTCCCGCCCGGCAACCCGGCCAAAATCGACGAGCTCAAGGACCTCGCCGATCCGAAGGTGAAGGTCGCGCTCTGCGCCGCGCAGGTGCCCTGCGGGGCGGCGGCGGTCAAGGCCCTCGACGCGGCCAGGCTGAAGGTCACTCCCGTCACCCTCGAACAGGACGTCAAGGCCACACTCACCAAGGTCGAGCTCGGCGAGGTCGACGCCGCCCTCGTCTACCGCACCGACGTGCTGGCCGCCGGGGGCAAGGTGAAGGGGGTCGACTTCCCCGAGGCGGCCCAGGCGATCAACGACTACCCCGTCGCGGCGCTGTCGAAGGCCCCTCAGCCCGAGCTGGCCCGGCAGTTCGTCGACCTGGTCCTGTCGCCGCAGGGCCTGGACGTCCTGACCGCGGCCGGGTTCGAGTCGCCCTGACCATGGCCGCCGCGGCTCACCCCCGCGCCCGTACGGCAGGGGGACGGCGATGAGGACCCGCCCGGGGGAGGCGGGGCCGGTGCGCGGGCCGGTGCCCTGGGCGCTGGCGGTCCCGGCCGTCGCCGGCGTGGCGTTCCTGGTGCTGCCGCTCGCCGGGCTGCTGGTGCGCGCGCCGTGGGCCACGCTGCCGCGGCGGCTGGCCGAGCCGCAGGTGCTGGAGGCGCTGCGCCTGTCGCTGGTCACCGCGACCGTCGCGACGCTGGTGTGCCTGGTGCTGGGCGTGCCGCTGGCGTGGCTGCTGGCCCGCGCCGAGTTCCCGGGCCGCCGGCTGCTGCGCGCGCTGATCACGGTGCCGCTGGTGCTGCCGCCTGTCGTGGGCGGTGTCGCCCTGCTGCTCGTCCTCGGCCGCCGCGGACTGGTGGGCCAGTGGCTGGACTCGGCGTTCGGGGTGTCGCTGCCCTTCACCACGGCCGGCGTCGTGGTTGCCGAGGCGTTCGTCGCCATGCCGTTCCTCGTGATCAGCGTGGAGGGCGCGATGCGCGGGGCCGACCGCCGCTACGAGGAGGCCGCCGCCACGCTCGGCGCGTCCCGCTGGACGGTCTTCCGCCGGGTCACGCTGCCGCTGATCACCCCCGGCGTGCTGGCGGGCGCGGTGCTGTGCTGGGCCCGGGCGCTGGGTGAGTTCGGGGCCACGATTACCTTCGCCGGGAACTTCCCCGGCCGCACCCAGACCATGCCGCTCGCCGTCTACCTGGCCCTGGAGACCGAGCCCGACGCGGCCGTCGTGCTCAGCCTTGTCCTGCTGGCGGTCTCGGTCGCGATCCTGGCCGCCCTGCGCGAGCGATGGGTGGGCGGCCCGTGACGGCGGGGGACC
This sequence comes from Microbispora corallina, assembly GCF_016863035.1. Lineage (GTDB taxonomy): Bacteria > Actinomycetota > Actinomycetes > Streptosporangiales > Streptosporangiaceae > Microbispora > Microbispora corallina. Next base: position 3,758 of record NZ_BOOC01000017.1, read on the forward strand.
GCGGCGCGGAGGGCGGGGGCCTGCGGGCGCGGCTGATCGTCGAGAGGGCCGCCTTCCGCCTCAGCGTCGACCTGGAGGCGGCGCCGGGGGAGGTGGTCGCGCTCCTCGGGCCGAACGGCGCGGGCAAGACCACGGCTCTGCGGGCGCTGGCGGGGCTGGCCGCCCTGGGGGAGGGCGGGAGCATCGACCTGGACGGCGAGCCCCTGCACACCCTGCCCGCCGAGCGCCGCCCGATCGGCGTGGTGTTCCAGGACTACCTGCTCTTCCCCCACCTGTCCGCCCTGGACAACGTGGCGTTCGGGCCCCGGTGCCGGGGGGTGCCGAAGGCCGAGGCCCGCCGCCGGGCCGCCGCCCTGCTCGACCGCGTCGGCCTGGCCGGGCACGCCGCCGCCCGGCCGCGCCAGCTGTCCGGCGGGCAGGCGCAGCGGGTGGCCCTGGCCCGCGCCCTCGCCGTACGGCCGCGGCTGCTGCTGCTCGACGAGCCGCTGGCCGCGCTCGACGCACACACCCGGCTGGAGATCCGCTCCGAGCTGCGCCGGCACCTGGCCGGCTTCGACGGCGCGACCGTCCTGGTGACCCACGACGCGCTGGACGCCATGGTCCTGGCCGACCGGCTCGTGGTGATCGAGAACGGCGCGGTGGTGCAGCAGGGCCCGCCGGCGGAGGTGGCCCGCCGCCCGCAGACCGACTACGTGGCCCGCCTCGTCGGCCTCAACCTCTACCGGGGCACGGCCGACGGCCATTTGGTCACCGTGGGGGACGTCGTGTTCAGCGTGGCCGAGCGGCTGAGCGGGCCGGCGTTCGTCGCCTTCTCGCCCGCCGCCGTCGCCCTCTACCGCAGCCGGCCCGACGGCACCCCGCGCAACCTGTGGCGGTGCCGGATCGAGGGGCTCGAGCCGCACGGCGACGGGATCCGGGTCCATCTGGAGGGCCCGCCGTCCGTGGCGGCCGACGTGACCCCGGCCGCCGTCGTGGACCTCGACCTCGGCCGGGGCCAGGAGGTCTGGGCCGTGGTCAAGGCGACCGAGACGCACGCGTACCCGGCCTGACGAGGGCGGCCCGGGGGAGTCCGGGCCGCCCTCGGCCCGCTACGCGGTCGCGCAGGGCGAGCCGTTCAGCGTGAACTGCCGGGGCGCGGGGTTGGCCGCGTTGTCCCAGCGGCCGAGGAAGCCGAAGGTCACGCTGCCGCCGTTCGCGCCGATCGTGCCGTTGTAGCTCGCGTTGGTCACCGTGACCTTCCCTCCGCTCTGGGTGTAGGAGCCGTCCCACATCTGCGTGACGGTCTGCCCGTTGCCGTACGTCCAGGCGAGCCGCCAGCCCTTCACGGCGGCCGTTCCCCGGTTGACGATCCGGACGCCTGCCTGGAAGCCGCCGGGCCACTGGTTCGTGATCGTGTACGTCACGGCGCAGGAGGCGTTCGTGGTCGGCGTGGGGGTGGGGGTGGGGGTGGGGGTGGGGCTCGGCGTGGGCGTCGGGGTGGGTGTGGGTGTGGGTGTGGGGGACGGGCTGGGGCTGGGGGACGGCGACGGGCCGGTCCCCTTGGGAATCACGATCGTGCTGATCGAGTTCGCCGGGAAGGTCCCGGTGAAGCCCCCGGCGCCCACCTGGAGGTCGGCGCCGCGCGCGATGGCCGTTACGTCGCTCGCGCCGTACCGGTAGGCCTGAGCGGTCGCGCCGCCGTCCCGCCCCTTGAGCGCGACGGAGCTGGTGAGGTCGCCGGTCGTCTTGTTCACGACGACGAGCGTGAGCGCGCCGTCCGACGCCCGCTCGGCCGCGTACACCGCGAGCTTGCCCTGGTCGGCGCTGGTCGCGCTGACGCCGGTCTCGCCGAACCTGCCGCCCTTGCCGTCGTAGTTCAGGTACATGCGGAAGGCGTAGGCGCCGGGCTGGGAGGCTGTCGGCGGGCCCCAGAGGGTGGCCAGGTCGAGGCCCTCGCGGCCGAAGATGCCGAGGATGTCGGCCTCGGCCAGGGCGCCGTTGATGTTGTCGAGTGCGCCCCAGTTGTACTCGGTGATCGCGGTCTTGGTGCCGGGGTAGTTGGCCGCGACCGTCTCCTTCATCCGCGGGATGAGGCGGACCTGGGTGTTGATCCAGCTCTCGTCGGTGTAGGCCGGATCCCACAGCGCGCGGGTGGAGCGCAGGCGCAGCGCGTCGGTGGTGGGGTCGCCGCCCTGGCCGAAGGCGACGCCGGACGCCTGCGGATAGAAGTGCTCGTCGAAGTAGTCGAGCACGCGCAGGTGGTGCTCGTCCTCGTACTTCTTCATCTGCTGCAGGTACCACGCCGAGAACGGCAGGCCGCCCCGCACGTCCTTGTCGGGCGGGTTCGACCAGCAGTTGGTGCGGCCGCAGGTCTCCTGGTCGAGGCCGGAGTAGTCCCACGACGACCAGCCCCAGCCGACCGGGCCGAGCGTCTTCGCCCCCGGGTCGGCGGCCTTGACCGCGGCGCCGATCAGGTACCCCTGGTCGCGCAGCTCCTCCGAGCTCGCGCCCTTGGGGTGCACGTCGCGATGCGTGCTGTGCCAGATGTCGGGCTCGTTGTCGAGGTTGTAGAACTTCACGCCGCCCGCGCCGGCCGTGCCGTACTTCGCCGTGAGGTGGCCGAGCCAGTCCTTCACGTACCCGGCCCCGGCCTCGACGCTGGTGTCGTGCGGGTCGTTCCCGGTGATCGGGGTGCCGTCGGGTTTGACGCCGTTGCCGCAGTCGGGCCGCCACTGGTCGGTCTGCTGCTGCGGGCCGTACTTGGCCACGGAGAACCCGCAGGACGCGTCCCGCGCCTTCGGCACCCAGCCGATCAGGGGGACGGTCAGGATCGTGTCGGTGCCGGTGCGCCGGTCCTGCTCCACGAAGCGGTCCGTGCTGGAGCCGTCGGGCAGCTGCGACGGGTCGGCGTCGTCCTCCGCGATGTTCTCGAAGAACCAGTCGGAGGCGCGGTTGTCGGTGTCGTACAGGTAGTTGTAGCGGGTGGTCGCGTTGCCGCCCCACCGCCGCACCGGCAGCCGCAGCTCCTTGGCGAGCGCCTCGTCGGCGAAGTTCATGCCGTAGATGTACGGGCTGATGGCGTGGCGGCCGGCGGTCACGTCGACGGTGAGCGCGGGGCCGTCGGCGGCGGCGAGGGCCGGCACCCGCCCGGCCACGCCGATCGCCGCGGCGACGGCCGCCGCCACGCCGATCGTGAGCGTTCTCCTGCGCACGGGTCTCCTCTCGGGTCCCTGGGGTCCGGGGCGGCCGGACGCGAGGTGGGGGGCGCGCCCGGCCAGGGCATCACGCTGGCCGGGGGGCGGGACGGGGGACAAGACACGGTTCCGCCCGTCCACCCGGGTTCCGCGCTGAGCAGGCACGACCCGCCCGAGGGCCCTGCAAGTTTCACGGCCCGGGCCGCGCACGGCACACACAGGGGTGAAAGTGCGAGAAACTCATGCAATGACCCATGCGGCGACAAACTGGGCGGGCAACGTCACCTTCCGCGCGGACCGCGTCGAGCGGCCGTCCTCCCTCGACGAGCTGCGCGCGCTCGTCGCGCGCAGCGCGAAGGTGCGCGTGCTCGGCAGCGGGCACTCGTTCAACCGGATCGCCGACTCCCCGGGCGCGCTCGTCTCGCTCGACGGCCTCCCGCCGGACGTGGAGATCGACAGCGCCTCCGCCACGGTCAGGGTCGCCGCCGCCGTCCGGTACGGCGACCTCGGCCGCCGCCTGCACGACAAGGGCTTCGCGCTGCCCAACCTCGCGTCGCTGCCGCACATCTCTGTCGCCGGCTCCGTGGCCACCGGCACGCACGGCTCGGGCGACGCGAACGGCGGCCTCGCGACGTCCGTCTCCGCCGTGGAGATGGTCACCGCCGGGGGCGACCTGGTGACCCTGAGCCGGGACGGCGACCCCGGCCGGTTCCCCGGGGCGGTCGTCGCGCTCGGCGCGCTCGGCGCCGTGGTGGGCCTGACGCTCGACCTCCTGCCCGCGTTCGAGGTGCGGCAGCGGGTGTACGAGGGACTGCCGGCCGAGGCGCTGGACGACCACTTCGGCGACCTCGTCTCCGCCGCCTACAGCGTGAGCCTGTTCACCGACTGGCGCTCGTCCCGGATCAACCAGGTCTGGGTGAAGGAGCGCGCCGGCGAGGCGGGGGAGGCGCCGGCCGACCTGTTCGGGGCGCTGCCCGCCGACGGCCCGCGGCACCCCGTCCCGGGCATGGGCGCCGACCACTGCACGGCGCAGATGGGCGTCCCCGGCCCCTGGTTCGAGCGGCTGCCGCACTTCCGGCCCGACTTCACCCCCAGCAGCGGCGAGGAGCTCCAGGCGGAGTACATGGTGCCCCGCTCCCGGGCGGTCGAGGCGTTCCACGCGCTCGACGGCATCCGCGACCTGATCGCCCCCGTGCTGCAGATCTCCGAGATCCGCACGGTCGCCGCGGACGACCTGTGGCTGAGCCCCTCCCAGGGCCGGGACACCGTGGCCTTCCACTTCACCTGGATCAAGGACACGGACGCCGTGCTCCCGGTGCTGGGCGCGATCGAGGAGCGCCTGGCGCCGTTCGACGCCCGGCCGCACTGGGGCAAGCTGTTCACGCTCCCGCCCGCAGTCCTGCGCTCGCGGTACGAGCGGCTCGGCGACTTCCGGAAGCTCGCGCGCCACTACGACCCCGACGGCGTGTTCACCAACGAGTACGTCGAGCGGTACGTGCTCGACGCCTGACCCGCGCCGCATACCAGCGGCCTCAATTGCACCACCTGCACCGGGGGCTGAGACATCGCCGACGTGCGACGAGACCGCCATCGTGGATCGCCGCAGGGTTTCGGTCCTGGGCGACGCCGGTGAGCCGGAGCGCGCCGCCGACGTCCGGACCGGAGTCGCTACCAGGGTCACCAGCGGCAAGCCGGCACGACCCCGCACCCTAGGTCTTGCGCCACCGGCAATTTGGGCGTCGGCCTAATGTCGCTTTCGGGCAAGGTCATCAGGCCATGATCAGGCGGCACATCCCCGTACCCAAAGGTCTTGAGCCATGTCTGAACTGTCCCGCAGGAATTTCCTCGGCACCGCCGCAGCCGTCACCGGAGCGGCCGCCGTCGGCGCGGCGTTGCCGGGTGCGGCCGCCGCGGCTGCTCTCCCGCGGAGCAAGCCCGCTCCGTCCGGCAAGCCGTACGGCGACATCCGTGACATCAAGCACGTCATCGTGGTCATGCAGGAGAACCGCAGCTTCGATCACTATTTCGGAGCACTGAAGGGTGTGCGCGGGTTCGGCGACCGCTCGACCATCGTGCTCCCCGGTGGCAAGACCGTCTGGGAGCAGCCGAAGGCGTTGACGACCGGGGCCGACACGCAGTATCCGTGGCGGCTGAGCGGGGCCAAGACCTGGAGTGGGGCGACCCCGCCGAGCGCCGAGCTCGGCGCCGCCAACTACGGCGGCACCAGCCACGGCTGGACCGACCAGCACGGCGCCTGGTACGGCGGGCTGATGAACGGCTGGTACTACGCCAAGGGCGGCCCGACCACGCTGGGCTACCTGGACCGCCGTGACCTGCCGTTCCACTACGCCCTCGCTGACGCCTACACGGTCGGCGACGCCTACCACTGCTCCGTGCTCAGCGCGACCGGCCCCAACCGCACCTACCTGTGGGGCGGGACGATCAACGCCGACCACAGGCACGGCAGCTTCACCGCGTACGATGGCGGCGACGAGCGCGGCAAGTTCCTGCCCTGGGAGTCCTACGCCGAGACGCTCCAGGCGGCGGGCGTCAGCTGGCGGGTCTACCAGTGCGCCGACGACTACGGCGACAACGGCCTGGAGTACTTCAACACCTTCGCCAAGCTCGACCCCACTCAGGGCGGGAAGGCCGCTCCGGGCGACGTCTACTACGACAACGGGGTGAAGAACGTCCCCGAGCCGGTCACCGGGCTGTCGGGCAACGCCGACAACATCACCGCCGCGATCCGCGCCGACGTGATCAACGGCACCCTGCCGCAGGTCAGCTGGATCGTGAACAACCAGTTCTTCTCCGAGCACCCGGTCACGGCTCCGAGCAACGGCGCGTACTTCCTCCGCGGCGTTATGGAGGCCCTCAACGCCGACCCGGATGTGTTCAACTCGACCCTGGTCATCATCAACTACGACGAGAACGACGGCCAGTTCGACCACGTGCCGCCGCCCACGCCGGCGCCGGGCGAGGCGGACGAGTTCGTCTCCGGCACCATGGCGGCGTACGGCGTCACCGCGCCGCTCCCCGTCGGGCTCGGCTTCCGCGTGCCGCTCATCCTGATCTCGCCCTGGACCCGCGGCGGCTGGGTGACCTCGGAGGTCTCCGACCACACCTCGGTCATCCAGTTCATGGAGAAGTGGACCAGCGCGCTCGGCAAGCCCGCCGTCTCGCCCAACATCAGCGACTGGCGGCGCGAGGTCTGCGGCGACCTGACCAACGCCTTCGACTTCGAGAAGCCCGTTTACGGCATGCCCGACCTGCCGGAGACCGGGCCTCTCATCCCCGAGACGCGGTACACCCCGCTGCCGGGCGACAACACGATGCCGACGCAGGAGGCGGGAACCAAGCAGGCGCGTCCGCTGCCGTACCAGCCGAACGCCAACTTGACCGGGTTCACCGGCGGGCCGTCCGGCGCGGTGGCGAACCTGGCGTTCAGCAACGAGGCCCCGTTCGTGACCAAGGCCAGTCACTTCGCCGTCTACAACAACCGGGCCGGGCTCCCGTCGCTGGCGCAGTACCCGGCCGCGTTCCCGGGCCAGTACACGGTCCCGGCGAAGGCGACGGCGTCCGGAACCGGCCCCGTGGGCGCCTCGGCCGGCGACACCGCGTACGACATCACCGTCACCGGGCCGAACCGGTTCCTGCGCCGTTTCGTCGGTGACCTCGCTGCCGCCGGCAAGGACCTCGTCGTCGAGGCGGCCTATTACGACGGCAAGTCGACCGCGCGGCCGAAGCTGAAGCTCTGGTTGCGCAACAACGGGGATGCGCCCGTGACGTTCGTGATCACGCACAACAACTACATCTCGGACACGCCGCAGACCGTGAAGGTCGCCGCGCACAGCAAGGAGGCGTGGGCGGTCAGCCCGCTGGGCGTCAGCGGCGGCTGGTACGACGTGACCGTTACGGCCGACTGCGACGCGGCCTGGTCGCAGCGGTTCGTCGGTCACCTGGAGACCGGAGAGGCCAGCATCACCGGCTGATCGAGCGTGCCGTACCGGAAAGGCTCTTCCGTGCCACGCGGGAGGGCCTTTCGACGTGGCGGCCCGCGAAAGCCGGCCGGGCTGCGTACGCCTCGATCTCCGCCTTGTCGTGCCCGGTCAGGGTGACCGTGCCGGCTCACCTCACGTCGTTCATGTCGTACCTCGTGCCTAGTGCGGGACCACGGGGGCGTCGCCCGCCGCGGGTGTGCCGGCTCCCGCACGGCTTCGCCGGCCGTCGAACATCGAGGCCGCCGCGCCCACGATCATCATGACCGCCGCCGCCGAGAAGACGACGACCAGCCCCTGGTGCACGGGCCCGGAGATCATGGTGGGGAAGAACGCGTTCCCCGTGAGACGGTCCTGCGCGGCGGGGGGCAGCGCGTGCAGGACGTCCGGCGGCAGCAGCGTCCGCACGGGGTTGTACCCGAGGAACGCGGCGAACACGCTGCCGACCGGCGGCAGGTGACCCACGGCCTGCGCGGCCGCGGCGGGCACGCCCGCCCGCTCCAGGCTGGAGGTGAGCACGCCGGGAAGGCTCGTCGCCAGGCCGACGATCAGCAGCGAGAAGAAGATGCCGATCGACAGGGCCTGCCCCGAGTTCTGAAAGGTGCCGCGCATCCCGGCCGCCGCGCCCCGCTGGTGGGCCGGGACGCTGCTCATCACCCGCGAGGTGTTCGGGGAGGAGAAGACGCCCGACCCGACGCCGTTGACCGCCAGCAGCAGCGCGAACGCCCAGTACGGGAAGTCGACAGGCAGCGCCAGCAGGCCCAGGAAGGTGGCGGCCGTGATGAGGAGCCCGCCGGAGGCGAACAGCCGCTGGCCGTACCGGTCGGACAGATAACCCGACACCGGCCCGGCGGCCAGGAAGCCCACGGTCAGCGGCAGCATGTAGATCCCCGCCCACAACGGGGTGTCCTCGAACGCGAAGCCGTGCAGCGGGAGCCAGATGCCCTGCAGCCAGATGATCAGCATGAACTGCAGGCCGCCCCGGCCCATGGCCGACAGCAGCACGGCGAGGCTCCCGGCCGAGAACTGCGGGATCCGGAACAGAGTCAGGTGGAACATCGGCTCGGCGACCCTGGCCTCGATTACGCAGAACGCCGCCAGCAGCGCGACGCCGCCGGTCAGCCCCGCCAGCACCCACGGGTTCGTCCACCCGGTGGCGTGCCCGCCGTACGGCTGGATGCCGTAGGTGATGGCGGCCAGCAGCACGCCGAGCCCCAGCGCGAAGGTGACGTTGCCGGGCCAGTCGAGCCGGCCGCGCCTGCGCTCGCCCAGCTCGTTCAGTGAGGCGTACGACCAGACGGTGCCGGCCAGCCCGATCGGCACGCTGACGAGGAAGACCGCCCGCCAGTGCCACTCCGACAGCAGGCCGCCGATGAGCAGGCCGAGGAACGAGCCCGCGATGGCGGCCACCTGGTTGACCCCGAGCGCCGTGCCGCGCTGCCGCAGCGGGAAGGCGTCGGTCAGGATCGCGGTCGAGTTGGCGAACAGCATGGCGCCGCCCACGCCCTGCACCACCCGCCAGCCGATCAGCCACAGGGCGCCCGGGCCGCCGCTCAGCGGGTCGAGCGACAGGCCGATCGAACCGGCCGTGAATATGACGAAGCCGCTGTTGTAGATCCGCACCCGGCCGAACATGTCCCCGAGCCGCCCGGCCGGGACCACGAGGACGGCCGAGACGAGCAGGAAGCCCATGATCATCCACAGCAGGTAGCCGACGTTGGCCGGCCGCAGGGGATCGAGCCCGATGCCCCGGAAGATCGCCGGGAGCGAGATGATGACGATCGACGAGTTGACCGTCGCCAGCAGCATTCCCAGTGTGGTGTTCGAGAGCGCCACCCATCGGTAGCGGGGGTGGTCCCGGTCGAACCGCCCCGCTCTCCGGTCCCGCCCCGCCGTCGCCGTCGTCGATCCCGTCGCGTCAGCCATGCCCATGTCCTCCCGGGACACGACGATAGTACTTGCTTTGGGTAACTAAGTACCGGGGCCGGGAGGACGGGCGCAGGCGTGTGACGTGCGGGCCGCTACTTGGCCAGGAAGGCCACCAGGGCCTCGGTCACCTCCGCGGCGTGGGTCCACAGCAGCCCGTGCGGGGCGCCGTCGATCTCCACGTACTCGGCCGAGGGCAGCAGCCGGTGGAACGGGCGGCCCGTGGCGTCGATCGGCAGGATCCGGTCCGCCGTGCCGTGCAGGATCAGCGTCGGCACGTCGATCTTCGGGATGTCCCCGCGGAAGTCGGTCGTCCAGGTCGGCACGCAGGCCGCGGAGGCGTAGAAGGACGCGCCGGCGGCCACGTTCCAGCTCGCGCGCAGGGCCTCCTCGCTCAGCCGGCTGCCCAGGTTCTCGTCGGTGTTGTAGAAGTTCACGTAGAAGTCGGTGAAGTACGCGTAGCGGTCCGCGGTCACCGCCTCCAGGATGCCGTCGAACACGGCCTGGTCCACGCCGCTGGGGTTGTCGTCGGTCTTGCGCAGGAAGGGCTCGAGCGAGGCGAGGAAGGCCGCCTTGGCCACCCGCTCCGAGCCGTACGTCCCGATGTACCGGGCGACCTCGCCGGTGCCCATGGAGAACCCGACGAGCACGACGTCGCGCAGGTCCAGGGTCGTGAGCAGCGTGTTCAGGTCGGCGGCGAAGGTGTCGTAGTCGTAGCCCGTGGTGGGCTGGCTCGACCGGCCGAAGCCGCGGCGGTCGTAGGCGATGACGCGGTAGCCGGCGTCGAGCAGGGCCGGGATCTGCTTCTCCCAGGAGTGCCCGTCCAGGGGGTACCCGTGGATGAGGACGACCGGCTGCCCCGTACCGTGGTCCTCGTAGTAGATCTCGATGTCGGTGCTGTTCTCCTGCCCGACGGTGATGTACGCCACGACGATCTCCTTCGCTCACGTGGGCGGGGGACGGTCTGGGGGGTGCCCGCATGTTCGGGAAAAACCTAGCGCACGATTACATCGTGCACAAGTAAAGTGAGCGCACGGCCCGTTTTGCCCCGAAAACGGGCAGGTCAGACAGCAGGCTCGGCGCCCCGGCGCGTGTACGCGGTGACGTTGGCGATGAGACGGCGGAGGGTGGCGAGGGTCCGGGTGAACTCGTCCGGGTCGAGGCCCATGGCGTCCCCGACCGTCGCCGGCAGGTTCCGGGTGTGCTCCCGCAGGGCGGATCCCCGCTCGGTCAGGGTGATCTGCACGGCGCGCTCGTCGTCGGCCCGGCGCTCCCTGCGCAGCAGGCCGTTCGCCTCCAGCCGCTTGAGCAGCGGCGTCAGCGTGCCGTAGTCGAGCTGGAGCGCGGCGCCGAGATCCTTGACGCTGACCCCGGCCGCGTCGCGGCGCCACAGCACCAGCAGCACGAGATACTGCGGGTACGTCAGGCCCAGCTCCTCCAGGATCGGCCGGTAGAGGCCGGTCACGGCGCGGGAGGCCGCGTAGAGGGCGAAGCACATCTGGTCGTCGAGGATCGCCGACAGGCTCCGGCGGTCGAGGTCGCTGCCGCTCATCTCCCGAGCGTAACGCCTCTTGTGCGCGAGCAGCGTGTGCGCGGTCAAATCGCACGCGAGCAATCTTCGGCAGGCTGGCGAGACGCCCGGGCGGGCCGCGCGGAGGCGCCGCCGCGGGCCGGGAGCGAGCCGGCCGCCCTGGGGTGGACGCTCCTCGCGCCCGTCGAGACCGCTCACCGCCCCAGGCCGGGACCGGCGGGACCGCGATCCCCGCGCCCGCCGAGACCGCTCACCCCCGAGGCCGGGGCCGGTGGACCGTGATCCCCGCGCCCCGGACGACTCGGCGCGACGGGCCTGCCCGGCCTTGCCCGAACCAGGCTCGGGAACGGTCCAAACCGCCGTCCGGCTGCCCCCACCGCAGCCGGCCGGCCTACCGTGCCCGCCGGATGAAGTCGCGGGTGGTCGCGGTCCCCGCCTCGCTGAGGAAATCGGCGAGATCCTCCGTGATCAGGGTCTTGTCGACCCCGACGGTGACGTCCTCCCGGCCGAACTCGGCCACCACCAGCCCCCCGGCCAGGTCCCCCGTCCGGCGGATCCGGACGCGCAGCGCCGGCACCGGACGGGGCTCGTCCACCGGCTGCAGGAGCCCGAGGACGTCGATCGCCACATCGTTCAGGGGCTTCGTGAGCTCCGGAGCGAACTGCGCCTCATCGACGTACGCGATGATGCGGTGTTCCGGAAACGTGCGGCTGATCACACCAGGACAGCTGCGCAACAGGGGAGTCCGGCGGATCTCCACTGAGGGTTGCGTCGGTGATGACACGGATCATCCACCGTATCCCTTCTGCACGAATATATCCGATTGTTTCCAACAGCGGCTCCCCGAGTGCCAGAAAAGTTTTGCGCATCCGCCTGGTTCGTGCACTGGTGTATCCGTAAAATTAGGCTTCATCCCTTTGGGTGGATGTATGTGCGGAACCAATCGCTTTAATTAGTTCATCGGCGAGTTGTGTGCATTGTTCCGCTGTGTAGCCTCTGGGGGCACGGAAGATCAACCGCTCGCCCACGCCGGCCGGGACGTCGACGATCTCCCAGCCGATCCACTGCGTGATGGCCAGCCCCTTCAGGCTGTCGGCGTCCATGCCGAGCCCCGCGGCCAGCGCCTCCAGTCGCCACATGTCCGGCATGCGGGGGACCCGGCCGCTGAGCACGTCGGTGATCCACTGGGCGGTCAGGCGCTGGCCCGTGCTCTGGCTCATGGATCGCAGGGCGAGCGTCCGGATGCTGATCCCCTGGTCTTCGAGGTGCTCCCGGATGCAGTCGTTCAAGGGAGTGGGGGGCGAATCGGCTGTCACGCGGCGGGGGGCCATTCGGTTGTCAGCTCCTCGGGGTTTTTCTCTCCGTGATCGCCCCCATCATGCCCGCTAGATCTTGCTGACAGGGCCGGAATCCCCGACGAAGCATAGGTTCGTTCTGTCAACAAGATGGGTCGGGGGGCGACCGCGCAGGTGGGGAAGCGTTTGGGGAATCTTTCTGAATCTCCTGCGCACGCTTTCCCTCCGCATTACAGTTCATGGCTGTCAGCGAATTCTGATGACGCGGATTCTCCTGACAGGCATCCTCGATCGGGATTTCGCGCCGCCGCTCCTCCGGGGGAGGCGATCCCGATCCGGGTGCGCGCTCCGCGTACGACGGCCGTCATCCGCCGTCGTCGCGCGCATCCGGTCCCGGCAGCACGGAAGCGCGTCGCGTCTTCCGCCGACCTCGTGAAAGGAATCGTCTCTTGACGATGAAGAAAGCTCTGGTCACCGGCGTGCTGGCCGCCTCCGCCGCGGTCTCGTCGGTCGCGCTGTCACAGGCGCCGGCGAGCGCCAACGACACCACCTCGACCCCGCGCTCGGTCACGGTCACGGTGCACATCACCAAGACGAAGAAGCACGTCGTGCGGCACAGGCGCCCCAAGATCAAGATCGTCCGCAAGTACATCCACGAGTACATCGTGAAGGGCACGACGTACGTGCTGCCGGACTGCCAGTACGTGGTCCACGGGGGCGTCTACGTCTCGCCGTCCTGCGGGCCGGACCTGACCCGTCCGGTCTACGTCGCGCGCGGCCGCGTCTACGACCTCCCCGGCGACTGGTGCGACCGCGCTCCGACCACGATGCCCGGCCTGGGCCTGAGCGACGCGGTGTACGTCCTGAACGGGCGCTGGTTCGCGATGCCGGGCTACTGATGCGACCAGCGCACCGGCCTCCCCGGTCGCGCTGGTTCGGCCTCCCTGGCCGGAGGTCCGGATAGGGCTGAGGACGGCCCCGGCCAAGGGGGTGCCGGTCAACGGCCCCGGCCCGAGTGACCCGGTCAGGGTGGCGCCGCTCGGCGGTCCCGACCGCACACGGGGTCGCCGACCGGCGACGTCGCCGCCGCGGTTCAGGGTGTGAGGCCCCCGGAACCGCGGTGGCGACGGCACCGCACCATCCCCGCGGGAGCGTAGCCCGCGGGGATGCACGAAGACCCGGAGACGCTTTAGGGGGGTGTTTCCGGGATGTTCGCGGCGTGGGCGGGTTTCCGACGCCCGCCCGGCCAGCTCGCGCCCTGCACCTGGGCATGAGCGGCGCGACTGGAGTGCCGCGACGAGAGCGGCTGCGACGGGGCTCGCAGCCGCTCTCCTTCATGCCCGGACGGACTCAACAGGCGGAGTCGGCGAGGACCCAGTAGTTGGGGCCGGTCTGCCGCAGGGCGTGGACGGTGAAGGTGTTCCACAGCCCCATGGCGTCGTTCGAGCCGTTGGCGTAGGTGTAGCCGCCCGACTGGTAGGCCCGTCCGGCCGTGGTGTGCGCGTAGTTGCTGGCCCGCACGCACGTCCCCGTCGGCGTCGGCGTGGGCGTCGGGCTGGCCGTCGGCGTGGGAGTGGGCGTGGGAGTGGGCGTGGGAGTGGGCGGAGAGCCGCCGCCGTCCAGGCCGAAGAACCGGGCGTCGTGGTAGGCCGAGCAGATCGTGTCGAGGAAGTAGGCCGCCGTGGCGCCGCACTGGTCGGCGGCGCTCCCGGGGTCGACGGGCAGTCCGTGGCCCATCCCGGCGATCTCGTACAGGCGCACGTCGTCGGCGCCGTACACCTTGAGCGTGGTGCCGCCGGTGAGCGACTGGGTGGACGTTGGGGTCTGCGACACGCCGCGGACGTTGGTCCACTGGTCGCGCAGCTGGGTTCCGTTGGCAGGGGTGACGGTGTAGTCGGACTGGCCCTGCCAGATCGCGACGCGCGGGTACGGCCCGGAGTAGCCGGGGTAGGCGGCCCGTACGAGGTCGCCCCACTGCTGCGGGGTCTTGCTCGTGGCGCTGTACTGGCAGCCGGACGCCTCGGTGAGGCTGCTCGCGCACCGGTACGCGAGGCCCGCCCCGATCGAGCCGGCCGCGAAGACGTCCGGGTACGTCGCGAGCATGACGGCCGACATGGCGCCGCCCGCCGACAGGCCGCTGACGTAGACCCGCGCCGGATCGATGCCGTACTGGGAGACGGCGTAGGCCACCATGGCCCGGACGGAGGCCGCCTCGCCCTGGCCCCGGCTGGTGTCGCCGGTCTGGAACCAGTTGAAGCAACTGGAGGAGTTGTTGGCGCTGCTGGTCTGCGGCAGCACGAGGGCGAAGTTCCACTGGTCGGCGTACTTGCGCCAGCCCGAGTTGGCGAAGTAGCCGCTCGCGTCCTGGGTGCAGCCGTGCAGGAGCACCACCAGGGGCCGGCCGCTCGGCAGGCCGTCGGGGCGGTAGGCGTACATGGACAGGTTGCCGGGGTTGGACCCGAACGAGGAGACCTGGACCAGCGACGCCGCCCGGGCGGGAGTCGTGGTCAGGGCGGCCGCGGCGAGCCCGGACAGCGCGAGGAGGACGGCCAGGAGGGCGCGGGCGGCCCGGGACGGCCGCGCGGAGAGGGATGTGACCATGGGGGTGCTCCTTGTGACCTGGATCACGGTCCTTACCGCGCACGCTAGGTCGTCGGTGATCCTCCCGACATGTCCGCGAAACACACTCTTCGCCCGCCTGTCATGGCCCTGTCAAGGAGGCGTGGCCGGCGGCCGGCTCCGCAGGGTTGACAGGCCCCCGGTCATGGCGGCTATCGTTCAGGCAGCCGGACGGCTGCATTTGAGGAACGGCGGACGATGGACGAGGTGTTCAAGGCGCTGGCCGACGCCAGCCGCCGCCGCCTGCTCGACAGCCTGAACGCCCGCAACGGCCAGAGCCTGCGGGAGCTGTGCGCCGGGCTCGACATGGCCCGGCAGTCGGTCAGCAAGCACCTGGCCGTGCTGGAGGCCGCCACCCTCGTGACCACGGTCTGGCGGGGCCGGGAGAAGCTCCACTACCTGAACCCCGTGCCCATCAACGCCATCGCCGACCGCTGGATGAGCCGGTACGACCGCGAGCGGGCGGGCGCGCTCGCCGACCTGAAGACCGCATTGGAGCTGGAGCCCATGGGCGACCCGGAGTTCGTCTACACGATCTACATCAAGACGACGCCGGAGCGGCTGTGGCAGGCGCTCGTCGACCCCGCCTTCACCCGGCGCTACTGGGGGATCGGCTTCACCTCCGACTGGCGGCCCGGGTCGCCCATGACCTGGGAGAAGGACGGCGTCACCGTCGCCGACCCCGAGCAGGTGGTCGTCGCGGCCGAGCCCGGCCGGCGGCTGTCGTACACCTGGCACACGCTCACCCCGGAGTTCGCCACGGCGGTGGGGCTGGACGAGGAGACGGCCGCGCGGCTGCGGGGGGAGCGGCGCTCGACCGTGACGTTCGAGATCGAGCCCGCGGGGGAGGCGGTCCGGCTGACCGTGGTCCACGGCGGCTTCGAGCCGGGCGGCGAGATCCGCGGGATGGTGGGCCAGGGCTGGCCCGCCGTGCTGTCGAGCCTGAAGTCGCTGCTGGAGACCGGGGACCCCCTCCCTTGAGAGGCCGCTGGCTGGGCCGCCGTCAGGCCAGGAGCGTCCCGAAGACCAGCGAGAAGAACGCGTCGAAGGCCTCGCCGGAGCGGTCGGCGCGCGCCCTGACGAGCGTCCCCTCCCACGCGCTGAGCACGAAGACGGCCGTCGCCTCGGGGTCGAGGCCGGGCCGGAGGCCTCCGGCGCTCCGAGCCTCGTCGAGCACCCCCGTGATCAGGGCGGACCACCGCGCGAACCCCTCCCGCACGGCCGTCCGCAGCGTCTCGCTGTGGTCGGTGATCTCGGCGCCGAAGTTGCCGAGCATGCAGCCCCGGGCGAAGCCGTGCCGTACGGTCTCGTCGCGGAGGAACTCGAAGTGGGCGCGCAGGCGGGCCAGCGGTTCGACGCTCCGGTCGGTCAGGTCCCGCATGCGCACGGTCTCGCCGTAGCGGTCGAGCGCCACGACGGCGAGCGCCTCCTTGCTGGGGAAGTGGTTGTAGAACGACCCCTTCGGGACGCCGGCCGCGTCGGTGATGTCCTTCACGCCGGCGGCGTTGTAGCCCCGCGCGTGGAACTGCTCGAACGCGGCCTCGACGATCTCCTTGCGCATGCCGACCCTGGCCATGCGATCAATATGTCCGGTCGTCTCGCCTGACGTCAAACCGCCGTACGTCCACCGTGCGTCCGCCCGGCGGTCATCCGCGGGCGAGGCGGGGGAGCAGCGCGGAGGCGATCGCGATCATCGCGGCGGCCGTGACGAGCAGCACCCCGAAATCGAGCGCGAGCCGGGCGTCGGTGCCGGCCAGCAGCCCCCGCAGCGCCTCGACCTCGTAGCTCAACGGGTTGACGTGGTTGACGACCTGCAGCCAGCCGGGCATGAGCTGCACCGGGTAGAGCGCGTTGGACGCGAAGAACAACGGCATGGTGATCGCCTGGCCGATGCCCATGAGACGGTCGCGCGACAGCACGAGCCCGGCGATCGTGATCGACAGGCAGCAGAAGAACACCGAGCCCAGCACGAGGGCGAGGGCCACGCCGAGCAGCTTCAGCGGGTTGGCCGTGATGTGCACGCCGAGCACCAGCGCGAGCAGGAGCACGACGACGGCCTGCGCCAGCGCCCGGACCCCGGCGGCGAACGCCTTGGCCCCGACCAGCGCGACCCGGGGCGTCGGCGTGACCAGCAGCTTGGCCAGCACCCCGGCGTCCCGCTCCCAGATGATCTGGATGCCGTAGAAGATGGCGATGAACAGCGCCGACTGCGCGAGGATGCCGGGGGCGAGGAAGTCCAGGTAGGGCGTCGAGCCCGTGGGGATCGCCCGGATCCGGGTGAAGACCTGGCCGAACACGAGCAGCCACAGGGCCGGCTGGATCGCCCGGGTGACCAGCTCGGTGCGGTCGTGGCGCAGCTTCTGCAGCTCCACCAGGCACATCGTGCCGGTGCGCGAGAGCGCCGTGCGGACCAGGCCGGGCGACCCGGCCTCAGCCGACACGGCGGGCGGTGCGACGGGCGGCGCGGACATCGCGGATCCCTCCGTTCTCTGTCTCGGGGGCGAGCGCGTCCCCCGTGTGGTGGCGGAACACGTCGTCGAGGGTGGCGCCGGGGCCGAGCGCGCCCTTCAGCGCGGCGGGGGAGCCGACGGCCCTGACCCGGCCGCGGTGCATGAGCGCGACGCGCTCGCAGTGCTCGTCGGCCTCCTGCATCGCGTGGGTCGTGACGAGCACGGTCATGCCCGTCTCGGCCCGGACGGCCTCGATCCGGTCCCACACGCCCTCGCGGGCCACCGGGTCGAGGCCCACCGTCGGCTCGTCGAGGATCAGCAACCGTGGGGCGCTGACCAGGGCCTGGGCGAGCTCCAGCCGGCGCAGCATGCCCCCGGAGTAGGTCTTCGCCTGCCGGTCGGCCACGTCGGCGAGGCTCACGGCGTCGAGGGCGGCGGCCACCTGCTCGGCCCGCGCGCGGCGGGGCAGGTCGTAGAGCCGGGCGAACAGCGCGACGTTCTCCCTGCCCGTCAGCGTGCCGTCGGCCGACAGCTGCTGGGGGACGTACCCGATCAGGCGGCGCACGGCCGTCCTGTCGCGGGCGACGTCCCGGCCCAGCACCTCGATCGTGTCCGGCGGGGCGGGCAGCAGCGTGGTGATCATTCTGATGGTGGTGGTCTTGCCGGCGCCGTTCGGCCCGAGCAGGCCGAACACCTCGCCGGGTTCGATCAGCAGGTCGAGCCCGTCGACTGCGACGGTCGCGCCGAAGGCGTGCCGCAGTCCCGTGCACCGTACGGCGGGGGTCACTGGTCCTCCTCCTCCTCGGCCAATTCGGAAAGCAGGTGCCGCAGGGCGGGGAGCGCGGCGCCGATGGCGGCGAGCTCCCCCGGGGGCAGCCGGTCGAGGGCGTCGCCGACGAGCATCCGGCGAGACTCCCGCCACCGGGCCATGCGCGCGACCGCGGCGTCGGTGACGAAGAGCCGGGCCGCCCGGCGATCAGCGGGATCGA
Organism: Microbispora corallina; assembly: GCF_016863035.1. Lineage (GTDB taxonomy): Bacteria > Actinomycetota > Actinomycetes > Streptosporangiales > Streptosporangiaceae > Microbispora > Microbispora corallina. Next base: position 21,739 of record NZ_BOOC01000017.1, read on the forward strand.
CCTCCCGGCGCAGCAACCCGGCGTCGGCCAGCTGGTTCACCAGCGTGCTCACCGAGTTGCCGGCCAGGTGGAGCCCGCGGGCGGCGGCGGCGACGCCGATCCCCGGTTCGGCCGCGACGATCTGGAGCAGCTCCACGTGCGCGCCGCGCAGCCGGGGGCCGGGCAGCTGCTCGCGCAACCGGCGGCGGGTGACCCGCCGTAAACCGGTGAGGACGGTCATCAGCTCCTCGGCCGTGGCCTGAGCAGGGGCGGCACTCATGGGACCAATATAGCTCTTATTGAGAGGTATTTGACCCGGGGGTCCCCGGCGGCCCTCGGGGGCGTCCCGCCTACCGTGAGGGAGTGGGGGAGATCCTCGTCGGCACCGCGTCGTGGACGGACCGGACGCTGCTGCGGTCGGGCTGGTACCCGCCCGACGTCACCACGCCCGAGGAGCGGCTGCGCTACTACGCCGGCCGCTTCCCCGTCGTGGAGGTCGACGCCACCTACTACGCCCTGCCCGCCGAGGGGACGGCCCGCCTGTGGGCCGAGCGGACGCCGCCGGGATTCGTCTTCGACGTCAAGGCGTTCTCCCTGCTCACCGGCCATCCGACCCGCCCGCGCGCGCTCCCCGCCGACCTGCGCGCGTCCCTGGGGGAGGGCGGGGGGAACCTGTACGTCCACGACCTCGACCCGGCCCTGGTGGAGCAGGTGTGGGAGCGCTTCGTCTCGGCGCTGCTGCCGCTGCGGGAGGCGGGCAGGTTCGGCGCCGTGCTGTTCCAGTTCCCCCGCTGGTTCCCGATCGGCGGGCGCGCCAAGCGCTACATCCTGGAGTGCGGGCGCCGGTGCGCTCCGCTGCCGATCTCGGTGGAGTTCCGCAACCGCACATGGATGACCGAGGAGAACCGGGCCGAGACGCTCGACTTCCTCCGCTCGTACGCCATCCCGTACGTGTGCGTCGACATGCCGCAGGGCCACCCGTGCTCGATCCCGCCGGTCGTGGCGGCCACGGCGGACCTGGAGATCGTCCGGTTCCACGGGCGCAGCGACAAGTGGACGAGCCACGACATCCACGAGCGCTTCGGCTACCTCTACTCGCCGGAGGAGCTGGAGGAGTGGGCTCCCCGGCTGTGCGAGCTGGGCCGGGAGGCGTCCACCACGCACGTGCTGATGAACAACTGCTACCGCGACCACGCGCAGACGAACGCCCGCCAGCTCGCGGGCATCCTCGCCGCGATGCGGGACTGCGCCGTCCGCCCCGCCCCCGCCTCCGGATGAGCGCGGCCGCCGGCCGAGCCGGGGTGGCGCGCGGGGACGGTCAGAGCTGGCCGAGCCGTCCGCGCAGGTGCCGGGCCTGCGGGTCGCTCATGCCGGCGTCGAGCGCTCGTCCGTAGGCGGCGCGGGCCTCCTCCGCCCGGCCGAGGCGGTGCAGCAGCTCCGCACGGGTGGCGTGCCACCAGGGGTAGGCGTCGAGCCCGGGGATCTCGTCCACGAGGGCGAGGCCGGCCGCCGGGCCGTCGCGCTCGCCCACGGCGACCGCCCGGTTGAGCCGGACGACCGGGGTGTCCTGCACGGTGAGCAGCACGTCGTACCAGGACACGATCGCGTCCCAGGCGGTCTCGGCGTACGACGGGGCGAGCGCGTGGCAGGCGGCGATGGCGGCCTGGACGGCGTAGGGGTCGGGCCGCCCGGGGCTGCGCCGCAGGGCCGCTCCCGCGAGCCCGACCCCCTCCTTGATCGCCTCCGGGTTCCACCGCTCCCGGTCCTGGTCGGCCAGCAGCACCGGCCGTCCCTCTCCGTCGAGGCGGGCCTCGCGCCGGGAGTCGTGCAGCAGCATCAGCGCGAGCAGGCCGAGCACGGTCGGCTCGTCCGGCATCAGCTCGGCCAGCAGCCGGGCCAGGCGGACGGCCTCGCGCGTCAGGGCGACCCTGACCAGATCGGCGCCCGCTCCCGCCGCGTACCCCTCGTTGAAGATGAGGTAGACGGTGGCCGCGACGCCGGACAGCCGGGCGGGCAGCTCCTCGGCGGCCGGCACCCGGTACGGGATCCGCGCCTGCGCGATCTTCTGCTTGGCCCGGGTGAGCCGCTTGGCCATGGTCGCCTCGGGCACCAGGAGTGCCCGGGCGACCTCGGCCGTGGACAGCCCGCCGAGAGTGCGCAGGGCGAGCGCGACCTGCGCCTCCAGGTTGAGCGCCGGATGGCAGCAGGTGAAGACGAGCCGGAGCAGGTCGTCGCGGACGACCTCGGGCGGCTCGGGGGCGGGGTCGATCCAGGTCATCGCCTCCGCCTCCTTGCCCGCCCGCCGGTTCTCCCGCCGGATCAGGTCGACGGCCCGGTTCTTCGCCGTGACCACGAGCCAGGCGCGCGGGTTGTCCGGCACGCCGTCGCGCGGCCACGTCTCCAGCGCCCGGACGACGGCGTCCTGCACCGCGTCCTGGGCCAGGTCGATGCCGCCGGTGACGCGGACCAGCGTGGCGAGCACGCGAGTGCCCTCCTCGCGCACCAGCCGCGCCACCGCGTCACCGGCCCCGGGCATCTCCGTGCGTCAGAACTGGATGACCGGGCGGACCTCGACGGCCCCGTTCCAGGCCGCCGGGATCTTCGCCGCGACCGCCACGGCCTCGTCGAGGTCGGCGCACTCCAGGACGTAGTAGCCGGTGAGCGCCTCCTTCGTCTCGGCGTACGGGCCGTCGCTGGTGATGGCGTCGCCGCCCTTGCCGCCCTGGACGCGGACGGTGGTGGCGGTGGCCGTGGGGTAGAGGGCGTGGCCGCCCTTGATGACGGCCTCGGCCGCCTCGCCGAACTCCTGGTACTCCTTCATCTCCTGGCCGTACTCGGGGCGCGTCCAGTCGACGTCGGGCGTGTAGGTGAAAGCGATATAGGTCGGCATCGGTGCTCCTTGCGTGCCCGGGCGGGTCTCCGTCGCCCGCCTTCCCTAGGTGGACGAACGGCCCTCGCCCGTTCTGGACACTCTAGGCCGACCGATTTCCCGCGACCTTGCATACGACCGGAAGAGCGGCCCGTCAGCCGGGGTTGTTCGCGTGGGTGAGCGTCTCCCAGGCCGTGAACAGCAGGTTGGTCCCGGCGGGGCGCTGCTGCTCGGTGAGCTTCTGGGTGTTGGTCATCGCGATCCCCATGCGGTTGTGCAGCGCGTTGAAGCCCACCTCGGTGACCGGGCCCAGGCCGAGCGTGAGCGAGCCGCCGCACAGCCAGGACGGCACGGCCGTCCCGAGCTGGTACTTGGACTGGAACCCGAGCGCCTGGCGGAGCCGTTCCGAGACCTCGGGGTAGAGGTCCTGGCCCTGGATGCGGGTGGTCTCCGCGACGTGGGAGATGGCCGAGATGCCGTACCCGGTGTGGGTGAAGTCCCGGCACGTCTCCTGGGTCAGGCCGTCGACGAACGTCGTCTGCCCCTGCCAGTACTTCACGATCTTGTCCCGGGTGTCGAGCCCGCTGCCGGGGGTCGTCTTCGGCAGCGCGCCGTCGGAGGCGATGTAGATGTAGGCCGGCACCCGGGCGCGGAACTTCGCGATGGCCTTGTCGTAGCTCGTCCGGTCCTCCAGGAAGACGGAGATGCCGACGGCGGCCTCCATCATGCTGAGCTCCCAGTTGCCGTTGCTGTTCGAGCCGTTGATCACCTTCGGCAGGTACACGGTGCGCAGCATGGTGGCGAACCGGTTGACGTTCGGCCAGCTGGAGTAGGTGTAGCGGATGATCTCGGCGGCCCGCGGCCAGACCGACCCGGCCCACCCGGTCTGCAGCGGGGCGTTGCTGTTGGTGTGGTCCGTGATCACGGCCGACCAGGCGTCCATGATCTGGATGGCCTTCGTGGCGTACCGGCTGTCGCGGGTGACGTACCAGGCCAGGGCGAGCGTGTAGGCGGCCAGCGCGTCCTGCCGCTCGTCCGTGCATCCGTAGTTGGGGTTGGAGTAGCTGCCGCACTCGACCACGGCCCGCGGCTTGGGCGTGCGCGACAGCGAGGCGAGCGAGCTGGCCATCATCTGGTCGTAGGCGGCCTTCCACGGCTGGGCGCCCGCGTTGACCTTGCTCCGGACGAAGTCGAGCTGGGCCCGGCCGACCAGCACTCCCGGATGGGTGAACGCGGCCGGGGCGGCGGATGCCGGGGCGGCCGGCGACGCGGTGACGGAGAGGGCCGCGACGAGCGCGGCCGCGCCTATGGAGAGGGCGGAACGGCGCATGGGGGGTGCTCCTGTTTCGGCTCTGTGGGCGGCGAGGAGGGGGTGACCCGACGGGTGCGCCGGGGGAGGGGGGCCGCCTTGACCGCTCATCCCAGGGCATCCGCACCCCGCCCGTCAAGACTTTTAGGAAACTTTCCTAACATTCAGTCCGGGTGGGTCCGGGCGCCCGTCCCGGGGGAAATGCGAGGCGCCGTTCATTCGCGAAATGCGCGCAGTGCGCGCCGAAAAAGCGTCGTGAACGCATTCGAGGCCCCGGGTTCGGAATGCCGTGGTTCGCGGGATCCCTGGTTTATCGCTTTTCCATCCCTGTACCTTGGTTTACCGTTCCATAAATCTACTGCCAGGGGCTATGTCGAACCGGCCGGTATTCTCGGCACGCATCACCGTATGGGTGATGGCCCGAATTCTACGCATCTGTTAGGGGATGGAATTTGATTCCTCCTGAAATTGGAACGAGGTTCGATCCGCTCGGTGGACGGCTGGCGAAAGGCGCGGCCGCCCTGACGCTCGCGGTGGCCGCGCTGTCGGTCCCGCTGCCCGCGAGCGCCGCGGCCCCGCCGTCGGGAGTCGGCGTGGCGCCGATGCGCGACGGCGTCCCCATCGTTCCGGCAACCTCCCGCCCGCACCGGTCCTGCCGCCACCACCCGGACAACCCGCGCTGCCGGCCGGGGCAGCATCGGGTCAGGCACCACCGCCCGGACGAGCACGCCGGGCCTGGCCGCCCCGAGGGGGGACGCCCCGCTCAGCCCGCCACGATCGGGGGCTCCTCGCCGCAGCACGCGACGAACGGGGGCAACCAGGGCGGTCCGTGGGGGCCGCGGGGGACCTCCGGCGGCACCACGGGGAACGGGCCGGTCGTGCGCCACACGCCCGGCGTCGTCCACGTGCCGGAGCACGACGGGGTGAGCCGGCCGCGTCCCGTGGCCGCCCCGACGGTGACGGTCACGCCGACCGTCTCCGCCACCCGGACGGTCGTCGCCACCCCGCGACCCGTGGCCACCCGGCGACCCGTGGCCACCCCGCGACCCGTGTCCACCCCGCCGCCCGTGGCCACCCGGCCGCCCGTGGCCGCTCGGCCGTCCCCCGCGGCGACCGCCGAGGGCACGCCGGCGACCGGCCTCGAGGCGACCGTCCCCGGTCCCGTGGTGGTCGTGCCGGCTCCGAGCCTGGGCTTGGGGCTCGACCTGGGCCTCGACCTCGGTCTCGGCCTGGGCTCGGCGCTCGGGGGCTGCCCGCGCCAGTGCGTGCCGGCCGGGAACACCGGCGTCGTCGGGCCGATCGCCCAGACGGCCGGCGCCGTCTCGCCGTGCACGAGCACGCTGGTCGCCTCGCCGTGCGCGCAGAGCGTGGACGACGGCGCCGTCTCGCCGTGCGCGAGCACGCTGGTCGCCTCGCCGTGCGCGCAGAGCGTGGACGACTACGTCCGCGCCGCCGTCATCGCCGTCCTGGAGACCGGCACGCACATGGGTTGCCGTCCGGTGATCGCCGCGTCCGCCGCCGCGTCGGCCGCAGTGGCGACCCCGCGGCGGGCCTGCGCGTCGCAGACGATCATGCCGCTGCTGTGGCCGCGGTCGGCCGTCGCACAGACGGAGGCGGCGCCCACTCCCTGACGCCGTCCGTCCGCGGGCCGGCCGCCGCTCCCGGCCGCCCGCGGACGGAGGCGCCCCCCGACGCGCCCCCCCACCGCGCCCCCCCACAACGCCCCGCACCGCCCCCTCGCCAAGCCCCCGTACGCCCCCCGCCAAGCCCCCGTGCGCCCCCCCGCCAAGCCCCCCGTGCGCCCTCCGTCACGTGCTCCGCCACGTGCCCCGTCGCGCCCCGAAACGATCTTGACGTTTTCTTGACGCCCCTACCAGGCGAAACCCGTTCCCGGGCTCAGTAGGGTTCCTCTCGTCTTGACGGGCCTTTGATACGGAGTGGGCGCATGGTCCGGGTTGATCAGCACGTCCTGGCGAGGGACGGCGCGGTGCGGCGCTGGCTGCTGGAGGGGCTGCAGGCCGACCGCGGGCAGATCGAGCACGGCCCGCACCGCAAGCACCCGTGGTGGCAGGTGATGTGCCTCACGGGCGTCGACTACTTCTCGACCCTCGGGTACCAGCCCGGCATCGCGGCCCTCGCGGCCGGGGCGCTGTCTCCGCTCGCGACCCTCATGCTCGTCCTGCTCACGCTGTTCGGCGCGCTGCCGATCTACCGCCGGGTCGCCGAGGAGAGCCCGAACGGCCAGGGCTCCATCGCGATGCTGGAGAAGCTCGCGCCGCAGTGGTGGGGCAAGCTGTTCGTGCTGGCGCTGCTGGGGTTCGCGGCCACCGACTTCGTCATCACGATGACGCTGTCGGCCGCCGACGCCACCGCGCACATCCTGGAGAACCCGTTCGTGCCCGCCGCCTTCGACGGGCAGCGGGTGCCGGTCACGCTGTTCCTGCTCGCGCTGCTCGGCGCGGTGTTCCTGATGGGCTTCAGCGAGGCGATCGGCATCGCCGTCGTGCTCGTGGGCGCGTACCTGGTCCTGAACGCGGTGGTGGTGGCGACCGCGCTGGTGCACGTGCTGGAGCACCCGCACGTGATGGTCGACTGGGAGCGGGTGCTGACCCACACCTACAGCAGCCCGCTCGCCATGGTCGGGCTGTCCCTCGTCGTGATGCCGAAGCTCGCGCTCGGCCTGTCCGGATTCGAGACCGGCGTGGCCGTGATGCCGGTGGTCCAGGGCGACCGGGCGCGCCGCATCGCCGGCACCAAGCGCCTGCTCACGGTGGCCGCCCTGATCATGAGCGTCTTCCTGATCCTGAGCAGCGTCGTCACGACCGTGCTGATCCCGGCGAAGGAGTTCGAGGCCGGGGGCAAGGCGTCCGGGCGGGCCCTCGCCTACCTCGCGCACGGCTTCCTGGGCGACTGGTTCGGCACGGTCTACGACGTCAGCACGATCGCGATCCTCTGGTTCGCCGGGGCGTCGGCGATGGCCGGGCTGATCAACCTGGTCCCGCGCTACCTCCCGCGGTACGGCATGGCGCCGGACTGGACCCGCGCCGTCCGCCCCCTGGTGCTGGTCTTCAGCGTCATCGCGTTCGCGATCACGATCATCTTCCGCGCCGACGTGGACGCCCAGGGCGGGGCGTACGCGACGGGCGTGCTGGTCCTGATCCTCTCGGCGGCCGTCGCCGTGACGCTGTCGGCGTGGCGGCGGGGGAGGATCCGGGCCATCGCGGCGTTCGGGGTGATCGCCGCCGTCTTCGCGTACACGCTGGTCGACAACGTGATCGAGCGGCCCGACGGCGTGAAGATCGCGTCGTTCTTCATCGTGGCCATCGTCGTGACCTCGCTGATCTCGCGGGCGACGCGGTCCACCGAACTGCGGGTCAGCGAGATCCACTTCGACCCGCTGGCCGAGCGGTTCGTCAACGAGGCGACCGGCGAGATCCACCTGATCGCCAACGAGCCGCACCTGCGCGACCAGGACGAGTACAACGACAAGCGGCGCGAGCAGTGGCTGAACCACCGGCTGCGCAGCGACGAGCCCGTCATGTTCGTCGAGGTCACGGTCGTCGACGCCTCCGACTTCGAGACCGAGCTGCAGGTGCGCGGCGAGGAGCGGTACGGCCACCGGATCCTGCGCTACGAGAGCCCGACGGTGCCCAACTCGCTGGCCGCCCTCCTGCTCCGCCTGCGCGACCGGACCGGGCACGCGCCGCACATCTACTTCCACTGGACCGAGGGCAACCCGGTGACGGCCATGCTGCGCTATCTGCTGTTCGGCGGCGGGGACGTGCCCCCGCTCACCCGGGAGGTCCTGCGGCAGGCCGAGCCGGACGTCACCCGGCGGCCGCACGTCCACGTCGGCTGACGGCCGGCCGTACGGAGAGCGTAAATACGCGCCGCCGGGCCGTATGGAACCCGTCAAGGGTGACGATGACCCATGATTTCCGGTCTTTGCTGGTCCTGTGCCCCCCGGAGAGGGGGCCGGACGCAATCACTTAGGAACTAGGAGTGGGGATGACGGACGTCATCTTCGTCGCCCTGACGGTCGCGATCTTCGTGATCATGGGGCTCGTCGTAAGGGCGGTGGAGCGGCTGTGAGCGCCGTCAACGCCATCGGCCTCGCCGTGTGCGCCGCGCTGGTGGTCTTCGTGGTCGCGGCCCTGCTGTTCCCGGAGCGCTTCTGATGGGTGCCACGGCGGCTGGAGTCGTCTTCATCGCCTCCCTCATCCTCGCGCTCGGCCTGACGTACAGGCCGCTGGGCGACTACATGTACCGGGTCTACAGCAGCAGGCGGCACACCGCGCTGGAGCGCGGGATCTACCGCCTGATCGGGGTCAGGCCCGACAGCGAGCAGCGCTGGGCCGTCTACGCCCGGGCGCTGCTCGCCTTCTCGGTGATCTCGATCCTCGTCGTGTACGGCATGCAGCGGCTGCAGGACAAGCTGTTCCTCAGCCTCGGCATGCCGCCGGTCACCGGCCACATCGCGTGGAACACCGCGATCAGCTTCGTGACCAACACCAACTGGCAGGCCTACTCGGGTGAGTCCACCATGGGCCACCTCGTGCAGATGGCCGCACTCGCGGTGCAGAACTTCGTCTCCGCGGCGGTCGGCATGGCCGTCGCCGTCGCGCTGGTGCGCGGCTTCGCCCGGAGCAGGACCGACGAGATCGGCAACTTCTGGGTGGACCTGGTCCGCGGCACGGTCCGCATCCTGCTGCCGATCGCCGTCGTCGGCGCGCTGGTCCTGGTGGCGGGCGGCATCGTGCAGAACTTCGCCTCGCCCCACGAGGTGACCACGCTGACCGGCGGCACCCAGGCGATCACCGGCGGCCCGGTGGCCAGCCAGGAGGTCATCAAGGAGCTCGGCAACAACGGCGGCGGCTTCTACAACACCAACTCGGCCCACCCGTTCGAGAACGCGACCGGCTGGACCAACTGGGTGGAGATCTTCCTCATCCTGCTCATCCCGTTCGCGCTGCCGCGCACGTTCGGCCGTCTGGTCGGGCAGAACCGGCAGGGGTACGCGATCCTCGCGGTGATGGGCACCCTGGCCCTCGCCAGTGTCGTGCTGACCAACGTCTTCGAGCTGAGCGGCCACGCCACCGTCGTCCAGGCGGTGGGCTCCGCGATGGAGGGCAAGGACGTGCGGTTCGGCGTCCCCGACTCGGCGACGTTCGCCGCGGCCACGACGCTGACCTCGACCGGCGCGGTCAACTCCTTCCACGACTCGTTCACGCCGTTCGGCGGCATGATGACGATGTTCAACATGATGCTGGGCGAGGTGGCGCCCGGCGGCGCCGGCGCCGGCCTGTACGGCATGCTCGTGCTCGCGGTGATCACGGTCTTCGTGGCCGGCCTGATGGTCGGCCGGACCCCGGAGTACCTGGGCAAGAAGATCGGCTCGCGCGAGATCAAGCTCGCCTCGATGTACTTCCTCACCACTCCGACCCTGGTGCTCGTCGGGATGGCCGTGGCGATGGGCAACCAGGCGGGGCTCGCCGCGATGCTGAACAGCGGCGCCCACGGGTTCTCCGAGATCCTCTACGCCTTCACCAGCGCGTCCAACAACAACGGCTCGGCCTTCGGCGGCGTCACGGTCAACACCCCCTGGTACGACGTGGCGCTGGGCCTGTGCATGGCCTTCGGCCGGTTCCTCCCCATCGTCTTCGTGCTCGCTCTTGCCGGGTCCCTCGCCCGGCAGGCGCCCGTTCCCGAGTCGGCCGGGACCCTGCCGACGCACCGCCCGCAGTTCGTCGGGATGGTGGTCGGTGTGACGATCATCGTCGTGGCCCTCACCTTCCTCCCCGCCCTCGCGCTCGGGCCGCTCGCAGAAGGACTCTCCTAGACATGTCGACCTCAGTGCTCGAAGCGCCGGAGCAGACTCCGGCTCCGCAGAAGGACGGGAAGGTCGGCGGCGGCCTGCTCGACCCGGCGCAGCTCGTCAGATCGCTGCCCGACGCGCTCAGGAAGCTGAACCCGGCCACGCTGTGGCGCAACCCCGTGATGTTCATCGTCGAGATCGGCGCGGCGTTCACGACCGTGCTGGCGGTCGTCGACCCCTCGTTCTTCGCCTGGGCCATCGTGGTGTGGCTCTGGCTGACCGTCGTGTTCGCCAACCTGGCCGAGGCGGTGGCCGAGGGCCGCGGCAAGGCCCAGGCGGCCACGCTGCGGGCCGCCAAGCGCGACACCACCGCGCGCCGCCTGACGAACTGGACGCCCGGCGCCCACGTCTCCACGTGGGACTCGGTCGGCGCGGCGGACCTGCGGCAGGGCGACGTGGTGGTCGTCGAGGCCGGCGAGATCATCCCCGGCGACGGCGACATCGTCGAGGGCATCGCGTCCGTCGACGAGTCGGCCATCACCGGCGAGTCGGCCCCGGTGATCCGCGAGTCCGGCGGCGACCGGTCCGCGGTCACGGGCGGCACGAAGGTCCTGTCGGACCGCATCGTGGTGCGGATCACGCAGAAGCCCGGCGAGAGCTTCATCGACCGGATGATCGCGCTGGTCGAGGGCGCCAACCGGCAGAAGACGCCCAACGAGATCGCGCTCAACATCCTGCTGGCCGCCCTCACGATCATCTTCCTGGTCGCGACCGTGACCATGCAGCCGCTCGCGATCTACTCCAAGGCGCAGAACCCCGGCGTGCCCGACTCCCTCGCCCTCAACGGCGACGGCGTCACCGGCGTCGTGCTGGTCTCGCTGCTCGTGTGCCTCATCCCCACGACCATCGGCGCGCTGCTGTCGGCCATCGGCATCGCCGGCATGGACCGGCTCGTCCAGCGGAACGTGCTGGCCATGAGCGGCCGGGCCGTCGAGGCCGCGGGCGACGTCAACACCCTGCTCCTGGACAAGACCGGGACGATCACGCTGGGCAACCGGCAGGCGTCGGAGTTCCTCCCCGTCGAGGGCGTTCCCGAGGAGGAGCTGGCCCAGGCGGCCCAGCTCGCCAGCCTCGCCGACGAGACCCCCGAGGGCCGGTCGGTCGTCGTCTACGCCAAGCAGGCGTACGGCCTGCGCGAACGGCGGCCGGGCGAGCTCGCCCACGCCGAGTGGATCGCCTTCACCGCCCAGACCCGCATGTCGGGGGTGGACGTCGAGGGCCGCCAGATCCGCAAGGGCGCGGCCACGTCGGTCATGAAGTGGGTCCGCGACAACGGCGGCCACCCCACCGCCGACGTCGGCCACCTGGTCGACGGCATCTCCGCCTCCGGCGGCACGCCCCTCGTCGTCGGCGAGGTGGACAAGGGCGGCAGGGCCCGCGTGCTCGGGGTCATCCACCTCAAGGACGTGGTCAAGCAGGGCATGCGCGAGCGGTTCGACGAGATGCGCCGCATGGGCATCAGGACCGTGATGATCACCGGGGACAACCCGATGACGGCGCGGGCGATCGCCCAGGAGGCCGGGGTCGACGACTTCCTGGCCGAGGCCACGCCGGAGGACAAGCTGGCCCTGATCAAGAAGGAGCAGGAGGGCGGCCGGCTGGTCGCGATGACCGGGGACGGCACCAACGACGCCCCCGCGCTCGCCCAGGCCGACGTCGGGGTGGCCATGAACACCGGCACCTCGGCCGCCAAGGAGGCCGGCAACATGGTCGACCTCGACTCCAACCCGACCAAGCTCATCGAGATCGTGGAGATCGGCAAGCAGCTGCTCATCACCCGCGGCGCGCTGACCACGTTCTCGATCGCCAACGACATCGCCAAGTACTTCGCGATCATCCCGGCGATGTTCGCGGCGGTCTACCCGGGCCTCGACGCCCTGAACGTCATGCGCCTGCACAGCCCGCAGTCGGCGATCCTGTCGGCGGTCGTCTTCAACGCCCTGGTGATCATCGCGCTGATCCCGCTGGCGCTGCGCGGGGTGCGGTACCGCCCCTCCAGCGCGTCCAAGCTGCTGTCGCGCAACCTCTACGTGTACGGCCTCGGCGGCATCGTCGCGCCGTTCATCGGAATCAAGCTCATCGACCTCCTCATCCACTTCCTTCCGGGGATGCAGTAATGGAACGCCTGCCGAGCTGGCTCCGCCAGCACATCGCGGCGATCAGGGCGATCGTCGTGCTCACGCTGCTCCTGGGCGGCGTCTACCCGCTCGTGATCACGGGCGTCGCCCAGGCCGTCTTCCACGCCGAGGCGAACGGCTCCGCCGTCCAGAAGGACGGCAAGGACGTGGGGAGCGCCCTCGTCGGCCAGCTCTTCACCGACAAGAGCGGCAACCCCGTCGCGGGGTACTTCCAGAGCCGGCCGTCCGCGGCCGGCGCCGGGTACGACATGCTGTCCACGGCCGCGAGCAACCTCGGCCCCGAGGACGTCGTGGACGTCCTCCCGGTCCCGGGGGCCAAGGACGACGAGGGCAACCCCGACACCGGCAGGCAGAGCCTGCTCACCCAGGTCTGCGCGAGATCCAAGGCGATCGGGGAGCTCGAGGGCGTCAGCGGGGCCCGGCCGTACTGTACGGCGGACGGGATCGGCGCGGTGCTGAAGGTCTTCCCGGCCGTCGGCACGCCGACCCGGGCCGTCAGCGTCAACCAGGCCTGCCCCGCGACCCCGTTCGTCGCCGTCTACGAGGGCGTGAAGGTCGAGTGCGGCAAGCCGGGCGAGGACTACTCGGCCGGCCGCACGGTCCCCGTCCGGGGCGGCGCGACCGCCGTGGTGCCGCCCGACGCGGTCACCGCGAGCGGCAGCGGCCTCGACCCGGACATCTCCGTGGCGTACGCGGACCTTCAGGCGCCGCGGATCGCCCGGGAGCGCCACCTGCCCCTCGGGACGGTGCGGACGCTGATCCGGGAGCACACGACCGGCCGCGCCCTCGGTTTCATGGGCGAGCCCGCCGTGAACGTGCTCGAGCTCAACCTCGCCCTCGACGGGAAGCGGGGGTAGCGGTGCGGCGCGGACGTCTCAGGGTCTACCTCGGCGCTGCGCCCGGCGTCGGGAAGACGTTCGCCATGCTGTGCGAGGGCCGCCGGGCGCTGGAGCGGGGCCGGGAGGTGGTCGTGGGCCTCGTGGAGACCCACGGCCGCCCCCGCACCGCGGAGCTGCTCGACGAGCTGGAGGTGGTCCCCCGCAGGCAGCTGATCCACCGGGGGACCGTCTTCGCCGAGATGGACGTCGACGCGATCATCGCGCGGGCTCCGCGGCTCGCGCTCGTCGACGAGCTCGCCCACACGAACGTCCCCGGCTCCCGCAACGTCAAGCGCTGGCAGGACATCGAGGAGCTCCTCGAGGCGGGCATCGACGTGATCTCCACGGTCAACATCCAGCACCTGGAGTCGGTCAACGACGTCGTCGAGCAGATCACCGGCATCCCGCAGCGGGAGACCGTCCCTGACGAGGTCGTCCGGCGGGCGGACCAGGTCGAGCTCGTCGACATGTCCCCGGAGGCCCTGCGCCGCCGGATGGCGCACGGCAACGTCTACGGACCGGAGAAGGTGGACGCCGCGCTGTCGAACTACTTCCGGGTCGGCAACCTCACGGCCCTGCGCGAGCTCGCCCTGCTGTGGGTGGCGGACAAGGTCGACGAGCAGCTCGACCGCTACCGCGCCGAACACGGCATCGCCGCCAAGTGGGAGGCCCGGGAGCGCGTGGTGGTCGCCCTGACGGGCGGCCCGGAGGGCGACACGCTGGTCCGCCGGGCCGCCCGCGTCGCCGCCCGCACCAAGGGCGCCGATCTGCTGGCCGTGCACATCACGAAGGCGGACGGCCTGTCGGGAGGCGATCCCGCCCTGCTGACCCGCCAGCGCGCCCTCGTCGAGAGCCTTGGCGGCACCTACCACCAGGTCGTCGGCGACGACGTCCCCCGGGCGCTGCTCGCCTTCGCCCGCGGGGTCAACGCCACGCAGCTCGTGCTCGGCGCCTCCCGGCGGGGCAGGCTGGCGCAGCTGTTCGCGAGAGGCGTGGGCGTCGAGACCATCGCGCTGTCGGGCTCCATCGACGTGCACATGATCACGCACGACGAGGTCCGGCGGGGGCGCACCCGCCCGTCGCGGTCGCGGGCGGCGCTGACCCGCAGGCGCCGCCTGGCCGGCTGGGCCGTCGCGTTCGTCCTGCTCCCGGTGCTCACCGCGACGCTGGTGCCGTTCCGGGACGCGCTGTCGCTGCCGAGCTTCATCCTGCTGTTCCTCAGCATGGTGGTCGGGGTGGCGCTGGTCGGCGGCATGTGGCCGGCGATGACGGCGGCCGTCGGGGGCTCGCTGCTGCTCAACTACTTCTTCACGCCGCCGGTCGGCGAGTTCACCATCTCCGACCCGGAGAACCTGTTCGCCCTGGTCGTCTTCGTCCTCGTCGCCGCCGCGGTCAGCACGATCGTCGACCTCGCGGCCCGCCGGACGAGGGAGGCGGCCCGGGCCGGCGCCGACGCCGAGATCCTCTCGACGCTGGCCGGGCACGTGCTGCGCGGCGAGGCCGCCGTGCCGACCCTGCTCGCGCGCATGCGGGAGACGTTCGGGCTCGCGTCGGTGTCGCTGCTGGAGCGCCGCCCCGAGGCCGGGCAGGGCCCGGACGACCGGTCCGACCCGGTCGCCTGGCGCATCGTCGCGACCGCGGGCGGGCCGCCGTGCGGCTCCCCGGGGGACGCGGACACCGACGTCGACGTGGGCGACGACCTGGTCCTGGTCGCCAGGGGCAGGCTGCTGGACGCCTCCGACCGGCGGGTGATCGAGGCGTTCGCCGCCGAGATCGCCGTGGCCCTGCGGCAGGAGCGCCTGGAGGAGGAGGCGGAGGCGGCCCGGCCGCTCGCCGAGGCCGACCGGATGCGCACCGCCCTGCTCGCCGCCGTCAGCCACGACCTGCGTACCCCACTGGCGAGCGCCAAGGCGGCCGTCGAGAGCCTGCGCAGCCGCGACGTCGACTGGTCGCCCGAAGACAGGGACGAACTGCTGGCCACCGCGGACGAGTCGCTGACGCGGCTCGACCGGCTGGTCGCGAACCTGCTCGACATGAGCCGGCTGCAGGCCGGAGTCCTGGGCGCGGTCGCCCAGCCGGTCGCGGTCGAGGAGATCGTCCCCCGGGTGATCGACGACCTCGGGCCGCCGGCCGGCGAGATCACCCCGGACATCCCGCTCGACCTGCCCGACGTCGTCGCCGACCCCGCCCTGCTCGAACGGGTGCTGGTCAACCTGGTCTCCAACGCGGTGCGTTACACGCCGCCGGGGGAGAAGGTGCTCCTCACGGCCAGCACGCACGGGGACCACGTGGAGATCCGGGTGGTCGACCGGGGCCCCGGCATCCCCCCGGACGCCTACGACCGGGTGTTCCTGCCGTTCCAGCGGCTGGGCGACCGGGACAACCACACCGGGGTGGGGCTGGGGCTGGCCCTGTCGCGCGGGCTGTCGGAGGCGATGGGCGGAACGCTCACCCCCGAGGAGACGCCGGGCGGCGGCCTCACGATGACCGTCACGCTGCCGCTGTCCTTACGCGCGCGGCGCCCGGACGGCGACACCGGCGGGATCGCCGGGGCCGTCCCTGACGAAGCCCCGGCGGGTGTGGAGGAGGCCTCGCCGTGAGCCGCATCCTGGTCGTGGACGACGAGCCGCAGATCCTGCGCGCGCTGCGGATCAACCTCGTGGCCCGCCGGTACGAGGTCGCGGTGGCGCCCGACGGCGGGTCGGCGCTGCGCGAGGCCGCCGACTGGCGTCCCGACCTGGTCGTGCTCGACCTCGGCCTGCCCGACATGGACGGGCTCGACGTCATCCACGGCCTGCGCGGCTGGACGCGCGTGCCGATCATCGTGCTGTCCGGGCGGGCCGGCAACCAGGACAAGGTGGACGCCCTCGACGCGGGGGCCGACGACTACGTGACCAAGCCGTTCGGGATCGACGAGCTGCTCGCCCGCGTCCGCGCGGTCACCCGCAGGACGGCCGTGCAGGAGGCGGAGCTGGCCCGGGTCGTGATCGGCGACCACGTGGTGGACCTGATCGGCAAGACCGTCTCCGGCGACGTGCGGCTGACGCCCACCGAGTGGCACATCCTGGAGCTGCTCCTGCGCAACCCCGGCAAGCTGGTCAGCCAGCGGCAGCTGCTGACCGAGGTGTGGGGCCCGGCGTTCGTCAAGGAGACGAACTACCTGCGGCAGTACATGGCCCAGCTGCGCCGCAAGCTGGAGCGGGACCCCGCCCATCCCGTCCACCTGATCACCGAGCCTGGCATGGGCTACCGCTTCAAGCCCTGACGCTCACTCCTCGATGTAGCGCAGGTCCTGCCGGTCGAGGCGGCGCTGGAGCCGGCGGTAGGTGCCCTCGCCGATCTCGCCGGCCGCGTGCATCCGGGCCAGCGCCTCGGCCTGCACGGCGACCACCTCCCGGCGGATCTGGCCGTACGTGCCGGTCAGGTCCTCCTGCTCCTGGTCGAGCTCCTGCTGGATCCGCAGGGACCGCCGGACCTGGTGCAGCACCGCCGGCGGCGCGGCCTCCAGGTCGGCGAGCTGCTCGACGTGCCGTGCCGCCACGTCGGTGAGCCGCCGCCGCGCCCGGACGTACTCGGCCTGGGAGTCGCCGGCGGGCACGGCGAGGCCCGACAGGCGCACGAGCGGCGCCAGCGTGAAGCCCTGGACCACGAGCGAGATGACGATGACGCCGGTCGCCAGCACCACGAGCAGGCCGCGGTGGGGGAGCGGCTGTCCTGAGGCCGTCGTGAGCGGGATGGACAGCGCGGCCGCCAGGGGGACGACGCCGCGTGCCCCCGCCCAGGAGACGACGGCCGACACCGGCCAGGACGGGCGGAACCGGCCGCCGCCGCGCCGCTGGAAGAGGGCCGTCAGCGGGACCATCCAGGCCACCCGCACCACCACGAGCGTGAGCGCGACGACGAGGACGGCCGCGACCCAGGGCCGCTCGGATGCCGCGAGATGACGGATCTGCCCGGGGAGCTGGAGGCCGATCAGGCTGAACACCACGCTCTCCAGCAGGAAGATCACCGTGCCGTATACGGCCGCGAGCTGGAGCCGGATCCGGGCGTCGGTCAGCTCGTGCTGACGGGCGCCGATGATCACCGCGGACACGATCACGGCGGTGACGCCCGAGGCGCCCACCGCCTCGGCGAGCACGTAGCCGAGGTACGGCACGATCAGCGCGACGACGCTCTCCAGGATCGGGTCCTCGGTGCGCCGCCGGACGAACGAGACCCCGGCGGCCACCACGGCGCCGACGACGGCGCCGCCGGCGGCCAGGCGCACGAAGTCGACGGCCACCGAGGACCAGCCCGCGACGCCGCCGGCGACGGCCGCCGCGGTGGCGATCCTGAACAGGATGAGGCTGGTGGCGTCGTTGAACAGGCTCTCGGCCTGCACGAGCGTCTGCAGCCGGGGCGGCAGCGCGAGCCGGCGGCCCAGGGCGGTCACGGCCACCGGGTCGGTGCTGGCCAGGACGGCCCCGAGCACGAACCCCAGCGCGATCGGCAGGGGGGTGAGGAGGGTGGTGACGAAGCCCACGGCGGCCGCGGAGACCAGCACGAGGCCGACCGCGAGCAGGGTCACCGGCCGCCACAGCCGGCGCAGCTCCCGCCAGGACAGCTCCTCGCCCGCCGCGTACAGCAGGGGCGGGAGCACCACCAGGCTGACGATCTCGGGAGTGACGTGGATCTGCTCGGCGATCGGCAGCATCCCCACGGCCACGCCGGCGACGACCAGCAGGGAGGGCGCCGGCACCCGGATGCGCCCGGCGAACGTGGCGACCACGGTGGCCATGGCGACCAGGAACAGCACGATCTGCACGCTCTGCACGGGCTTCCTCCGGCATCCCTCAGAATGCCGACCAGACTTCCCGGCTCACCAGGTCACCACGGTACAGGATGAGCGATCAGGTCATTAACGCCCGCACACGCACATACTTCCCTCGTCGCCGGACGGCTCGGGGTCGTCGTCCTGGCCGGAGCCGTCCGCCGGGTCCTGGCGGGTGTCCGCCGCGAGGTCCTGCCCGAGCGCGCACATCACGCGCTCCTAAGGGCCGGGCGGCTCATGGTCCCGGCCGGGTCGACGACGACGCCGACGACGTCCAGGTCCTTGATCAACGCGCGGAGCGCGGGCTCGCCGAGGCGGACCCACGGCTGCTCCTGGCCCAGCACCCGGGCCAGCTTCAGTGGCGAGGTGAACGCCACGGACGTCCTCTTGCCCGAGGCGGTCCGGAACAGGCGGAGGGCCAGGGTGGTCGTCCCGGGGCGGACGGGCACGTACAGCGGATCTCGCGACATCAGGGGTCTTCGTCTCCGTTCGGAAGCACTACATGGGCGACGCTAGGCCGTTCCGCGCCTCCGGGAGCCGTCCCTGACGGAATCCCGACGCCGCGGGCCCCGACGCTGACGCGAACCTGATGCCCGCCGCGGGCGGCGCGGCCCGCGCGCCCGGCCCGCACGCCCGGCATGGAAGGCGGCACCGTGAGGGGGACGTAAGGCGCGCGTCAGGGTTGGCGCGGCGGCCGTCAGAGAACCGTCACGATGCCGCTGAACAGGGAAGTCGCCGCCTAGCGTCGGTGTCGTCGCCATCGGCGCCGCGGCACGCGCCGTCCCCGGGCCACCGCCCGCAGCGCCCCGCGGCACCGCCCCTACCACCTCGTGAGGACGACATGACTCTGCTGATCACACCTCCGCGGACCCCGGAGACGGCGACCGGCCCGTGGCCGGCCACCATGCGCTTCACCGCGGGCGGGCGGGCCGCGCTCGGCGGCGTCGACCTCATGGAGGTCGTCCGGCGCTTCGGCACTCCGGCGTACGTGATGGACGAGGCGGACGTCCGGCTGCGCTGCCGGGCCTACCGGAGCGCGCTGCCCCGTGCCGAGATCGCGTACGCGGCCAAGGCGTTCTGGTGCCGCGCGATGGCCGCCTGGGTGCGGTCGGAGGGGCTGTCCCTCGACGTGTGCTCGGCCGGCGAACTGGCCGTGGCGCGCTCCGCAGGCTTCCCCGCCGACCGGATCATCCTGCACGGCAACGCCAAGACCCCGGCGGACCTGCGGGCGGCCGTGGACGAGCGGGTCGGCCGCGTCGTGATCGACGACATCGCCGAGATCAACCGTCTCGCCGCCCTCGTGCCCGCCGGCACCCGGCAGAAGGTGCTGGTGCGGGTGATCCCCGACATCGAGGCCGGGGCCCACGCGGCGATCCGCACGGGCGGCGAGGACCACAAGTTCGGGCTGTCGATCGGGGGCGGGGCCGCGGGGGAGGCCGTGAGCCGGATCCTCGCCCAGCCGCGCCTGGAGCTGGTCGGCCTGCACTGCCACCTCGGGTCCCAGATCGCCGACGCCGCGCCGTACGAGGAGGCCGCGCGCGTGCTCGTGGAGCAGCTGGCCCGCATCAGGGACGCCCACGGTGTCGTGCTTCCCCAGCTGGACCTCGGCGGCGGCCACGCCATCGCGTACACGAGCGGGCAGACGGGCCTGGCCCCCGCCCGGCTCGCGGCGGTGGCCGCGTCGGTCGAGGAGCGCAGCGCCGGGATCGGCCTGCCGGTCCCGCGGCTCACGTTCGAGCCCGGCCGCGCCGTCAGCGGGCCCGCCGGGGTGACGCTCTACCGGGTGATCGCGGTCAAGAAGGGGCTGCGCCGCACGTACGTCGCGGTCGACGGCGGCATGAGCGACAACCCCCGGCCCGCCCTGTACGGCGCGCCGCACGAGGTGCGCATGATCGGCCGGGCGAGCCTCGCGGGCGAGCGCGAGTACATGGTGGTCGGCCACCACTGCGAGTCGGGCGACACGCTGGCCGAGGCCGTCCGCCTGCCCGCCGACGTCCGGCCGGGTGACGTGCTCGGGGTCGCCGCCACCGGCGCCTACAACCACACGATGGCCTCGACGTACAACATGACCGGCCGCCCGCCGGTCGTCGCCGTGAGCCGCGGCGCCGCCCGCCTGGTCGTCCGCCGTGAGGGCGTCGACGACCTGCTGCGGCGCGACGTCGGCCTCTGAGCCGGGCCCGCGGACGTCCGGACGGCGCCGCATCCGGGCTCCGCCCGGCGTCAGGGCGGCGTAGGGAATCGTCTTCCCGGCGTCAAGGACCCGTACGGGCGTCCGGCCGCACACAGGACACCAGGTGACGATGGGGACGTATCCCCAACCAGGAGAAAGCGATGTCGACACTGACGGCTCCGGCTCCCGCCTCCGGTCCCAAGGAGCCCCCCGATAGCTCCGAAAGGCACCGGCTGAGCGTCGCCGGCGGGCTCGCGGCCCTGTCCCTGGACGCGCTGGCGTCCGTCGCGTACGGCCCCGAGGCCATCGTCCTCGTGCTCGCCCTCGCGGGCGGCGCGGGCATGGGCTTCACGATGCCGGTCACCCTGGCCATCGCCCTCCTGCTCGCGGTGCTCACGCTGTCCTACCGCCAGGTCATCGCCGCGTTCCCCGGGGGCGGCGGCGCGTACGGCGTGGCCAAGACGTACTTCGGGCGGCGGACCAGCCTCGTGGCCGCGGCGTCGCTGCTCATCGACTACGTCCTCAACGTGGCCGTCTCGGTGGCCGCGGGGGTGGCCGCGCTGACCTCCGCCGTCCCGGCGCTCCTGCCGTACACGGTCTGGCTGTGCCTGGCCGTGCTCGCCCTCGTCACCGCCGTCAACCTCCGGGGCATCGCGCACAGCGCCCGCGCCTTCATCGGGCCCGCGGTCGTGTACGTCGGCGCGATCCTGCTGGTCGTGGTGGCCGGGCTGCTCAGGAGCGCCCCGGCGGTCCCGCCGGCGCACGTGGCCCAGGCGCACAACCTGGAGACGGTCGGCGTGCTGCTCCTGCTGCGCGCCTTCGCCAACGGCTGCGCCGCGCTCACCGGCGTGGAGGCGATCGCCAACGCCGTCCCGTCGTTCCGCCGGCCGAGGGCGCGGCGGGCCCAGCGGGCCGAAGTGGCCCTGGGTGCCCTGCTCGGCGCGATGCTCGTCGGCGTCGCCGCGCTCATCGGCAAGTTCTCCATCACCCCGGTGCCGGGCGTGACCGTCCTCGCCCAGGTGACCAAGGCGTCGCTCGGCGACGGGCCGCTGTTCTACGTGGTCCAGCTGTCCACGGTGGTGCTGCTCGCGCTCGCCGCCAACACCTCCTTCGGCGGCCTGCCCGTGCTGGCCCGGCTGCTGGCCGAGGACAACAACCTGCCGCACGTGTTCGCCCTGCAGGCCGACCGGCAGGTCCACCGGTACGGCATCGCGTTCCTCTCCGCGGCCTCGGCCGTCCTCCTGGTCGCGGCGGGCGGCGCGATGAACGCGCTGGTCCCGCTGTTCGCGATCGGGGTGTTCGTCGGTTTCACGATCTCTCAGGCCGGCATGGTGCGGCACTGGGCCGGCTCCCGCCCGGCCGGATGGCGGTGGCGTGCGGCCCTGAACGGCTCCGGCGCGCTGCTGACGCTGGTGGCGGCCCTCGTGGTGACGGCGTCGAAGTTCGGCGAGGGCGGCTGGCTCGTCGCCGTCGCGCTCCCGCTGATCGTCGCCGCCATGAGCTGGGTCAACCGCTGTTACGCCCGCATCGGGCGGCGGCTGGAGCTGGGCCGCACGCCCGCCCCGCCCCGGCCGCGCCGCTCCCTTGTGGTCGTGCCCGTGCAGACGGTCAACCGTCTGGCCTGCGAGGCGCTCACGGCCGCGCTGTCCCTCGGCGACCGGGTCGTGGCCGTCCACATCGCGCAGCCGGGCGAGGAGCGGGAGGCCCGCCGCTTCGCCGAGGACTGGGAGCGGTGGCACCCCGACGTGGAGCTCGTCCAGCTCGCCGACGAGCGCAGGCGGCTCGACCAGCCCCTGGTCGGCTACCTCGCGAACGTCCCCGAGCCGCACGTGTTCGTCCTCATCGCCGAGGTCGAGCCCGAGCACGCCTGGGAGCGGATGCTGCAGAACCAGCGCGGCGCCGTGCTCGCCCGCGCCCTGCGCCGCCGCACCGACGCCGTCGTCTGCCGCATGCGCATGCGGGTCGGACCCGCGACCGCCTGACGGGACGGGACATGCACACCTCATCCGAGGGGCGCGGCCTCATGGCCGCGCTCCTGCTGATCGTCGCCTGCGCGACCAGCGCCGTCGCCGGCTGCGTCCTGATCCGCGAGGCGGACGGCTGGGACGCCGATCACCGGAGGGTGACCGCCCAGGTCGTCCGCGTGCTGCGGGTTCCCGTCGCCGCGGCGCGGCCGGCCCCCGTGCCCGGCGCCGTCGCGGAGCTCGCCTGGACCGGCAGGGACGGCCGCCCGCGCACCGGGAGGACGGTCCTGCCGTCCGCCCACGCCCCGGGGGACCGGGTCGAGCTCTGGGTGGACGCCCGCGAGACTCCCGCGTCCGGCCCCCCGCCCGTCGGGCTGGTCGTCCTGGTGGCCCTGCTCGGGGGGCTGAGCGCGGCCGGAGGTCTCTGGGCGGCCGGACACCTCGCACGGCACGGGCGGCAGGCCTGGACGGCGCGGCGTGCCGTGGCCGGCTGGGAGGGCGAGTGGCGCGCGATCGCTCCCCGCGGGCGCTGACCCACGGTCGCGCTGCCTGAGCGCTGACTGGTCGCACTCCGTGGGCGCTGACGCGCGACCGCCCCCGCGGGCGTTGACGTGATCGCGGTCCGCCGGCGCTGAGGCGCGAGCGCGGATCGGCCTCAGGCGGCGCGGCCGCCGTCGTCCCGGACGGCGGACGGGGCCGGGTGGAGGCGGCCGAGCAGGACGGGAGCGCGACGGGCCTCCCGCCGTGCCCTCCACCGGGCGCGGGCCGCGCGGGCGCGGCGGCGGGACCGCACCAGGCCGGGCAGCAGCCCGAGGACGGCGCCCCCGAGGCCGGCCGCGCCGAACGCGCCCAGCCTGGCCGCGTCCACCCCGGACATCGTCAGCTCTCCCGCGCCGTTCACCAGGAACCCGGTCGTGAGCATCCATCCGATGACCGCCGTCGCCGCCCCGGCGGCCGGGCGGCGCGCGACGGCGGCGAACGCCCCGGTGACGAGGACCATCGCCGTCACCCGCGCCGGCGCGCCGTGGAGGACGGGCGCGACGGCGGCGCAGGCCGCCGTCGTCACCGCGCCGCCAGTGGGGAGGAGGATCTCGAGCGGGGTCGCCGAGCCGCTGCGCGGGCGCATCGTGCCGTCCTTGCCTGTCCGTACGGGGAGGGGATGCCCCCATCGAATCGCGGGCCGGCGGCCGTGACAGGCCCCGCATACGGCATCCGTACGGCGAGGGGCCGGGTCCTGACGCGTCCTTGACGAGGCGCGGGAACCCGGCGGCTTTACTCCATGTTTGCCGTCCGGGCCGTGGGTAGTTGATCGTGCGTCACACCCACGGAGGGACAGATGGGCTGGAGTTACCGTAAGGCGATCAAGCTGGGGCCGTTCCGCCTCAACCTGTCGAAGAGCGGTGTCGGGCACAGCTACGGCGGTCGCGGCTTCCGCGTCACCAAGACCGCCGACGGGCGGCGGACCCTGACCGTCAACCTGCCCGGCGGGTTCCACTGGAAGAAGACGCTGAGCGGCAGCCGCGAGTAACACGGCCGCCCCGCACGACGAGGGGCCCGCCGCCCGGGGACGGACGGCGAGCCCCTCGTGCCTGTCGCGGCCGGTCAGCGGGAGGACAGGTACTCCGCGCCGAGCGCCCGCAGGCGCGCGTGGGCAGAGCCGTACACCTCGGGCCCGCCCAGGTACGCCTTGGGCAGCTTGGCGACCATGGTGTAGTTGGTGTCGCAGACGTTGCCGACCGGCGCCTCGCCTCCCTGGCTGACGAGCTGGTAGGCGTCCAGCTCGTCGAGCCCGGTGAGCGCGGCGGTCCACGTGACCAGGTCGTGCTGGCTCACCCGGTAGGCGTCCTCCAGCGGGCGGGCCGAGCCCGTCGACATCAGGTGGTCGTCGTCCTCCAGCCGCGGCCAGGGCGTGACCGCCCCCTTGATCAGCTCGACCGCGACGACCGTGTTCATCGCGGCCTCCACGGCCGTGCCGCATACCTCGCCGTGGCCCTGCCGGCAGTGGCCGTCGCCGATGGCGAACAGCGCGCCCGGCACGTTCACCCCCAGGTAGACCGTGACCCCGGCGCGCAGCTCCGGGGTGTCCATGTTGCCGCCGTGCGCGTCGGGGGTGATGGTCATCCGCGCCTCGTTCGCGGCCGGGGCCACCCCCACCGTGCCGTGCATGGGGTCGAGCGGCATCTCGACGGAGAAGTCCCCCCGCCGGGCCTGGTAGCGGACGGTGCGCTTGGCGGCGTCGACCTCGTACAGCCAGACCAGCTCCTCGAGCGGCGGCTGCAGCGTCGCCGTGGTGTGGGTGCTCGTCAGCGCGCCGAAGTGCGGGAACGTCGTGGACACGGCCCAGTCGCGGGCCGGCTCGATGGAGACGAAGTGCAGCGCCAGCGTGTCGCCGGGCTCGGCGCCCTCCACGTGGAACGGCCCGGTGACCGGGTTCAGGTACGGGAACTCGCACACCTTCGAGGGGAGGTCGTCGAGCCCCCGCACCCGGCCGCCGAAGCAGTCCTCCGTGTACAGCTCCAGGACCGTGCCCGGCTCCACCCGGCCCACGGCCGGGCGGCCGCCGAAGGTGTAGGACAGGTCCCCGGGCTCGGGGCGGTAGGACACGACGTTCACTCGGCGGCCTCCGTGGTCATGGCGGACAGGGTGGGGCGCCGGCCCATCAGGTAGGACCCGGCGAGGATGATCGCGCCGATCGCCAGCCAGACGAACCCGAGCACCTGGGCGGCCACCTTGGCGTTGATCACGACGTACAGCAGGATCAGGAAGCCGATCGCCGGGGCCGCCAGATGGCGCCACCAGTCCCGGCTGCCGTTGCGGACGACGTAGTGGACGACGACCGACACGTGCAGGGCGAGGAAGGCGGTCATCGCGCCGAAGTTCACGAGCGAGCTGAGCAGCGGGATGCCGTCGTCGCGGGAGGCCATGTAGAGGCCGAGGACGAGGGAGACGGCGGCCACCACGAACGTCGCGTTGACCGGCACCTTGTGCCGCGGGTGCACCTTGCGGAGGAAGCTCGGCAGCTGCCGGTCGCGGGCCATCGCGAACAGCAGGCGCGAGGTGGCGGCCTGCGCGACCAGGGAGTTCGCGAAGCCCCAGGCCACGGCCGTCGCGACGGCGGTGAGCACGCTCAGCCAGTGGCCGCCGGCGTACTCGGCCGTGTCGTAGAACGCGGTGCCCGCCGGGTCGCCCTTGGCCAGCAGCTCGTCGCGTCCCGGGGCGAGCAGCGCGGCGACCCAGGTCTGCACCACGAACAGCGCGCCCGCGAGCGCCAGCGCCATGACCATCGACCGGCCGAGGCGCCGGGTGTTCTCGCGGCTCTCCTCGGCGAGCATCGAGATGCCGTCGAACCCGAGGAACGACAGCACGGCCACCGACACCGCTCCGAAGACCAGCGGCCAGGAGAACGTCGAGGAGTCGAACAGCGGGCTCAGCGCGCCGCCGTGGCCCTTGCCCTGCGCGAGCGCGACCAGGCCGACGACCAGGAAGATCGCCAGCACGATCATCTCGGCGATCAGCATGATCTTGTTCATCCGGGCCGTCATCTCGATGCCCAGGTAGTTGACCACCGTGTTGAGCACGATGAAGCCGATCAGCCAGACCCAGATCGGCACCGCGGGCACGAACGACGTCATGGCGGCGCTGGCGACCAGGTACAGCAGGGCGGGCACCAGCACGTAGTCGAGCAGGATCACCCAGCCGGCGAGGAAGCCGACGGGGGCGGCGATCCCCCGGCCCGCGTACGTGTAGACCGATCCGGCCATGGGGAACGCCCGGGCCATCTGGGCGTACGACAGGGCGGTGAACGCCATGGCGGCCAAGCCGATGACGTAGGCGAGCGCCACCATGCCGCCGGAGGCCTGGAACACGCTGCCGAAGATGCCGAACGGCGCGATCGGCACCATGAAGATCAGGCCGTAGATGAGCAGGTCGACGTAGCTGAGCGAGCGCTGCAGCTCCTGCTTGTAACCGAAGCGCTCGACGCCGGCGTCGTCGACCGGCGGGGACGCCTCAGAAGGGGAGGACATGGATGACTCCTTAACGCACGGGGCAGAGCCGTACGATAGGGCCATTCCTTGAAAACGAAAAGATTTCTCCTGGAAGATTTACGCGACGGTCATGTCAGACCTCGGTCGATGCGTGACGCTTCGGCCTCGCGTGATGCTTTACACGATCACGGCGAGCCCCTCATCACCTCGCCTACGGAGCCGCCCGACGTGACAGCTTGTCCAGGTCGCGCACGCAGAAACCGTGGTGGTGCCATTCCTCGTTGAGCACAGTGCCGAGGCATTGCCGCACGCGCCGGCCCTTGGCATACGGGGGCCATCTGTCGTCGTCCGGCACCGGGGCGGGCTTCGCGAGCTGTTCGGGTGTGACCTCGGCGAGCCACGCCTCAATCTCCGACGCCTGCCGATCGCGCACGGTCAGCACTTCGTCGAGACCCGGCCGGGCGGACCCGTCCAGCCCCAGCCCCTCCTGATCCGGCACGTACGGAGCTGCCAGTCCCAGCGCCGTGAACGGCTCGGTCAGCCCGAGCACGCAGCGCCGGAACCACGAGTCGTGCACGAAGACGAGATGCCGCAGGGTCTCGACCATCGACCACTCGCCGTCGACGCGGAGATCCTCGCTGCCCTCGGCCATCGACCCGGCCCGCTCGGTGGTCGTCGCCCACGCCTTCCGCAGCTGTCGCCAGGCCTCGCGCAGGTCGTCCGGTTCATCGGAACGGATCAGCAGCCGCACCGGGTGCCGGCGGTCGAGCTCCGCCTCGACGTACGACGTCACCTCCACGCCGTTGACCACCAGGTTGGTGACCAGACCGTCGATCTCGACGTCCTGCATGACCACACCGACCAGCCGCGCCCTGCTCAGGTCGCACTCGCGGAACTCCGCGCCCGTGAGGTCCTCGTCGTTGAAGCGTCGCATACGGACAGACTAAGCCGGGGTCACGACGAGGGCGGTCCCGGTCAGGCGGAGGTGACGAGGTC
Source organism: Microbispora corallina (assembly GCF_016863035.1). Lineage (GTDB taxonomy): Bacteria > Actinomycetota > Actinomycetes > Streptosporangiales > Streptosporangiaceae > Microbispora > Microbispora corallina. Next base: position 48,713 of record NZ_BOOC01000017.1, read on the forward strand.
GAAGTCGAGCCCGTCGGCCCGGCCGACGTAGACGCGCTGGCGGACGCGCCGGCCCCGCAGCGTCAGCGGCCCGCGCCCGGTCGTGATCGTCGTGCCGTCGGCCGCGGCGTCCAGCGCCGGGACGGCGACCGTGCCCGCCCGGTCCGCGAGGGCCGCCAGCATGAGGACGCCCTCGTAGCAGCCGTGCCCGTGACCGTTCAGCAGGGGCGCGTCCGGCCCGAACGCGCCCGCGTAGCGCTCGCCGAGCCCCAGGTTCGCGTCGGTGCCGATGGCGCCGAAGTAGCCCATCGCGGCGTACAGTTCGCCGGTCGCGTCGCCCCCGATGGCGAGCAGCCCGTGCTCCTCCAGCGCCCCGCACAGCCGGGCGCAGCCGAGCCCGCTCGCCGCGAACGCCCGGTTGAAGGCGATGAGGTCGGTGCCGATGAGCGTGAGCAGCACCGCGTCCGGCCGGGCCGCGGCGAGCTCCTCGAACAGCGGCTCCACGGCGGCCGTCCCGGACGGGACCAGCCGCTCCCCGACGACGGTCGCCGAGCGGGCGGCCAGATGCGCGCGGGCCGACGCGTGCACCAGGCGCGGCCACACGTAGTCGTTGCCGAGCAGGAACCAGCGCCGGGCCCGCCGGTGCTCGATGAGCCAGTCGAGGCCGGGCCCGACCTGGAGCGACGCGGGCTCGCCGAGGTAGTAGACGCCCCGCCCCGGGGCCGTCCCCTCGTACGGCGGCGTGTAGACGAAGGGGGCGGTCCCGTCGAGCGACCGCTCGACGGCGAGGCGCACGTCGCTGGCGTGGGTGCCGACGACGGCCTGCACGGCGTCCTCGCGCACCAGCTCGGCGATCTCGCGGGCGACCTCGGCCGGGCCGCGGCCGCCGTCCACGAGCACCAGCTCGACCTGCCTGCCCAGGATCCCCCCGGCCGCGTTGACCTCGTGCGCGGCGAGCATGGCACAGTTGATCGCCGACGGCCCGAGCAGCCCGAGCACGCCGGAGACCGGCACCACCAGTCCGACGCGGAACGTGCCGGCCCTCATCAGGTGAGCTTCCAGAGGGTCGATGACCACTGTGACAGGATCGGTCACGGGCACGAGTATCCTCCTCGGGCGCGATCAGACGAAGGGAGCCCTCGGTGGTGACGGCTGGACCCGGCGGCGGGCGCGCTACCCCCCTCCCACAGGACGCCGAGCCGTCCACCGGGCTCGGCTCCTCTCTGGCGTACCTGCTCAGTCGGGCCGAGCGGAGCGTCAACCGGGCGCTGTCCGCGGCCCTGGCCGCTGAGGACGTCTCGGTCGAGCAGTGGCGGATCCTCCAGGCGCTCGCCGACGGCCGGGGCCACTCCATGGGCGAGCTCGCCGAGGCCGCGCTCATGCCCCACCCCACGCTGACCAAGGCCGTGGACCGGCTGGTGGAGCGGGCCGTCGTCTACCGCGGGCACGACCCGGCGGACCGCCGCAAGGTCGCCGTCTTCCTGGCCGGCCGGGGAAGCGATCTGCTCGGCCGTCTGGAGGCCGGGATCGCCGAGCACCACCGGGCCATCCTCGCGGCGTACGGCCCGGAGCGCACCGGGCGGCTCATGCGCGATCTGGAACTCCTCGTCCGCGCCCTCGAGGGCTGACCGCCGCCTCGGTAAGATCGTCGGCCCGTACGGCCGGTCCGCGGCCGGCGAGGCCGCGAACGAGGAGAGCGATGGAGACCAGGGCGACCGCCGCCGGCATCTACAACTACCTGCTGGGCGGCGACGCGTGGAGCGCGGCCGACCGGGCCGCGGCCGACCGCGTGCTCGCGGTGTCGGCCGAGTCGCGCGTGGTCGCCCGGCGCAACCGCGACTTCCTCGTGAACGCGGTCCGGTACGTCGCCGGGCAGGGCGTGCGGCAGTTCCTCGACCTCGGGTCGGGGCTCCCCGACGGCACGAACGTGCACCAGATCGCCCAGGCCGTCCAGCCGGGCGCGCGCACCGTGTACGTCGACAACGACGCGCAGGTCCTGCCCCACGCGCGGCGGCTGATCGAGGGCGACCCGGACACGGCGTACGTCCACGCGGACCTGCGCGAGCCCGCCGCCGTCCTCGGGCACCCGGACACGCGGCGCCTGCTCGACCTGTCGCGGCCGGTGGCGCTGCTGATCGTGTCCGTCCTCCACCACGTCCCGGACGAGGACGACCCGTACGGCGCCGTGGCCGCCCTCGTCGGCGCGCTCGCCCTCGGCAGCCACCTCGTGGTCTCGCACTCCTCGCTCGACCTGGACGCCCTCGACCCCGAGGTGCGGGAGCGCGTCGTCGCGAGCAACGCGACGATGAGGGTCCCGGTGACGTTCCGGGGCGCGGACGAGGTCGGCCGGTTCTTCTCCGGCACGCGGCTCGTCGAGCCGGGGCTCGTGTACGTCGAGCAGTGGGCGCCGGGACGAGCGCTGCCGCGCGAGCCGATCCCGCTGGACATGCTCGCCGGCGTCGGCGTCAAGCTCTGACGCTATAGGTTTTACTATAGCGAGATGGACACGGACCTGCGGGCCGCCGGGGGAGCCTCGGCTCGGGACCGCCTGCTGCTGGCCGCCGCCCAGCTCCTGGAGAGCGGCGACCGGTCGTTCTCGACGAGGGCGGTGTGCGACCTGGCCGGGGTGAAGGCGCCCACGCTGTACCACCACTTCGGCAACAAGCAGGGCCTCGTCGACGCCGTGCTCCTGCACGGCTTCACCCAGTACGTGTCTCCGTCCGGGTCGCCGGAGGCGTCGAGCGACCCCGTGCGGGACCTGCGCCACGGCTGGGACCGGCACGTCGAGTTCGGCCTCGACCACCCCAGCTTCTACACACTCCTGTACGGCGGGGTCGAGCCGGGCCGGCCGTGCACGGTGACGGCCCCCGCCACCGACATGCTGGTCCGGCTGCTCGACGAGGTCGCGCGGCGCGGGCTGCTGCGGGTGCCTCCGGCCGAGGCGGCCGCGCAGATCCTCGCGGCGAACGTCGGCGTGACGCTGAGCCTGATCGCCCAGCCGGAGGGCGAGCGCGACCTGCGGCTGTCCGAGCGGGTGCGGGAGGCGGCGCTGGCCGGGGTGCTGGCCGGGGTGCTGACCGGCCCCGGCGAGGGACGCGCTCCGGAGGGCGACGGTCCCACCCGGGCGACGGCGGCCATCGCGCTCGCCGCCGCCGTCGAGAGGGACGGCTCCGGCCTCACACCGGGGGAGTCGCTGCTGCTGCGCGAACTGCTGGCCCGCCTGGGCGGGGCCTGACCCGGCCTCGGCCGGTGACGCCGGGACCAGGGTCCGCTCAGGACATGGCCGGACTCGGGGGTGGCGGCTCAGGGGTGACGGCTCAGGGGGTGACGGTGACGCCGCGCCAGAAGGCGATGCGGCCGGTGATCTCGCGGGCCGCGTCCTTCGGCTCCGGGTAGTACCAGGCGGCGTCGGCGTTGGTCCGGCCGTCGACCTCGATCGAGTAGTAGGAGGCCGTGCCCTTCCACGGGCAGACGGTGTGGGTGTCCGACTCCCGCAGCAGGCTCGCGTCGACCGCCTCGCGGGGGAAGTAGTGGTTGCCCTCCACGACCACCGTGTCGTCGCTCTCCGCGATGACCGCGCCGTTCCATGTCGCCTTGGCCATGTCGTAGGACTCCGCTCTTCGGGCCGGGTGCGTACACCGTCCACCGTAGCCGGGGCCGCGGGCGCCGAAGCCGCCGCCGTACGGCTCAGGAGGGAGCGGCCGGCCGGGCGGCGAGGAAGCGGGCGAGGTCGGCGGCCCGGGGCGCGGTGGCGGGACCGCGCGCGGCGACCGCGAGGGCGGCCCCCGCGTTCGCGACGCGGGCGGCCTCCAGCGGATCGGCTCCGGCGGCGAGCGCCGCGACGAAGACACCGGTGTGGGCGTCCCCGGCGCCGTTGGTGTCGACCGCGCGGACGGCGAAGCCCGGCACGTGAAGAGGGACGTCGCCGCTGCGGACGAGGAGGCACCCGTCCCGGCCCGTGCGGACCAGGACGCCCCGCCTGCCGGTGAGCCGGGCCAGCGCGGCGGCCGCGGCGGCCGGATCGTCCTCGCCGGTGACGGAGGCGGCCTCACGGGCGTTGCAGGTCCACCAGTCGGCCCGCGCGAGCAGCAGCCCCCGCGCGTCGTCGCCGAGGAGGTGGACGAGCGGCCCCGGGTCGACGACGACGGAGACCTCGTCCCCCAGGGAAGGCAGCCAGCCGGACAGCGCCTCCCGGTTGCTCGGGTGCAGCATGCCGTACCCGGAGACGGCGACGACGTCGCGCGGCCCGGGGCGTACGGCGGCGAGGTCGTCGAGGGTGAGGGCGGCCTCGGCGCCGCGGCTGGTGAGGAAGGTGCGCTCGCCCCCGGCGTCGACGACGCTGACCGCGAAGCCCGTGTCCACGCCGGGCTTGGCGGGACGCAGGACCGCGATGCCCTCGTCGCGCATGGCCGCGCGGACCCGGTCGCCGAAGGGCCCGGTGCCGTGCGCCCCCGCGTACGCGACCCGCAGGCCCTGCCGGGCGGCGGCCGCCATGACGTTGAAGCCGCCGCCGGGAGTGATCTCGGTGGCGGTCGCCAGGACGTCGCCGCCGCGTTCGGGCAGCGCGGGCACCGCGAGCACGATGTCGACGACCGCGTTTCCCGCGTAGATCAGCCGGGCGTCCACGGCGTCACCCGCCCGTCAGGAGCGGACGTCCCCGCCCGGTGGGCGGAGGCCGACGCGGGGGATCGGGGCGCGACGGGACGAGTCCAGCTCCCCTGGGAGTCAACGGGTCGGGCAAGAGCCGCCCTCCGGGGTCAGGAGCCTCTCGGCGATCGCGCGAGCCTGACGTGCGGGGCCCTGAGCGCCGAGAGCCTGAACCGAGGCGTAGACACCCTCCATGATCAGAATCAGGTGGTCGGCGAGGCCGGCCGAGCCGGCCACCCCCTGGGACTCCGCCAACTGGTCGACCAGCTCCACCATGCGCGCATGAGTCCACTTCTTCAGGTCCACGGCGTGCCGATGGCAACCGGCTTCGGATTGGGGATACTCGGCCAGGGTCATGAGGAAGGGGCATCCCCTGCTGACGTGGGGTTGAGTCTGGGCGATGAGCTCGTCGAACAGGGCGAGGATCCGATCGCGGGGGCTGCGGCCGTCAGCCCGCGTCGCCTTCATGAACCATTCCCGGTAGTCGTTCTCCGTACGTTCGACGTACGCGGTGACGAGATCGTCTTTCGACGGGAACAGCCGGTAGAGCGTCATGGGAGCGACCCCGGCCTCGGCGGCGATCCGATCCACCCCGACGGCGCGGATGCCGTTCCAGTAGAACAGGCGGCGCGCGACCTCCAGCACATGTTCGCGGGTCTCTGCGGATGTGCGTCGCCTACGAGCGTCCGAGCTGCTCATGAGGACAGTCTAGTCATGTTAGGGAAGGTCCCCTAATGGTGCTCGGCGGAGGCACCCGATCCGGTTGCCCATCAATGGCGGGCGTGTGTACGCTCTTGTTAAGTAACGTTCCCTAACAACACGGCGGACCGTCACATCGAGGTTCCCTCCCAGAACGAAGGACATTCGCATGTCAGGTCTCACAGGCAAGACCGCGCTGGTGACAGGGGCATCGCGCGGCATCGGGCGGTCCATCGCCGAACGTCTGGCGGCTGAAGGCGCGCTCGTGGCGGTGCACTACGGCAGCAATGAGGGCGCCGCGAAGGACGTTGTGAATGCGATTCATACCGCCGGCGGACGCGCCTTCCCCGTACGCGCCGAACTCGGCGTGGACGGGGATGTGGACACGTTGTTCACCGGTCTCGAGGAAGGCCTCGCGGGCAGACCGCTGGACATCCTGGTGAACAACGCCGGCTTCATCGACTACGACGCGACCGTCGACTCCGTCACTCACCAGCAGTTCGAGCGCCTGTTCGCGGTCAACGTGCGGGCACCGCTGTTCATCACCCAGCGGGCACTCACGCTGATGCCCGACGGCGGTCGCATCATCAACATCTCGTCAGGCGTGACGTGGTTCGCGATCCCGGAAATCGTCTACGCCATGACGAAGGGCGCCATCAACGTGTTCAGCCGTTCACTCGCTCACACTCAAGGCGTCCGCGGCATCACCGTGAACACGGTGTCCCCGGGTGTCACCGAGACCGATATGAACGGCTGGCTGAGCGACCGCGACGCGGCGAAGGCCATCGGTGATCTGACAGCGCTCGGCCGGCCCGCGAAACCGGCCGATATCGGGGACGCGGTCGCCTTCTTCGCCTCGGAGGACGCGCGCTGGATAAGCGGTCAAACCCTTGAAGTCAACGGTGGTCTCTTCCTGGGGCCTCGCGTCCAGCGATAGACGCGGGCGCGATGCGCTCGGGGCGCGTGACGTCACTTCAGGAAGTCCTGGCATTGGGGAGGGCGACATGAGCATCACCGCGACACCACAGACGCAAAAGCGGGCCGGTCCGGCCTTGGCCGCCCTGTTCCTGGGAACGTTCGTCATGGGCATGGCGGAGTTGCTGGTCGTCGGTGTGCTGGATCTGATCGCGAAGGATTTCGAGGTTTCACTCAGCAGCACCGGCACGCTCGTGACCAGCTACGCGTTCGGGCTCGCTGTGGGCGGCCCCATCTTGACCGCGCTGACGATACGCCTGAGCCGCCGCAGGCTGTTGTTGTTCGCGATGGCGGCCTACGTGCTCGGCAACGTCGTCATGGCGCTCGCAGGACACTTCGCGGTGCTGCTCGCGGCGAGGGCTGTGACAGGGGCGGTGCAGGGTCTTTTCATCGGCGTCGCCTTCGCGGTGGGGGCGAGCGTCGTGACTCCGGATCGAATGGGCAGGGCGATCTCCATCGTCATCGGGGGCGTCGCCGTATCCATCGCCCTGGGTGTTCCGATCGGCACGTTGATAGGCCAGGGGCTCGGCTGGCGCGGCGCCTTCCTCGCCGTCGTAGGACTGGGTCTGGTCGCGCTGGTCGCGCTTGTGGCTTTGGTTCCGGCGGTGACCGCCACCGGTGTGGAAGGACTGCGTGCTCAGGCGCGATTCGCGCTCGCGCCTCGGGTGCTGGCGATGCTGGTCGTCGGCTTCCTGCTGCTGGGAGGGCAGTACGCCGCGCTGACGTACATCACCCCCTTTCTGCAGCAGGTCACGGGGGTGTCCGGAGCCTGGATCAGCGCGTTTCTGCTGGCGTACGGTGTGGCCACCGCCGTGGGCGCGTTCGCCGGGGGCTGGGCGGCCGATCGGAACGCGGCAAGGACCCTGGGGCTGGCCAACCTGGTGCTCGTCGGCGCGCTGGGCGCCCTGTGGCTGAGCGGCGCCGTCCCCGTGCTGGTGGCACTGGCCCTGCTGGTCTGGGGACTGGTCGGATTCGGGCTGGTGCCCTCGTTGCAGTACCGGGTGGTCGACCTCGCCGGTCCCGGTCGTGATCTGGCCGCGACTCTTCCGGCTTCGGCGGTCAACACGGGGATCGCGGTCGGGGCGCTCGCCGGCGGCTGGAGTCTCGACAGTTTCGGGCCGGCGTCCGTGGTTGTGACGGGCTTGCTGGTATGCCTCGTGGCTCTGCCGGCGACCTGGGCGAGTGGCCTTCTGAAGGTTCGCCCGCAGGGCAGCTGAGAGCTCGGGCCGTGCAGGGGAGCCTCGACGCCCTGGAGACGGCGATCTGGAACCGCCGCTGCGCGGCCCTGGGGCGAGGGCGATCAGCCGGAGCCTTCACTGTGACGGCTGGGGCGGCGGCACGTTCATCCGTCCGGGCGCGCCTTCGCCCGCAGGGCCAGGAGAGCGGCGGCGGTCTCGTCGAGCGGCAGGGCGTTCGCCGTGGCGACGAGGCGGCGCGCGCCGGCGGGGAACGCGGCGACGCCGTGGCACGCGCCGGCGACCGCTCCCGCGACTGCGGCGATAGTGTCGCAGTCGCCGCCGACGGACGCGGCCAGCCGGACGGCCCGCCACGGGTCGTCGCGGCACGCCGACAGGATCGCGAACGCCGCGGGCACCGACTCCTGGGCCGCGAGGCTCGTGCCGACGAGTGTGTAGACGCGGTCGCACACCTCGTCGCCGGGCAGGCCGTCGACCAGCGTCGTCGCCCAGGCGATCCGGGCGGCGACGTCGGCCCCGGCGACCCAGTGCCCCCGCCGCGCGCCCAGGGCGGCCGCGGCCCGCGCGGCCCGCACGGCCTCGGCCACGGTCGCGCCGTCGATCCCGGCGCTGACCGCCGCGGCCACGGCGGCGGCGGCCGCCAGGGCGACCCCCGTGTTGTGGGTGAGTTTGCTGACGTCGACCACCCGGTCCACCAGGACGTCGAGGTCCGAGGACGGCACGGCCACGCCGACCGGCGTGATCCGCATCGCCGCGCCGTTGGTGTCGCCGTACCGGCCCGCCTCGTCGACGCTCGCCCCGGCCAGCACCCGGGAGACGGCCCGCTTCGTGGAGGGGCCGAGGAGGTCGAGCGACCCGCGGGCGCGCATGGAGTCCTCCCACGCGACCAGCCGCCGCGCGAGCTCCGCGGGGTCGGCCGTCCCGTGCCCGTCGAGGAGGAGGCCGGCCACCAGCATGGCCTGCTCGGTGTCGTCGGTCACGGCGCCCGCCGGCATCCCCGCGGCCAGGGGATGATCGGGCGGCGCCGGGTGGAAGCCGTCCACGACGGGCCCGTACCGCTCGACGACGAGCGGGCGGGGCAACATCTGCGTCGGCATGCCGAGCGCGTCGCCGATCGCGAGCCCGTACAGAGCCCCCGCCGCCCGCGCCTCCTGGTCCGGCGGCGTCGTGCGGAGGCCGGCGCCGGGCCCCGGCCCCTCGTCGTACGGTGCGGGGGTCACGAGAGCCCGCTCTCGCTGAAGGTGAGGAAGAGCTCGAAGTGGTCCGGGTCGAGGAGGCTCTCGACGTCCTCGGCGAAGGCGCCGCCGGCGGACCAGCTCGTCCGGCGGGTGGTGAGGAACCAGGCGCCGGCCTCCCGGCCGAGCAGGCCGGCCTCGCGGCCGTCGAGCCGGCGGCCGCCCATGCGCTGCTCCCCGTGGTCGGGACGCAGGCCCGCCCGGCTCAGCTCCTCGGTCAGCGAGCCGCCGTCGAGGCCGCGCTCGGGAAGGTCGCGCAGGCCGTCCACGGCCGGGAGGCAGCTGCGCTCGTAGGACACGACGCCGCCCCCGGCCACCTCGCGGAGCCGCTCGACCACGACGACCTCGGGTGAGGACAGGTTCAGTCGTTCGGCGAGCGCGTCATCCCGCCGCATGGCGACGGTCAGGACGCGCACCCGGGTCTCCACGCCCTGGGCGGCGAGCGCGCGGGCCCAGCCGAGCCGGGTGTCGAGGGGGCGGCCGTCGAACAGGACGAACGAGCCCTTGCCGGTCCGCGTGGTGATCAGCCCGGCCTCGTTGAGCTCGGCGAGCGCCGATCGGACCGTGGTGCGGCTCACGCCGAAGCGCCGGGCGAGGGTCGTCTCGCCCGGGAGCCTGCTGCCGTGCGGCACCCGGCCGGAGCGGATCTCCCGCTCCAGCGTGATCAACACCCGCTGGTGCTTGGGACGTCCGACGTCGGTCACCGGCCCCCCTCCGGGGCGGCGAGCGCGCCGATCACGTCGTCCACGGTCACCACCCTGATCAGCGGGCCGTACAGCCGCATGACGTCCAGCGCCCTGCGGTGGGCGTCGTCGTCGACCCCGGCGCAGGCGTCGGCGGCGACGTGGACCTCGACGCCCGCGTCGGCCGCCGCGAGGGCGGTCGACAGGACGCAGCAGTCGGTGGACACGCCGGCCAGCACGAGCGGCCGGTCCCCGACGGCGGCAGCCAGGGCGGGGGTCCACTTGCCGAACGTCACGGCGTCGACGGTCGGCCCGGCCTGGGCCGCGAACGCGTCGACGATCCGGTAGAGGGGGGAGCCGGGCGGCTCCAGCGCGAACGGCCACTGCTCGTAGTAGGCGACCCAGGCGCCGGACGGGACGTCCGGGGCGATGAACCGGGTGAACGTCACCCGGGGGGCCAGCGCCTCCACGAGCCGCCGTACGGGCTCGACCGTCTCGGCGAAGCGGGGGGTGAACCAGGGGCTGTCGGGGTCGGCGAACACGTTCTGCATGTCGACGACCGCCAGCCAGGGAGCCCGAGACGTCACGCCCGCGCCTCCTCCGGCGCCGGGGCCTGGCTCTCCTGGACACGCACGCCCGGCCGTCCCAGGAGCAGCGTCGCCGCGAACCCCAGCGCGAGCGCGACGAACACGCCCAGGTTGGCGTACGCCCAGGAGCCGTCCCTGCCGCCGAGCCCGAGCGGGCCCAGCAGGTAGCCCTGCCACTTCAGCCACCCGGCGGCGCCGTTGGTGACCAGGCCCCAGCCGGCGACGGTGGCGACGACGAGCACCGCGACGGGCAGCGCGCGGACGTCGCCGTACCGGCCGGACGGGCGGTAGAGGTCGGTCTCGTCGTAGTCGCGGCGGCGCAGCGCGATGTCGGCCAGCATGATCCCGCACCAGGCCGCGACCGGTACTCCGAGCGTGATGAGGAAGCCCATGAACGGCCCGAGGAAGTCGCCGGAGACGAAGACGATGTAGATCGTGCCGAGGATCATGATCACGCCGTCGACGAAGGCGGCGACGTACCGGGGCACCGGCAGGCCCGCCGCGAGCAGCGCGAGGCCGGAGGAGTAGATGTCGAGCACCGCGCCGCCGACCAGGCCGAGCACCGCGACCAGCGCGAACGGGACGAGGAACCACGTCGGCAGGATCGTCGTGAGCGCTCCGATGGGGTCGGCGGCGATGGCGCCGTTGAGCTTGTCGTCGGAGCCCGCGAGCAGCAGGCCGAACACGAGCAGGACGAGCGGCGCCAGCGACGCACCGAACGTGGTCCACCCCACGACCCCGCGACTGGAGGAGGCCCTCGGCAGGTAGCGCGAGTAGTCGGCCGCCGCGTTCACCCAGCCCAGCCCGAACCCGGTGGCCATGAACACGAGCGTGCCGATGAGCTCCTGCGCCGAGCCGGAGGGGACGGACGAGACCGCTCCCCAATGGATGTGGCCGGCCACGAGCACGACGTAGACGACCGTCAGGACGCCGGTGACGACCGTGATCATGGTCTGCAGGCGCATGATCACGTCGAAGCCCATGACCCCGGCGACGACGATCAGCACGCTCACCAGGACGAGCGCGCCGACCTTCGTGGCGGTGCCGCCGCCCAGCCCCAGCCGCGAGAACACGGTCGCGGTCGCGAGCGTGGCGAGCGCCGTGAGGACGGTCTCCCAGCCGACGGTCAGGATCCAGGAGATCGCCGAGGGCAGGCGGTTGCCGCGCACGCCGAACGCGGCTCGGCTGAGGACCATGGTCGGCGCCGACCCCCGCTTGCCGGCCACCGAGATCAGCCCGCAGAGCAGGAAGGAGAAGACGATCCCGAGCGTTCCGGCGATCAGGGCCTGCCAGAACGAGACGTTGAACCCGAGCGCGAAGGAGCCGTAGCTGAGCCCGAGGATCGAGACGTTGGCCCCGAACCAGGGCCAGAACAGCTGCCGGGGCCGGCCCCTGCGCTCGGCGTCCCCGATCACGTCGATGCCGTGGGTCTCGATCCTCGCCTGCCGCGCCGCGGCGGGGACCGCGCCCGTGCCCTGTGTGTCCGTCATGGCACCCTACCTGTCTAGACCTGTTCAACGAACGGTAAGGGCAGGGCAACGCCGGCGCAAGAGGGCGTTCAGGGACGGTGGACGGGCGCCGGGCAGGAGAGCCCGAGCTGGGCGTACACCTCAAGCTGGTCGTAGAAGACCTGCTGGCTGACGATCAGGCCGTTCTCGACCCCGAAGACCCAGCAGACGCGGGCGGTGGCGCGGCGGCCGGTGCCCTGGAGGACCTCGCCGTCCGGCAGCGTGAACGGTCCGGTGTGCGTGCCTGCGGCCATGCTCGTGGCGGCGACCTCGTCGCCCTCCGTGATCGTCTGCCAGACGGTGAGCGTCACGTCCGGGAAGGCCGTCCAGATGAGCTCGTGGTAGGAGAGGATCTGGTCCCGGTTGTCGCTCTGCCCGGGAGGTCCCACGGAGGCCGCCTGCGGGGCGAAGCAGCTCAGGACCGCCTCCGGGTCGTGGGCGTTGTAGGCCGTGAAGAAACGGTCCACCACGCTCACCGCGTTCACCACGTCCGGCATGGGAAGCCTCCCTCCTGGGCGCGTGTCTCAACGGTACCGGGGGGCGGGCCCGCCGCTCCTCCCAGGCCTTGTCGTCCGATGCAGGCTGACCTGCTGCTTCTCAGTGTGCGAAGCCCGCATCATGCCGTACGGCACGGGTAGGCCACGCTGCTCGGCAGAAGGGAGGAACGCCATGGCGATCCGGCATGACCGCACGGAGGACGACCCGCGCACGTCGCCGTCGGCGCCCCAGGACCGCAGCACCCGGATCACCCGGGGGATCGCCCGCACGACGGCGATGGCGGGCTCCTTCCCGGCGATCCTGATCGCCGCGCTCCTCGCGCTGGCCTGGGTGGTGGGCGGGCTGTTCGTGTCCGGCGGCTACGGCAACACCGGCTACCAGCTTCCCGTCTCGACCATCTCCTCGATCGTCACGTTCGTGATGGTCTTCGTGATCCAGTCGAGCCAGAACCGCGACAGCCGCGCGCTCCAGGCGAAGATCGACGCGCAGAACGACGTGCTCGCCGCCGTCGCCCGCCACCTGGGCCTGGAGAACGACCAGTACCTGCTGACCCGGCTGGTGGGGCTGGAGGAGGCCCCGGAGGCGGAGATCGACCGGGAGCAGCGCAGGGTCCGCGGCAGCGCGAGCAGGACCGCCGACGTCCTCGGCGAGGACGAGGACGACGCCTGACGACGTCCGCCACGCCTGGCCCCGGCGCGGGCCGCCGTCAGAGCCAGCCGCTGTGCCGCGCGACCCGGACGGCCTCCATGCGGTTGCGGGTGCCGGTCTTCATGATGCAGGACGACAGGTGGTTCCTGACCGTGCTCTCCGACAGGTGGAGGCGCCCCGAGATGTCGGCGGCCGTCGACCCGTCCGCGGCGGCGATCAGCACCTCCCGCTCGCGCGGCGTGAGCGGGCTCGGCCCGGCGCTCAGGGCCGCCGCGGCCAGCGCGGGGTCGACGACCGTCTCGCCCGCGAGGACCCGCCGTACGGCCTGGGCCAGCTCGTCGACCGGCCGGTCCTTGACCACGAAGCCCCGGGCCCCGGCGTCGAGCGCCCGGCGCAGGTAGCCCGGCCGGCCGAACGTGGTCACGATGACCACGGCGCACCCGGGCAGCGCGGCGCGCAGGTCGGCCGTCACGTCGAGCCCGCTCCCGCCGGGCAGCTCGATGTCGAGCAGGACGACGTCCGGCCGGACCCGCGTCGCGGCCGGCATGACCTCCTCGGCGGAGCCGACCTGCGCCACCACCTCGAGGTCGTCCTCCAGGTCGAGCAGCGCGGCGAGGGCGTCCCGCATCATGCCCTGGTCCTCGACGATGAGCACTCGGGTCGTCATGGCCCTCCCTCCACTCCGGCGTGCGGGACCTCCGCGGCGAGGACGAACCCGCCCGGAAGGCTCGTCGCGCGCAACCGGCCCCCGGCCGCCGCCAGCCGCTCGCGCAGGCCGCGCAGCCCGCTCCCGGACGCGGCCGCCGGATCGCCTCCCGCGCCGTCGTCGCGGATCTCCGCGAGGACCGGGTCGACGTCGCGGCGGACGGTGATGCGGCACCGCCGCGCCCCCGAATGCCGCACGACATTGGTCACGCCCTCGCGGACCACCCAGCTCAGCAGCATGTCGGTCTCCGGGGACAGCGCCGGTCCCGACTCCTCGACCACGCACTCGATGCCGGCCGTCGCCAGGGCGGCCCGGGCCGTGTCGAGCTCGAAGGCGAGGCTCGCGTCCCGGTACCCGGTGACGGCCTCCCGCACCTCGGTCAGGGCCTGCCGCCCGATGGCCTCGATGTCCGAGGCGTGCCGCACCGCCGCGGCGGTGTCGCGCGGCGCGAGTCGCCGTACGGCCTCGGCCTTGACCACGACCATCGAGAGCGTGTGCCCGAGGAGGTCGTGCAGGTCGCGGGCGAAGCGCAGCCGCTCCGCCGAGACGGCGGAGGCGGCCAGCTGCTCGCGGGTGCGGGCCAGGTCGGCGATGACCTCGGCCATGCGCCGGAAGCCGTACGTGGTCATCCCTGCGAGCATCGAGGTCACCCCGGTGCCCCAGAGCGCGTCGCTCCAGGAGCCGGAGACCGCCGCCTGCGTCACGCCTCCGGCGAGGGCCGTCACGGCGATCAGCACGGGAGCCGCGCGCAGCGGCATCACGGCGGCGACGGCCACGGCGAGCAGGCTGTAGAGGGTGAACCAGTCCCCGGCGGGGAAGGCGGCGGTCGCGGCCACCGTGACGGCGGCCAGCAGCAGGACGAGCGCCTGGGGGATGCGCCTGCGGACCGCCCAGGGACGGCGCGCGGACGTCAGGGCGGTGACGAACGACCCGCCCGCGACGGCGGCGGCCGCCCAGACGGCCCAGGCCGGGCCCGCCTCCCCGGCGGACGCCAGCGGGGCGACGAGCAGCAGCGCCGCCAGCGCCAGCGCGGGCAGCGGCCCCTCGACGAGCGCCCGCCATCCCCGCGGACGGCACGCGCCGTTCCGCTGGGGGGAGAAGGCCGCCATGCCCGCCATTATGGGCGTCCACGATCGCTGCGGCGACGGCGCGCCTGCGCGCTCCGGTGATCCGGTGTCCCGTGACGTCCGTCCGTCACGGTCATGGTCCGCGGGCGGCGGCGCCGTCCCGGAAGGTCGCGACGGTACCCGCGGTGCGGGGACGTCCGGTGCCTTCGGGACCGGCGGCGTCACTGACATCCCCTGCGGCGCGGCTGAGAGGGCCGCGCCGGGGTGGCGGTCGTCGCGGTGAGGACCGGCTGCGCCGGGGTGGCGGTCGTCGCGGTGGGGACGGCCGCGGCACCGGGCATCGGACGGTTTCGCGGGTGGGCCGGCGCGTTCGGCCCTACGGACTGGGGTCGGCCGGTGGGCGCGAGGGGCCGCGTCATCGGTCGCGTCCCGTCCGCCGCACGGTGCCGGTGAGCCCGCCGATCAGCACGGCGGCCACGGCGAGGTGCATGCAGGCCAGCGCCGCCTTCGCGCCCCCGGTCACGCCGCCGAGCGGGCCGGTGAGGGAGACGGCGAACACGGCCGCGGCGATGACGAGCCAGGCGGCGCGGGGCCGCGGCACGTTCCTCTCCAGCAGGGCGATGAGGGCAAGGGCGAGAAGCCCGCAGAGTGCGCTGGTGACGGCGACGGCCACGGCCCCGACGTTCTGGACGCCCGTTCCGGCCGACGCGCGAAGGTCGACTCCGGCGACCGGGCCGGCGACGGCCCACACGGCCAGCGCCGCGGCGACGGAACCGAGGACGGCCAGGAGCCGCAGCCCCCAAGCCGTACGGGAACGGGTGGAGTTCGGGGAGGTGGTCAGATCGGATGCCATCGGGAGGTCCCCCTTCACGGGCCGGGCGTGGCGTACGCCTCGACGCTAGAAGCGGGGGAGGTCCCTCCGGCAGAGCGGTATGTCGCCTCCTCACCAGGACGAATCGCCTAGACGGCGCTGTCCCGGTCAGGCGGAGGCGGTGTCCTCGGACTGCGGGCGCTGCCCGGGGACCGGGCCCTTCCTGGCGGCCTCGATCGCGTCGTCCAGTGTCGGCTCGACGAGGAAGGCGGCGCGCAGCCCGGTGATGGTGAGGATCCGGCCCAGATGGGGCGGCACCCCGGTGAGCACCAGCGGGCTGTCCTGCTCACGGCTCTGGTTGAGCAGCATGACGAGCACGCCCACGCCCATCGAGTCGCAGAACGTGATCTCGCTCAGGTCGAGGATCAGCGCGGCGGGCTGCGCCGCCTCCCAGGCCTCCTTGACCTGTTTGTGGAACAGCCCGGCGTGGTGGTAGTCCAGATCACCTGAGGCCCGGGCGACGATGAAGTCCTCGTGCAGCCCTAGGGACACGGCGAAGCTCTCGGACGGGTCGATCTGGTCGGCCATGGGATTCCTGTCGTCGGCTCGCAGGGGTCAGGGCGAGCGTCTCCTGGTATGTCTACCAGGCATTCGAAGGAGTCCCCACCGTGGGTTGCGTCGTGTCCGCCGTGGTACCGGCCGCGCGCGGGCGCCCGCACGCCGCCGGAATGCGTCCACGAGTCCCGTCCCGCGCGTCGGGTTCAGGGACGCGCGTGGCCCCGCCGTCGCCCGGGGCCCGCACCGATTCCGGCACGGCAGCCGGCCCCGGATCCGGCCCGGAAGCCGGCCGGGTGGGAACAGCGGGCAGGTCCGGGATCAGTGGGCGTGGCGCCCGCTCCCGGCGTCGCCCTCCGTGCCGCCGCGCCGGTCGTCCCGGCTCGCGTCCGCGTCCGGGACGCTGCCGATGCCTGCGTCCGTGCCGGTGCCGGCGTCCGTGTCCGCGCGTGTGCCTGCGTCCCTGCTCGCGTCCGTGCGCACGTCCGTGCCTGCGCCGGTGTACGCGCCGTACGGGTCGTCGTACGGGAGGCGTCGCTCGCCGGCCGGGTCGCCCTCCCGGTGCCGCGTCTCGCCGTCCGGCCTGAGGCCGCCGGCCTCGCCGCCGGCCGTGGCGGGCTCGTCGGCGAGGACCGGGCTCTCACCGGCCGGGTCCCAGAGGGGCAGGCCGGGCGGGTCCTCGCGCAGGGAGGTGGGCCAGTCGAGGTCGTAGTAGCTGTAGAGGTCGTGCTCCTGCTCGGGGGAGAGGTGGCCGTCGTCGTCCGGGGCCACCGAGGGGGCGTCCTTGACGTACGCCTTCTCGTACGGGACCTCGACGTGATCGGCGACCCAGTCGGCGTCCTTGAAGGGGACGAAGGCCCGCTTGGTCCCGAACAGACCCGTCTTCACGCACAGCCACTCGGGCCGCCCGGTCGCGTCGTCGAGGAAGACGTTCTTGACCTCGCCGACCTTGTCTCCGTTCGGGTCGTACACCGGGTGGTCGAGGACCATGGAGATCTGCTCGCGCGTGATCATCCGTTCCTCCTTCATCGCGTAAACGAACCCTCATGGCTTACCGCCTCGAATGGAGTGAAAACCACTTCAGGGCGTCGAATCGCCCTAGGGGTCATTCAGCGTGGCGCGTTTCCGCAGGTCAATTCGGTGGTTTACGTGTTGTGAGAAATATCTCCATTGGCGGGTGAAAGGTTCATCTACATTGGGGACGAGGATCTCCGAGGCGTTGTCCCCGGCCCGGACCGGCCCTGGATCCGGCGGCGTAATGTGACGCACATGGGGCGGACCGTGAAAATGACCGCGACCGTCAGCAAGGCGGGGGACCACCTCTACTGCGCCCGATGCGTGCAGGTCGAGATGGCCTGTGAGGGCCGTACGGTCGACGAGGCGCTGGGCCGTCTCCGCCGGGCGCTGGAGCGTCACTTCCAGGACAGGCCCCTTCCGCCGCTCCCTCCTGAGGAGCCCATGGTGGTGCCGATCGAGATCCGGGTCCCGGTCTGAACGGCGCTCCTCCCGTTTCGTCGGTCCCGGCGGCTAGCATCGCCGCCGAACGACGTCCCGCGACGAGAGGCCAGGGCCATGGCGGAGATCACCGACGACCACATGCGCGAGATGCTCACGAAGTCCAGGCCGTACACGGTCGTGCTGCTCAGGGCGACCCCGAAGCGCAACGAGCCCGGCGCCGACGCCGTGGTCTGGGAGCACGGCCGGCGCAACTTCGAGCTGCGGGAGCGCGGCGTGCTCGCGATCGTCTGCCCGATCACCGACGACAGCGGGTGGAGCGGGATCGGCCTGTTCGACGCCACGCCCGAGGAGACGGCCCGCATCATGGACGACGACCCCGGAGTCAAGGCGGGCGTGTTCACCTACGAGGTCCATCCCGGCCGCTCGTTCCCCGGAGACGCGCTTCCCGCCTGAACCCGTCCCCCCCGGCGTGACGGGTCCGCCCCCGCCGGATCCCGGGCGGGACGGCGGGGTTCCGGCGGGGGGCGGACGCCTGGGCGGGCGGTCAGCGGACGAAGTCCCTCACCTTCTGGGACACCGATCCCGCCAGCAGCAGCGACAGGTGCCCGATGCAGCCGACGTTCGTGTTGACCGCGCCGTCGAGCCGCACGCTGCCGTCCGGGTTGATGATCTCGTCGCAGGACGACCAGAACGTGCCGTAGTTGACCGGGCCGGGCGTCTCGTCCCCCGCGTTGAGCTGCCTGAGGAACGAGGAGTCGTAGTTCATCTCGCCGCAGGACACGATCAGCAGGTCGCACAGGTACGACGCGTTGGTGCCGTGGTTGGGGCCGCCGATGGACGCCCAGTCGTCGACGTACGCCGTGCCCCCGAGGAACTTGAGGTACCAGCGCGAGGACAGCCCGCCCATCGAGTGCGACACGATGTCCACCTTGGCCGCGCCGGTCTGGGCGCGCACCTGCCGGATGAAGGCAGCGAGCTGGTCGGCCGTGGTCACGTTCGACTGCGTCGAGTTGTAGCCCCAGACGAAGAGCCGGTCGGCGGGCCATCCGTCGTGCTGGAAGTCCGACTTCATCGCGGCCCAGTTCCAGTCGGCTCCGGCCCAGCCGTGGACGAACACCACCGGGTCGGGGGTCGCGGCCCTCGCGGGCGCGAACGGGGACAGGACGGTCAGCGCCGCCAGCAGCGCCGACGTCCAGGCCAGCCGTGATGCACGTGACATGGGGGTCCTCCTTCGGGGCGGCCCGCCAGGGGGCTGCGGTGCCGAAAGAGTCCGGCTGACCCGGCTGCGCGCACACCGGTGAAGTCGCCGGTCATCCGCGGACCGGCGGCCTCACCTGCCGCGAAGGCGCGGAGGGGGAGACCGTCACGCGCTCGTACAGTCCGGAAAAACGCGATTTCTTCGAGAAAGGCCCTTATTCACGAGCGCTTAACTCGCGAGTAACTTAAGACCTGTGATCGGCGTCACACCGCCTCTCCTGTACGGCCGCGCCGCGGAACGGGCCGAGCTCGACGCCCTCATCGAGGCGGCCGCCGCCGACTCGCGCAGCGCCGTGCGCGTGCTGATCGGAGAGCCGGGCGCGGGCAAGACCGCCCTGCTCGGCTGCGCGCTCGCCCGCGCGGCCGGCGCCCCGGACACGGGTGCGGACCCCCGATGCCGTCGTGCGATCGGAGAGCCTGCCGTCGCGGCGGCCGCCCCGCCGGGCGGCGCCGGACGCGGGGGGTTCGCCGTGCTGACCACGCGAGGGGTGCCGTCGGAGTCGCGGCTGCCGTTCGCGGGGCTGCACCGGCTGCTCCGCCCGGTCACCCGGCTGGTCGGCGGCCTGCCGTCGCCGCAGCGAAAGGCCCTCGGCGCGGCGCTCGGGCAGGCGGAGGGGCCGTCCCCGGACCGGTTCCTGATCTCCGTCGCCGTGCTCACCCTGCTGTCCGAGCTGGCCGAACGCGGCCCGGTGCTCGCCCTGGTGGACGACGCCCACTGGCTGGACGCCCCCTCGCTCGACGCGCTCGCCTTCGCGGCGGCCCGGTTCGAGGCCGAGGGCGTCGTGCTGCTGGCGGCCGTCCGGGCCGGCCACCCCTCGCCGCTGTCGGGACTGCCCGCGCTGCCGGTCGAAGGGCTGACGCCCGGGGCGTGCGACGAACTGATCACGTCGAGGGCCGCGGGACCCGTCGCGACAGCCGTACGGGACCGGCTGGTGGCCCACACCCGGGGCAACCCGCTTGCCCTCGGGGAGGTCGTCGACGCCCTGACCCCCGACCAGCTCGCCGGCCGGGTCGCGCTGCCGCACCCGCTGCCGATCGGGCCGGGGCTCGAAAGGGCCTACCTGGAACGGGTGTCGGGGCTGCCCGCACCCACCAGGAGCCTGCTGCTGCTCGCGGCGGCGGAGGCCGAGATGGACGCCGGGACCCTGCTGCGGGCGGCGGCGCACGTCCGCATCGACGTGTCGGCCATCGAGCCCGCCGAGTCGGCCGGGCTGATCCAGGTGTCGGAGGCCGGTGTCCGCTTCCGGCACCCGCTCATGCGGTCGGCCGTCTACCAGGGCGCGGGGCTGGCCCGCCGGAGGTGGGCGCACCAGGTGCTCGGCGAGGTGTCGGGACCGGGGGACCGGCGGCCCTGGCACCGGGCGGCCGCCGCGCTCGAACCCGACGACGGCCTCGCCGCCGAACTGGAGGAGAGCGCGGGCCGCGCCCGGGTGCGCAGCGGATACGCCGCCGCGGCCGTGGCCCTGGAGCGGGCGGCCGAACTGACCGGGTCCGAGCCGGCCCGCGGGCGGCGGCTCGTCGTGGCCGCCTGGGACCGGTGGCTCGCCGGTCACACCGGCTCCGCCGTACGGCTGCTCGACCAGGCGAGGCGGTCCGCCGAGGCCGCGGGCGACACCCGGATGCTCGGGGAGATCGACTTCCTGCGAGGGACCGTCGACCTGCGCGGCGGGGTGACGGGGGACGCCTACCGGTCGCTCGTGTCGGCCGCCGGCCGCGTGGAGCCCGAGACTGCGCTGCGCGCGCTGATGGGCGCCGCCGAGGCGGCCTCGTACGCGGGCGACGACCGCCTGCTGGCCGCGGTGGCCCGCAGGGCGGAGGAGGCGGCGGACGTGCCAGGCGACCGGGCCGCCCTCATCCGCGCGTACCTGGCCGGGATCGCGGACGCGGTCGGCGGCGACCTGCCGCGCGCCGTCGGTCCGCTGCGGGAGGCCCTGCGGATCGCCGAGCGGGTCGACGACCCGGACGCGCTGGTCTGGGCGGCGACGGCGGCGCTGCTCGTGGGCGACGACGCGCTCGCGCACGCCCTGCCCGCGCGCGCCGCCGCGATCGCCCGGGCGCGCGGGGCGGTCACGGCCGTGCCGCAGGCCGTCGAACTGCTCGTCCACACCGAGCTGTGGAGCGGCAGGCTGGCGATCGCCGGGGCGAACGCCCTGGAGGGGCTGCGGCTGGCGACCGACACCGGCCAGCTCAACTGCGCCTGCCACCTGCGCGCGCTGCTGGCTCTGCACGCCGCGATCGAGGGCGACACGGCTGCCTGCCGCGAACGGGCCCGCGACGCCATGACCCGGGCCCGCGAGCACGACCTCGGCCTCGCCTGGGCCGTCGCCACCTGGGCGCTCGCGTTCGGCGACCTGTCGCAGGGCAGGTACGGCGAGGCGGCCCAGCGCCTGGCCCGCATGGCGGAGGCCGGCCCGGGCCAGGGACATCGGGCGATCACGCTGCTGTCGGCCCCGCACTTCGCCGAGGCCGCCGCCCGCAGCGGCGACCGCAGGCGCGCGGGCGCGGCTCTCGCGAGGTTCCGGACGTGGGCCGAGACCGTCGAGAGCACGTGGGCCCTCGCGCTCGTCGAGCGGTGCCTGGCCCTGCTCGCCGAGCCGGCGGAGCCGGGGGACGCCGACCGCCACTTCCGGAGGGCCCTCGACCTGCACGCGCGGAGCGAACGCGACTTCGAGCGGGCCCGCACGGCCCTGCTTTACGGCGCGCACCTGCGCAAGCAGCGCCGCCGGGGCCAGGCGCGCCACCACGCCCGGGAGGCCCTGGAGATCTTCGAACGGCTCGGGGCCGCCCGGTGGGAGGAGCGGGCCCGGAGCGAGCTGCGGGCCACGGGCGAGACCGTGGCCGGGCCGGGGACCGGGGACGCGGCCGGGCTCACCGCCCAGCAGCTCCAGATCGCCCGGTTCATCGCCGAGGGGGCGACCAACCGCGAGGTGGCGGCCCGTCTGTTCGTCAGCCCCCGTACGGTCGACTACCACGTGCGCAACATCTTCGCCACGCTCGGCATCGCCTCCCGGGGGGAGCTGATCCGCCGGTTCCGCGGCGGCCGGGCGCCCGGTTCCTGACCGTCCGCCGGGGTGCGATGGGGTCTTTGCGGGTGAAGCGGCTGATCCGCATGTTTGACCGGACATTGATCGTGGGATGCGTGAGCACCCGGCCTGCGGCGCTTACGGTCGTGCTCGTATCGTCAACGACCTCGGGGGAGTCTCATGCCTATCTGTACGGCCGTACTGGCCGCCGCCCTCCTGTCCGGGCCCGCCGCCGCACCTCCTGATCCGGGCCCTGGCGCCCCGAAGGCGGTCGCCAAGAAGATCGAGAAGAGCTCGCCGTCGGAGCCGCAGCAGCCGCTGGCCGCCCTGCAGCCGGGGGGCGCGGCGAGCATGGGCATGCCGGGCATGGGCGGAGAGCCCGTGGAGGCTCCGATCGTGCTGCCTCCGGCAGCCTTCGAGGACAAGCCGGGGGCCACGGCCGGCATCGGGGCCGGGGACGCAGCCGGAGAGAAGGCCGCGACCAAGGCGGGAGACACGACCGGCGGCAAGACGGGGGACAAGGCCGGTGACACGGCCGCCGGGAAGCAGGACGACGACCTGGCCATCCCGATGATCAATCCGAAGACGCACGATCTCCTGATCAAGCCGGTGGTGTCGAACGGGGCGCCCGGTCAGCCGATCAAGACGTTCACGCTGAATCCGTTCCAGGGGGTGCAGGTGGCGCAGTCGTACCCGGGCTTCGGCCGTCCACGCCACCACACCGTGCCGCGCGGGCCGAAGCACCCGAAGGCCACGGGCCATCCGAAGACGCAGGGGAGCGCCGGGGCGGCCGCGCTGCACTCCCTTACCTCGTCCGCCGGGCAGGCGGCGAACGCCCCGGCCCACACCCGGGACAGCGCCGGCGAGCAGCGCCCCAAGTCCCCGGCCCACGCCCAGCAGACGGGGCATCAGGCGGCGCAGCACCTGCCGCAGCAGGCGCCCGCCGTGGTGCGGCACCCGAAGTCGCCCGTCCAGGGGCAGCAGACGCCGCGGCACCTGCCGCAGCAGGCTCCGGCCGCGGTGCACCCGAAGTCGCCGGTTCACGTCCAGCAGGCTCCCCTGCTCCCGCGGCAGGTCGCGGCGCCCGTGTCCCAGGTGGTCCCGCCGCTGCGTCCCTAGCGCGAGCCCGCGGGCCCATGCCGGCACGTGTGCGGCGGCGCGGGTGACGCCGTGACGCCGACGACCATGTGACGGCGGGGGACGCGGCCCCGAGCGGGTCGCCGTCCCGGCAGCCGGCCGCGGAACGGCGGGATGCCGCGGGCACAGGCGCCGAGCTGCGGGAACGAGCGCCGAGCTGCGGGAACGAGTGTTAAGCCGCGGGAACGAGCGGTGAGCTGCGGGAACGAGCGGTGAGCTGCGGGAACGAGCGGTGAGCTGCGGGAACGAGCGGTGAGCCGCGGGAACGAGCGGTGAGCCGCGGGAACGGCCGCCGAACCGCGAGGACACGCGGCACGTATGTCCGCCGCGGCCGGCACGAGCCCGCGCCCCGGGGTTCCGGCGAGAGCCGGGGCGCCGGTGTGCGGCGGCGGACTCCCGCCACGGGATGACCGCCCGGGTTCGTCCCTTCCGGCACGCGTCCCCGCGGCTCATCCGCGCCGCGTTCCGATCACAGCGCGTTCCGGGTACGGCGCGTTGCGTTCACGGGGCGTTCCGTCCGCCTGTGGCCCGCGGTCCGTCATGCGTCACCCGCGCGCCCCGATGACGGCGCCGCCGAGTCCCGTGCCATGCGCAACCCGACCGGGTGCGTCCGGCGCGTGACGGGCCCACTCCCACGACCACGACCCGCCCACAGCAGCACACCACCAGCACACGACCCGCCCACCAGCAGCACACGACCACGACCGCGCCCATTCGCGACGAGCGGGGCGGGCCCGCGGGCCACGACCGGCCGCACCGGCGGCCACGCCGCGGGCGGCGCCGGCCGACGTCCGTCCCGGACGCCGCGCCGGCGAGCAACGACCTCTCACCACGAAGGAAACACGAAACAATGAAGACCCGTCTTCTCGCCCTTTCCACGCTGACCGTGGCGCTGTCGCTGTGCGCGGCGTGCGGCGGCCAGGGCAACGGCAAGTCGGCCGCCCCCGCCGCGGCCAACGAGACCGCGACCGACACGGTCTCCGAGACCGCCAGCGCCGAGACGAGCGCCGCCACCGAGTCGGCGTCGCCCGGCGCGTCGCCTGGCGCGTCGCCCTCCGCCTCGCCGTTCGGGGCCGGCTGCGCCTCGTTCCCGGCGTCCGGCCGCGGCAGCCTGACCCAGCTCGCGAGCGAGCCGGTCGCGACCGCGCTCGGCTCCGTCCCGTCGCTGTCCACCTTGGCCAGCGCCGTGAAGAAGGCCGGGCTGGTCGAGACCCTCAACAGCGCGCAGGACATCACGATCTTCGCGCCCACCAACGAGGCGTTCGACAAGCTCCCGAAGAAGAAGCTCAACCAGACGCTGTCGGACCGCAAGGCGCTGACGACCCTGCTCAGCTACCACGTGGCCAAGGGCCGCAAGACGCCCGCCGACCTGCAGAGCGGCAAGATCACGACGCTCCAGGGCACCGACCTGACCGTCACCGGCTCCGGGCAGAACTACAAGATCAACGATGCGAACGTGCTGTGCGGCGACGTGCCGACGCGCAACGCCACGGTGTACGTCATCGACAAGGTGCTGCTGCCGAAGTAGGCGCCGTCCACGCACCTTCTCACGAGGGGCGAGCCGCGACCGCGGCTCGCCCCTCGTCGCATTCTGGCCCGGTCGATCCGTCTCTGACGTGGGTCAATGTCCCTGAAACGGCTAATTCTCTTTCTTTGACCGGACACTGGGCGTCGGGTCCGTGATCGCCCGGCATGCCGTGCATAACGTCGTTCTCGTACCGTCCAACCACTAACTGGGGGAATCTCATGCCTATATGCACTGCTGTCCTCGCTGCCGCCCTTCTGTCCGGGCCGGTCTCCTCCACGCCCGCCGACCCGGCGCCGGCGTCCAAGAGCGCCATGGCGCCGGGCAAGCAGATCGCCCAGATCGCCATGAAGAACCCGGACGACCCGGAGCTCATCGCCAGCAAGGCGCTGGACGTGCTGAAGGGCAAGGGCACCAAGATCGGTCCCGCGTCCGGCGGCAGCAAGGGCGCCAACGACAGCAAGGGCCGCAACGACAGTGACGACAGCGGCGCCGGCCAGCCGCAGGACGTCTTCCTGACCGGCGGCAACCCGACGAACAGCTCGGGCGTCGGCCCGACCATCACCAAGAAGGGCGCCCCCGCCAAGAGCGCGGGCGTCGTCCCGTCGTTCGGCGAGGGCGGCGCGCCCTCGAACAACTCGGGGTTCGGCCCGACGATCAACAAGAACAACGCGCCGGCCGGCGGCAACCAGGGCTCGCAGCTGAAGATGCCCCCGGTGTTCGGCCAGCAGTTCGCCGACTCCTTCGCCTGGCCGCAGACCAAGCTGCAGCCCCAGAGCAAGACCACGGCGAAGAACAAGAAGGCCAAGAGCGCCGAGTCGGAGGACAACGACTGGATGAGCGACTGGACCTGAGAGCCGCGCTGACGAGGGGTGAGCCGGACGGCCCGGCTCACCCCTCGCCGTGTCCCGGGAGGCCGCGGGCCCGGGACGGGCGGCGCAGGGCGCTCAGTCCGTACCAACGGGGGGAAGCTCCACGACCTCGACCAGGTCGGCCAGGTCGACGTACCGGGCCACCTCGGCCACCGAGGCGCAGAAGCCGACGTGGTAGCCGAGGTGCCGGACGCGCAGCAGGCCGCGGCCGTCGAGGACGACGCAGTCCACCTCGTAGCCGTTCACACCGACCCATTTCCGCATGGAGGCACAGTAGGAAACACGAGGTCAAGGGCCGGCAAATCCCCACCAGGTCACGTGGGCCAGGGCCGCAGGCGCGTGGTCGAGACGATCACCGCGCGGTCGCCGGGAAGGCTGACCTCGGAGACCTCCACCACCCGATCGCGGGTGTCGATCGACGTCTTGCGCAGCACCAGGACCGGCGCGTCGGGCGCCACGCCGAGAAGCTCCGCCTCGCCCGGCTCCGGCCGCCGGCTGACGACCTCGTCGACCACGCGGTCGACCTCGATGCCCACGGTCCTGAGCTGGTGCTGGGTGCCTCCCGGCCACGGCTCGTTCTCCGGGTTCAGCAGGTCGGGGTTGCGGGCCACCATGTCGTGCACCAGCCAGGAGTTCACCAGGCTCAGCGTGGCCTCGTCGTCGGCCTCCTGCGTCCGGTAGCGCCGGTGCAGCAGTTTGGTCCCCTCCGGCACCCCGAAGCGCCGGGCCAGCTCAGCGTCCGCCGGGGCCGTGTCGTAGTCGATGTCGAAGTCGAGATCCTCCTTGCGGAGGCCGGTGTCGTGCTCGGTGGCGCCGGTCCTGCGGCGCTCCGACTCGGGCAGCAGCGCCCGGTCCTTCTCCCACTGGTACCGCTCCGGGCTGCGCCGGAGCCGGCGACGGCTCTCATCCATGCACGCGCCATTCCCCGGCTCCGGCCTCCTATGTTCCCCGCCTGGTCGTCGCCGTCCGCGAGACGGAGGGAGTCAGCGGCGAAGGAAGGCGACGACGGTCTCGGCGAACCGCTCGGGGGCGTTCTCGTGCACCAGATGCCCGGCGGGGATCGTGACCACCCGGGCGTCCGGCATCCTCCGGCCCATCTCGGCGAGCCGGTCCTGCGGGATGTGGCTGTCCGGGCCGCCGGCCACCACCAGCGTGGGGGCGGCGACGGTGCCCAGCGCCTCCAGCCAGGCCGGGTCGGGGTCGTCCACCTGCGCCCGGATCGCGAGGACCATCTCCCAGTCGAACGGCAGCGGCCCCTCCGGCCGTTCCGGGACGGTCCGGGGCCGGGGCAGCGGCGGCGGGACGTCCTCCAGCACGAGACGGCCGACCCGGCCGGGGTGGGAGGCGGCCAGGAGGTAGGCGACCACCCCGCCCATCGAGTGGCCGACCACGTCGGCCACGGCGAGCCCCAGCGCGTCGAGGAACGCGGCCACGTCGTCGCGCATGACGGGGAAGGAGTAGACGCCCGGCCAGCCGGAGGACCCGTGGCCCCGCAGGTCGGGGGCGTACACCCGGTGGCCGTCGGCCGCGAGGGCGGCGGCCGGGCCGTCCCAGTCGGACGCGTCCTTGCCTAGGGCGTGCAGCAGCACCACAGGCGTCCCGCCCTCGTCGCCCCACGTCCGGTACGCCAGCCGCAGGCCCCCCGCCTCGACGAGCCGGTGATCGCTCATGCCCCGACCATAGCGCGGTATTGATCCTGCCTTAATCCAATGAAACGGACAAAATGTCACAATCGGGGTATCTGGCACCTCGGTGGGGGTTCGGGATCGTGAGCGGATGGACGTTCGAAGGACAGCCCACGGCGCTCGGAGGCGCGGCACTGACGCTCGTCTCCGGCGGCTCGTTCTGCGTGTCGGCCCGCAACGGGGACATCCTCCCCGGCCGGCCGCACGGCGTGTACTACGCGGACACGCGGTTGCTGTCCCATCTGGAACTGCGGGTGGACGACAGGCAGGTCGAGGAGCTGCAGGTGCTCGTGGCCGAGCCGTACCACGCGACCTTCATCGGCCGGGCCGCCCCGCGCCGGGGGCAGGCGGAGAGCACGCTGCTCGTGATGCGGGACCGGTACACGGGCGGCGGGCTCGCCGAGGAGATCGTCCTGCGCAACATGGCCGACGAGCCGGCCGGCTGCGTGGTGACGCTGCTGGTCGGCTCCGACGTGTGCGACCTGTTCGAGGTGAAGACCCACCGGGTCCACTGGGTCGCCGACGTGGTCACCGACGCCGAGGAGCGGGCGCTGCGCATGTTCTCGCCCAGCAAGCGCCGCGGCGTGCGCGTGGTGGGCGCGGAGAACGGCGCGGAGGTCATCGTGGTGACCGCCCCGCGCATGCTGATCTTCCACGTGGTGGTGCCCCCGCGAGGGGAGTGGAAGGAGTGCGTGCAGGTCAGGCCCATCATCGACGGAGTCGAGAGCGAGCCGTGGTTCGCCGGAGGCCGCCGGGCGCTCGAACACGCGGAGCACGCCCGCCGCCTGGCCGAGTGGGACCGGCTCAGCCCGAGGGTCACGACCGCCAACCGCGCGCTCGGGGCCATACTGAGCCAGTCGCGGACCGACCTCGGCGCGCTGCGCCTGTACGACCCCGACCACCCCGAGCTGCCGCCGACCATCGCGGCGGGGGCGCCCTGGTTCATGACCCTGTTCGGGCGCGACTCGCTGATCACCTCGTGGATGGCCCTCCCGCTCGACCCCGACCTGGCGTACGGGACGCTGCGCCGCCTGGCCCGGCTGCAGGGCACGAAGACCGACCCGCTGAGCGAGGAGGAGCCCGGCAAGATCATGCACGAGCTCCGGTACGGCGTCGCCGTGGACGGCGTGGGAGCGCACCCCTATTACGGCTCGGTCGACGCCACCCCGCTGTTCGTCATCCTCCTCGGCGAGCTGCGCCGGTGGGGCCTGCACCACGACGTCCTGCACACCCTGATGCCGCACGTGGACGCGGCGCTCGAGTGGATCGAGCGGTACGGCATGCGCGACGGCTTCCTGTGGTACCGGCGCAAGACCGACCAGGGCCTGCTCAACCAGGGGTGGAAGGACTCCTTCGACGGCGTCAACTTCGCCGACGGCGCGATCGCCCGGCCGCCGATCGCGCTGGCCGAGGTCCAGGGGTACGTGTACGCGGCCTACATCGCCCGGCACTACTTCGCCAAGGAGGAGGGCGACACCGAGACCGAGCGCCGGTACACGCGGAAGGCGGCCGAGCTGCGCGAGGCGTTCAACGAACGGTTCTGGCTGCCCGGCCGCGGCTACTACGCCGTCGGCCTCGACCACGAGGGACGGCCGATCGACGCCCTCGCCTCCAACATGGGGCACTGCCTGTGGTCGGGCATCGTCGACAAGGACAAGGCGGAGTCCGTCGCCCGGCACCTCATGTCGCCTGCCATGTTCACCGGCTTCGGCATCCGGACGCTCGCCTCGGACATGGGCGCCTACAACCCGATGAGCTACCACAACGGCTCGGTGTGGCCCCACGACAGCGCCCTCGTCGCCGCCGGGCTCATGCGGTACGGCTTCGTGGACGAGGCGCGGCGGATCGCCGCCGGCCTGCTGGAGGCCGCCGAGGTCTTCAACCGCCGGCTGCCCGAGCTGTTCTGCGGGTTCTCCCGTGAGGAGTTCCCGATGCCGGTGCCGTACCCGACCTCGTGCTCGCCGCAGGCGTGGGCGGCCGCGACGCCGATCCAGCTCGTGCGGATGCTGCTGCGGATCGACCCCTGGGTGCCCCGCCGCACGGTGTGGATCTCCCCGGTGCTGCCCGAGGGGTTCGGCGACCTCCACATCGCGAGGATCCCGCTGGCCGGGACGCGCGTCGACCTCGACGCCCGCGAGGGCAGCGGCGAGGTCCAGGTCATCGGCCTGCCCGAGGACATCCGGCTCGTCTGCGAGCCCCGTCCGGCCGCGAGAGCCGCCGTCCGCGTCTGACGGCCGCCGCACGGGGACGCGGGGCGCCGGTCAGGACGGGTTCGAGCCGTGCGGACTCTTGGGCGTGGCGTTGCCACTGGCCCCGTTACCGCTCCCCGCGCAGGGGACCGCCGGTGGACCCGCGGACGACGAGGGTCGTGGGCAGGACGCGCGGGGGAGGGGGGTCGCCGCCGTCGATCATGGTGACCACGGCCTCGGCCGCGGCCGTGCCGAAGCCGGCCGTGTCCTGGGCCACGGTGGTCAGGCCGGGCGGGACGAGCGCGGCAGGCTCGATGTCGTCGAACCCGACGACCGCGATGTCCTGGGGGACCTTGAGGCCCGCCTCGGCGATCGCGTGCAGCGCGCCGATCGCCATCTCGTCGCCGGCGGCGAACACGGCGTCGGGCCGCTCCTCGGCCTCCAGCAGCCGCCGCATGGCGGCATACCCGCCGGCCAGGTAGAAGTCGCCCTGGACCACGTGCTCGGGCCGGTACGGCAGGCCGCGCCGGGCCATCTCCGCGCGGTACCCCTGGAGCCGCTCGGCCCCCGGCCGCGTCCGCTCGGGACCGGCGATCGTGGCGATGGTCCGCCGTCCCCGCTCGTGCAGGTGCCGCACGGCCGCGGCCGCCCCGCCGACGTTGTCCGAGGTGACGTACGTGGTACGCGGGCCCTCGACGGGACGGTCGAGGGACACGCACGGCACGCCCGACTCGGCCAGCGTGCGCAGGGGCGGGTCCCACGTGCCGTTGTCGATCAGCACGACCCCGTCGAGGTTGTGCCGCCGGACGGCGCGCAGGTGCGCGTCAGGCCGGCCCCCGTCGTTGGTGGCGAGCATCAGCAGGTGGTAGCCCCGCCCGCTGAGCGCGGTCTTGAGGCCGATCAGGATGTCCTGGAAGAACGGGTGCCGCCACCCCGGGCGCCGGTGGTCGGTGTCCCAGACGAGCCCGACCATGAACGACCTCTTGGTGGCCAGCGTCCTGGCGGACTCGTTCGGCAGGTAGCCGATCCGCTCGGCGGCCCGCAGCACCAGTTCCCTGGTCTTGGGGTTAACCACCTCCGGGCTGTTGAACACGCGGGACACCGTCGCCGGCGACACCCCGCACAACCGGGCCAGCTCTCTGATCGTTGCCACGGACCAAAACGTATCGCATCTCGCTGTAACCGGTTTCATGTAACCGGTTTCAGGCAAAATACTTTGTGAATCCCCAGCGTGTCAACCGTTATGACGCGTTACGTATCCGTGACTTGACACGTGGCCCTTCTTTGGTTGTGATGGCCGTCATCTCGGCCGAGGCTTTCCGTTGCCGCGGGTCCGGCCGTCGCGTCTCGCAGTCACCGATTCCTTCTCGCATGCCTCAAGGAGATCCCAGGTGCCTGCCGCACGACTGCGCCCGCCGACCGACCCCACTGGCCGTACGGGGAGTACGGGTCGTACGGGCCGCCGGGCGGGGGCATGACCGCCGTCGAGCAGCGCCTCGCGGAGCGGGCGGCCTTCCCCGCCGGCTTCGTCTGGGGGACGGCCACCGCGGCGTACCAGATCGAGGGGGCGGCCGCCGAGGACGGCCGGGGGCCGTCGATCTGGGACACCTTCTGCCGGGTGCCCGGCGCGGTGGCGCGGGGCGACTCGGGGGATCTCGCCTGCGACCACTACCACCGCTGGCAGGAGGACGTGGATCTCATGACCGAGCTGGGCGCGGGCGCCTACCGATTCTCGGTGGCGTGGCCGCGGGTGCTGCCCGAGGGGGGCGGCCGGGTCAATCAACGGGGGCTGGACTTCTACCGGCGACTGGTGGACGCGCTGCGCGAGGGCGACATCGAGCCGTTCGTGACCCTCTACCACTGGGACCTGCCGCAGGCCCTGGAGGACCGGGGCGGGTGGCGGTCGCGCGACACCGCCGAGCGCTTCGCCGACTACGCCGAGGTGGTGTACGACGCGCTGGGCGACAGCGTGTCTCACTGGATCACCCTCAACGAGCCCTACTGCTCGTCCATCGTGGGGTACGGCGAGGGCCGCCACGCGCCGGGCGCGCGGGAGGGGCACGGCGCGCTGGCCGCGGCCCACCACCTGCTGCTCGGCCACGGCCTCGCCGTGGGCCGGCTGCGCGAGCGCGCGCGGCCGGGGCAGCGGATCGGCGTGACGCTCAACATGTCCCCGACCGTGCCCGCCACCTCGTCGGCCGAGGACGCGGCGGCCGCCCGCCGGATGGACCTGCTGGTCAACCGGCAGTTCACCGAGCCCCTGTTCGGCGGCACCTACCCCGCCGACATGGCCGACACGTTCGGCGCCATCAGCGACCTCTCCTTCCGGCGGGAGGGGGACCTCGACGTTATCGGGGCGCCGCTGGACTTCCTCGGCGTCAACTACTACTACCGGATCCACGTGGAGGCGGCGCCGTACGACGAGCCGGACCCGGCGCTGCGCACGGCGGACGACATCGGCGTCCGGGCGGTGACCCCCCGCGAGGCCCGCCTCAGCGGGCTGGGCTGGGTGGTCGAGCCCGACGGGCTCCACCAGACCCTCGTCGGCCTGGCCGGCCGCTACCCGGACCTGCCGCCGGTGTACGTCACCGAGAACGGCTACGGGGACGACGGGGCGCTGGAGGACACCGGCCGGCTCGACTACCTGCGCGACCACATCGACGCCACGCGGGAGGCCATCCACTCCGGCGTCGACGTCCGCGGCTACTTCTGCTGGTCCTTGATCGACAACTTCGAGTGGGCGCGCGGGTACGCCGCCCGGTTCGGGCTGGTCCACGTCGACTACAGCACCCAGGTGCGCACTCCCAAGGCCAGCTACCACTGGCTGCGCGACTTCCTCGCCGCGAGCGGGTGACGCGTGCCGTCGTGCGGGGGCCGGGTCGCCGGCGCGAGCTGAAAGCCCGTCCCCCGTCGTGCATCATGGGCCCGTGCCGGACGACCTGAACTACCGCTCGACGCTGATCGCCGTCGCCGACGACTGCCCGGTGACGGCGTCCGAGGTGCCGCGCCCGCGCGGCGGCAGGGCGACCGTCGCCGTCCTGCAGTACGAGATGATCTCCGCCGCCCCCCACGGCCTGACCCAGGAGGACGTGCTCTTCGAGACCTGGCTGCGCCGGCGGGACGACCTCCCGCCGGACCCGCCGGGCCTGGCGGAGGACCGGAGGTGGGAGCTGCGGGAGGCGTTCTTCTCCCGGTCCCAGGCGTGCCTGCGGGCCTCCCCGTTGCCGAGGCGGCACGGCTGGGGCCTGCTGTTCGACGCCGCCGGCCGGGTCGCGCTGTGCCCGATGGAGTCGGCGGAGTACCGGCGGCTCGTCGCGGGCGCCGGGGGCGTCCGGGTCCTGAAGGCCATGCGCTCGCGCCGCACCTGACGCCGGGAGGTTTGCGCCCCTCCCGTCCGGGTACGCCGCCTCGTCCATCCGGCGAGGAGGGCGCCATGGACGAGGTCGAGGTGAGCGTCCGGATGCCGGCCGTCGGCGTCGTGCTGGACGCCGACGTCGCCGTCCCCGAGGGGGCCACGGGGGTGGTGCTGTTCGCGCACGGCAGCGGGAGCGGCCGGCACAGCCCGCGCAACCGGTTCGTCGCCCGGGAGTTGCGCCGGGCCAGGCTCGCGACCGTGCTGGCCGACCTGCTCACGGCCGAGGAGGAGCGCGTCGACGCGCGGACGGGACACCTGCGCTTCGACATCGCCCTTCTGGCGGCGCGGGTGGGCGCGGTCGCCGACCTGCTGCCGCGCGACGAGCTCACGCGGGGCCTCGCCATCGGCCTGTTCGGCGCGAGCACGGGGGCCGCGGCCGCCCTGGTCGCCGCGGCCACCAGGCCCGACACCGTGCGAGCGGTCGTGTCCCGGGGCGGCAGGCCCGACCTGGCCGAGGAACGCCTGCGGGCCGTGACCCAGCCGACGCTGCTGATCGTGGGGGAGCGGGACCCGATCGTGGCCGACCTCAACCGGGAGGCCGTGGGCGGCCTGGGCGGGCGGGCCGCGCTGGAGATCGTCCCCCATGCGTCCCACCTGTTCGAGGAGCCCGGGGCGCTGGAGGAGGTCGCCCGCCTGGCGACCGGGTGGTTCCTGCGCCACCTCGCGCCGCGGGCCGCGGGCTGAGGCCGGGGACGGCTCCGGGTACCGCCCCCCGGCCGGCCATCGCCGTCCGGCCCGCCGGGTCCCGGCGTCGTCCCACGTCGGGTCATGGGAGGCGGGGCGGCCCGGCTACGATCGGTGCCCATGGAACAGCGCGTGATGGGCAGGACGGGCAGACGGGTGGGCGTGGTCGGGCTGGGAGCCTGGCAGCTCGGGGCGGACTGGGGCGAGGTGGACGAGGCCGACGCGCTGGCCACGCTCGACGCCGCGGTCGACGCCGGGGTGACGTTCATCGACACCGCGGACGTGTACGGCGACGGGCGCAGCGAGAGGATCGTCGGCAAGCTGATCAAGCGGCGTCCCGGCCTGACGGTGGCGACCAAGATGGGCCGGCGGGTGCCGCAGACCCCGGAGGCGTACACGCTGGAGAACTTCCGGGCCTGGAACGACCGGTCCCGCGAGAACCTCGGCGTCGACACCCTCGACCTGGTCCAGCTCCACTGCCCGCCGAGCGCGGTCTACGAGGACGACCGCGTCTTCGACGCCCTCGACACCCTCGTGTCCGAGGGCCGGATCGCCAACTACGGCGTGAGCGTCGAGACCGTCTCCGAGGCCCTCACCGCCATCGCCCGGCCCGGCGTCGCCAGCGTCCAGATCATCCTCAACGCGTTCCGGCTGAAGCCCCTCGACGAGGTGCTGCCCGCCGCGGAGAAGGCCGGCGTGGGGATCATCGCCCGCGTCCCGCTCGCGAGCGGCCTGCTGTCGGGCAAGTACGGCCCGCAGACCGTCTTCGGCGAGGACGACCACCGCAACTACAACCGGCAGGGCGAGGCGTTCGACGTCGGCGAGACGTTCTCCGGCGTCGAGTACGGCGTGGGACTCCAGGCCGTCGACCGGCTGCGTCCGCTCGTGCCCGAGGGCATGACGATGGCGCAGTTCGCGCTGCGCTGGGTCGTCGACCAGTCCGGCGTGAGCGCCGTGATCCCCGGCGCCCGCAACCCCGCCCAGGCCCGGTCGAACGCCGCCGCCGCCGAGTTCCCGCCCCTGTCCGCCGAGGTGCAGTCGGCCGTCCGGGACGTGTACGACGAGCTGATCCGGCCGCAGGTCCACCACCGCTGGTGACGGCGCCGCCTTTCCGGTGCATCTGAGACACGGGGTCCGCTCGAAAGACCCTGTGTGGACACACGGGAGATCCGCGGGGAGAGGGCGGGAGACGACGGCCCCGGCGCCGCAGGCGTCCGGCCCCACGAGCCCGGGGCCGCAGGCGGACGCGGGCTGAGGGCGGCGGGAGGGCTTCTGCTGGCGGCCATGGTGGCCGCCCAGGTCGCCTCCGGGCTCCGGCCGGGCGACCTCAGGCTCACGAGCGCGGTCGTCGTCCTGCTGGCGGCGGCCGCGCTGGCCTTCGCCGGCGCGGCGCACACCCCGCGCCGCGCGTTCGCCGCGTTCGCCGCCGCCGTGGCCGTGGGCTACGCCGCCGAGTGGGCCGGGACCAGGACCGGCCTGCCGTTCGGCGAGTACCGGTACACCGGCCTGCTGTGGCCGCACCCGGGAGGCGTCCCGCTGGTCGTGGCCCTCGCCTGGGGTGGCATGGGCCTGGCCGCGCACGCGGTCGCCCGGCGGGCGGTCCCGGGGAGCCGGCCCGCCCGGCTGCTCGTGGGGGCCGCCGCCCTGACGGCCTGGGACCTGTTCCTCGACCCGCAGATGCTCCGCCTCGGGCTGTGGACCTGGGCCGAGCAGGGGCCGTACCGGGGCGTCCCGCTGAGCGACTTCGCCGGCTGGCTGCTGGTGTCCCTGCTGGTCGTGGCGGTGATCGACCGGGTCGCCGGGCCCGCGCGGGCGGGCACCGGCCTGGTCGTCCTCTACACGGTCATGGCCGCGATGGAGACCCTCGGCTTCGCCGCCGTGTTCCGGCCGCCGGACCCGCTGGTCGCGACGGCGGGCGGCGTCGCGATGGGGGCCTTCGCCCTGCTGGCCTGGAGGCGTCCGTGGCCGGCGTGATCGTGGTCGGCGGCGGCGTCGGGGGGATGGTCGCCGCGCTGCTGCTCGCCAGGGACGGGCACGACGTCCGGCTGTACGAACGGCTGCCCCGGCTCGGGGGGAAGCTCGCCGAGCACCGCCGCGACGGCTTCACCTTCTCCATCGGGCCCTCGCTGCTCACGCTGCCCGGCCTGTTCCGCGACCTCGGCGTGGACCTCGGCCTGCTCGAACTCGACGAGCTGTGCCGCTACCGCTTCCCGGACGGCTCGACCCTGCCGGCGTACCGGGACGCGGACCGGACGGAGGCGGCGGTCGAGCGGCTGACGGGCGAGGGACGCAACTGGCGGGCGTTCCACCGGTGGGCCGAGGGCTGCCTGGAGGCGTCCATGCGGACGTTCTTCGCCGGGCCGCTCACGGGATCCGTCCGGGACCTCGCGGCGTCGGGGGCGCGGCCGAAAGACCTGCTCGCGGTCGCCCCCGGCCGCACCCTCGACGCGCTCGCCCGCCGGTTCTTCCGGGACCCCCGGCTGCGCCGGTACGTCGACCGGTACGCCACCTACGCGGGGTCGAACCCCTACCGGGCCCCCGCCGCGCTCGGCTGCATCCCCGCGATCGAGCACGGGGACGGCGGCTGGTACGTGCCCGGCGGGCTGCCCCGGCTCGCCGACGCCCTGGCCGTGCTGCTCGACAAGGCAGGGGTCGAGGTCCGGCTCGGCGGCGAGGTGGCCGCGGTGCTCGCCGACCGCGAGCGCGTCCGCGGCGTGCGCCTGGCAAACGGCGAGACGGTCGCCGCGGACGTCGTGGTCGTCAACGCCGACGCCGCCGCGCTGTACGGGCGCCTGCTGCCGGACCGGGCCCGGCTGCGGCGGATCGCCCGCCTCGGGCCGTCCTCGTCGGCGTTCCTCCTCCTCGCCGGGGTCGAGGGCAGGACCGAGGGGCTGCCGCACCACTCGATCGTGTTCTCCGCCGACTACCGGCGCGAGTTCGCCGACATCTTCGACCGGCGCCGCCCGCCCGAGGACCCGACCGTCTACATCGGCTGCTCGGCGGTGCACGACCCCACCCAGGCCCCCGACGGCGCGGAGAACTGGGTGATGCTCGTCAACGTCCCGGCCGGCGATCCCTCCCGGTGGCCGCTCACCCCCCGGGCGTACGGGGACCTGGTGCTGGAACGCCTGGCCGGGCGCGGCCACGACCTGTCCGGTCGGCTGCGCTTCCTCGACCTGCTCACCCCGGCCGACCTGCGCGACCGGTACGGGGCGTGGGGCGGCGCGATCTACGGCGGCGCGTACGGCGGGCCGCTCGCCCCCTTCCGGCGGCCCGGCAACCGGGGTCCCCGGCGCGGCCTCTACCTGGCCGGCGGGTCGGCGCACCCCGGCGGCGGCCTCCCGCTGGTGGCCATGGGCGGACGCATCGTCGCCGACCTGGTGAAGGCGGACCTGCGGCGGTCCCGCCCATGAGGCCGTCCGCGCGGGCCCTCGCCGCCCTGGCGGCGGCGAGACCGGACGGGGGGCGGCCGGTGGGCGCGCAGGTCTTGGCCGCCCTGGCGGCGGCGAGGCCGGCCGCGGCGCGGGCGCTGGCGGGCGCCCAGGCGCTCGCCGCCCTGGCCGTGGCCACCAGACTGGCACGCGGGCGGCGCCGGCTGCCCCCGCTGGCCCCGGCCCCTCCGCTTCCCGGCCTCACGGTCTCGGTCGTGATCCCGGCCAGGGACGAGGAACGCCGGATCGGGCCCTGCCTGGAGGCCGTCATGGCCGACCCGGCCGTGACCGAGGTCGTGGTGGTGGACGACGAGTCCGCCGACGGCACCGCGGCCCTCGCGGCCTCGTACGGCGCCCGGGTGGTGCGAGGCGGGCCGCTGCCGTCCGGGTGGGTGGGCAAGCAGTGGGCGCTCGACCAGGGGCTCAGGGAGGCGCGCGGCGAGGTCGTCGTCACGCTCGACGCCGACGCGCGGCCCCGGCCGGGCCTGGTCGGCGCGCTGACGGCGGCCCTCGACCGCCACGACCTGGTCAGCGCAGGGCCGCGGTTCGTCTGCGACGGCCTCGCCGAGCAGGCGCTGCACGCGTCGTTCCTCGCCACGCTCGTGTACC
Source organism: Microbispora corallina (assembly GCF_016863035.1). Taxonomy (GTDB): domain Bacteria; phylum Actinomycetota; class Actinomycetes; order Streptosporangiales; family Streptosporangiaceae; genus Microbispora; species Microbispora corallina. The sequence goes on from NZ_BOOC01000017.1 coordinate 85,792, forward strand.
GGTTCGGGCCGATCGGGCCGCCGTCCCCGCCGGCGCCCCGCCGCGTCGTGGTGAACGGCCAGTGTCTCGCCTTCCGCAGGGACCGGATGCTCCGCGCCGACGGCTTCGCGCGGGTGCGCGGCCACATGACCGACGACGTGGCGCTGGCCAGGACGCTCGCCTCCGGAGGCTGGTCGGTGGGGTTCCTCGACGCCGGCGACCTGCTGGAGGTCGACATGCACGAGTCGGCGGGGGAGGTGTGGCGGGAGTGGGGGCGCTCCCTGCCGCTGGCCGACGTGACGTCCCCGGCCTGGCGGGCCGCCGACCTCGCCGTGGTCTGGCTGACCGCCGCCCTGCCCGTGCTGCGGCTGGCCGCCGGCCGCCCGACCCGGCTCGACCTCGCGCTGCTCGCCGTACGGGCGCTGCTGACGGGGGCCCTGCGGGGCAGCTACGCGCGTCCCGGGCCCGGGGTGGCGCTGTCGATCCTGCTCGACCCCGCCACGGCCGCCCGGCTCACGTACGCGACCCTGCGGCCGGTCCGCGCCTGGCGCGGCCGCGCCTACCCCGCCCGTCCCGTCCCCCCGGCCGGCGGCGACCGGCCAGGGCCGCCATCCCGAAGCGCAGCCCGATGAGGCACATGAGCGCGCCCGTCAGCGCGACGTGCGTCAGCGGGGCGAACAGCGCCTGCAGCACCGGCGTGGCGAACACCCCTGTGCGGGCGCCGGCCGCGAACGACCGGGAGGCCAGGCTCACGCCCACGAGCAGGACGACCGCGAGGGCGAACGCGGGCGGGCACACGACGGCGAACCCCCCGGCGAAGGTCAGGATCGAACGGCCGCCCCGGAAGCGGGCGAACACCGGCCACGCGTGCCCGATCATTGCCGCCGCCACCGCCGCGTACGCCACCGGGACAGTGGGCCCGGCCACGACCCCGAGCCCCGCCGTGTGGGCGCCGCCGACGGCGAGCCCGAGCAGCCCGGCGAGAACGCCCTTCAGCATGTCGCCGGCGAAGACCGGCGCCGAGGCGCGTGAGCCGGCCCGCTCCCGCACGTTCCAGAAGCCCGGGTTGCGGTCGCCCACCTCACGCGGGTCGAACCCGTGCGCCCGGGCCACCAGCACCGCCACCGGGACCGAGCCGAGAAGGTAGCCGCCGATGACCGCGACGAGCAGGGGCACCATCGTGACGTTTCACCTCATCAGGTATGCGGGCCGGGGCGCCATGCGGCACATGGCGTTCGACCGGCCGGTGCTGCGGCGCACCGAGGGGCTCGCGTTCTGGCGGCTGCTGGGCACCGGGCGCGGGCCGTCGATGACACTGGGGGCCGACCTGCGCCGGTGGGCGCTGCTCGCCGTGTGGCGGGACGAGACGGCCCTGCTGGGGTTCCTGGACCGCTCGCCGATCCCGGCCCGCTGGCGGGACGAGGCCGCCGAGTCGTGGCACGTGCGGCTGGAGCCCCTCGCCTCCCGCGGCCGCTGGAACGGGACCGACCCCTTCGCCGGCGCTCTGCGGCGGGACGGGACGGATGGTCCGGTGGCCGTGCTGACGCGGGCCTCGATCCGGCCGTCCCGGCTGGTCGCGTTCTACCGGTCGGTCCCCGGCGTCGACCGGCTGCTGCGCGACCAGGACGGCTGCCTGGCCTCGGTGGGCGTCGGGGAGTGGCCGCTGGCCCGGCAGGCGACGTTCTCCCTGTGGCGGGACGCCGCGGCCGTCCGCGCCTTCGCCTACGCCGGCGCCGCCCACCGCGAGGTGATCCGCCGGGTCCGCGCGCACGACTGGTACGCGGAGGAGCTGTTCGCCCGGTTCAGGCCGTACGCCAGCGAGGGGACCTGGGACGGCGCCGACCCCCTCGCCCGCTGAGCGCCCGCCCGTCACGGGACCGGCCGTACGGCGAGGTGGTCGCGCACGCGCGCCACCACCTGCCCCTCGGCGAGGTCGCGCGCCACGACGCAGGCCCGCGCGATCGTCGGGGCGCGTGAGGAGCCGTGCGCGACGACCACGGTGCCGGTGAGGCCGAGCAGGGCCGCGCCCCCGTGGGTCTCCGGGTCGTAGCGGCCGGCCACCTCGCGCAGCGCCTCCGAGGAGGCCGCGCCCGTCTCCGCGAGGAGCCGCAGCGTGGCGCGGACCGTGCCCTCGACGTTCTTCAGCACCACGTTGCCGGTGAAGCCGTCGGTCACGATCACGTCGACCGTCCCCGCGAGCACGTCGTCGCCCTCGACGTTGCCGTGGAACCGGAACGGCAGCCAGCGCAGCAGCTCCTCGGCCCGGCGGGTCAGCCGGTTGCCCTTGCCCGGCTCTGAGCCGATCGACAGCAGCCCCACCGACGGGTCGGGCACCGCCAGCACGAGCTGGGCGTACGACGCCCCGAGCAGCGCGAACTGGGAGATCATCTCGGCGGTCGGGTCGGCCGTGGCGCCCGCGTCGATCAGCACCGTCGCTCCGCCCGTCGCCGACGGCAGCGCGACCGCGAGGGCCGGGCGCAGCACCGGCGGCGCGGTGCCGAGCCGGGCGACGGCGCACGCCGCGACCGCGCCCGTCGAGCCGGCCGAGACGAACGCGCCGCCCGCGCCCTGCCGTACCAGGTCGAAGCCGACGGCGAGGCTGGATCCGGTCCTGGCGATCGCGCCGGCCCCGCGTTCGGTCATCGGGACCACGTCCGCCGCGTGGGCGACGTCGATCTCGCCGGCGGCGCCCAGCGCGGCAAGCTGCCTGCGCACCACGCCGGCCTGGCCGACCAGCACGATCTGGACGCCGTGCTCGCGGTGCGCCTGCACGGCGCCGCGCACGACCTCGGCCGGTCCGTGGTCGCCGCCCATGGCGTCCAGCACGACCGGCTGCGGCGTGCGGTCGTCCCGCCGGATCAGCTCCCCGATCTCCTGCGCGATCGCGTCCTCGGTCTCCTCGTCCTCGTCCGCCTCGCCGGACTCGGTGCCGCCGGCCGGCCGGCCGCTCTCCTCGGGCTCGTACGGCTCGAACTCGGGGTCCATCACGGCACCTCCGTCCGCCGTTCGGCCCTGCCCGCCGCCGACGCGGCCAGCAGGTGCCGGGCGAAGATCGCCGCCTTCCGCCGCCGGGGGACGCGCGCCCGCCCCCCGAGAACGTCGTGGCCCGCGGCCTCCACCTCGTCCAGGATTCCTCCGTACAGCTCGTACGCCGCCCGGACGCACGGGCGCGAGGACGGCGCGAGCAGGGCGATGCCCGGCTCCGCCAGCCGGTAGTGCTCCCGGGCCCGGTCGATCTCGAACGCGACCAGCTCGCGCACCGCGGGCCCGGCCCGCCCGGCGGCCAGGTCGGCCTCCCGCACGCCGAACTTGTCCAGGTCCGACAGCGGCAGGTAGACGCGCCCCCGGGCCAGGTCCTCGACGACGTCCCGGATGAAGTTGGTGAGCTGGAAGGCGAGCCCGAGCTGGCGGGCGGGCTCGCGGGCCGCGCCGGCGGCGCCCGGCAGGGGCTCCAGCAGCGGGAGCATCATCGTGCCGATGACGGCGGCCGAGCCCTCCATGTACCCCAGCAGGTCGTCGTAGGTCTCGTACCGGCTCACGGTGAGGTCGGCCCGCATGGACGCCAGGAACGCGTCCACGTCGCCGAGGGCGATGTCGAAGGCCCGCACGGTGTGCGTGAACGCGGGGAGGACGGGGTCGCTCACGGCCTCGCCCGACAGGGCGGCGACGAGCCGGGAGATGAGCCCGTCGAGGGCCACCGCCCGGTCGCCGGTCATGTCGAAGGAGTCGACGATCTCGTCGGCGTACCGGGCGAAGCCGTACAACGCGTGGACGTGGGGCCGCTTCCACGGGGGCAGCAGCCGGGTCGCCAGGTAGTAGGAGCGGCCGTGGGCGGCGTGCAGGCGGCGGCAGCGCTCGTAGCTGGCGGTCAGCGTCGTCCCGAGCGGGGGAGCCGGCGCGGCCGGCGGGGTGGACGGCGTGGACGTCATGGGCGGCTCTCCAGGATGCGCTCGGCGGCCAGCCGGCCGCTGATCAGCACCGGCGGCACCCCGACCCCGGGCGCGGTGTACATGCCCGCGAAGTGGAGGCCGGGGACGCGCCGGGCCGTCCCTGACGGCCGGAACCAGGCCGTCTGGGTGAACCGGTGGTCGAGGGCGAACGGGGTGCCCGCCGCGTGGCCGCGCCGCCTCCAGGCGGGCGGGTCGAACACGAGCCGGGGCGCGCCGGACAGGTCGCCGTACCCGAGGGCGGCGAGCCGCCCGAGCAGACGGTCCACGAGGCGGGGGGTGAGCCGCTCCCAGTCGCCGCCGCCCCGCAGGTTGGCGGTGGGCTCCAGCACGCTGAGCGTGGCGTGGCCGCCGGGCCCCGCCTCGCCGTCCGTCTCCGGGCAGGTCACCAGCAGGCTCGGGTCGGGCTGCGGCCGGCCCGCCTCGAGGGCGGCGAACGTGGCGTCCCACTCCTTCCCGAAGTGCAGGGTGTGATGGGCCTGGCCGGGCGGGCGCCGGTCGAGGCCGAAGTGGACCACCAGGCAGGACGGCGAGAAGCGCGGCCTGCGCAGCCGCCAGTCGCCGGCCGGCCCGGGCAGCAGGCCGCGGTGGGCGTTGGCGAGGTCGCAGGCGACCACGACGTGGCTCGCGGCCAGCCGTTCGCCGGTGTCCAGGCGGACGCCCGTCACCCCGGAGCCGTCCGCCTCGACCCGGGTGGCCCGCACGCCGTACCGCATCCGGGCCCCGGCCTTCTCCGCGGCCGACGCCATGGCCAGGGGGATCGCGTGCATGCCGCCCTCACGGGGGAAGTACACGCCGCCGACCGTGTCCATGTGGGCGATCACGGCGTAGACGCCGAGGGCCCGCCGGGGCGACAGGCCCACGTAGAGGGCCTGGAACGTGTGGGCCCGCACCAGCCTGTCGTCGGTGAGGAAGCGGCGGACCAGCCGGTCGAGGCTGCGGAAGCCGCCCATGCGCGCGAGCGCGGCCAGCGCCCGGGGCTGGACCAGCCCGCGCAGCCGGGTCATGTCCCTGTCGATGAAGGCGCGCCACTCGACCTCGAACATCGCCGACAGGTGGCGGCGGAACCGGCGGTACCGCTCGGCCTCCGTCGGCCCGCACAGCGCCCGCACCCGGTCGGCCATCGCGTCCGCCCCCGCCACCACGTCCAGGTGCGACCCGTCGGCGTAGGTCAGGCGGTAGAACGGGTCGAGGCGGCGCAGCGGCAGCCAGCGCTCCATGTCCTCGCCGGCGGAGGCGAACGCCTCGGCCAGCACACCCGGCATGGTCAGCACCGAGGGCCCGGTGTCGAAGCGGTACGGCCCGAGGACGGCGCGGCCGCAGCAGCCGCCGGGGGCGTCGCCCGCCTCCACGACCGTCACCTCGCGGCCGGCGCCGGCGAGCCGCATCGCGGCGGCCAGGCCGCCGAGCCCGGCCCCGATGACGACGACGGGGGCCCGGGCGGCCATCAGGCGCTCCGCCGGGCCGCGGACGCCGCCAGGTCGAGGAGGGCGGCCTCGGCGTCCGGGGGGACCGCGGCGCCTGCCAGCGCCTCACTCGCCCGGTCCACCAGCGCGGCGATCCTGCGCTCGACCTCCTCCAGGGCGCCGGTGGCGACGATCAGCTCGCGGGCCGCCTCGGCGCCGGCCTCGTCGCGCACCCCGTCGAGCAGGCCCCTGCCGCACGCGCCCGACCGCTCCCTGGCGACGGCGAGCAGGTAGGTCCGCTTGCCCTGGATCAGGTCCGCGCCCGCGGGCTTGCCGGTGCGGGCCGGGTCGCCGAACACGCCGAGCACGTCGTCGCGGAGCTGGAACGCCTCGCCCACCGGCAGCGCGTACGCGCTGAGGACGGCGCGCAGCGCGGGGTCGCCGCCGGCGATGGCGTGGCCGAGGTGCAGGGGACGCTCGACCGTGTACTTGCCTGACTTGTACGTCGAGATCAGCACGGCCTGCCGCCGGTCGCCCGGCCCCCGGGCGGCGCTCGCGATGTCCAGGTACTGCCCGGCGATGATCTCCACGCGCAGCTGGGTGAACACCTCCATCGCCTCGGCGAGCCGCCGGCGTCCGGCCAGCAGCGCCGCGTCGGCCCAGGTGAAGGCCAGCATCCCGAGCAGGGTGGCGGCCGACTCGCCGAAGCGCCGCGAGCCGCCCGACCAGCCCAGCTCGCGATGGCGCTCGGCGAGCCGCAGATGCGCCGCAGCCCGGCCGCGCCGGGTGGGGGCCTCGTCCATCACGTCGTCGAGGAGCAGCGCGCACGCGTGGAGCAGCTCGACCGCGCACCCGGCGGACAGCACGGCGTCCAGGTCGCCCTCCGAGCCGCCCGCGGCGCGGTGGCCCCAGTAGACGAACGACGGGCGCAGCCTCTTGCCGCCGCCCGTCACGAAGTCCACGAGGAAGCTCCGCACCGTCTCCCGGTCGGGCTCGTCCAGAAAGTCCAGGCGGCCCATCTCCCGGGCGAGGAGCTCGTCCAGGTGGCGGTCGACCAGTTCCCGCACCCGGTCGGCCTCCCGGGTCAACGTCACCATCCGCGCAGCTCCTTCGGCTCGGTTCCGGCGATCGGGTGTGCCATCAGTAGGGTTTTCGGATCTCGCCGCTCGGGCGGTTGCATCGCCTCCCGAGTCCCGGCCGGGCCGCCGGAGCGGCCGGACCGGTCGCGCGCGGGCGCCGTGCATCCGCCCGGGGGTCGCGCGCCGAAACAAGCCGAGGGAGCGGAGACCCCGCGGGCGGGACGGTCCCGGCCCGCGCGGGCCGGTAGGGTACGACGCGCTCGGCACGACCGCCGGCAGGGCGCGGGCACCATGCGGCGGCAGGCGGCGGACGCCCTGGACGGCGTGGACGGCGTTGGTCGGCATGACGGACGGTGGACGGTGACGGACGAGAGCGGGCCCGAGGCCGGCGGCGCGCCGGTCTCCGACGAGGACACCGGGTACGGCATCGGAGCCGTGGCCCGCAGGCTCGGCGTGCCCGCGCCGACTCTGAGGACCTGGAACCTGCGCTACGGCATCGGCCCCAGCAGGCGCAGCCCCGGCGGGCACCGGCGCTACGACGACACGGACCTGCGGCGCCTGGAGGAGATGAACCGGCTCATCCACGCCGGCATGCCCCCCGCCGACGCCGCGCGCCAGGCCCTGCGGATCCGTCCGGCCGCACAGGGACCCGAGCCGGCGCGGCCCGCGGCCGCGCCGCCCGAGCCGACGCGGCCGTCCGCCCGCCCTCCCCTGGCGCGGGACGCGGCCGTGCCCGGCCAGGGCCTCCTCTCCGCCGCCATGCTCGCCCGGGCCGCGTTCGCCCTCGACAGCCCCACCGTCGGCGGGGCCCTGGAGGCGGCCCTGCGCGCACGGGGGGTCGTCTGGACCTGGGAGAACCTCGCGCTCCCGGTGTTCGCGACGATCGTCAGGCGGCAGCGCGAGTCAGGCTTCGGCGTCGAGATCGAGCACCTGTTCTCGGACCGCCTGCTCGCCGCGCTCACCGCGGTCGCCCGGCGGACCGGCCCCCCGGTGCACCCCCTGCCCGTGCTGCTGGCCTGTGCCGAGGAGGAGCAGCACAGTCTCCCCGCGTACGCGCTGGCGGCCGAGCTGGCCGGTCTGGGCGTGCAGACGCGGGTGCTCGGGGCCCGCACGCCGTACAGCGCCCTGGGGGACGCGATGCGGCGCCTCGGCCCCGCGGTGGTCTTCGTGTGGTCCCAGATGGAGGCCACCGGCGACCCGGCTCCGCTGGCCGCGCTGCCGCGGCTGCGCCCGGCCTGCCGCGTCGTCGCCGGCGGTCCCGGCTGGTGGGACGGCCTTCCGCCGGGCACGACCAGGGTGTCCACGTTTCACGACGCGGTTACAGCGGTAATGACCTTTCTGCGGTGATCCTTCCGTTTTGACCGTTTGTTGACCTCCCCTCTGGGCCTTCGGCCTTGCGTCATCCGAGCGCGGCCAGCTATGAATAGGTTTTGAATAAGTTTCCCGGGCTAGAGGATGCTCATGAACGAGACCCTGGAGATGCGCCTGGCGGCCGGAGAGGCCGGCGCGATAGGGGAGTGCTACGCCGCGCACGCCCCCGCTCTGCGCTCCTACCTGCGAAGACTCGTTCCGACGCAGGACGTCGACGACGTCCTGCAGGTGGTCTTCACCGAGGTGTGGCGCTTCCGGCACCGGTTCGACCCCTCGCGCAGCCTGTCCGCCTGGCTGTTCGGCATCGCCCACAACCGGGCCGTCGACCACCTGCGGGCGCGGACGCCGACGACCGTCCCGCTGGAGGCGGTCGCCGACCCGGCGGGGCGGGACGGCCGCGAGGACGGCGACGCGTTCGCCGACCGCGACCGGGTCCGCCGTGCCCTCGACGCGCTGCCCGACGTCCAGCGCCAGGCCATCGAGCTGGCCTACTACGGCGACCTGACCCAGCGGGAGATCGCCGACCGGCTGCGGGTCCCGCTGGGCACGGTGAAGGCCCGTACGGCCCGCGGCCTGCACCGGCTGTCCCGCCTGCTGCCCCCGGCCGCCGCCTGATCATGGACGACGTCAGGCCGAGGGTCGCCGTCTCCCGCTGCCTGCTGGGGGACCCGGTGCGGTTCAACGGCGGGCACAGCCGGGACCGGTTCGTGTCCGGCGACCTCGGCGGGCACGTGGACTGGGTGCCCGTGTGCCCCGAGATGGAGCTCGGACTCGGCGCCCCCAGGGAGAGCCTCCGCCTGGAGGGGTCGCCCGAAAGCCCCCGCCTGATGACGAGGAGGAGCCGCGCCGACCTCACCGGCCCGATGACGGCACTGGCGGCAGAGCGGGCCGCCGGGCTCGACGTGGACGGCTACCTGTTCAAGTCGAGGAGCCCGAGCTGCGGCATCCACGGGATCCCCCTCTACGACGGCGACGCGGTGACGGGCCGCCGCAACCGGGGCCTGTTCGCGGCCGCCGTGATCGACGCCCACCCGCTGCTGCCCGTGGAGGACGAGGGACGGCTGCACGACGCCGTGCTCCGCGAGGCGTTCGTCGAGCGGATCTTCGCCCTGGCCCGGCTGCGGGCCCTGCTGTCGGGCGAGTGGCGCCCCCGTGACCTGGTCGAGTTCCACAGCCGGCACAAGATGCAGCTCCTGGCCCACGACCCCGCGGCGTACCGGGGGATCGGCCGGATCGTCGCCGCGGCCGGCGCCCGTCCCCGCGACCTCCTCGCCCGGGACTACGCCGCGGCCTTCCGGGCGGCCCTGGCGGCGAAGGCGACGGTGGGCCGCCATGTCAACGTCCTCCATCACTGCCTCGGCATGGTCGGCCGCCATCTCGACCGGGCCCGCCGCGCCGACCTGGTGGAGGTCATCGAGTCGTACGAGGCCCGGAGGGTGGCGCTGACCGTGCCGGTGGCGCTGATCCGCCACCACGCCAGGGGCGAGGGCGCCGCTCACGTCAGCGGGCAGACCTACCTGTCGCCGTACCCGGACGAGCTCCGCCTGCGCAACCACATCCCCGCTTGAAAGCCGATCGGGCCGCGCCGTCCGGGAAGGTCACCCGTGCAGAGCGAAAGGACGGACCCATGAAGAAGACGTTCCTCGGCACGGCGCTTGCCGTCACGGCCACGGCCGTCGCAGGAAGCCTGTCGGTCGACGCCACCTCGGCCTGGTACCGCGGGCTCCGCAAGCCCTCCTGGCAGCCGCCGCCGCCCGCGTTCGGCCTCGTGTGGACGCCCCTCTACGCGACCATCGCCTACGCCGGCGGCCGGGCGCTGTCGCGTGGCGGGGAGGGCTCCCGGCCCGCGCTGGCCCGCGCGCTCGGCGCGAACCTGCTCCTCAACGCCGCCTGGTCGGCGCTGTTCTTCCGCGCCCGGTCCCCGAAGCTCGCGCTGGCGGAGATCCTCGCCCTCAACGCGTCGAACGCGCTGCTCGTCAGCCGGGTCGTCCGCGCCGACCGGAGGGCGGGCCTGCTGCTCCTGCCGTACGCCGGGTGGACGGCCTTCGCGACCGCCCTCAACGCCTCGATCGTGCGGCGCAACCCGGACGCCTGAGGTCACTCCGATCTCCGACAGCCCGCGTCGCTCTCGACCGAGCGGTCGGGCGCGGGTTTCCGTCGGCCGGCGGCTCCTGACCGGCCTCACCCGCCGGCGCCGAAACGGTCCTACGTGCCGGGGAATTCGGCGGTCAGGCCCTCGGACTCCATACCGGCCAGGATCCTGTCCAGGAGGCCGTGGAACTCGCGCGTCTGCTGGGGGGTGAGGGGGTCGAACAGGATCCGCCTGACCTCCTCGACGTGACCGGGGGCGGCCTCCACGAGAGCGGCGAACCCGGCGTCGGTGAGCTGCGCGACCGTGGTGCGCCGGTCCTCGTGCCGCTTGGCCCGCCGCACCCAGCCCTTCTCCTCCAGCCGCGCCATCGCGTGGGACAGGCGGCTCGCCGAGTACTGCAGGAACGCGGCCAGCTGCGTCATCGTCATCGTCCGCTCGGGCGACTCCGACAGGGCGACCAGGATCATGTAGTACGCGTGGGGCATGCCGGAGTCGCGCTGCAACTGCCGCTCCAGAGCCATCTGGAGCAGGTGACTCGTCTTGAGGTAGGCGCGCCAGGTGCGCTGCTCCTCGTCGTCGAGCCAACGGGTCTCCGGCATGCGGTAAGCGTACCGATCGGAACGGTCCCCGGCGCCCGGACCGCGGGCATTCGACGGGTTCAAACCGGTCGAGGGGGAAGTGTCACAGGCATGGACGAACTCCAGCGCGTCGACGCCTACTGGCGAGCCGCGAACTACCTGTCCGTGGGCCAGATCTACCTGATGGACAACCCGCTGCTGACCGAGCCGCTGCGGCCCGAGCACGTCAAGCCGCGCCTGCTGGGCCACTGGGGCACCACTCCCGGCCTGAACTTCTGCTTCGCGCACCTCAACCGGGTGATCCGCGAGCGCGGCCAGGACATGATCTACATCTGCGGCCCCGGGCACGGCGGCCCGGCCGCCGTGGCCCACGCCTGGCTGGAGGGCAGCTACACCGAGCGGTATCCGCACGTCACCCAGGACGCCGCGGGCATGCGGAGGCTGTTCCGCCAGTTCTCGTTCCCCGGCGGCATCCCGAGCCACGCGGCGCCGGAGACGCCCGGGTCGATCCACGAGGGCGGTGAGCTCGGCTACGCCCTCGCCCACGCGTACGGCGCGGCCTTCGACAATCCCGGGCTCGTCGTCGCGTGCGTGGTCGGCGACGGCGAGGCCGAGACCGGCCCGCTGGCCACCGGGTGGCACTCCAACAAGTTCCTCAACAGGGACGGGGACGGCGTGGTCCTGCCGATCCTGCACCTGAACGGCTACAAGATCGCCAACCCGGCCGTGCTGGCCCGGATCCCCGAGGAGGAGCTGGTCAAGCTCTTCGAGGGGTACGGCTACCGCCCCCACATCGTCTCGGGCGACGACCCCGCCGCCGTCCACGAGATCATGGCCGCCACGCTCGACACGGTCTTCGGCCAGATCGGCGACGGCGGCCCACTCCCCATGGTCATCCTCCGTACTCCCAAGGGGTGGACGGGCCCCCGCGAGGTCGACGGCCTGCCGGTCGAGGGCACCTGGCGGTCCCACCAGGTGCCGCTGACCGACGTGCGCGACCGGCCCGACCGGCTGGAGATGCTGGAGGAGTGGATGCGCTCCTACCGGCCCGGCGAGCTGTTCGACGAGGAGGGACGCCCCCGCGCCGCGCTGCTGGAGACCGTGCCCGAGGGCCCGCGCCGGATGAGCGCCAGCCCGCACGCCAACGGCGGGGAGTTGCTGCGGCCGCTCGTGCTGCCCGACTTCCGCGACTACGCGGTGGAGGTGAAGGCGCCCGCGGCGGCGTCGAGCGAGCCGACCCGGGTGCTCGGCGGGTTCCTGCGCGACGTGATCGCCGCCAACCCGGAAAACTTCCGGCTGATGGGGCCGGACGAGACCGCCTCCAACCGGCTCCAGGCCGTCTACGAGGTCACGGACAAGACGTGGCAGGCGGCGCTGCTGCCCACGGACGAGCACCTCGCGCCCGACGGCCGTGTGATGGAGGTGCTGAGCGAGCACCAGTGCCAGGGGTGGCTGGAGGGATACCTGCTGACCGGGCGGCATGGGCTGTTCAACTGTTATGAGGCGTTCATCCAC
>NZ_BOOC01000018.1 GCF_016863035.1 Microbispora corallina
GGGCGCGAGCGCGTTCTCCTACCCGCTCATCTTCCTGCCGTTCCTCAGCTCGGCGTTCGTGCCCACCGCAACCATGCCCACCGTGGTGCGGGTGTTCGCCGACAACCAGCCCGTGACCTCGATCGTCAACGCCATCCGCAACCTGTTCGCACAGCAGCCGGTCGGCACCGACATCTGGATCGCCCTCGCCTGGTGCATCGGCATCCTCATCGTCGCCTACGTCTTCGCCATGAACACCTACCGCCGCAAGATCTCCTAGGGAGCAGCACGGTCGCCCTGTAGAGAACAGCGCTTCCTCGACTCGCTACCGTATAACAGTACCTGGTGCCACTGAGTACTAAGGGGAATGGAAGAGGACTCATTGTGGACAACCTGACGGAGATGCTGAAGGGCACGCTCGAGGGTTGCGTGCTCGAAATCATCGGCAGCGAGGAGACCTACGGGTATGCCATCACGCGTCGGCTGAACGAACTCGGCTTCGCCGACGTCGTCGAGGGGACGGTTTACACCATCCTGCTGCGGCTGGAGAAGAACGGGCTCGTCCAGGTGACGAAACGACCGTCCGAACAGGGCCCGCCGCGCAAGTTCTACGCCCTGAACGACGCGGGGCGCAAAGAACTCGCGACATTCTGGGCGAAATGGGAGTACATCACATCGCGGATCGACAAGCTCAAGGAGGGCGGGAGATGAACTTCTGGGAGACCATTACCGGCAGCGATCTCACCAGGGATTGGAAGGCGTTCGAAGCCCGTGCCGAGGCGTTGCCGGGCGACTACCGGGCGGCGTGGGGACAGATCATCGCCCACCTCTTTCCCTATGGGGACTTCACCGGCCGCAACCTGATGCCGATTCTCGATGGTGCTCTGGGGCTGCTCGAAGAGACGGCGTCCGATGGGCAGAGCATTCACGAGGTGCTGGGTGACGACATCCCCGGCTTCTGCGCGGCACTGGCCGGCGGGCAAGGGGCTCGGACCTATCGCGACCGGTGGCGCGAGCAGCTGAACAGGAACGTCGCTCGGAAACTGGGCCGGTTGGGAGGCTGAGGTGGGCATTCACGACATCATCGAGGGCAAGAAGCAGTGGCGGGCGCACATGGCGCGGTTCAAGGCGCTTCCGTCGGACTACCAGATCGTCTACAAGGAGATTCAGCGGTACTTCTTCAAGGTCGGGCCGGTCGGACTGGCTGACGGGTCCCTGCTCTCGGGGATCGTCGACTTCTTCGAGGAGGGCGTCGCCGCAGGCAAGGGAGTCCTGGAACTCATCGGCAACGACGTCGCCGCCTTCTGCGACGACCTGATCAAGGACTCGCGTACCTACTCGGACGTCTATCAGGAGTCCATCAGCGGGAAACCCGGTACGGCCGAGCAGTAACCCTTTCACCCCAAAACACCGGCGGACGCCTTGACCACTGGGATGTCGTTGTCGTGCCAGTACACGCTGCCCGACAGCCCTGACCTCACCCCCGGGCATCAGTCGACCCCGCCGGTCTCAAGGTCCACGCCGTGGCCTACACCAAGCAGCAGGCCGGCGTGAAGGATGGACGATCACGTTCCGGCCAGTCGTCGACGTGCCGGCGGGACATCACCTCGGCCCCGTGGCGGGCGAAGCACCTCGACATCCCGTGAAACACGTAGCCATCCCATGCGGCTGATCACAGGCGTTCGCACGTGCACGTCGCCCAGATCGGGTGTTTGTTCGCGAGCGTAGGCGCCGTCTGGTGCGTGGGGTCGCAGCCGGACTATGAGGTTCACATGATTCCCGGCATCAGTGCTCAGGTTTAGCGTCTGCCGCGGACGAATCCGAAGCCGCGTGAGATGGAGAACCACCATGCCCTACGTGAACGTAGGCACGGAGAACTCACTACCGATCGACATCTATTACGAGGACCACGGCGCGGGGACACCCGTGGTACTGAGCCACGGTTACCCGTTGAGCGGGAAGGCGTGGGAGAAGCAGGTTTCCGCGCTGATCAGCGCCGGGCACCGTGTGATCACCTATGACCGCCGGGGCTGGGGGAACTCGAGCCAGCCGGCCACCGGCTACGACTACGACACCTTCGCCGCCGACCTGAACGCCCTGATGGAGAAGCTGGACCTGCACCACGCCGTGCTCGTCGGCCACTCGATGGGCACGGGCGACGTGACCCACTACTTGGGCGTCTACGGCAGTGCCCGCGTGCGCAAGGCCGTACTGGTCTCGCCGATCCCGCCCTTCCTGCTGCAGACCGACGACAACCCCGAGGGCGCTCCGCAGGGCCTGTTCGACGGTTTCATCGAGACGGCCAAGGCCGACCGGCCACTGTGGCTGAAGCAGTTCCTCCAGAACTTCTACAACTACGACGTCTACGGCGGCACCCTCGTCAGCGAGCAGGAGTTCCAGTCGAGCTGGAACATCGCGGTCGCGGGCTCGCCGATCGCCGCGGTGGCGTGCATCCCGACCTGGCTGACCGACTTCAGGCCCGACGTGGCCAAGCTCGACGTGCCGATCCTGGTGATCACAGGTGACCAGGACCGGATCCTGCCCAAGGAGGTCGCCGGCGAGCGGCTGCGCGAGCTCGTCGACGGCCTCGAATACATCGTGATCGAAGGCGGGCCCCACGCGATCGCGTGGACCCACGCCGACCAGGTGAACACGGCCCTGCTCGACTTCCTCGCCTGATCACGTCTCATCCTCACACCGCATTGAAGAAAGGCAAGTCCATGCTCGTGCACCGGATCCGCTACGCCACGGCCGTCACGGCCGCGGCGGCGGCCACAGCGGTCCTGCTTCCCCTCGGACTGACGTCGGCGACCGCTGCGACCGCCACGACCACGGCCACCCACCGCGCGGCGAAACCCACGATCGTCCTCGTCCACGGCGCCTGGGCCGACGGATCGAGCTGGTCCGGCGAGGTCAGCCGCCTCCAGCACGACGGCTACACCGTCGCCGTCGCACCCAACCCGCTGCGGGGCCTGTCCAGCGACGCCGATTACCTGCGCGACTACCTGGCGGGCATCGACGGGCCGATCGTGCTCGTCGGCCACTCGTACGGCGGCGCCGTCATCACCAACGCCGCGACGGGCAACGCCAACGTCAAGGCCCTGGTCTACATCGACGCCTACCTCCCGGACGCGACCCAGACCGTCGCCGACCTCAGCGGCAAGGACTCCGCGCTCGCACCGGCGGTCACCAGCCCGACATCGGTCTTCACGCTCGTGAACTACCCGGGCGCACCGAAGGGCGTGTACGACACGTACGTACTGCCGGACGTGTTCGTCCGGGGCTTCGCCGGCGACCTGTCCCCCGCGACCGGCGCCCAGCTCGCGGCCTCCCAGCCCCCCACGTCCCTCATCGCACTCGGCGAGCCCTCCGGGACTCCGGCCTGGGAGACCATCCCCTCATGGGACCTGATCGGCACCAAAGACAAGATCATCCCGGAGGCGCAGCAGGTCGCCATGGCCAAGCACGCCGGCGCACGCACCCAGAAGTTCAACGCCTCCCACCTGGGCATCATCTCCCAGCCTGGCACCGTCACGAGCTTCATCGAGAAGGCGGCCTCCACCGAGGGCTGAGCGCCGGGCGGTGCGGGCACTCGACCGCACCGCCCCCCTCACGACTTCCTCAGCTTGAGCTGGCGGCGCGAGGTGACTCCGAGCTTCCTGAACACCTTCTTGAGGTGGTAGTCGACGGTGCTCGGGCTGATGAACAGCTGCGCGGCGATCTCCTGGTTCGTCGCGCGGCCGGCCGCCAGTGTGGCGATCTGCCTCTCCTGCGGCGTGAGGTCATCGGACGCGTTCGCGGACGCGCCGCGGCGCGTGCCGGCCGCGACCAGCTCGATCCGGCATCGATCCGCGAACGCCGCCGCGCCCATCCCTACGAACATGTCGTAGGCCATGCTCAGCCGCGCGCGGGCGTCGTTCCTGCGCCTGTGCCGGCGCAGCCACTCGCCGTAGAGCAGGTACGCGCGGGCCAGATCGGCCGTCATGCGCGTGCGCTCCAGGTGCTCCACCGCCAGCAGGTAGAAACGCTCCGCGTCGGCCGGCTCCGCCAAGAGCGCCTCCGACCTCGCGAGCAGCCCGAGCGCCCAGGGAGTGCCGGCCACCTCGGCCCTCGCCCTGAGACGCGACAACGCCGACTGCGCCTGGTCGCGCTCACCGCACCGGACACCGGCTTCGATGAGGTCGGGCAGGCGCTGATGAGCCAGATTCACCATGTCCAGCTCGCACAGGTGCCGGGCCGCCTCGAACGCGTCGCGGTAACGGCCACGCCCGAGCGCCTCGGAAGGGCCCGCGACCAACGGGACCCGCTCGTCGGCGGACTCGTCGGCGAAGCGGTCATCCCACACGGCCTGCGCGGCCGCGACCGCGAGCGTGCCGGGCGCCCGCTGGTCCGCGTGATCGGGCAGGGCGGCCAGGGCGGCATGGAGCACGGGCACGGCCTCGGCGTAGCCGATCGCGATGAGCGTGGCACAGCCTTCCAGCAACAGGTCGTCGGGCGTCGCCTCACCCTCCGGCGGCGGCGCGAGCGTGAGCGCCTCCTTCGCGATCTCGAGCGAAGTGACCTGGAGAGCGCCCTGCCGGACCGTGAAGACCATGTCCATGGCCTCAAGGAGTTTTTCCCGGCGACGCCGTACGTCGACGTGCTCGTAGGCGCGCGCGGTCGTCAGCAACAGCTCGGGAAGCCGGGCCGCCGAGCCGTCCGCCCGCATCTGGATCTTGCCGCGTATCTCCGCCGCGAGCGCGCGTGTGAGCGGATCCACCAGGGCCGACTCGGCCGAGTCGACCAGTGACCCCGCCTGGGAGAAGGCGCCGGCGGTCAGAGCCGCCTGCGCGGCGGCGACCAGGCGCCCTGCCCGGCGAGCGGGCTCGGGGGTCAGCTCGGCCGCGCGCATCCGAATGATGACCTCGGCGTCGCACCCGTCGCGTGACCTGGCCGTGCCGGCGGCGTCCTCAAGCGCCACGGCCAGCACCTCGTCCGGCCCCGTGGCCGCCTCGGCGAGATGCCAGGCGCGCCGGTCGGGGTCCCGGTCGGGATCGATGACGGCCGCGAGCACCTGGTGGACCCTCTGACGCTCACCACTGGACGCGCCGTAATAGACCGCCGAGCGGATCAGCGGGTGACGGAACCTCACCCGTGTGCCCGGCTCCAGGAGCTGTCGCGCCTCCGCGACCGCGCCCGCGTCCCACCCGAAGCCGAGCTCGGCCCCGGCGCGCCACAACACCGCGGGGTCGCCCGTCTGCTCGGCGGCGACCGTCAGCAACATCGTCTGCGTGCTCGCCGGCAGGTCGCGGATCTCGCGGACGAACCGCGCCCCGAGCCTCTGGCCGATCGGAAGCGGGTCAGGCAACCGGGCCGCACCGGTCAGGTGCCCGGGATCCAGCTCATGGGCGAGCTCGATGAGGGCCAGCGGGTTGCCGCCTGTCTCGGCGACGATTCTCTCGCTGATCCGGTCGTCCGGCCTGCCGGGCGTCGCCGAGGCCAGCAGTTCGGCCGCCGCGTGCGGCGCGAGCCCCCGGACCTCGCGGTCGGGAAGCCCGGTCAGCGGCAGGATCCGGGTGGTGGGCTCGCGGACCGCGAACAGCATGGTGAGACGCTCGGTCTGGAGACGGCGTGCCACGAACGCCAGCACCTGCGCCGACTCCTGATCGAGCCACTGCGCGTCGTCGACGACGCACAGCAGGGGCTCCCCGGCGGCGTCGGCCAGCAAGCTCAGTGCGCCCAGCCCGACGAGGAAGCGCTCGGGCTCCTCGCTCTGACGAAGGCCGAAGACAGCGGCCAGGGCCGATCGTTGCGGGGGCGGCAGGTCCGGCAGGCGGCCGAGGAAGGGCAGCAGGAGCTGGTGCAGTGCCGCGAAGCCGATCTCCGTCTCCGATTCGATGCCCGCGACCCGCACCACCCGGGCGCCGCGCGCCTCCCGTACGGCGTGGTCAAGGAGCGCCGTCTTCCCGATCCCCGCCTGCCCCCTGAGCACGAGGGCGCCGCCGGCCCCTTCACGGGCGGCCGTGAGCAGGCCCTCCACCTGCGCGCGTTCCTCCTCACGACCCAGGAGCAAGGCTGCCTCGCTGAGTTCGGGTGCTCATGGACGGACATCCGCTCCTTTCACAGGACCAGGCTGCGTGGCCTGACCAGTCTCCCGAGCGGGGTCCGCGAGCGGTATCCGAAGCATGACTGCACCCCCGGCCAGGCCCCCCTCCCGTGCCGGGTTACAGTCCAATTTGTCCTGTCCGCAGACCCGAACGGAAAGCCCAGCCAGCATGTCCGTACGCACGTCGTCGCTGCTCATCGGCCGGGATACCGAACTTCACCGGCTCATCGGCCTGCTCGACTCGCCATCGAGCCAGGCGCTGGCGCTCCTCGGCGAAGCAGGCATCGGCAAGACCAGCCTCCTGTCGCGGTTCGTCGAACAGGCCCGGGAGAAGAAGGTGAACGTCCTGTCGGTCGTGGGCGACCAGTCCGAGACCCAGCTCGCGTTCGCCGGACTCCACCAACTGCTGAACCCGATCCTCAGCTCGTCCGGCTCCCCCGTGGCCGACCTGACGCCACCTCATCGGAACGCGCTGCTGGCCGCCTTCGGCCTGGCGCAGGAGTTCACGGCTCCCGACCGCCTGTTGATCGGCATAGCGACTGTGACGTTGCTCATCAAGGTCGCGGAGCGGTCCCCGCTGCTCCTCGTCGTCGACGACGCCCAGTGGCTCGACTACAACTCACGCGAGGTTCTCGCCTTCGTCGGGAGACGCCTGAGGAACGAGCGGATCGTGATGGTGGTGAGCACCCGGGAACAGACACCGCCATCGCCGTTCGGCCACGACGTCGCCCATTTGCGGCTGGAGCCGCTCACCGAAACAGACGCCAACCGGTTGCTCGACGCGCAGCCGCACCCCCCTCGCGGCCTGGCTCGGTCGACCGTCCTCGCCCAGGCGCAGGGCAACCCGATGGCCTTGGTCGAGCTGAGCAGGGCGATCGCGACGGACAGAACATGGGGCGGATACCGGCTCGAAGACCCGCTTCCGCTGAGTGAGCGCCTGGAGCGTCTGTTCGGTGAACGGGTGAGCGCCCTGCCGCAGGCCTGCCGTACGGCCTTGTTGATCGCCGCGGCGGCCGGCCCGTCCGAGCTGCCGGAGGCGGCCGGCGCCGGCCTTCCCGGCCTGGAGGCGCAGATCTGGCAACCCGCCGAGGACGCCGGCCTGATCACGGTGAGCGCCGCCGGAGTGGCCTTCTCACACCCTCTGGTGCGCTCGGCCGTCTACCACGCCGCGTCGTTCGCCGATCGCGCGGACGCCCATCGCCGGCTGGCCGGCGTCCTGACACGGCAGCCGGATCGCCGGGCCTGGCATCTGGCGAGGGCGACACTCCATCCCGACGAGAGTGTGGCCTTGCTCCTGGAGGAGACAGCGGCCGAGGCTCTGCGACGCGGCGGCTGCGTGTCCGCCGCCCTAGCCATGGAACGGGCGGCGGAGCTCAGTCCGGACCCCGAGGACCGGTCACGACGGCTCGTCATCGCGGCCGACTACGCCACAACCACGGGACAGGCCACATGGGTGCGTGACCTCGCGACCCGGGCATCGGCCGCCACGTCCGACCCCACGTTGAGGGCGCAGGCGAACCGGGCGATCGGGTGGGCGCTTGCCTGGACCAAACATCAGGCCGAGGCGCTCAGAACGCTCGTCACGCTCGGCGAGGGGACGGCGGCGTGGGCCCCGCTCATAGCCTGGAGCACCCTGGGGCCGGCGGCGAGCGTCGCCTACCACTTGGGAGCGCCCGCCGGACGGACCGCGGTGCGTCAGGTGGTGGACCGGCTCTCCCCGCGGGAGGCCGCGATCCACCCCGGTGCCCCGGACTGGGCGGACGCCGTCAGGCTGTTCACGCACACGGCGACCAGCCCCTACCAGGGACGGGCGGCGGCCTTGGCCGACATTCGCCGGATCACCGAGCGCGAGCTCGACATCCTCGGCCTGTCGACGGCAGGCCCGGCTGCCTGGGTGCTCGACGAGTCGGATCTGGCGGTGCGCATTCTCCGGGTGGCGCGTGAGAGGCTCCGCAAACTCGGCATCCAGGGTGCCGGCGGCACCATGGTCATGGGGCTCTCGGAGGCGCGCGAGAGGCTCCACAAGTCCGGTATCCAGGGGGCCAGCGGCGCCATGATGATGGGGCTCGCCTGGGCCTGCCTCGACACCGCCCGATGGGACGAGGCACTGGACGCGTGTGCGGAGGCGTCCGAACTGGCCGCGGCCTACGGGATGGAGATCGTCACCGCGGGGGTCAGCCTCACCGCCGCCACGCTGGCGGCCCTTCGCGGCGACACGCTCCGCGCGCGCGACCTCGTCGCCACGGCGGTCGCCGCCGTGGACCCGGCCGACGTCCCGTTCATCGCGGCGCGAGAACGCCGGGTGACGGGGCTGATCGCTCTGGTCGAGGGACGCTTCGAGGCGGCCTGCACCATCCTCCGCCAGGCCCTCGGCGACGACGGCGTCCCGCTCCACTACCACGCCTCATATTTCGCGCTCGTGGACTTCGCCTCCGCCGCGGTCCGTACGGACCAGGTCGACGAGTGCAGAGCGATCGCGGAACACGCGGTGAGCCAGGTGGACGGGGACATGTCGCCACGTCTCGAGCAGTTGGTCGCGCACACGCGCGCGTTGTTGTCCGGGCGCGACCAGGCCGAAGAGCACTACACCCGCGCGCTCGCCGACCCCGCGGGTGAGCAGTGGCCTTTCGAACGAGCTTCCCTGCGGCTGGACTACGCCGAATGGCTGCGGCGACGGCGGCGGATCAACGAGGCCAAACCTCTGCTGATCTCAGCCGTGGAGGTGTTCCGGCGCATCGGAGCGAAGCCCTACGCCCAACGGGCCGAAACCGAGCTCCGCGCCTCCGGAGTCACCCTCCCCGGAGCCGCCACGTCAGACGGCCTGGCGCAGCTCACCCCGCAACAACGCGAGATCGTCCGCCTCGCCGCCCAGGGACTGACCAACCGCGAGATCGCCGAACGGCTCAGTCTCTCGCCCCGGACCGTCGGCTCCCACCTCTACCGGTCCTTCCCCCTCCTCGGGGTCACCGCCCGCCACCAGATCCGGGACGTCCTTGGCTCCGACGCCGGGTAACCGCCGTGGAGGAGCTGGATCACAAGTCAGCCCTTCCGGATGTCGTGTCTCCTGAGCGGGGATCTGTCGCCGACAAGCCACAGATGGCCGAACGGGTCGATGAAGCCGCCCTGGCGGTGAACGCCCCATGGCGCCTCGTGATCGCGGATCTCGTCGACACCGCCGTCCGCTCCCGCCGCGACGGCGCGCTCGATGAAGCTGTCGGGATCATCCACGAAGACCTCGACGCGTACCGTTCTGGAGCCAAGGACGGCAGGGGTGTCCCATTTGTTGTTCGCAGGTTCACCGAGAAAGAACGGGGCGCCCTCGACGGTAAGTCCCACCACGCCGCCAAGGTTCCACAGCTCGTCGGCCCCGAGCGCCTGGGCGTACCATCGCGCCGCGGCTGAGGCGTCAGGCACGGCGAGCATCAGCGAAATCACGGGAGGGTGGGCGTCGGCTGCCATCGGGTTTCCTGCCTTTTGTCGGGGAAGGCGCCCTGATCGCGCCCGTTGAGTCTGACACGGTTCCGACTCCCCCGAGCGCCTTTCGCTCCGCTGGCGTCAGGTGTCGTAGGAGCCATCCCAGGGCTCGTAGAACCCGATGTGGTTGGGGTAGTACTCGACGTGGCCGTCGCCGTCTTCGGCTTTGTCCGTCTCGTCTACGAGACCGAAGATGCAGTCGTGGGCGTCGACGCGGAAGAGACGAACGGCGATGTCCCGGTACTCGACGTCCTGCAAGCGGGCCAGCATCCGTTGCAACGCCTGTTCTGCCTCGGCACCGTCCACGAACGGACTGATCTCAGAGCCGAGGTGCCGGCCATCGCGGTCGAACAGGTGAAGGATCGCGAACCATGGCCCCGGCATCGGCTCACCATTCTCATCACGCCAGGGCCACTCGCCCACCTCTTCGTGAACCCCGACCGGCCATCCCCTGCACACCCCTCCGAAGAACAAGCCTCCAGCGTGAGCGCCGATGGTGTCGGTGTGGTAGTCGGGCTCGTACGAGATGGGGATCAGCTCAGGTACCGGCATGGCAGCGACAGTAACCCCAGCCGATGACATTTCCCGGCAGGACGCGCGCCCGACGTGCTGACGGCGACTGACGGCTACGTCGCCGAACACGGCCGGACGCGACTGGACTCGAGTTCAAGCGAAAATGTCCTCGCGTCCAATCAGTTGGTGTACCGGCTTCGTCCAACTCGAAGGCAACTGTTCTGGGAACTGGTGACGCCCCCCGTCACCATGCTTGCCGCTGCCGGCTTGATCAGGCTGTTTGGTGTGCCGCTAGACCTCAGAATGGCGATCCCGCTCAGCCTGACCTACACCTCACACTCGATGCCGCGTATCGCAGCACGTCGCCATGCGGCCCACCTCGTCGAACTCCACGAGGGGCGTATCGTCGTATCGGTCCGCGACAAGACATACGAAATCCCATTTGGGACTCTGCGCTCCGTCCGTATCAAGCGATTGACCCGCAACCGCAGCTTGCGTCCCGCCAACCGCTCAACCGACAAGACCCTTCGGCGTTACGGAGCGCAACTTGCCGAATCGAACTCATAGAAATCACGGGGGTGGCACCGCGGGACGCCGTCCGGGCGAGCGGGCTGGGGATCGGTTCCGGCCGCCATCAGCTCGCGCCAACGCCGAGCCCTCTTGACCCAAATCTGGTTCACCGGATTAACATCCGACCCCATCATTCCGCCCCGAAGGCGGCCGCGGAGCGTCCAATACCCTGCTGTTCATCGGATGGGCACTCGTACTTTATGGAGGAGGTAGTGCCTGCGCCCTTCCCCGCCTTCCGCACGGATTTCAGGGGCTTGGGATCGGTCTCATCGGCTTGGGCTTTATGGCCTCGGGTGTGCTCCTAAGACTTCATCAGCTCATCGACCGTCTTTCACCAGGTATCCCACCGCCGCCGACCGCTCCACCACCCGGACGTACGGTCCCCGGCCCGGGCCCTTCTCAGTGACCGACAACGCCACTATCTCGGGGTAGTGCTCGACTCCGAGACCGAGGGCGCCTACGGCGTCGCTTCCCGCTCAGCTTCACGACCCTCTACACGGGTGTTGGCGTGGCCTGCCCGTCGGTCAGCTGGATACGACACAAACGGGGCGAGCCGGTTTCGACGAGTGTGGACCCGCATGTCACGGCGCGGAGCGTGGCTTCCTCGCCGCCCTTCTGGCTCGCTGTCCGTGTTCCGGCCGGGACGTCACACTTCCTCTCCGAAGGTTCTCTTAGGAGGCATGACCGTTCCCGTTCCCGTTCCCGTTCCCGTACGCGTACAGCGAGCGAGCCGTCGTCCAGCGGCTCGTCTCCGCGGTTGAGCCCTCGATGCCGACCGCCTATGTCGTCACCGCTCTGGTGACCATCGCCTTCAACACGTTCTCCGGATTCGCGGCCATGACCCGGTTCGCGCCGATCATGCGTACCCTCGGTCCCGCGCTCGCCCGAGCCGGCGTGCCCGAATCGTGGCTGGTTTGGCCGATCGGCGCGCTGAAGGCCCTGGGCGCGCTGGGACTCACGCTGGGGCTGCTCGGCGTGCCCCTCCTCGGGACCGCCGCCGCCGCGGGCCTCGTCTTCTACTTCGTCTGCGCCCTCTACACCCATCTGCGCGTCGGCGACTTCTCACCCCAGTTCTACCTGGCGATCGTGTTCCTCGGCCTGGCGGTCGCCACACTGGCGCTCGATCCCGCCCTCGTGCTGCGCGAGTATCCGTACCGGCAAGGAGTCGCATGATGTGTGAAACCCCCGCCGCCGACGCCTCCGAGGTGTTCGCCGGCCACCGCGAGTTGTTGTTCTCCATCGTCTACAACATGCTCGGCACCGTCGGCGACACCGAGGACGTGCTTCAGGAGACCTGGCTGGCGTGGGCGGCACGAGATGTGGCCGGCATCGGCAACCCCCGTGCGTACCTGGTGCGCGTCGCCGTCAATCAGGCCCTCGCCCACCAGAGCGCGTTGCGCCGGCGCAAGGAGACCTACCTCGGCCCGTGGCTGCCGGAACCGCTGGTCGCCGACCCCGACGCCGCGGAGCCCGCCGTACGGGCGGAGTCGGTGTCGATCGCGCTGCTGGTGGTCCTGGAGACGCTCACCCCGCTGGAGCGGGCCGTGTTCGTCCTGCACGAGGTGTTCGCCTACCAGCACACCGAGATCGCCGCCATGCTGGACCGCAGCCCGGCCGCGATCCGGCAGATCGCCCACCGGGCACGCGAACACGTACAGGCGCGGCGCCCGCGCGCCCGGGTCGACCGGCGTACGCACCGGGAGGTGACGGAGCGCTTCGTCGAGGCGGCGTTCGGCGGCGACCTGCCCGCGCTGATGGAGATGCTCGCGCCCGACGTCGTCCTGTGGCCCGACGGCGGAGGCAAATCGGCGGCGGGTGGACCGCGTCCGATCCGCGGCCGCGACAAGGTCGCCCGGTTGGTCGCGGCCAACGCACGCGGCGGCGTGGACGTCCGGTACCACCACGTCAACGGCGACCCCTCGGTGCTGATCTTCACAGAGGGCGCACCCCTCGCGGTGATGGTGCTCGACCTTGATGCCGGCGGGGAGCAGGTACGCAACATCTACGTGGTCAGCAATCCCGACAAGCTCGGATCCGTCCCCGGCCACGCCGCGGGATGAGGTCCGGAGACCCGAGCAGCGGCCCGCGTCGCAAGGCCGCCACCCCCCGAATTCACCACGGCACTCGCCATCGCCGGCGATGACCAGATCCGAGCCGTGGCACACCCCTGGTCGCAGACAGAGGAGTTCTGGGGCAACGCAGACCCGGCGGAACTCAGCGAGGTACTTCACGAGTTGCGTGACCTGGCGGTGCGAGCCAGGCAGCACGAACATCACCTGTACTGCTGGATGTCTCTCTGAACACCACAGCAGACCTGAGTTACGAGCAGGCCTCCGGCGGGAGCGCTCCGGCTCCGGGTGATCGTCAAGAGCTGCTCATCGTCGCCGGTCTATAGATAGGTGAGGTACGACCTGATCAGGTCGGTGGCGGTGTGCCCGGTCGCGCAGGGATGTCACCTGCGGCTACCTGCGTAGCCCAGGAACGCAGCCAATCGATCGCCGTGGACAGGCGGGCATCGTCACGCCCAACCCCATACCGTTCCGGCCGCGCCGCTCGGGGCTGTTCAGCCGACGCCGACGGTCTGGCGCTCGGGCTCGATCACGATCACGATCCGCTCCTGCCCTCGGGGGTAGGGCACACCGGCGTACTTCATGGCGAGCTGGTCGATGATCTCCCAGGCCGCGTCGCCCTCGATCCATTCGACGGCCTTCCCGCGGACGACAACGGGCTCGAACGGGTTGTCCACGGGCGCGATGGACAGCGCCAGCCGGGGGTCGCGGCGCAGGTTGCGAGCTTTGCGCACATCCGGGCCGGTGAAGAACACGATCCGGTCGCCCAGGGTGCCGATGTAGACGGGAGCCGAGTGGGGCGAGCCGTCCGGGAGGACGGTGGCGAGGTGCGCGATCGACGTGCCGTCGAGGACGCGGCGTACGGCGGGGTCGAGCATGGGTGTACTCCTTCAGCGGGGGGTGTCAGCGGGCGGTACTCCGAGGTCCATGCGGGTGGTGTGGGCGCCGATCATGCCCAGCCCTCCGGTGACGAGGGTCACCGGGCCACCTCGTAGTGGAGGTGGGTCACGCCGGGGGCCGGGACGGCCTCCAGCAGACGGAGGCGCACGTGCTTCGGGAGCTCCTGGAAGAACCTGCGACCGCCGCCCAGCAGAACGGGCACCTGGTGGAGGACCACCTCGTCGACGAGGCCCGCGTGCAGCGCGGACGTCACCACGCCGCCGCCCATGAGGGCGACGTCCTTGCCCCCCGCGGCCTCGCGTGCCGCGGAGATCGCGTCCTCGATGCCGGTGGTGATCAGGGTCTGCGTCGCGCTGATCTCGGGCGCCGGACGATGGCTGACGACGAACAGCGGGGCCGCCGGGTGCGGGCTGCCGCCTGCGAAACGGTCGGAGTCCTCGTATGTGTTGCGCCCTGCCACGACCGCGCCCACCCGGGCGGCGAGGGTGTCGAAGACTCGGGCACTGGGGCCGCTCAGCCTGAATCCGCCGGACACCCGGCTGGGCGTGTCGCCGTCGAAGTACCAGTCGAACAGCGTCGTTCCGTCGCCCAGGCCACGCCCGGCGCCCGGGTCGCGCCCGGTGATGTATCCGTCCACCGACACCGCGAGGGCGCTGAAGACCTTGCTCATCGTGCCGACTCCTTTTGGGGTTCCTTGAAGAGACTCTGTGACCATAACAGTCGGAGTTCCCTGAGGGAACCCCAATTGCTAGACTGCTCTCATGCAACGCACGAAGTTCGGGGAGATGGCCTGCTCGATCGCGCGCACCCTCGACGTGATCGGGGAGCCGTGGTCACCGCTGATCCTGCGTGACGTGTGGGTCGGCATGCGCCGGTTCGACCAGCTCCAGGCCGACCTCGGGATCTCGCGCAAGGTGCTGACCGAGCGGCTCAGCCACCTCGTGGACCAGGGCGTGCTCGAGCGCCGCCCCTACGACCAGCGGCCGCGCTACGAGTACCACCTGACGGCCAAGGGCACCGAGCTGGTCGACCTGCTCATGGTCATGGCCGCCTGGGGGGACCGGTGGCTCGCGGGAGAGGCCGGGCCGCCCGTGCTCTACCGCCATCACGCGTGCGGGGAGATCAGTCATGTCGACCTGCGCTGCGCCCACTGCGGTGAGCCGATGCACGCGGGCGACGTCGACCCGCTGCCAGGCCCCGGCGCGGCCGTCTGACCAAACCCGCCCAGACCCACACGGGATCGGCGCTACGACGGACCCTCGGCCGGTTCCGTCCGGTAGATGTCGGCCGCGTCGGGCACCGTGGACACGCCCAGTTCCTCCGCCAGACTCGACAACGCCGAAGCCGCGACGCGCGGATCATGGCGACCGTCGATGGTGAAGTACGGTGCGACGTAGCGCTCGTAGTGCCGGCGGGCCTCCGTCTCGCTGAGGCTCGGTATGAGGGCGTTGACGTACCGCACAGCGAGATCCGGCTCGTCGCGGATGGTGCGCAGGGCCCGGCGGTTGGCCCGTACGAGGGCCTGGACCGCCGGGTCGTCCACCGGTGTGTGGGTGGGGTCCACGGCGATCCCCACGGTGGGCGTCCTGAAGTGGTCCCCGACGAAGGCCATCAGCCGCAGCCCGTTCTCCCGGACCGTGACCTCGGGGGCCAGGGTGCTGCCGACGAAGGCCGCGTCCAGGGAGCCCTCGGCGAGCCGGCGGAGGTGGCGGCCGTAGTCGCCGGGTGTCATGACGACCGGCCGGACGTCACGGTCCGGATCGAGCCCGTGTTTCCTGAGCACGATCCGGGAGAGGCACCCGGGTGCGGTCCCCGGCGGGTGGATGCCGATCCTTCGGCCCCTCAGCTCCTCGACCGACGCGTAGACGTCCCGGGCGAGCAGCCAGAACAGCGGGCGGTGGGTGTTCACGCACAGGACCGTCCACGGGACGCCGTCGGTGATGCGCGACAGCACCGCCCGGGCCAGGCCGATCGTGGCGGTCCGCCGGACCCGTTCGCCGTCCCAGGCGCATCCGTCGCGCAGGGCGACGTGGACCCCCTCCTGCTCGTAGTAGTTCTGCTGGTCGGCGACATAGGCGACCAGTTCCTCGTGGATTCCCCGCCCGACGAAGGTCAGGTCGATGATGTGCACTGCGAGGACTCCCTCCGGGGCTACGTCAGTCCATCCGCCTGGGCACAGCAGCAGGATAGGAAACCGCAGCTCAACGCCGCCCGGCGCATCCCGCCGGCCCCTGATCGACGGCCTTCGCACCACGACCGACGGGAGGCCCCCGTGCGCCCGTCGCGTCGATCTCGATCCCGGGGTGGCGGAACACCTCTTTCCCCGAGCCTTGTCAAGATTTTGCCCGCACCATTCGTACGGCCCCCATGGGCGGGCGTTGACGCGGACGGGCAGGGAAGACATCAACGATGTCGCCGGCCCGCATTCGGCTTTCCGCCGAGAGCGCTCGAGAGCGCGGAGAGCCGCCGGGAGGTCGAGCCCGATGCTGGATCTGACGTTGGACGAGAACGAGGACATTTACAAACGCGTGCTCTTCTTCCTGATGGACAACCCCGGCGAGTGGCGTCAGCGCTCGATCGAGCACATAGAGCTGTCCAGCGCTCTGTGGTCCGAGCGGGAGCGGGAAATCGACGTGAAGCCGCTGAAAGCCGTGCTGGCCGATTTCGGGGTGACCGGCGACGATTCGGTGCGACTGGTGCTCCCGATTACCCTTCTGCCCAAGATCCCGCTGATCGATCTCTCGATCACCGTCGCCGGGACACCGGTGTACCGCGTTTCCGGCGGTCTGGCCGGTGAGCTGCAGGCCGAGTACATCCTTCATCTCGTCGAGGAGGCGGGCGTCGCGCCGGGCCGTACGTCCGAGGGGCGCGACGCGGAGGCGGAGCTCGGAGAGCTGCGGGAGTTCCTCGCGGAGATGTTCGGGCTCGCCCCGGGCCCGTGGATAGGCTTCCTCGCCCGGACCGGGAAATACGGCCAACGACGGATCAGAAAATACCGGCACAAGCTCGGGAACGCGTGCGCGTACTTCTTCACCGAGTGGCCGCGGCTGTACAGATACCTGTTGGACGGCCTCAAGGACTGCGAACTGCACTGGTACCTGACGTACGACATGTACCGGACCTGGTGCGGAAAGGCGGCGGACATTCGCAGGATCGTCAGGACGGAGGTCGCGCCGCACAATGAGAGCGTCGCGGAGAATCCGCTCATCGCATTGCCGAGTTTCGTCAAGCACGGCGGCCTGTCACGTGCGGTGAAGACCGCCGCGGATCCGGGCAAGACCTTCGAGGAGAAGTGCCGGAGCCTGGAAGACGAGGTGAACGTCCTGCTCGAAAACCTTCGCACGGTGCTGGACGAGGCGGTGCGGAAGGCGGCGGACATCGAGACGACCACCTTCTGGTCACGCAGGCGCGCCCAGTGGAGCCTCGTCGAACGGCGGCTGCGGGCGAGACCCCGGCAGCCACGATGTGAGGAGCCGCACGTCTCCGCGTCGCCCCCCGGCGAGAGGCCCTCGGCGCGCACCGCCGACGGCGAAGCGCGTGGCGCCGACCGGAGAGCGCGCACCGCCGACCCCGGAGCGCGTGGCGCCTGCCGCGGAACGCGTGCCGCCGACCGGAGAGCGTGCACCGCCGACCCCGGAGCGCGTGCCGCGGCCCGCAGGCTCGTCGCCACCTACGCGGGGTACGGACGTCGCTGGGAGCTGTTCGCGGAGTGTGTCGTGCCCCTCGACGACTCGTTCATCATCACGATGTCCGATCGGCGGGCGATCTACTTCTCGCACCCGCGCAAGGGCGGACGGGAGCTGCAGAAACCGTGGTTCAGCAGCTCCACCGCCTGGGAGTGGGTGATGTTCAAGGACGCCGTGTCGAGCCACCTCAACATCAGGGTCACCGACACCAGCGTCGAGCTCGGCAAGTGCGAACTCCACGGGGAAAGCCGCAACCTCACAGAACGCGCGGTCGTCGACCATCTCTACAACACCGACGAGCTGTTCTCGGCCTACTCCGGCAGCAGGAGACGCCCCGAGCGCGTCTGGGTCAAATGCCCGCTCCGGCCCGCGCACTTCATCCGCCGGGCACACTGGCTGGTCATCGCGGGAACGGCGGCGGCGCTGCTCACCCTCCTCCGGCTCGTGGACCTGTCGTGGTCGTGGCCGGCGCCGGCCGTCTGGTGGTGGCCGCCGTCATGGTGGCCTCCACTCGTGGTGCGGCGGGACATTCCCGGGCAGTTCCTGTCCCTGCTCCTGTTGCCGACGACCTTCGCTGTGTCGCTGCTTCTCGTCCGGGAGTCCTCGACGTTGAGCGGCCACGCCACGAGGCGGAGGAAGGTGCTCCTCCTGCTGTTCTTCGCCGTTCTGTGGGGTCTGGCGCTCTGGCTGCTGGCCACGGGACATGTCGTGCATCCACACGAACCGGGGGCACTGGTCAGCCCACGAGGCGCAGCGCCTCAGGCGTGAGGTCCTTGAGAGCGGGGTACCCGTCGACCGCCATGATGAGCTCCGCTTCGGCCAGCATGGAGCGCAGCACGTGCACGACGCCCTCCACCCCGCCCAACGCCAGCCCGTACGCGTACGGGCGGCCGACGCCCACCGCGGTGGCGCCCATCGCCAGCGCCTTGATGACGTCGGCCCCGCTGCGCACACCCGAGTCGAACAGGACCGGCAGCCCGTCGGCGGCCTCGATCACGTCCGGCAGGCACTCCAAGGTGGGCAGTCCCCCGTTGGCCTGCCGTCCGCCGTGGTTGGAGCAGTAGATGGCGTCGGCGCCGTGGTCCTTGGCGCGGCGGACGTCGTCGGGGTGGCAGATGCCCTTGAGCATCAGCGGCAGCCTGGTCTGCGACCTCAGCCAGTCGAGGTCGTCCCACCTGAACGGTCCTCCGAAGATGGGCAGCTCGCGCACGGCCGCCTCGGTGGCGTCCTCGCCGGGTCGCAGTCCCCGGCGGAACACGGGGTCGCTGGTGTAGTTGCTGAGGCATCCGCTCGGCACCTGCGGGTAGTTCGAGCCGCGCAGGTCCCGCGGCCGCCAGCCGGTGACCCAGGTGTCGAGGGTGACGGCGATGCCCCTGAAACCCGCCGCCTCGGCGCGGTGCACCAGGCTCGCGGCCAGGTCGCGGTCGGACGGCGTGTAGAGCTGGAAGAAGGCGGGAGTGCCGCCGAGCGCCGCGGCCACGTCCTCCATCGGATCGGCCGACAGGGTCCCCGCGAAGAACGGGACGCCCGTACGGACGGAGGCCCGCGCGCACGCGAGGTCGCCGTGTCCGTCCTGGGCGCACACCCCGATCACCCCGATGGGCGCCATGAACACCGGCGCGGGCAGCGTCATCCCGAACAGCTCGATCGACATGTCGCGCGTGGCCGGAGCGACGAGCATGCGCGGATACAGGCCCCACCGCCTGAACGCCTCGCAGTTGGCCCGCTGGGTGTGCTCGTCGCCGGCGCCGCCGGCCACATACCCCCAGACCTTCGGCGGCATCGCGGCCGACGCCCTCTCCTCCAGCTCCGCGAACGTCATCGGGTACTGCGGCTGATGGCCGGTCTGCCCCTGGGCGTACAGCTCATTCTGGTACTCCGCGAAACTCACACGTGCGCAGTACCCGCTCGGGCGATGCGCCACCGAGTCCCGCGGCCAAGCGACGGCCACGTACGCGGAAAGGCCCGGCGTGACAGGGACGCCGGCGCTAACCGGGAAGCCACATCGGGCCCTCACCCCAGATGGCGTGCCACAGCAGCGCCAGCGCCCACCAGACGCCGGCGCCGATCGCGGCGCCCAGGACGAGCGTCACCACGACCAGCCGCAGCAGGGAGACCCACCGGGGCGGGATCGGGCGTGGGGAGGCCGCCATGAGCCGATCCTTGGCCGCCCGCCGCTCGTCGGTCAAGGCATCGCTCCCCGCCAGGTGCGGACGTACCGCGCGCGGAGTAGCGCCGCCCCCGCCGGGGTCTCCCGATGGCGTACGGCAGAACCGGCCCTGCGGGGGATCCGCGCGAGCCCCCTGCCGGAGATCGTGGAGGACATGGACAGGGAGGCGGGCATGACGATGCGCTATCCGGACCTTCTGGGCAAGGTCGCTGTGGTCACCGGCGGATCCGGCGGCATCGGGAGTGAGACCGCCCGGGTCCTGGCCGCGCAGGGCATGGGGGTGGTGGTCAACGGGCGGGACTCCGGCGCCGTCGACGCCGTCGTGAAGAGCGTCGAGGGTACGGCGATCGGCCTGGCCGCGGACACCACCGACTTCGCGGCCGCCGAGGCGATGCGGATGGAGACGGAACGGCAGCTGGGCCCGGTCGACGTACTGGCGATCTTCGCCGGGGGCGGCACCGGGCGGCCGCGACCGATCGACGAGACGAGCGAGGAGGAATGGCATGCCACCCTGGACGCCAACCTGACCTCGGCGTTCCTCGTCGTCAAGAGCTTCCTGCCCGGCATGCGGGAGCGCGGCCGCGGCTCCGTCATCACGATGTCGTCGCTCGCCGCCCGCACGCCGACCCCCGCCTCGGCGGCCTACACGGCGGCCAAGGCCGGGGTCGTCGCGCTGACGCGGCAACTGGCGCACGAGCTCGGCCCGTACGGCATCCGGGTCAACTGCGTCGCCCCGTCGACGATCATGACGGATCGTCTCGAGGGGCGGATGCCGGAGGAGTTCAGGAATCGGGTGCTCGCCGAACATCCGCTCGGCCGTCTCGGAACCCCGCTCGATGTGGCCGAGGTGACGGCCTTCCTCGCCTCCGACGCGTCCTCCTGGCTGACGGGCCTCACGATCGACGTCGCCGGCGGCAGATGGACGCCGTGACCGGGCGACGGCCCGTCGGCCATGCGGGAGTCAGCGGGCCGGATGCGTGACGAGGATCTTCTCGAGTCTGCTCACCACGGGCTTCCAGGTCGCGGGCAGGGTGTAGCGGACGGCCCGGTGGCCCTTGTAGGACAGGCCGTACCGGATGAAGTCGGCCCCCGGCGGCCGGGCCTCGGAACGGCCGAGGCGCAGGTGCTTCAGCGAGCCGCGCAGGCCGCGCCACTCCGCGGCGGTCAGGCAGGTGCGGACGGTCGGGCCGGTACGGCGGCTCAGGGCGGCGCAGCCGTCGGTGTAGACGGTCACGCGGTTGTCGAGCCCGGCGAAGCCGCCCTCCTCCCGCAACGCGACGAGCGGCTTCCTGGGCGCGGCCGCCGCCCCGGCGGGAGCCATGACCGTCAGGACGGCCAGCAGGGGCAGAACGGCCAGGACGGGCAGGGCCGCCGGCGGCGGCAGCGCGATCCGCGAGATCCTCATGCCCTCCACCTTGCACCGCGACGCCCGGCGGTTCACCGTAAACGGCATTTCAGGTGCTGCGTTTATGGGACGCACGCCCGAGGGGAGCCCATCACGCGGGCGCGTCGTCCATTTCACGAGGCCCGGCTTCATCCCAGAGGCCGGAGATCCGCACGGAACGCGCAAAGATCTGGGTTTTGACGGAGGCTTCGGGCAAACTTCTGCCATGAGTTCCCCCGAGCAGGCGCAGCCGATCACGATATGGGTGATGAGCGACGACCCCGGCGAGAAGGAACGGCTCGACGAGAGCCTCCAGCAACTCGCCGCGGAGTTGCGCGAGGCCAACGGGGTGGTCCGCGTGCAGCGGGTGACGAAGGAGCCGCCGCCGGGCACCCGGGTCGGCGCCGTGATCGCCGACGGGGCCATGGTGATCCTGCTGTACGCCTACGGCGTGCGGCCGGTGGCCTCCATCATCCGCGACTGGCTGCGCAGGCACGACAAGAAGAAGGTGAGCATCGAGGAGCACGAGGACGGCAGGTTCCAGGCCGCCATCGTCGGCTACGACGATAAGACCAGTCTCCAGCTCGCCGAACGCATCATGATCCGCACCGAGCCCCGCCGGGCACAGGAGAACAACGGCGCCGATGACGCCCGAGAATGACCTGCGCGGGAGGCACGGCGCCCGTCGTGCGATAGCGGTCGCGGTCGGCCGTTATCGCGATCCCGCCT
Source organism: Microbispora corallina (assembly GCF_016863035.1). Classification (GTDB taxonomy): domain Bacteria; phylum Actinomycetota; class Actinomycetes; order Streptosporangiales; family Streptosporangiaceae; genus Microbispora; species Microbispora corallina. The sequence goes on from NZ_BOOC01000018.1 coordinate 21,560, forward strand.
TTCCCGCCCTCGCCTCGCCCGTCGAGGACGCGAAAGCGATGGAGCGGGTGCTCACCGACGAGGATCTCGGCGGCTTCGATTCGGTGCGGCTTCTCCTGGATCCCTCCCGGGCGGAAGCCGAAGTAAGCATCTACGAGTTCTTCGCCAACGCGGATCCGGACGACTTCCTTTTCGCCTATTTCTCCGGCCACGGATTCGTCGACGAGCACAATCGCTATTTCCTCGTCATGGCCGACTCCGATCCCCGGCGCGCGCCGCTGACCGCGATCTCCGCCGAGTGGCTCGCCGACTGCCTGCACGGGTGCCCGGCCGGCAGGGTCGTCGTGGTGCTCGACTGCTGCTACGCCGGGCGCTTCCTCGCGAGCATCCGCCCGCGGGGAGACGTCGAGCGGGTGGTCATCGTCTCCACCAGCGCCGTCCAGCTCGCGCACGAGGGCGCGCCGGGCCCGGCCGGGCCCAAGCCGTCGGTGTTCGGCGCCGCCTTCTTCGACGGCATCGCGTCGGGCGCGGCCGACTTCGACGGCAACGGCTGGACCAGCGTCCGCGAGGCCTTCGACCACGCGGTGGAGAAGGTCAGGACGAGCGGCCACGAGCAGACGCCCAAGATGGCCGGAACGGTGACGGGCGACTTCTGGCTGTCCCGCTCACCCCGCAGGACGAGCGGGCTCCCGCAGGAGGTCGCCAACCTGGTCAACAGCCCGAACCCGCGGGCGCGGCTGGCCGTCGTCGACGAGCTCGTCGCGCTGCTGACCGAGGGGGGCGGCGTCGAGACGGCGGCGGCCGAGGCCGCCCTGGTCGCCCTCCGCGCCGACCAGGACGAACAGGTCCGGCTCGCCTCCCGGCGTGCGCTCGCCGGGCGGAGCGTCGCGGCAAGCCTCGAACCGGTCAGCACGGCGTCGGCCGACCCCTACTGGTACCGCAAGGCCGTGTTCTACGAGATCCGCGTCCGGTCGTTCGCGGACGGCGACGGCGACGGGGTCGGCGACCTGCGCGGGCTCACCCGCAGACTGGACTACCTGCAGTGGACCGGCGTCGACTGCCTGGTCCTGTCCTCGATCTTCGACTCTCCGCTCAGGGACGACGGGTACGACGTCAGCGACTTCACCGCGATCCACCCAGGCCTGGGGACCATCGGCGACCTCGTCGAACTCGTCGACGAGGCCCATCGGCGGCGCATGCGCGTGGTCCTCGACCTCGTGGTGAACCACACCAGCGACCACCACCGGTGGTTCCAGGAGTCGCGGGCCGGCCGTGAGGGGCCGTACGCCGACTTCTACGTCTGGCGGGACACGGCGGAAAGCGACGACCTGAACCTCCCGGCGAGCGAGACGGCCTCCGCTCAGTGGCGCTACGACCCGAGACGCCGGCAGTACTACTGGCACCGTTTCCAGCCGCACAGCCCGGACCTCAACTTCGACAACCCGGCCGTCCAGGAGAGCATGCTCAAGGTCGTCCGCTACTGGCTGGAGCTCGGCGTCGACGGCTTCCGCCTGGTCGCGGCGCCCTTCCTGTACGAGCGCGAGGGCGACGGAGAAGGCCTCAGCGAGACCCACGACTACATCCGGCGGATCCGCGAGGAGATCGACAAGGTCTATCCGGGCCGCATCCTGATAACGGAGGTCGGCTCGGAGCCCCGGGGAGCGGCCGGCTACTTCGGCGGGCCGGACGAGGGCAGGGAATGCCACGTCGTCCAGTACGACTCCCTCGTTCCCCGTCTGCTGCTGGCAATGAGCCAGGAGAACCACACGCCTCTGTCGGAGGTGCTGCGGCAGGCCCCGCCGCTCCGGCCCGACTGCCAGTGGGGCCTGTTCCTGCGCAACGGCAACGAACTGTCGCTGACCGGGATCGACCAGGAGGCGCGCGACCGCCTGCTCAGGGCGTACGCGCCGAGCCCCGGCATGAGGACGTCCCTGGGCATCCGCCGGCGGCTGGCGGCGCTGCTGGACAACGACCGCGCGCACCTCGAGCTGGCCTTCTCGCTGCTGCTGTCGATGCCGGGCGCGCCCTTCATCTACTACGGCGACGAGATCGCCATGGGAGACAACCTGGCGCTGTCAGGGAACCAGAGCGTGCGAACCCCCATGCAGTGGACGCCCGACAGGAACGCCGGCTTCTCCGCGAGCGAGCCCGAACGCCTCGCCCTGCCGGTCATCATGGACTCCGTCTACGGCTACCAGGCGACCAACGTCGAGGCGCAGCGCCGCAGCAGGTCGCTGCTGCGCTTCCTCCGCCGGCTCATCGAGGTGCGGCGGCTCAACCCGGCCTTCGCCGAAGGCGAGTTCCGGCTGGTGACGACGACCAACGCGGCCGTCCTCGCGTTCGTCCGGGTGCACGAGGGCGCGCACGTCCTGTGCGTCACCAACTTCTCCCGGCATCCGCAGGCCGCGCGCCTCGACCTGCGCGGCTATCTGGGCAGCATCCCGACGGAGCTCCTGGGGGGAGGACGCTTCCTGCGGGTGGAGGAGGCCATGTATCCGCTCACGCTGTCCGGCCACGGCTACTACTGGCTCTCGCTCTGACACGGCCGCGCCCGGACGGCCTCAGCGCGGGCGCAGGGTCTTCTCGAAGCACAGCGACTCCGGGTCGCGGTCGTGCGGGGGGTAGCTGGGGATCCTCCGGTAGCCCGCCCTCTCGTACAGGCGGACGGCCGCCGGTTGCCGGATCCCGGTCTCCAGCCGCATCCGCTCCGCCTCGAGGTCCAGCGCGGTCCGCTCCGCCCGCTCCAGGAGCCGTACGGCCAGCCCCTTCCCCCGCTTGGCGGGGTCGACGTACATCCGCTTCAGCTCGCACACGCCCTGGCCCAGCGGCTGGACCGCGCAGCAGCCGACCGCCTTCCCGCCGTCGATCGCGAGGAGGTGGCGGGCGTCCGGGGCCAGGGGCGCGGGCTCAGCGTCGGGAGGCAGGCCGTACAGCGGGACGAGCTCGGCCGTCATGGCGTCGACGAGGGCGAGCAGGCCGGGGTCGTCCGGGGGGCACACGCTGATCACGATCACGCCGACATCCTCACAGAGACGATCGCGGCCGCCGACGCCGCTCGGCGAGGGGCGATCGCGCGCGGCCGTCCACAGGGCGCCTCCGGAGGGGACGTCGGGGCCGGGGCGTCGTGGCACACTTCCCCGGTGACTTCGCAGAGCATCACCGCCGCGGCGGCGGGCACCTGGACGCTGGGCGACCTGACGGTCAACCGGATGGGATTCGGCGCGATGCGGCTGACGGGGGGCCGCCCCTTCCACCGCGATCCCCCGAGCGACCGCGACCGCGTCATCGCTGTGCTCCGGCGCGCGGTCGACCTGGGGGTCGACCACATCGACACGGCCTCCTTCTACTTCTCCCCGCTGCGCTCGGCCAACGAGCTCATCACCAGCGCGCTGGCGCCGTACCCGGACGGTCTCGTCATCGCCACGAAGGTGGGCCCCGGGCGCGACCCGTCCGGCGCGTGGCTGCCCATGGCACGCCCCGACCAGCTGCGCGGCCAGGTCGAGGAGAACCTCCGGCAGCTCGGCCGTGACCACCTCGACCTGGTCAACCTCCGCGTCATGCGGCTCGACTCGGTGGCCGAGCACTTCGGCGCCCTGGCCGAGCTGCGGGAGGCCGGCCTCATCCGGCACCTCGGCCTCTCCGGCGTCCGGCCCGGGCACCTCGCCGAGGCGCAGGCCATCGCGCCCGTCGTCTGCGTGCAGAACCGGTTCGGCATCGGGGCGGCGGAGGAGGACCACGCGTTCGTGCGCCTGTGCGGCGAGCGGGGCGTCGCGTTCACGCCGTTCTTCGCCGTCGCGGGGCAGGGGCGCGTGTCGGGCGCGAGCGGGGACGACGCCGAGGAGGTGCTCCACGTCGCCCGCGCGCACGGGGTGAGTGCCGCGCAGGTACGGCTGGCCTGGACGCTCCAGCTCGGGCCCCACATGCTGGCCATCCCGGGCACGGGCGACCCCGATCACCTGACGGAGAACGTCGCGGCGGGCGCGCTCCGGCTCACGGACGACGAGATGGCCCGCCTCACGTCCCTGCGGGATCCCGGAGCGTGACAGGCCGGGGGCTCCCGCGCCCCGACAGTCGCCGGCCGAGGCGCTGCGCGGGAGCCTCGATCAGCCGGTGGGTCAGGTAGCCGAGCGGCACCAGGATGAGGAAGAACAACGGGAGGTTGGGGCTCAGCCGCAGCAGGAGCGGGTGGAGGAGGTAGAGCGAGAAGCTGATCACCCCCAGATGGCTGAGCCAGCGGGGGAACGACCGGTGCCGCAGGGCGAACGCCGCCGCGAAGAACGCCGTGGCCAGCACGAGCGCGGGCGCCCAGCCAGGATCGTCCTTGGCCGGGACGCCGCAGACCAGGACGGCGAGCACGGCGGCCACGGCCCAGCGCCACCGGATCGTCCCCTGCTCGGCCCGGTGCACGGCCGTGCCCGCGAACATCGCGGCGAGGATGACGAGGCCCTGCCAGGCGCCGATCCGGCTGCCCAGGACGACCAGGGCCAGCCCCAGCAGCCCGCCCGCGACGGCGACGGCAGCGCGCGTCCCACCCCGCGCCCGTGCCGTCGCGACCACGACCGCGGCCGCCGCCAGGGCGAGGAGCGCGGCGAGCAGGTCGGCCCGCCCGCTGATGACGGGCCGGGGCAGCAACGCCCCGAGGAGCACGCCGAGCACCGCCAGGACGACGGCGATCGGCGCCGACCGGTGCGCCTGCCGCGTGGCGTACAGGGCCACGGTCAGCAGGTAGAACGCCATCTCGTAGGAGAGCGTCCACATCACGTTGATGACCGCCGGGACGCCCAGCAGCTCCTGCAGCATCGTCACGTTGCCGAGCACGACGACGGACAGGGGTCGCCGGCCCAGGCCCGGGTGGAGGGCGAACGCCCCGGCGTACCCGAGCAGGAGGGCCAGGGCGGCCGCGGTGAGCAGCAGCGGCAGCAGGCGGAACGCCCGGCCGATCCAGAACGCCCGCAGGTCTCCCCGCCGTTCCAGCGACGCGGGGATGATGTAGCCGCTGACCAGGAAGAACACGAACACGCCCCATGTGCCGACGTCGATCCTGCGGTCGACGGCCGCCCATGCCCCGGGGATGAACGTCCACGCCGAGTGGTGGAGCGCGACGGCCAGGGCGGCCGGCCCCCGCAGGGCGTCGAGCCAGGCGAGCCGGGACGGATTCGGGGCCATTCGCGTGACTTTAGGCGATAGACCCTGATTACCGCGCTCCTCCCCCTCATCGACCCAAGGTCCGCTTGCCAGGCGACCCCGCCCGCCCGTCAGGCGAACCGGGCGCTCATCCGCAAGCCGAGCCGCGCCGCCGGGCCGCACCGCCGGTCCTCAAGGCGATCTGGGCCGCCCGGCCGCCCGTCAGGCGAGCGGGATTCGCAGGACGAAGCGGGCTCCACCGCTGGGCGCGTCGCCGACCTCCAGCGTCCCGCCGTGGGCGTGGGCGATCTCCCTCGCGATCGCCAGGCCGAGCCCGGTGCCGCCGCGGTCCCGGCTGCGGGCGTCGTCGAGCCGGGCGAACCGCTCGAAGATCCGCTCCCGGTCCGCCACGGGGATCCCGGCTCCGTCGTCGGACACGGAGAGCTCGGCGAACCCCCCGCACCGCCGCAGGTGGACCTCCACCGACGCCGCGGCGTGCCGCTGGGCGTTGTCCAGCAGGTTGGCGAGCACGCGGGCGATCTGCGGACGTACCACGCGGACCAGGAGTCCCTCGTCGAGCCGCGTGCGCACCGGCCATCGGCCGACCGTAAGGGAGACCTCGTGCCGGACCAGCTCCGGCAGGTCCACCGGGGCCCGCCCGGCGCCGTCGGCGGCCTCGACCCGGGTCAGCAGGAGCAGGTCCGCGACGATGGCCTCCAGCCGGTCCACGTCGGACAGCGCACAGTCGATCATCGTGGGCACGTCCGTATCCTCGGGGTACAGCCGGCACTCCTCCAGCTCCGCCCGGAGTCCGGCGAGAGGGGTCCGCAGCTCGTGGGAGGCGTCGGCCGCGAACCGCCGCAGCTCGCGGAGCACATGGTCGCTGCGCCGTTTGACGTCCCCGATGCGGCTCAGCGCGCCGTTGACGCTGTGGGCGAGACGCGCGATCTCGTCGTCTCCGCCCGGCTCGGGCACCCGCGCGCCCGGTTCGTCCATGTCGATCGCGGCGAGCCGCCGGCGGATGTCCTCGACCGGTCTGAGGGCTCGCCCGGTGATCCACCAGGTCGACAGCGCGGCCAGGGTCGTCAGGAGAGCTTCCTGGAGGCCCAGGAACCTGGTGAAGACGAGGGCGGGGGTGAGCCGGGCGCCCAGCCGGCCCGCGTAGATCACGGCAGTGCGGGGCCCCGTCCCGACGCCCAGCGCGGCGAGCCGTACGCGTACCAGAGGCGCGCGTCCGTGGATCCGGACGTCCTGCTCGGGGCCGTCCCCCGGTGGCCGGACCGAGGCGGGGGGCGGGAGCCCCCGCGCGTCCCTCGCCGCGTCGAGCACCCGGTGACCCAGCGCCACCACCTGGACCAGGTCGACGCCCGCGACCTTCGGGACGATCGGGGTGGCGAGCGCCCCGGCCCGCAGCGCCGCGGCGACGAGGGCGTTCTGCCCCCGGTCGCTCAGCCGGAGCGTGCCGTGGAACGCCCGCTGCTCGGCTTCGCTCGCCATCGCGTTCGCGGGCAGCAGGAGGAGCATCGTCAGGACGGCGACGAGGGCGGTGACCCGCCCGCGGATCGTGCCCGGCCATCTCGGACGACCCGGCGCACGCGCGTGACAACGGACTCGATCGACCACGACGTCCCCCTCGCCTGTCGGCGCATCGCTCTCCATACTGTATACCGCATGCAGCGCGGAATTGTTCCCGCAGGGGTTCAGCCGCCGGCTGGGGGCTCAGGAGCCCGCGGCCCCCGATAGGGGAGCGTCGAGCTGTAGACGATATTGGTGGTCGTGCTGCCGAACTGGGCCAGTTCGTCCACGATCCGCTCCAGGTGAGCCATCGAGGTCGCCGCCACCTTGAGGGTGTAGCAGTCGTCCCCGGTCGTCCTGAGGCACTCCAGGATCTCGAACCGCTCGGCGAGCAGGCGGCGCAGGGGCTCGTGACGGCTGCCCGGATACTTGAGCCGCACGATCGCGAGGACGGCGAAGCCGGCCTTCTCCAGGTCGACCTCCGCGCGGTAGCCGATGACGACCCCGTTCGCCTCCAGCCGCCTGACCCGCTCCGTCGTGGCCGAGGGGCTCAGGTTCACCTGTCGCGCCAGCTCGGTGATCGTGATGCGGCCGTCCCGCTGGAGCTCGGCGAGGATCGCCCAGTCGATCGCGTCGAGATTCCCGGTCATCGTGTCACCGTACCGGGATTTCCACGGCCGATCCCCGTCCATCCCGTGATATTTCCCTTCAGGCGGCCCGTACCACCTGGATAGCCTGAACCGGTGCGGTTAGGCGTCAACGTCCCCAACTTCGGTCCCGGCACGGACCCGGGCGTGCTCCTCCGGTGGGCCCGGCTGGTGGAGTCCCTCGGCTTCGACCTGCTGATGGTCTCCGACCACGTGGTGATCACGCCGGACGTCGCCGAGCAGTATCCGCCGCCCTTCTTCGAGCCGTTCACGACCCTCGCCTGGCTCGCGGGCGTCACCGAGCGCGTCCGGCTCGGCACGACGGTCCTGATCGCACCGTACCGGCATCCCCTGCTGGTCGCCCGGATGGCCGCGAACCTCGACCGGATCAGCGGAGGGCGGCTCGTCCTCGGCGTCGGCGTGGGGTGGGCGCGGCAGGAGTTCGCCGCCCTGGGGGCGCCGTTCCACCGGCGCGGGGAGCTGACGGACGACCTGGTCACCACGCTGCGCGCCGCCTGGGACGACCGCGACGACTACGGCGAGGGGCGGATACCGATCTGGATCGGCGGCAACAGCGACGCGGGCATCCGCCGGGCGGTACGGCTGGGCGACGCCTGGCATCCGCTGCGCACCACGCTCCCGTGGCTGGAGGAGGCCGTCGGCCGGATTCGGGCGATGGCCGGAGAGGAGGGGCGGCCCGTGCCCGGTCTCGCCCCCCGGATCGCGCTGCGCCTCACCGACTCCCCCGTCACCTCCCCCGGCAGGCTCGCCGGCGAAGGCACGGTCGACCAGGTTTTGGACGACCTTCACCGCCTGCGCCGCCTCGGCGCCGGCACCGTCGTGCTCGACCCGTTCGACGACGACCCGCGCGAGACGTGCCACCCCGAGATCGCGTGGCGGCGGCTGGCGACCGTGCACGCGGCATGGACCGGCGCCCGGCGCCAATCGAGAACGGAGATTACGTGACCGACGACGAACGCTTCCTCCGCAGGGCCATCGAGCTGGCGGCGTCCGCCCGGGAGGGCGGCGACCCGCCGTTCGGGTCGCTGCTGGTCGGCCCGGACGGCGACGTGCTCGCCGAGGAGCGCAACACGACGATCCGCGACGCCGACATCACGGCCCACCCGGAGCTGAAGCTGGCCAGGTGGGCCGCCCGGGAGCTCGACCCGGCCACGGCCGCGGCGACCACGATGTACACGAGCTGCCAGCCCTGCGGCATGTGCGCCGGGGCCATCGAGCGGTCGGGCCTCGGCCGGGTCGTGTTCGCCCTGTCGGCCGGGCAGCTCAGCGACCTCAAGCCGCCCGCCGGGCCGCCGGCCGTACGGCTGGAGGGCCCGGCGCTGTACGACGAGGCCCGCCGGCCGGTCGAGGGTTACTACGTCTGACCAGCGGACGACCGTGCCGGGTCGCCGGCGCGGCGAGATCGGGCCGCGAAGTACGATCGCGGGATGACGGAAAAGACCGAAACCGTGCCCGGATGGCTCGCTCCGGACGAGCTGGAGTCGGTACGGGGACGCATGCCGATCCTGTACATCGACGCCGTGCCCGTGCGGGTCGACGACACCGGCACGGTGACCCGGGTCGGTCTGCTGCTGCGGATCGGCTCCGACGGCACCGTCAGCCGCGCGCTCGTCTCCGGGCGCGTCCTCTACCACGAGCGGGTCCGCGACGCGCTGCTGCGGCATCTGGAGAAGGACCTCGGGCCGGTGGCGCTTCCCCACGTGCCGATCTCGCCCCAGCCGTTCACGATCGCCGAGTACTTCCCCACCCCGGGCGTCACGTCGTATCACGACCCGCGCCAGCACGCGGTCTCGCTGGCGTACATCGTCCCGGTCGCCGGCGACTGCCGTCCCCGCCAGGACGCGCTCGACCTCGTGTGGTTCACCCCCGAGGAGGCCGCCTCGCCGCTCGTCCAGCAGGAGATGACGGGCGGCCAGGGCGTGCTTCTCAAGCAGGCTCTCGCCCACGTCGGCCGCCTCACCTGACCCGTCGCGGGCACCGAGGCGCCTCATTCGGTAAAGCGTTCTTGACAGATTTCCGAGCGGGAAAAGCGCGTCGGGTGAGAGCGCTCTCACCCGATCCGACGGCCAAAGGGTGCCGGGGCGGCCGCCCCGGCACCCCGATGGAGCTAGCTGCCGTAGACCTGGAACTCGTAGAGCGAGTAGCCGTAGGCCGTGGCCCGCTGCGTGCCGTACACCCGGACGTACCGCCCCGAGCCGGAGACCGTCAGGTTCTGGTTTCCTCCGGTACCCGAGGTCGTGGAGTAGACGGTCGTCCACGTGGTGCCGTCGCCGGACGTCTGGATCTGGAAGGCCCTGCCGTAGGCGGCCTCCCAGTTCAGCGCGACCCGGCTGATCGTGTGCGTGGCGCCGAGGTCGACCTGGAGCCACTGCGGGTCGCTGAACGCGCTGGACCAGCGGGTGCCGGTGTTGCCGTCGACGGCGGCCGAGGCCGGGGTGCCGGCGTTCTCGGTCGACGACGCGGTGGCCGGGTGGCCCTGCGACAGCAGCGTGCCGCCGCCGCCCCCGCCGCCGGGCGTGCCGTTCACCGCGAACTCGTACAACGAGTAGCCGTACGCGGTCGCCCGTTGGGTGCCGTACATCCGGATGTACCGGCCCGTGCCGGTCACCGCCAGGTCGTCGGTCCCTCCGTCACCCGTGGTGGTGGAGTAGATCGTCGTCCAGTTGGCGCCGTCCTGTGACGTCTGTATCTGGTACGCCCTGCCGTACGCGGCCTCCCAGTTCAGCGTCACGTGGCTGATGGTGTACGACTGGCCGAGGTCCACCTGGAGCCACTGCGGGTCGCTGAAGCCGCTCGCCCAGCGGGTCCCGGTGTTGCCGTCGGTGGCGTTGGCCGGGCCGAGGGTGCCGTTCTCGGACGAGGACGCCGTGGTCGTCTTGCCCTGGGCGATGTTGCTGCCATCGCCACCGCCACCGCCGCTGCCGGGGCCCTTGTTGTAGACGGCGACCCAGTCGATGTTCATCTGGCCGCCGGAGACCGTGGAGGCGTTGGGGCCGCCCCCGAAGGCCGCGGGGAACCCGCCGCCCATGGCCAGGTCGTAGATGATGAAGAACGGGTGGTCGACCGCGTTGGCCCAGGTGGTGGCGTCCACGCGGTTGGCCGGCAGGGTGAAGTAGTTGGTCCCGTCGAGGTACCAGCGGATCTGCTCGGGCGAGACGGACCGGTCGATCTCCACGGCGTAGGTGTGGTAGCCGGTCTGGCAGCCCGAGCAGGCGCGCTCGCCGCTGCCGATGCCGCTCGACTCGTTGCACGGCCCGCCGGGGTTGGTCCCGCAGTGAAGGGTGCCGAAGACCGAGCTGCGGCCGTTGATGTCCTCGAGGATGTCGATCTCACCGCTCGTCGGCCATGAGATGCCGGACCGCAGGGGCGCGCCGAGCATCCAGAACGCCGGCCAGTAGCCCGCGCCGTTCGCCGTCGTGACGTTGGGCTGCTGGATCGACGACTCCATGCGGACGACGCCGCCGGCGGGAGCCCCGAACGTGGCCGCCTGGGTCTCGATGCGCCCGGACGTCCAGCCGGAGGACGGGTTGGTGCCGGAGTGCAGCGCCCGGAGGACCAGGTGCCCGTTCCCGTCCTGGAAGACGTTCGCCGTGCTGTTGGTCATCGTCTCGATCTCACCGGTGCCGAAGCTGCTGCCCGGACCGGTGTCGTACTTCCAGGTGCCGGTGTCCACACCCGTGCCCGCGGCGCCGTTGAAGTCGTCGCTCCAGGTGAGCGTGAATCCGGCCGGGGGTGCGGGGACGGCGGCGTTGGCGGTTCCGGGGACGGCGACGGCCGTGGCCGTCGCGACTCCGAGAGTGCCGAGCGCCAGGACGACGGCAGAGGCACCTGCCTTGAGACGCAGGCCCAGACGACGGGCGCTGCCTCCCACGTCCGCGCGTTCGCGCGTTCCTGACATGGGTTCTCCCTTTGATCGAGGACCGGTCCGCCGGGGGGGTGACGCGCGGGGCGCGCCGGCACGCCCTCCGGACCGCGGGAACAGGGAGGAGAAGGGGGCGCCGGACTGTGGCCCGCGCGGGCCACAGGGACGGATCGGTCGAACTCTGGTAAGAGAGCGCTCTCTCGGGCGAGAGTACCACCGGCTCTCCGCCAAGAGTCAACACCTTAGTAAAAGGCGTGAAATTAGATCGGCGCCGGGCCGGGAGGTTCCACCGGCCCGGCGCCGCGAGCGGGGAGTGGCAGCCGCGGGGTCCCGGCGCCCCCACCGGGACAACCCCCGCGGATCCCCGCCGTCACAGGGAGGCGAAGGCGATCGGCCGCGGCGGAGGACGACCCTCCGGTCCCCCGCCGCGACCGCGGCCTACCGCCCCGCGGCCTTCAGCGCGTCCCTGATGGCGTAGTAGGCCGGCTTGGGCGCGAGGTTCTCGTCGTACGGCAGGGCGGCGCCCTCGCCGGTGAAGACGGCCGGGATCCAGGAGTACTTGTCGGTGTAGTCCCAGACCGTGATGCCGACGCACCGGCGGACGGCGAGGCAGGCCTTCGTCACGTCGGCGTACCACTTGGCCTGGGTGGCCAGCTTCTCGGCGTCGGCGGGCAGGATCATGCGGACGTCCAGCTCCGTGATTGCCACGTCGAGCCCCAGGTCCGCGAAGCGCTGGAGGTTCTGCCGCAGGGTGTCCGGATACCCGTACTGCAGCGCGAGATGACCCTGGAAGCCGACGCCGTCGATCGGGACGTGCTGGGCCTTGAGAGACTTCACCAGCGCGTAGTAGGCGTCGCTCTTCGGGCCGACGGCCTCCAGGTTGTAGTCGTTCAGGTAGAGCTTGGCGTGGGGGTCGGCCTGGTGGGCCCACCGGAGCGCGTCGGCGATGTAGCCGGGGCCGAGGGTCCGGTAGAAGAGGGTGTCGCGGTAGGTGCCGTCCTCGTTGAACGCCTCGTTGACGACGTCCCACGAGTAGACCTTGCCCCTGTAGTGACGCGCCTCCTGGGTGATGTGGTTCTTGAGGATCGCCCGCAGCTGGTCGGCGGTCCAGGTGCCGCTGGTCAGCCAGTCGGGGAGCTGGTTGTGCCACACCAGTGTGTGGGCGCGGAACGACATGTTGTGCCTGCGCGCGAAGTCGAGGACCTGGTCGCCCTGGGTGAAGTCGAAGACGCCCTGCTGGGGCTCGGTCGCGTACCACTTCAGCGCGTTGCCGGCCGTGGTCGAGTCGAACTCGCGGCCGAGGATGTCGAGGTACGCCTGGTCGGTGAACTCGGGGTTGTCGGTGGCCGAGCCGAAGTAGCGGTGTGTGGCGGCGGCCAGCTCTCCGAGCGTCCTGCCGGGGCCGTGGCCGTCGGCCGTGGCGGCGGACGCCGGGACCGACGCCAGCACCAGGCCCGCGGCGGCGGTGAGCGCGGCGAGCGCGTGTCGATAGGACATCTCAGATCCTCCGGAGGGGGGCCGAAAGTTTTCGATATCTTGCCCTAACTTTCGACGTACGTTAGAGGCGTACCAGTGCGCGGTCAATAGGCGTTTTCCTGGGATAAAGCCGACGGTCAGAACCGGTCCTGCGCCTGAAACTTTCGACCCCCTGCGGCCTGCGGAGACTGCCCTGTCACCGGACCTGTCAGCCCCGTTGACGGTGGAGTGCTGCCTATGTAACATCTGAGCAACTCGATGTAAGGATCTTGCAACTTAACCATCAGATTTTTGCAGTTCCACGCAAGCTCCGGCAGGAATGCACTGCGTCCGTGCGCGCCCGCCACCGTCACCTTCTCCAGAGAGGTCAACGAGGTGATGTCGGCTACGGCATTGGGCAACCGGTCGCCGCCCTGACCACGGCTTTTCCCCACCCCCCAGCGGAATGCGGAGTGAGACCCGCGGATCGGGGCCGTCGGTCGGATTCCGGAGACGAAGGAACGCAAATGTCAGACAGGAAGTTCGTACGCTCGGTCGCGGCGGTGGCGGCGGCATGCCTCCTCGTCGTGGCCGGGCCGCTCTCCCCCGCGAAGGCGGCGGGCGGGCCCAATCTGGCGGCCGGGAAGACGGCCACCGCGAGCAGCTCCAACAGCCCCTACACCGCGGGCAACCTCAACGACGGCAACCAGGGCAGCTACTGGGAGAGCTCGGGCAGCTCGTTCCCGCAGTGGGCCCAGGTGGACCTCGGCAGCACCACCAGCGTCGACCAGGTCGTGCTCAAGCTCCCCTCCTCGTGGGAGGCCCGCAACGAGACCCTGTCCGTCCAGGGCAGCACCGACGGCTCCGGGTTCAGCACCGTCGTCGGCTCCACGTCGTACACGTTCGGCCCGGGCTCGGGCAACACGGTGACGATCAACTTCGCGGCCACCAGCACCCGGTACGTCCGGGTGAACATCACCGCGAACACCGGCTGGGCGGCCGCCCAGCTGTCCGAGATCGAGGTCTACGGCGCCGCCTCGGCGTCGGGCAACCTCGCCCAGGGCAAGCCGACGAAGGAGAGCGGCCACTCCGACGTCTACGCCTCCTCCAACGCCACCGACGGCAACCAGGCCACCTACTGGGAGAGCGTCAACAACGCGTTCCCGCAGTGGCTGCAGGTGGACCTCGGCGCCTCGGTGAGCGTCAACAAGGTCGTGCTGAAGCTGCCGAGCGGCTGGGGGGCCCGCACCCAGACCCTCTCGGTCCAGGGCGGCACCGACGGCACGAACTTCTCCACGCTCGTCGCGTCGGCCGGCTACAGCTTCACCCCCTCCTCCGGCAACACGGTGACGATCACCTTCACCGCCGCCACCGTCCGGTACGTCCGGGTGAACATCACGGCCAACACGGGCTGGCCCGCGGGCCAGGTGTCGGAGCTCGAGGTCTACGGCCCGTCGGGCACCGGTGACACGCAGCCGCCGAGCGCGCCGTCCAACCTGGCGTACACCCAGCCGGCCTCCGGCCAGATCAAGCTGACCTGGAGCGCCTCCACCGACAACGTCGGGGTCACCGGCTACGACGTCTACGCCGACAACCAGCTCCGCACGAGCGTGGCCGGCAACGTCCTCACCTACACCGACACCCAGCCCGACAGCGCCACGGTGTCCTACTACGTGCGCGCCCGCGACGCCGCGGGCAACCAGTCGGGCAACAGCAACACCGTGACCCGGCAGGGCGCCACGGGCGACACGCAGGCGCCGACCGCGCCCGGGGACCTCGCCTACACCGAGCAGACGGCCGGGCAGATCAAGCTGACCTGGACGGCCTCCACCGACAACGTCGGCGTCACCGGCTACGACGTCTACGCCAACAACGCCCTGCGGGGCAGCGTGGCGGGCAACGTCCTCACCTACACCGACACCCAGCCGACGACCGCGACCGTGTCGTACTACGTGCGGGCCAAGGACGCGGCCGGGAACCAGTCGATCGCCAGCACCACCGTCACCCGCAACGGGACCGGGGGCGGCGGCTCCAACATGGCCGTCGGCAAGCCCATCACGGCCTCGTCGTACACCTTCACGTACGTCGCCGCGAACGCCGACGACAACGACGTGACGACCTACTGGGAGGGCGCGGGCGGCAGCTACCCGAACACGCTCACCGTCCAGCTCGGCGCCAACGCGGTCGTCAACTCGATCGTGCTGAAGCTGAACCCCGACCCCGCCTGGAGCACCCGCACCCAGACCATCCAGGTCCTGGGCCGCGAGCAGAGCGCGTCGTCGTTCACGAGCATCTCGGGCCCGGCGACGTACACCTTCAACCCGTCGTCCGGCAACACGGTGACGATCCCGGTGTCCGCGACGGTGGCGGACGTCCGGCTCACGTTCACCGCCAACTCCGGCGCCCCCGCCGGCCAGGTGGCGGAGTTCCAGGTCATCGGCGTCCCGGCGCCCAACCCCGACCTCACCGTCACGGCGCTGTCGGCGTCGCCGGCCGCGCCCGTCGAGACCGACTCCGTCACGCTCTCGGCCACGGTCAAGAACGCGGGCACGGCGGCCTCCGGCGCCACCAACGTCGCCTTCTTCCTGGGCGGCAGCAAGGTCGGCAGCGCCGCCGTCGGCGCGCTGGCGGCCGGGGCGTCGGCCACCGTCTCCGCCGGCATCGGCCCCCGCGACGCGGGCAGCTACGCGCTGAGCGCCAAGGCCGACGAGTCCGGCGCCGTCATCGAGCAGAACGAGACCAACAACGACTTCGCGGCCTCCTCGCCGCTGGTCGTCCGGCCGGTCGACAGCTCCGACCTGATCGCCTCACCGGTCAGCTGGTCGCCGGGCAACCCCGCGAACGGCAGCACGGTCACGTTCTCGGTGGCGATCAAGAACCAGGGCACGGTCGCCTCCGCGAGCGGCGCCCACGGCGTCACGCTCACGATCACCAACGACTCGGGCACCGTCGTCAAGACGCTGACCGGCTCCTACAGCGGCGCCATCGCGGCGGGATCCACCACGAGCCCGATGAACCTGGGCACGTGGACGGCCGCGAACGGCAGGTACACGGTCAAGACCGTGATCGCCAACGACGCCAACGAACTCCCGGTCAAGCAGGCCAACAACACCACCAACCAGCCGTTCTTCGTGGGCCGCGGCGCCAACATGCCGTACGACACCTACGAGGCCGAGGACGGCGTGGTCGGCGGCGGGGCGACGGTCGTCGGCCCGAACCGGACCATCGGCGACCTCGCCGGCGAGGCGTCCGGCCGCAAGGCCGTGCGGCTCACCTCCACCGGCAACTACGTCGAGTGGACCACCAAGGCGCCGACGAACACGCTGGTCACCCGCTTCTCCATCCCCGACTCGGCGGGCGGCGGCGGCACCGACGCGACCCTGGACGTCTACGTCGACGGCACCTTCCTCAAGGCCGTCAACCTGACCTCGAAGTACGCGTGGCTGTACGGCAACGAGACCGGCCCGGGCAACTCCCCGAGCGCCGGCAGCCCGCGGCACATCTACGACGAGGCCAACGTGCTGCTCGGGACGACCGTCGCGGCCGGCCACAAGATCAGACTGCAGAAGGACGCGGCCAACACCTCCACCTACGCGATCGACTTCGTCAGCCTCGAGCAGGCGAACGTCATCGCCAACCCCGATCCCGCGACGTACACGGTGCCCGCCGGCCTCACCCACCAGGACGTGCAGAACGCCCTGGACAAGGTCCGGATGGACACCACCGGCACGCTCGTCGGCGTCTACCTGCCGCCGGGCGACTACCAGACGTCGGGCAAGTTCCAGGTGTACGGCAAGCCGGTCAAGGTCGTCGGCGCCGGTCCCTGGTACACCCGGTTCTACGCGCCGTCCACGCAGGAGAACACGGACGTCGGGTTCCGGGCCGAGTCCTCGGCCAACGGGTCGACCTTCTCCGGCTTCGCCTACTTCGGGAACTACACCTCCCGAATCGACGGGCCGGGCAAGGTGTTCGACTTCTCCAACGTCGCGAACATCACGATCGACAACATCTGGGTCGAGCACCAGGTCTGCATGTACTGGGGCGCGAACACGGACAACATGACGATCACCAACTCGCGGATCCGCGACACGTTCGCCGACGGCGTCAACATGACGAACGGCAGCACCGACAACCTGGTCTCGAACAACGAGGCGAGGACGACGGGCGACGACAGCTTCGCGCTGTTCTCGGCCATCGACGCCGGCGGGGCCGACGAGAAGAACAACGTGTACCAGAACCTGACCGCGATCCTCCCCTGGCGCGCGGCCGGCGTCGCGGTGTACGGCGGGTACGCCAACACGTTCAAGAACATCTACATCGCCGACACGCTCACCTACTCGGGCATCACGATCAGCTCGCTGGACTTCGGATACCCGATGAACGGCTTCGGCGCGAGCCCGCCCACGCAGTTCGACAACATCTCGATCGTCCGCGCGGGCGGTCACTTCTGGGGCGCCCAGACCTTCCCGGCCATCTGGCTCTTCTCGGCCTCGAAGGTGTTCCAGGGCATCCGGATCAGCAACGTCGACATCGTCGACCCGACCTACTCCGGGATCATGTTCCAGACGAACTACGTCGGCGGTCAGCCGCAGAACCCGATCAAGGACACCGTCCTCACCAACATCTCGATCTCGGGCGCGCACAAGAGCGGTGACGCGTTCGACGCCAAGTCGGGCTTCGGCCTCTGGGCGAACGAGATGCCCGAGGCGGGCCAGGGCCCGGCGGTCGGCTCGGTCACCTTCAACAACCTCAAGCTGAGCGACAACGCTCAGGACATCAGGAACACCACGTCGACCTTCACCATCACCGTCAACCCGTAGGAGGCGAGGAACGCCTGAGGCGCCGCCGGAGGTTCGTCCTCCGGCGGCGCCTTCCGCCGTCTACTGGAAGCCCGGTCAGCCGACCGAGCAGGCGGTGCCGTTCAGGTTGAAGCTCGACGGGGTGCCGTTCGAGCCGTTCCAGGTGCCCTGGAAGCCGAAGGAGGTGTTCCCCCCGGCGGGGATCGACCCGTTGTACGACAGGTTCTTCGCCGTGACGGACGATCCGCTCTGGTTCACGGTGGCGTTCCAGGCGCTGGTGATCTGCTGGCCGTTCGGGAACGTGAAGCCGAGCGTCCAGCCGTTGACCGCGCTCGACGAGGTGTTGGTGACGGTGACGTTGGCCGTGAAGCCGCCCTGCCACTCCTGCTTGCTGTAGGAGACCCGGCAGGCGCCGCCGCCGCCCGGCGTCGGGGTCGGCGTGGGGGTCGGGCGAGGCGTGGGCGTCGGGGTCGGCGTGGGGCTGGGAACCGTGCCGCCGACGCTGTAGGAGAAGTTGTTGACCGCGAGCCCGGCGCCGCCCACCCAGGGCTCGAACCCGGCCTGGACGCTGGTCAGGTACCACGACCGCTGGGCGTAGCCGCGGCTCACGGCGTCGTCGTAGAAGGTGCGCACGGGGAAGCTGATCGAGTTCGTCGGCGAGGTCCGCACGTAGGAGATGACGTTCCAGCCGATGTTGCCCTCCCACACGTCCCACGTGCCGCCGGCCAGGCTGGCCGTACCGACGCGCGAGCCGACCGGCTGGACGGATCCGGTGTGGTTGAGCCAGACCATGATCTCGGCGCCGGTGTTCTGGCCGTCGGTTCGTGGGGTCGGGTCGAACCAGATGTCGTACGCCGCGTCGTAGACGCCCGAGCCGGGGTAGCTCATGCTGACGCTCGTCTGCACCGAGTTGAACTGGCTGTTCGACGCCTGCATCGGCAGCCCGCTACCGGAGGAGCAGTTGGCGTAGTGACAGCCGGCGTAGATCGCGGGGTACGCCGCCGGGGCGCCGCCCGTGTTGTTGTGGTTCGCCTGCGTCACCGTGAACCCGGTGTTCGTGACGTTGATGCACTGCGTCGTGGAGGCTCCCCACACGTTGTTCATGACGACGTACTTGCCGCCCTGGATGGTGGTCGAGCCGTACTTCTCGCAGATCGTCGTGTCCGCCCGGGCCGTCTGACCGACGACGAGCGAGGCGGCGACGGAGCCGAGCATGACCAGGCCCGCCGTGATCATTCGCATCTTCATATCCGGACGATAGGCAGGGCGTCTCCCGGGGCGACACGACGCCGTCGGGCCGCCCGGCCGAAAGGCCCTCTGGCCTGGCCGGACGTCCCTCCCTGAGGTGAAAGTTTCACCTGGACGATCATGCCGAGCACGGGGTGTGACCGTTCCTGGCGGGCCATTTCTTTGGATATTTATGGTGATATGTAGCTGCTTGTCGGTTTTAGGGGTGGGTACGGGCGGGGCATGGCCGAACGACACAAGGACGAGCCGGCCGTGGGTGACGAGGTCACGTGGCGCAGCCATGGCTCGACCGCCTCGGGCGAGGTCAAGAAGAAGATCACCAAGAGGACCGAGGAGGCCGGGCGCACGGTGGACGCCTCGCCCGACGACCCCCAGTTCCTCGTCGAGAGTGAGAAGAGCGGCAGGCAGGCCGTGCACAAGCCCTCCGCGTTGAAGCCGAAGGACTGACTCCGGGGCGTCCGGCGACCGGGAGATGGGCGGCAGGCGGAGGCTGTCGGTCACCAGGCGCATCACCCTGTTCACCGGCGTCCTGGTGACGGTGCTCTGCGCGCTGCTGGCGGTGGTGATCCTGGCGGCCGTCCAGTTCCTGACCAACGGCTACGTCAAGGACGAGCTCGTCGGCGTCGGCGGGCGGGTCGTGGCGGAGGTCGAGTCGGGCCGGCTGGTGCGGCCGATCACCCCGGGTCCGGTCGGCGACATCCAGGTCGTCGACCAGAACGGCCGGGTCGTCGCCGCCACCGCCGCCCTGCGGGGCAGGCCGGCGATGGCGTCGCTCCGGCCAGCCGGCTACCACGGGATCGCGGACGGCACCGTCTGCGGGGACGCCTTCGCGCGGCGTGGCTGCCACATCGTGGTCGCGCAGTGGGCCCGGGGGCCCGACGGGCCGCGCGTCGTCTACGCCGCCGCGCCGCGGGTCCCGTTCTGGACCCACCCCGCGCTCGCCGCCCTGGTCGTGGGCGGGTCCGCCCTGCTGGTCGGCGTGACGCAGTGGCTGGCCGTACGCGGCGCGCGCACGGCCATGGCACCGGTACGGGCGATCCGGGCCGAGCTCGACGAGATCAACGCGACGTGCCCGCAGCGGCGGGTGCCGGTCCCGCCGGGCGGCGACGACATCCACGATCTGGCGGTGGGCGTGAACCGCACGCTGGCGCGGCTGGAGGCCGCGCTGGAGCAGCAGCGGCGGTTCGCCACGGACGCGTCGCACGACCTGCGGACTCCCATCACGGCCATGCGGGCGGAGGCCGAGGACGCCCTCCTCTCGCCGGAGAGCACGACCGTTCCCGTGCTGGCCCGCGTGATGCTGCGGAGCCTCGACCGGCTGCAGGCCCTCGTCGGCGACCTGCTGACCCTCGCCCGCCTCGACGCGGACCTGCGGGGGGCCGAGGACCGGGTCGACCTGGCGGACCTCGTCGAGGCGGAGCTGCGGCACCGGCCGCCCCCGGACGAGCGCCTGACGTGCTCGCTCCAGGCCGGGGTGGTGGTCGTCGGCGACCGGCTGCGGCTCGGCCGCCTGCTCGCCAACCTCCTCGACAACGCCGAACGGCACGCCGCGAACGCGATCTCGGTCATCGTCCGGCTCGACGCCGCAACCCCCGCCTTCCCGGACGGCACGGCCGTCCTCGAGGTGAACGACGACGGGGCCGGTGTCGCACCGGACAAGCGCGAACTGGTCTTCCAGCGCTTCACCCGGCTCGACGCCGCGCGCAGCAGAGACGCCGGGGGGAGCGGGCTCGGCCTGCCGATCGCCCGCCAGATCGCCGAGGCGAGCGGCGGGACGCTCCGCATCGAGGACAGCGAGCTCGGGGCCCGGTTCGTCGTGCGCCTCCCGGCCGCGCCCCCGGACGGCGGCGGGTTGGGACGGCCTGACGCGGGGCACCGGTGAGACGATCGGAGGGAGCACGCATGCGATCGGTGACGGTACGCCGGGTGTACGACCCCCCGTCCCCCGACGACGGGACGCGGGTGCTGGTCGACCGGGTGTGGCCCCGCGGGCTGACGAAGGACGCCGCGCATCTCGACGAGTGGCTCAAGGACGTGGCGCCCTCCACCGACCTGCGCCGGTGGTACGGCCACGAGCCCGCGAAGTACGGCGAGTTCCACGGCCGCTACCTGGCGGAACTCGACGAGCCCGGACGCCGCGAGGCCCTGGAACGACTGCGCCGCCTCCGGGCGGACGGCCAGGTCACCCTGCTCACCGCGACGAGGGACGCCGGCCACAGCCACGCGGCCGTGCTCGCCGAGGTCCTGAACGAGCCGTCCTGAGAAGAGACGTCCTGAGAAGAGACGGGGGCGGCCGTGTTCTCAGTGGACCGCGCGGGTGCGCTTGCCGGGCACGATGCTCAGCCGGACGAGCGTGGGGAGACGGCGCAGGCCGAGCGTGGTGCGCAGATCGGGCACGGCCTCGTCGTGCAGCCGGGTCACCAGGGCGCCGAGGTCGGCCGGCTCCCGCGCCGACACGCCGAGGTCCAGGCGCGGCGCGTCGGGCCGGCCGCGTAGCACCGCGCGCGCCCGGCGGACGGCCGGATAGCCCATCACCTGGCCCGCCACGGCGTGGCTCGCGGGCCCGCCGTCGACCTCGGTGACCCCGGACATGCCCGACTCCAGGCGCAGCCGCCGCAGCCGGTCCAGGCGCAGCAGCGAGACGAGCCAGGCGAGCCCGATGATCGCGAGCACCACCCCCGCCGCCGCGACCGCGGGCCAGAACCACGGCCGGGTGGCCGCGAGCGCGGCCGCGCCCGGCTCCAGCAGTGGGCGGCGGGCGGCCGACGCTCCGAACGCGCCCAGTCCACGCGCGAGCGCCAGCCCGCCCACCACGAGCAGGACGAGCCCGACGAGGGCGAGGCCCGTCCGGTTGCCGCTTCGCTTCACGGCGGTTCTCCTTCGTACGTCCGCGTCTCAGGACGGCCCGTGCGTCCGCACCCGCACGGACATGGGGTGGGCCGGGGCGAGCCGGTCGAGTTCCCGCTCGACGGCGGCCCGGACGCGCTCCCCCACGCCGGCCGTGTCGCGCAGGTCGGTGTCCGCCCGCACGTCGGCCCGCCACCCGTGCACGCGGGCCCGCGCGTGCCGCACGCCGTCCACGTGGGAGGCGGCCGCGGTCAGCACGGCGGACAGCGTCCGGCGCGGGACGCCCACCGCCAGATCGGGGTCGCCGGTGGTCAGCGTGACCATCCGTCCCCGGCCCGGGACCAGCGCGATCAGCAGGAGGAGCAGGCCGAGCAGAACGAGCGCGCTCGCCACCGCGAGCGCCCGGCCGTCGTCCCACGTCGTGGTCCGCAGCCACCGCGCCACCTGGTCGTACGGCACGATGCGGACCGGGTTGCCCAGGAGCGTCGTGATGACCTGCACGGCGGTCACGACCCCGAGGGCCAGCAGCACGAGCGCCACGATGCCGGCCGGGCCCGCGCGGGTGGGCCGGAAGGCCCGGGCCACCCCCCGCGACTCGGGGCGGCGGGCCGGGACGAAGAACCGCGGGCCCTCCGACGGGCCGTGACCGGGCGTCATGGCCGATCCTCCTCGCGGGTCCGGGGCGCGGGACGCTGCGCCGGCACGAGCTCCACCACGTCGATGTCGACGTTCTCCACCGAGACGCCGGTGAGCTCGCGCACCCGCTCCCGCACGTGCTCCCGGATGTGCGCGGCGATCCCGCGCACGGGAGCCGGGTAGCGGACGGTCAGGTCGAACCGCACCGCGGCGACGGACCCGCTGAGCGAGCCGGAGGCGTGCGGCCTGCCGGCGACCTGGTCGTCCTCCCTGGCCACCTCTTCGGCGATCTTCATGAACGCGCGGTCCGAGATCGACGTCGTCCCGCGCGTCCCGGGCACGGTCATTGCCGCCGCGGATGCATCGTCGTCGGCATGTGGACGCCGCCTTCGAGGATCAGGCCGACGAAGAAGCCGACGATTCCGAGGACCAGCACGATGAGGAACGCGTTGAGCCCGCCGAACGCGCCCACGACTCCGAGCACCGTGCCGAACAGGAGCCCGGCCAGGGCCCATACGGGAAACTCCTCCATGATCAACCTTCCTCTCGCGTGCCGCCGGCGCTCTCCACGTCGGCGACGATCACGTCGACAGGCCGGCCGTCCGCCAGGTCGGCGACGGCGTCCCGTACGGCTTCGGCGATCTCCGGCAGCGGCCGTCCGTACCGCGCCACGATGTGGATCTCGATCCGGTCGTCCCTGACGACCACGCCGGGGACGAGCCCTCCCGGCAGGTACGTGGCCACCGCCCCGAACGGCCCGCGCGACAGGCGGACCACGTCGGGGCACGACTCCACCCGCGCGGCCACGTCCGCCGCGGAGACGTCCTTCGGGCGTCCGGTCGTCGTCCCGGTGGCGGTCTCCCCGTGCGTCGCCCCCTCGGCGGGGGCTCCGGGCGCCTCTGCGCGCCGGCTCGTCTCGGCCGGACCCGTGCTCATTGGACTCGCGGCTCCCCGTCCGTTCCGGACGGCTCCTCCTGCCGGGGCAGGTGCACGTCGTCGACGGCGATGTTGACCTCGGTGACCTCCAGCCCGCACATGCGCTCGACGGCGTCGATGACGTGGCGGCGGACGGCCTCCGCGAGATCGGGGATGGCCAGGCCGTACTCGACCACGAGGTGGATGTCCACGGCGGCCTGCCGCTCGCCGACCTCGACGTCGATGCCGCGCGTCACCCCGTCCTCCGCGCCCAGCCGGCCCTTGAGGGCGCCGATGGCGCGGGCCGTGCCCGTGCCGAAGTCGTGCACGCCCTCGATCTCGCGGGCGGCCATGCCGCCGATCTTCGCCACGACCTCGTCCGCGATGACCGTGCGGCCCCGCTCGGTGGCCAGGCCCTTTCCCGTTTGCGACGGCGACGCGTGCGAACCGCCGAACCCCGGCCGGTCGCGCTTCTCCTGGACAGTCACGCCCCCCGCGGTTGGCGTGTTGGTCTCCGTCATGTGACTCCCCCGCTCCGACCCTGCGGTTGAGGAGGCGCTTCCCCTCGATTCACGCCCGTGATACCCGGTTTGCGTAGAGTAATCATTCCTGTTCGGGCGAGGTTGGGTCACCGGAGACCCTCGAAACCCTCAAGCCTGACGAAGGACGGCACGGACCCGCGATCTCGGCGATTCCGCCGAACAGATGGCCCTAAATCACTGCTTAGCCCGCCCCAAATCTGTCCGTTATGGGCGTGTATGAGTTTTTATGTCCACCTCTAGGGCATGCATACCGTTCGATCGGGAGCGCACCGTCACAGCGGCGCCGCCCCCGCGGCCTGACCGGCGCTAACAGGGCGACCCGGCGAGGAGGGGCGATCATGAAAGACGGACTGAAGGTGGCCCTGGCAGTCATCGCAGGCTATTACCTCGGTCGGCATCACAAGCTGCGCTTCGCCTTCATGCTGGCGCTGGCGATCCTGGCCGGGCGGCTGAAGGGCGAGGGAGCCGTCGGGACCATCCTGGAGCAGGGCACCAAGATCCTGGGCAGCTCCCCCGAGCTGGGCAAGATCACCGAACGTGTGCGCGGCGACCTGCTCGATATCGGCAAGGCGGCGGCCATGCGCGCCACGAGCAAGCAGATCGACTCCCTCAGCGACAGGCTGCACGAGCGGGCCGAGGCGCTGCGGCAGCCGAAGTCCCGCCGTGCCGAGGAGGAGGAAGAGGAGCCGCAGGAGGGCCGCCGGCGGGTCCCCCGGCCCGGCGCCCGCCGTCCCGCCCCCCGCGAGCCGGAGCCCGCCGAGGAGTACGACGAGGACGAGGAGTACGAGGAGCCGTACGACGAGGGCGAGGAGGAAGAGGAGCCGGAGCCTGAGGAGCGGCCCCGTCCCCGTCCGCGGCCGACCCGACCGGTGACCCGCTCGCGGAGGTGAGTCCGATGACGGAGGAACGGCGGCAGGCACCGGGACCGGAGGGCGCGGCGCTGCCCACGCACCGGCTCACTCAGGAGTTCCAGAACCTCGCGACGGCGGTGGCCGAGCGGGCGCTCGCGTCGGTCACCGACCGGGTGGACGCCCTGGCAGGACGGCTGACCGACTACGTGGAGCACGGCGGCACCGACCTGCTGAGCGCGGTGACCGGCAAGGAGGGCGGCGGCGGCCGGCTCAGGGCCGCGGCCGGCCGGCTGGCCGGCGGCGGCGCCCAGGGCGGCGGCCTGCTCGGCACGCTCGCCGGCCGTTTGACCGGCGGCGACGGGGGCGGCGTGCTCAAGGGCCTCGCGGAGCGGCTCACGGGCGGGGACGAGGGCGGCATCCTCGGGGCCCTGACGGGCGGCGACGGCGGCGGGAGCCATCCGGTCCGGGCGGCCCTCATGGCCTTCACCAAGGAGAAGATCAAGGGCGTCTTCGGCGGCGGAGGAGGAAAGGGCGCCAAGGGGGGCCGGGGCAAGAAGCTCAAGCTCACCAACATCGTCGAGTCGCTCGACATCGGCGCCCCCCTGCGCCTCGTCTACAACCAGTGGACCCAGTTCGAGGACTGGCCGGGCTTCATGAAGAAGGTCGAGACCGTCGAGCAGAAGTCCGACGAGAAGCTCGGATGGCGGGCCCAGGTGTTCCTGTCCCACCGGAACTGGGAGTCCACGATCATCGAGCAGGTCCCGGACAGCCGCATCATCTGGCGGTCGCAGGGGCCCAAGGGGTACGTCAACGGGGCAGTGACGTTCCACGAGCTGTCGCCCGAGATGACCCGTGTGCTGCTCGTGCTCGAGTACTACCCGCATGGCCTGTTCGAGCACACCGGGAACCTGTGGCGGGCTCAGGGCCGGCGGGCGCGGCTGGAGTTCAAGCACTTCCGGCGGCACGTGATGACGAACGCCCTGCTGCACCCGGACGAGATCGAGGGCTGGCGGGGCGAGATCCGCGACAGCCAGGTCGTGAAGGACCACGAGACCGCCCTGCGCGAGGAGCGGGAGCGCGAGGAACGGGAGGCGCGCGAGCGCGGCGAGGAACCCGGGGAGGAGAGGCCGGAGGAGGCCGCCGAAGAGGAGATCCCGGAGGGGGAGGCCGCCGAAGAGGAGCCGTACGAGGAGGAAGAGGAAGAGGAAGAGGAGCCCGCCGAGGAGGAGGCCGAAGGCGAGGAGGAGCCCGAGGAAGAGCCCGAGGAAGAGCCCGCCCGGGCCCGGCCGCGCGAGTACGCCACGGCCGGAGCGGGGAGCCGAACCCGGACGGCGAGCGGGACGGCGCGCAGGAGTCCTCCGGCCCGCCGGGCGGAGGAGCCCCGCGCGGAGGAGCCGCGGACCGGCCGCGCGGAGGAGCGGGGCGGCGCCCGCGAGAGCGGCGGCGAGGAGGACGAGGGCGGCGAGCGCCCGCGCGGCCCGGTGCGGCGGCGCAGGCCGCCGGCCGAGGAGCCGGCGCGGCCCGTCCGCCGCAGACGGCCGCCGGAGGAATGACGGCAGCCGCCGCGCGCGCCTCGTGCGCCGCGGACGGCAGCGGACGCCGCCGGAGGAGTGACGCAGCCCGCGGACGGCCGCCGGACGAGTGGCGGCAGCCGCCGCGCGGCCCGTCCGCCTCAGCCGGCAGCCGGACGAGTGGCGGAACCGAGACGAAGTCCACCGTGAGTGGCAGGAGGAGGAGAAGCGAATGACCGTAGCCGTACCATCGGGGGGCGGCGGGCTGCCCGGCCGCTCCACCGGTTCGGGCCTGGCGGACGTCATCGACACGATCCTGGACAAGGGTCTGGTCATCGACGCCTACGTCCGGGTCTCTCTCGTCGGCATCGAGGTCCTCACCATCGACGCGCGCGTCGTGGTGGCCAGCGTCGACACCTATCTCCGGTTCGCGGAGGCGGTGAACCGCCTCGACCTGTCGCAGACCCAGGAGGGCCTGCCCGAGCTGATCGGCGACATGACGCAGGGGGTCGCGCACAACAAGTCGAAGGGCGTGGCCAAGGGCGTCCTGGAGGCGGCCGGGGAGAAGCTGCAGGACCTCATGTCGGGGTACGCGGAAGAGCCCGCTCCCCGTTCGCGGCGGCGGCGGGAGGACTGACCATGTCGAGCTTCACCGAGGCGTCCGGAGCCACCGGAGCGGCGGGCCCCGGCGGGACGACGGCCTGCTACGTGTACGGCATCGTCCCGGAGGACGTGGAGATCAGTGAGGACGCGGTGGGGGTCGGCGAGCCGCCCGGGCGGATCAAGCTGGTCCGGCACGGCGAGATCGCCGCGCTGATCAGCGACGTCGACGTGGACCGCCCGCTCGGCCGGGCGCAGGACCTGGTGGCCCACGAGCAGTTGCTCGACGCGGCGGCCGCGGAGGTCCCGGTGCTGCCTTTGCGCTTCGGGGCGGTCGTGACGACGGCGGACGCGGTCGTCGAGGAGTTGCTGGCCCCCCACCACGACCAGTTCGCGGCGGCGCTGAAGGAGATCGAGGGCCGCACGCAGTACGTCCTCAAGGCCCGCTACCTCGAACGGCCCGTCCTGATGGAGGTCCTGTCGGAGAACCCGGAGGCCGGGCATCTGCGCGACCGCATCAGGGACCTGCCGGAGGACGCCACGCGCAACGAGCGGATCCGGCTCGGCGAGATCATCACGTACGCCATCTCGGCGAAACGGGAGGCCGACAGTCAGGACGTGGTCGACCGGTTCGCCTCCTGCACGGCGGCCGCCGTCGTCCGGGAGCCCACCCACGAGCGGGACGCCGCCCACGTCGCGTTCCTCGTGGAGGACGAGCGTCAGGCCGACTTCGACCGCTGCGTGGAGGACCTGCGCCGCGACTGGGCCGACCGGGCCGAGATCCGGCTGCTCGGGCCGATGGCGCCGTACGACTTCGTGGTGACCCAGCGCTAGGGAGGTGCCGTGGGACTGCTGAGCCTGCTCTTCGGCTGGCCGCTCGCCCCCGTCAAGGGCGTCATCCGGCTCGGCGAGCTCATCCAGGAGCAGGTCGAGCGCGAGATGCGCGACCCCGCGGCCGTACGGCGCCGGTTGGAGGCGATCGAGGAGGCGAGGCGCTCGGGCCGGATCTCCGAAGAGGAGGAGGCCCGGGCGGTCGAGGAGGTCCTCCGGACGATGACCGGCACACGGAGAGGGTGACGACGGGTGCCTCCCAGGCGACGGGACCGCCCGGACGAGGGCGACGACCGTTATTACGAGGAGGAGTACGACGAGGAGCGGTACGCCGGGGACGACGGCGACGAGGGGGCTCCTGTCCAGGGGCGCCCCGTCGCCGGACGGCGGCCGCGCCGGGACTCGGTCGTCGTCCAGGCCGAGCCGCAGCGGCCCCGCCGGCGTCCGCTCACCGCGACCTCGGCGGGCCGGGCCGGCCTGCGGCACATCGCCGACCTCACGGCGCGGGAGCCGGAGGCCGTCACGCTGGTCCAGCCCGTGGAGAACGGCTGGGTCGTCGACGTGGAAGTCGTCGAGGACCACCGCATCCCCTCATCGAGCGACATCATCGCGCTCTACGAGGCGCAGATGGACGAGGAGGGCAACCTGCTGTCGTACCGCCGCACGCGCCGCTACCGGCGCGGCGCGGGCGACCTCGGCGGAGGGTACGGACGATGACCGATCCCCGATCGCGCCCGGTGATGCGCGAGTCGTACGCCCCTCCGGCCCCCATGGGCGGCAGGGAGTCGACGAACCTCGGCGACATCCTCGAACGCGTCCTCGACCGGGGCGTGGTCATCGCCGGGGACATCCGGGTCAACCTGCTCGACATCGAGCTCCTCACGATCAAGCTTCGGCTCGTCATCGCGTCGGTCGACACGGCCCGCGAGCTCGGGATCGACTGGTGGGAGCACGACCCGTGGCTCAGCGGCCGGGACAGGGAGCTCAAGGACGAGAACCGCAGGCTGCGCGAGCGCCTGGCCGCCGTCGAGGAGCGGCTGGTCGAGCGCGAGGCCGTCGAGGCGGGCGACCACGCCCCCGACGAGGCGGCCGCGCAGCGGCGGCGCGGAACGGAGAGGCGCCGTGAGTGAGTACGGCATCTACCTGTACGCGGTGACCCCGGACGTCAGCGGGAACGCGACCGCAGGCACGACCCCCGACGAGGCCACAGGCACGACCGCGGGCGCCGGGCCCGGCACGCGCCCGGAGAGGGCCGCGGACGTCAGCCGGGACACGAGGCGGGGCACCGGCCCCGGTCCCGGTGGCGGCACGGCCCGGCTGCACGGCGTGCTCGGCGGGCCGGTCCGCCCGATCCGTCACGCCGGGCTGGTGGCCCACGTCGGCGAGGTCCCGCTCGACCAGTTCGGCGAGGGGCCGCTGCGCCGGCTGCTGGAGGACCTCGACTGGGTGGAGGGGGTGGCCCGGGCTCATCACCACGTGGTCGAGGCCCTCGCGGCGGCCGGCCCCGTCGCCCCCGTCCGGCTGGTGACGGTCTACACCGGCGAGGACCAGATCCGCGACCTGCTCGACCGGCGCCGCGACGACTTCGCCGACCTGCTGGCGCGGGTGGCCGGGCGGCACGAATGGGGCGTCAAGGCGTACGTCACCCGGGCTGCCCCGCCGGCGCCCCCGGCCGTCCCCGCGTCCGGCCGCGGCTCGGCCAGCCCCGGCACGGCGTACCTCCAGCGTCGCAAGGCCAGCCTGCGCAGCAGGGAGGACGTGTGGCGCGCGGCGGCCGAGCGTGCCGAGCGCCTGCACGCGGCGCTCGGCGAGATCGCCGTGGCCGGGCGGCGGCACCGGCCCCAGGACCCCCAGCTGTCCGGCCGGAGCGATGTCATGGTGCTGAACGGCGCGTACCTGGTCGACCCGGACCGGGACGGGGAGTTCGCCGCGGCCCTCGACGCGTTCCGGGGCGAGGGCATGGACGTGGAGCTGACCGGGCCGTGGGCGCCCTACTCGTTCACCTCCCTCGATCTGGGCTCCGACCGCGGAGGGGGCACGCGGTGACGATCGACGGCTCCAGGGGCAGGGCGCTCGCCGCCGAGGGACGCCTGCCGGCCGAGCGGGTGGCCCTGGTCGACCTGCTCGACCGGCTGCTCGCGGGCGGCGTGGTCGTGACCGGCGAGCTGGTTCTGTCCATCGCCGACATCGAACTGGTCCGCATCTCGCTGCGAGCGCTGCTGGCCTCGGTGCGGGACGCCGACGAGGAGGAGGGCGACGATGAGCCGTCCTGGCCCTGACGAGGTCCGGGCGCCCGAAGGGCCCGAGGAGGAGGCGCGCGAGGGGATCGGCCTGCGTCTCGACCCCGCGAGATCGGGCCAGTGGCGCCTCAACACCGACCCCGAGACCGTCCAGCGCGACCTCAGCCGCCTGGTGCTGACGCTCGTCGAGCTCCTGCGGCAGCTCGTGGAACGGCAGTCCATCCGCAGGATGGAGCAGGGCGACCTGTCCGACGAGCAGATCGAGACGCTCGGCCTGACGCTGATGCGGCTGGAGGAGGCGATGACCGACCTCTGCGACCGGTTCGGCCTGTCTCCCAGCGATCTGAACCTCGATCTCGGCCCGCTCGGGACCCTACTGCCGACGGACTGACCCGTGTGTACGGCCGAACGAGACGGGTAGGGCAAAACCACCTATTCGACGCGCTGGGGAGTATTCATGGCAGTAGTCGAGAGAGACGATGTCCGGAGGCTCCTGGAGTCCCCCGTCCCCGACGCGACTCTGGTTGTGGTCGAAGGCCGGTGCGAGGTCGTGCCGGGCGACGCCGCCGACGGCCTGGTGATCGCCAGCCGCCGCGACCTGGAGGACGAGGTGGGCGGCGAGGACCTGGACGACGGACAGCTCGGCCGGCTCGCGGACCGGCTCGACAGCGTGGTCAGGGACCTCGGCGCGTGACCGTGCCCCCGGTGCCCCCGGGCGTCCCGGCGCTCGGAGAGAATCCCGCCGTACCGGCTCCGATCACGGAGGCCACCTGCCTCCCGGACGCGCGTACGGCCTCGGCCGTGCGGGCGAGTGCGAGGGCGCGACCGGACGCTCGGACGGCCTCGGCCGCGCGGGCGGTTGTGGGGGCGCGGACGGGGGCGCGCGGATGACCGGGTTCGACCCGTCCGCGTACGGGCGCGCCATCGCCGACATCTACGACCTGACGGTCGAGGACAGGCCGCCCGGGCCCGCGGTCGCGCTCATCCGGGAGCTGGCCGGGGACGGCCCGGTGCTGGAGTTCGGCATCGGCACCGGCAGGCTGGCCCTCCCCCTGGCCGAGGACGGGCTGTCCGTCGCCGGGATCGACGGCTCGCCCGAGATGGTCGAGGTGCTGCACGGCAAGCGCGGCGGCCACCGGATCCCGGTCAGCGTGGGCGACTTCTCGCACCTGCGGGTCGCGGGGACGTTCACGCTCGTCCTCATCGCGTACAACACGATCTTCGCGCTGCCCTCGCAGGACGCGCAGGTGGACTGCTTCCGCAACGCGGCCGCGCACCTGGCGCCGGGAGGGCGGTTCGTGGTCGAGGCGTGGGTGCCCGACCCGGGGGCGTTCCGCGACCGCTCGGCGCTGCGGCTGGTGGCCCTCGCGGAGGACCGCGTCGTCGTCGAGGCGGGACGGCTGTTCCCCGCGACGCAGATGATGCGCACGACCAAGCTTCGGATGACCCCGGAGGGCGTCCGCCTGCTGCCCGCCAACCACCGGTACGCCTGGCCGTCCGAGCTGGATCTCATGGCCCGCCTGGCGGAGCTGGAGCTGGAGCACCGCTGGGCCGACTGGTCGTGCTCCCCGTTCACGGACGACAGCCGCGGCCACGTCTCCGTCTACCGCCGGCCGTGATCCGCAGTGCCGTGAGGGAGAGTCCGATGCAGTTGCCCGAACCCAGGGGGCCGGTCACCGCCCGGCTCGTCGAGGAGCTCGTCCGGCCGCCGCATCCGCTGGACGCGCCGCCCCCGTGGTCCGGCGAGCCGGCGATCGACGACGAGGACCTGCAACTGGCCCTGTTCGTCTGTTACGAGCTGCACTACCAGGGCTTCGACGGGGTGGACGACGGCTGGGAGTGGGAGCCCTCGCTGCTCGCCCTGCGGGCACGTCTCGAAGAGCGGCTGGAGCGCGCGCTGGCGCGGATGGTCCCCCGGCCGCCGGTCCCGGCGCCGCGCGACGTCCCCCGGGCGCTCGCCGCCCTGGTCGAGGAGTACGACGACGGGCCCTCGCTGTCGGCCTTCCTGCGGAGCCGGGCCGACCTCGGGCGCTTCCGCGAGTTCGTGGTGCACCGGTCGATCTACCAGCTCAAGGAGGCCGACCCGCACACCTGGGCGATCCCCCGCCTGCTCGGCCGGCCGAAGGCCGCGCTCGTGGAGATCCAGGCCGACGAGTACGGCGGGGGCCGTCCTGGACGCATGCACGCGGAGCTGTTCCGGGCCACCATGCGCGGGCTCGGCCTCGACGACTCGTACGGCGCCCACCTCGACCGGGTTCCCGCCGTCACACTCGCCATCAGCACCACGATGTCGCTGTTCGGCCTGCACCGCCGCCGCCGCGGGGCGCTGGCCGGCCACCTCGCGGCGTTCGAGATGACCTCCTCGCGGCCCAACCTCCGCTACAGCCAGGGCCTGCGCCGCCTCGGCGGCGACGCCGCCGCCCGCCGGTACTACGACGAGCACGTGCAGGCCGACGCCGTCCACGAGCAGATCGCCGCCCACGACCTGTGCGGCGGGCTGGCCGCCGGGCAGCCCCACCTGACCGGGGACATCCTGTACGGCGCGGCCTGCGCGCTCGCCCTCGACCGGCTCTTCGCCCGGCACGTGCTCGACCGCTGGCGGCAGGGCCTGTCGTCCCTCCGGTCGCCGCTGCCGGACGCCGTCGCGGCGGCGGCGTCCGGGGCCGGGGCGGGGCGCGGGTGAGCGGGCTCGACTACGTCCTCCCGCTGCGGTGGGACGACGACGAGGATCTCGACGAGCTGACCGCCTACCTGCGCGAACTCGCCAGGCACGCCCGAGTCGTGGTCGTGGACGGGTCTGCGGAGCCGCTGTTCGCGGGGCACGCCCGCCGCTGGGCGGGGATCGTCACACACCTGCCGCCCGACCCCGACGTGGACGCCGCCAACGGCAAGGTCGCCGGCGTCCTCACCGGCATGCGGCGGGCCGCCGCCGAGCACGTGGTCATCGCCGACGACGACGTCCGCTACGACGCCGAGGGGCTGGCGCGGATGCGTGCCTGGCTGGGCCGCGCCGACCTGGTCCGGCCGCAGAACTACTTCGACCCGATGCCCTGGCACGCCCGCTGGGACACCGCCCGCACGCTGCTCAACCGGAGCGTGGGCGCCGACTATCCGGGGACCTTCGGCGTCCGCCGCGAGGTGTTCGCGAGGACGGGCGGCTACGACGGCGACGTCCTGTTCGAGAACCTGGAGCTGATCCGTACGGTCCGGGCCCACGGCGGCCGTGAGGCCCGCCCGCTCGACCTCTACGTGCGGCGTCTGCCGCCCCGGCCGCGCCGCTTCTGGAACCAGCGCGTACGGCAGGCCTACGACGACCTGGCCCAGCCGCCGCGCATGGCCGCGTTCCTGGCCGTGCTGCCCGGCGTCGGGGTGGCCCTCCTGCGGCGGCGTCCGGCCGTCGTCGCGGCCGGCGCGGCAGCCGTGGCCGCTCTCGCGGAGGCGGGACGCCGCCGGGCCGGGGGCCGCCGGGTGTTCCCGTTCACGGCGACCCTGTTCGCCCCGGTCTGGGTGCTCGAACGGGCCGTCTGCAGTTGGGCGGCCCTGGCGGCACGGCTGAGCGGCGGTGTCCCGTACGCCGGGCGGCGTCTGCGGGTGGCCGCCCACTCCGTCCGATGGCTGCGGGAGCGCCGTCAGGCCGGCGGGTCCGGCTCGCTCGCCGCCCGGAACCCGACGAGCTTGTGAGAGCCGTCGCAGAACGGCTTGGTCCCCGACCGGCCGCACCGGCACAGCGCCACCGTGGCGCGGCCCGGGTCGATCGTCCGCCCGTCCTGCGTGACCAGCGTGAACGGCCCCCTCAGCAGCAGGGGGCCGTCCTCGCACGGGGTCACCGTCACCAGGTCATCCGGCTCGTCCCTCATGGCAGCCGCATGCCCGGATTGTCCGTTACCTAACGAAGGCCGCCAAGGTCATTCCGTCCGGGCGCAGGGGGCGGTCGGGCCGAAGGCCCAGCAGCCGGCGCGGTCGGCGGCGGCGTGCCAGGCCGCCGAGCCCGTCGGGGTGACGAACACCCCAGGGGGGACGAGCGCCGCGGCCGGCTTGGAGACCACTCCCGCGGGAGGCGCGAAGGCCCAGTGCGGCGACGCCGGCGGCGGGGCGGCGTACCCCGGGACGTGCGCTCCCGTCCCGTACGGGATCGCCGGTGAGCCCGGCGAGCCGACGGTCCGGCTACGCCAGGGGGCGAGGCTCCAGCAGCCGGGCCCGCCGTACCCGCAGGAGTCCGGGGACGACCCGGTCACCAGCGGCGGCAGCGGCAGGTAGTGCGGGATCACGAACGACGGCCGCGGTTCGGGCCGGGGGCCGTCGCCCACGGGCGGCGGCGCGATCTCGTTGGGGGGCGTCCACGAGGGTGTCCCGGAGGGCGTGAGACCGCCGGGGACGGCACTCGGGGCGGTGGTCGGGGTTTCCGTCGCACCTGTCGTGGGGCCTGGGGTCGGGCTCACGCCCGCGCCTGCGCTCGGCACCCCGGCCGGGGCGGTGGCCGTGGCGCTGGGGGCGGGCGGTCTCGGCGGGGCCGGCGGGCTCGGCCTGGGCGCCGGGGGTTTGTGGTCGGGCGGCCGGTGCTTGGCCGAGGGCGCGGGCGACGGCTTGGCGGACGGGCTCGGCTTCGCGGACGGGCTCGGTTTCGGTGAGGCGCTCGCGGACGGGCTCGGCTTGGGCGACGCGCTGCCCGTGGGGCTGGGCGTCGGCGAGGCGCCGGCGCTCGGGGTGGCCGACGCGCCGGCGGTCGGCGACGCGCTGGGTGACGTGCTGGGTGACGTGCTGGGCTTCGGCGATCCGCTGCCGCTCGGCACGGGCGCGACCGTCACGCCCGCCGTCGTCGAGGGTGTCACGGTGGGCGACGCGGACGCGGTGACGGTGGGGGTGGCGGCGGATGGGGACGCCGTCGGCGACGCGGACGCGCCGGCGCCGCCCGTGGGAGTGGGGCTCGCCGCCGTGGAACTCGCCGTAGGACTCGCCGTGGGGGCGGCGGTGGGCGTCACGGTGACGGTCGCCGTGGGCGCCGGCTGGGCGCTCGCGGTGCTCGTCGGCCATCCGTGACCCGTCGGCCGCGCCGTCGGACGCCACGGGGCGTGCCCCGGCGGACGCCAGCGCGGGTGACCGGGAACGGGCGGAATCCCGCGACCGGTGGGCGCTGCCGTCGGAGCCGGAGCACCGGTGGGCGCGGACCCCGACGACGTCGGGGAGGGCAGCGGGTACGGCGTGGGGGTGGGCGTCCCCTGCGCCGTCACTGTCGCGGTGACCGTGACGGTCGCCGTCGGGGAAGGAACCCCGGCCGGGTTGGCGGATGGAGTGTCGGTCGGTGGAGGCGGGACCGCCCCCCACGGCCAAGGAGCGCCGGTGGGCCGGAGATCGCCGGTGGGAACGGCGGAGGCGGTCGGGTGAGCCGTCGGGGTACCGGTGGGGCGGTGGTGGGGGCGGTGCAGCCGGGCCGTCCCGGGGGCCGCACTCGCCGAGGGGGTCACCGTGTGGGTCTGGTTCGCGGTCCCGCCGCCGGCGACCGCGCCTCCCGATGATCCGGACAGGTGGGAGCCCGTCCTGGTGCCGCCTGCCGTGTCCCGAGCGGTGTCCTGAGCCGTGTCCCGGGCCGTGTCCTGAGCCGTGTCGGAGGCGGCTCCGCTCCCGGTGTCCGAGTCGCGCGACGCGCCGGCGCCGTCGGCCGTACCCCGCAAGCCGGAGCCGGACCCGGACCCAGAGTCGCGCGACGCGCTCGTACTGTCGGCCGTACCCCGCGAGCCCGAGCCGGACCCGGAGTCAGGGGCGGCGGCGTCGCGGGCCGGATCCGTCGCGGAGCCGTCTCCGGCGCCGGAATCGCCGGCCGACCCCGAGCCCTGGCCGCCGGTGTCCGTTCCGGAGCCGCTCTCGGTGGCGGAATCCTCGGCGCCGGATCCGCCGCCCGGGTCCGGGCGGTCGGCGGATGAGCCGGACCCTCCGGACGCGGATCCCCGCGACCCGGTCTCGTCGGAAGCGGAGTCTCCGGACGAGCGGCCCGTGGCGGAGGACCCGGAACCGGACGCGTCCGAACGTGAGCCTGAATCGGAGCGCGAGCCGGAATCGGACCCGGCACCGGAGTCGGACCTGGAGCCGGAGCCGGAATCGGCCGCGGGGTCCGACCCGGCGGACGAGGGCTCCTCGTCCGACGGGGCGGGGACGGGCTGGACGGCGTCGGAGGCGGCGGCGTCCAGGGGCGGGACGGTGTCGGCGCCGGGGTCGGCCATCGCCGTCCAGGGCTGGGACGCGACGGCCCCGGCGGTGGCGGAGACGGCGGCCAGGAGGAGGCCGGAGACCAGGGTGGCGCGCCGGGATGACATGCGTGTCATGAGGGGGCTCTTCCTTGATCTATGGGGTGGGCCGGGGAGCGGTCAGGGACTTCCAGCCGGCGGCGGCGAACTCGGGTGTGCCGGGCAGCGCGGCGGGAGGCACCGAGGGCGGCGTCGGGTCGGGGACGTTGACCCAGTCGCCCTTTCCCGCGCCCCGCATGTCGGGGGCCCAGGCCATGAGCAGGCTCATGGCGTACGGGCTGGAGTAGAGGGGGCCGGTCCCGCCGGCGCCCTTGGAGGCGGTCACCTGGACCAGCACCGACACCTGGATCTGGTCCTCCGACCGAGCCGTCCACTGGATGCCGATCGTCTGCGTGCGCAGCGCGGCGCCGTCCGGCAGGTCGCCCTCCGCGGGGAGGCCGAGCGTCTCCCGCCAGCCCCGTACGGCCGCGCGGGCGCCGTCCCTGGCCGCCTGCCGCTGGTCCGGCGGCGCGTACAGGGCCGCGGCCTGCTCCGCCTGGGCGCTGTCGAGCGTCCACGCGGCCTCCAGCGCGGCCGCGGCCGCCGACGCGGCGCCCAGGTCCGTACGGGGGAAGCCGACGGGGTAGCCGCCCTCGCCCTCGTGGCCCGACGGGGCGGCCAGGGCGATCGCGGGCGCGGCGACCGGCTTCGGAACGGGTGCCGGGCCCGGCCCCCTGGTCTCCAGCACGATGACCGCGACCGCGACGACGGTGATCACCCCGACGACCACCAGCAGGAGGTGGCGGGGGTCCCACCGCCGGGGCGGCCCCAGGTCCCAGTCGAGGACCGGGTCCGGGATGATCGCCCCCACTACTCGCTCCGGCCGGGGCGCTGCCCGAAGGCCTGGCCGGCCGCCGCCGCGAGACGCAGGTACGCGCCGCGGGTGGTGGGGCGCAGCCGGGTCAGGTCGACCTCGGCGCCCTCCTTCAGATGCGGGTCGAACGGCACCCGCACGACGGCGCGGCAGCGGTTGGAGAAGTGCCGTTCCAGCAGGTCGACGTCGACGTGCGACTTCGGCTCGACGGCGTTGAGCACGACGATGGCGTTCTTCACGAGCTCGCCGTGGCCGTGGGCCGTCAGCCAGTCGAGGGTGGCCGCGGCGGAGCTCGCGCCGTCCACGGCGACGAGCGTGACCAGCACGATCTGGTCGGCCATCTCCAGCGTCGCGCCCATGGCCCCGTGGAGCAGGCCGGTGCCGCAGTCGGTGATGCAGATCGAGTAGTACCGCTCGATCAGCCCGGCCACCGTACGGTAGTCCTCGGCGTCGAACGCCTCGCTCACCGCGGGATCGGTGTCGGAGGCCAGCACCTCCAGCCGGGCGGGCGACTGCGAGGTGAACGCCCGGGCGTCGGCGTACCGGACGACGTGCGGCGCCTCTGCCAGCAGCGTCCGTATCGTGGCGGCGGTCTCCGACTTCACCTTGATGCCGAGGGTCCCGCGGTCGGGGTTGGCGTCGATCGCGATCACACGGTCGCCGCGCAGCGACGCCAGCGTGTTCCCGAGCGCGGCGGTCGTCGTGGTCTTGCCGACGCCGCCCTTGAGGCTCATGACGGCGATCCGGTGATGGCCGCTCGCCACGGGGGTCTGGGCATGCGCGATCAGGGTACGCCGTTCCAGTTCGGCCGCCGACTCCGCGGGGATGACGCGGCCGCCCGAGAGCTGGTAGACGAGCCGGCGCCAGCCGCCGGTGGGCTCGCTGCGCCGATTGGTCAGCAGGTGTTCCGCGGTCAGGGGCACCGACTCCGGGTACTGCCCGGCGGGAACGGGCAGCGGAGTGTGCGTGTCGGTCATGGCCGTGGTCCTTTCACCGAGGGGGGATCGGGAGGGGACGGTCAGCAGGTGCGCCAGCGCACCGTCGTCGTGGCCGTGCCCTTCGGTCCGTGCAGTTCGAGGGGGGCTGTGACAGGGGCGGGGACGCCGCACCAATAGCGGACGCGGAGGGCGCGCACGCTGATCACACCGGTCTGGCCGGGTTTGAGCGTTCCGCTGGACGGCGTGACGGACAGGCCCGGCGCCGTTATCCGCCACCGCAGGGTGGCGCCGGATCCGGCGGTGAGTGTGAGACGGCCCCGGCCGAAGTCGTCGAGCGCGAGCGTGGCCGGCACCCCGATCCCGCCCGCCGACACCAGTTGGGGCGACGGGTCGACCGGGCCGGGCCCGGTGCCGGCGGCGGGAACGGCGGCGGCGTCCACCGTGGCCGTGGTCACGTCCGTCTGGAGCGAGCGCGCCGGGTCCTCGCCATGGGTGGCGGGCGCCAGGAGGTTGATGCCCGTGACAGTTCCCGCCGCTCCGGCGACGACCACGATCACGATCCGCAACGCCGTGGCCCGCACGAGGGAGCCGACCCGGGTGAGCACGCGCACGATCCTGACCTGCGCCCCGGCGACGCGTCCCTCCACGGCGTCCGCGAGCAGGTCCTCCGGCACGTCGTCCTGTTCCGCTCCGGACGGCACGGCGGATCGCGCGCGGGCCGCCTCCCTCGCCTGGATCTGCGAGAGCAGGGCGTCGTAGAGCGGGGTGTCCTGCGCGGCGGATCTCTGCTCGTCCCCGCCGCCCCGGGCGACCGGGCCACGGGTTGCCGAGCCGCCGGTGACCGGCCCGGGGGCGGCCGGGTCGCGGGCGACCGAGCCGCGGGTGACTGGCCCGGGGATGACCGGCCCGGCCGGGGCGTCCGTACGCGGCAGGGCCGGGCCGCCGGGAGCGGCGCCGGGCCTGGTCTCGGGCCGCTGCGGCCGGGGCTCGACCGGCGCGTGCGGATGCCGGCGTCTGTCGAGCGGGGCGTGCGGATGCCTGCGCGTCTGCGGCGGCACGGCCGGGCTCGCCGGCCCGGCCGCGGCTGCGGGCGGCACCTGCCCGGGAACAGGCCCGGCGGGAGTGGACGGCACCTGCCCAGGGACGAGCCCGGCGGGAGCGGGCGACTGTGCGGCGGACACCGGCGGTCGAGCGGGACCCGCAGGCGTTCCGGCGGGAGCCGCCGGCGGTCGAGCGGAGGGCGCCGGGAGGTCGTGGTCCGTCGCCACGGGCGCCGCGAGCGGCAGGCCGAACGACGTCGGCGGCCGGTGAGCCGACGCGCCCGCGGGGGGCGCGGCCACGGTGACGGCCTCGACCAGGCGCCGCCGGGCGTCGGAGGTGAGCGGGGCCAGCGGAGGCCGCGACAGGATCTGCGGCACCGTGTAGCGGATGTTGATGGGCCGCTTGCACACCACGCACGTCACGATGTGCGTCAGCAGAGCCGTACGCGGGGCCCCGAAGTCGGCCGGCCCGCCCTCGGGGAAGACGGCCCCGGCCAGTGCGGCGATCTCGGGGCAGAGCGGGCGGCCGCGCGCCAGGCCGTCGAGCCCGCTCACCAGGATCTCCACCATGTCCTGTGTGCGGGCGACGAGCCGTGCGGCCTCCTTCACCGCCAGCGCCTGGACGTACGCGAGGTCCCTGAGCTGCAACTCATGGCGGTACAGCAGCCGCAAGGTCTCCGCGCCGACGGGATCGACGAGCGACCAGGCGCGACGGACGGCCCGGTCGTCGGGCACGCCGGGGCCCGGCCCCGGGCGGAAGCCGTCACCCCGGACGGCGCCAGGGCCGCACTCCCGGCGCAGCGCGGACAGCAGCCACGCGCGGTCTGCAACGTTCCCGGGCTTCGCCTGGACGGCGCACGCCTCCAGGGCCGCACCGGCGGCCCCGAGCACGCGCGAGGGCTCCAGGTGAAAGGAGGCGTAGTCGACAAGGTGGGCGCCGTGCTCGTCGACCCATGCCATCCCCCGGCCGGGGTCGAGCTCGACGTCCCCGGTCCCGGTGGGCGGGGTCATGCGCGGGAAGGCGGGGCGAGGGTGGGATCGGCGTCATGTTCGGACAGCGCATCACTGCGGCCAAGGGGTCGCCCTTGCCTAACTGGAAAATCTGATGCATACCGATACATAGAACGAGATCTTAGACTGACTCCGTTGTGTTGGGAAGGAAAAGAACCAGAGAAATCATGGGTTGATGATAAGCCGCAAATAACCGCTATCCGGTCAGCCGAAAGGGACCCAGACAGGGCGGCCGATACGGCGCCGAGTTCTCTGCAGAGGATGGCATTCACGGCCGCCATACGCATACTTACCTGCGGATACACGGATATCAGAAGATCGCCGGCGAGGGCGCCGTTTCCGTTCCGGACTTTGTCCGGCCACCTTGTGGGCACATCGAGGTGAATATCCTTCATATCTGGGAAAGACTCGGGCGGTGGGGCCATTTCCCATGCTTTCTCGGCATTACAGCACGCGCACAGCCGATGCCGAGACGCAGCGGCCGGCCGATCTCTCCCACGCACCCGGAGAGCCGTTCATCAGATAATCATTCTTTTCCGTTTCCACATCGGAAAGCGCGCAACCGCGCGGTGGGCGGCCACCGAAGAAACAGGCGTGGACACCATCGTCGTGCTGTTCAACAGGGACCTGCGGGTGCACGATCATCCGGCGCTCGCGGAGGCCTGCGCGCGGGCGGGGCGGGTGGTGCCCCTGTTCGTGCTCGACCCGGCCATCGAGGCGCGGCATCGCCGGGACTTCCTGCACGAGACCCTCCACGACCTGCGGTCGTCTCTGCGAACCCGCGGCGGCGACCTCGTCGTACGGCGGGGGGATCCGGCGGAGGAGGCCGTCCGGGTGGCCGGCGAGACCTCCGCCACCCGGATCTGGGCCGGCGGCGACGTGAGCTCCCTCGCCCGGCGGCGGGAGGGCCGGCTGGCCGGGGCCTGCCGGGCCCGGCGGCTGGAGTTCCGCCTGTTCCCGGGGGTGACCGTGGTGCCGCCCGCCGCCCTGACCCCTTCGGGGGGCGACCACTACCGCGTGTTCACGCCGTACTGGCGGGCCTGGTCGGCGACGCCGAGGCGTCCGGTGCTCGGCCCGCCCGAGCGCGTACGGCTCCCGGACGGCCTGGACCCCGGCGACCTGCCCGAGCCGTCGTCCGAGCCGTTCGGCGTCGTCAGGGGCGGCGAGACCGAGGGGCGGCGGCGCATGGCGGAGTGGGTGGACGCCGGGCTGGCCCGGTACGCCGGCACCCGCGACCACGTGGCCGGGCGCACGTCGATGCTCAGCGCGTACCTCCACTTCGGCTGCGTGTCCCCCACCGAGCTGGTCGAGCTGGCGTGCGCGCGGCCGGACGCGGAGGACTACGTCCGGCAGCTCTGCTGGCGGGACTTCTACTACCAGGTCGCCTACGCCTTCCCCGACCTCGGACGGCGCGACTACCGGCCGCGGGCCGACCTCGACTGGGCCGGGGACGGGGACGCGGCGGCGGCCTGGCGGGAGGGGGTGACCGGCGTGCCGATCGTGGACGCGGGCATGCGCCAGCTCCGGCGGGAGGGCTGGATGCACAACCGGGTCCGGCTGATCGTGGGCTCCTACCTGACGAAACGGCTCAGGATCGACTGGCGGGTGGGCGTCGACCACTTCGCCGAGCTCCTGCTCGACGGCGACATGCCGAACAACTGCGGCAACTGGCAGTGGGTGGCCGGCACGGGCAACGACACCCGCCCCTACCGCACGCTCAACCCGCTGCGGCAGGCCAGGAGGTTCGACCCGGACGGCGAATACGTCCGCCGGTACGTCCCCGAGCTGGCGTCCCTGCCGGACGACCTGGTCCACGAGCCGTGGCGGTCCCCGGCGCCGGTGCGGGGCTACCCGCCACGCCCGCTGGGCGGCGAGCTCAG
This sequence comes from Microbispora corallina, assembly GCF_016863035.1. Lineage (GTDB taxonomy): Bacteria > Actinomycetota > Actinomycetes > Streptosporangiales > Streptosporangiaceae > Microbispora > Microbispora corallina. Next base: position 63,144 of record NZ_BOOC01000018.1, read on the forward strand.
GGCCTGACCGGCCGGGGGGCGGCCAGTTTGGCGAGCTGGCCGAGAACCCGGTCCCGGTACTCCCGCGACAGCGGGTCGACGCCGAAGACGTCCTCCACGACCCGGGGCAGGGCGATCGGCGCGAAGGTCAGCGCGTAGGCGAGCAGGAGCAGGAACTCGGCGTCCAGCTCGCCGGTGATCTCGCCGGCCTCCTGACGGCGTCGCGTCCGCTCGACGGCGTCCCTGAGCCGGGCCCGCCGGGCCTCCTCCCAGTCGTCCCCGCCGCCGGCCGCCCGCCCCTCCCCCTCGCCGGCCGCCGGCCCGTCCTCGTGAGCGGCCGCCGGCCCGTCCTCGTGAGCGGCCGCCGACCCGTCCGCACCCTCGGCCGCCTGCCCGTCCGCGTCGCCGGTTGCCTGCCCGTCTCCGTCCGCGGGCGGCCGGCCGTCGCCGAGCGCCTGCCAGATCACCAGGCGGGCCCAGTCGGGCCGGTCGAGGGTCGCGTCGAGATGGGCGGCCACGCTCTCCACGTACGTCGCACCGGGAGCCGTGACGGCGGCCTGCTCGGCGGCCCACCTGCGGCGCAGCTCGTCGAGGAGCCCGCGCTTGCCGCCGAAGTAGTACGAGATGAGCTGCTGGTTCACCCCGGCCCGGGCGGCGATGCCCGCCGTCCGCGCCCCCGAGTAGCCCTTCGCGCCGAACTCCGCCACGGCCGCCCGCAGGATGCGCTCGCACGTCCGCTCGGCGGCTCTGCCGCGCTCCTCCCGTTCGGGCGCGCGACGGGGCCGATCCGATGAGACCATGTCCGGCACGCTAGCCCATCAATCAGTTGGGTGACAAATGTCAATCAGACGATTGAACCATCGTCTAGCATGAGGGCATGATCTTCACAGAGCGCGAGATCGCGTATCTCGACGGCCAGCGCCTCGGACGGCTCGCGACCGTCCAGCCCGACGGGACGCTCCAGGTGAGCCCCGTCGGGTTCCGGTACAACCCGGAGCTGGAGACCATCGACATCAGCGGGCGCAACATGGCGGCCAGCCGGAAGTTCCGCAACGTGCGCGACAACGGGCGCGTCGCGTTCGTCGTGGACGACGTGCCGTCCGTCGACCCCTGGCAGGTGCGCTGCCTGGAGATCCGCGGGTACGGCGAGGCCCTCGACGATCCGAAGGGGTCGGCCGCCCCGCTCGGCGGGCCCGTCATCCGCGTCCACCCCCGGCGGATCATCAGCTTCGGCGTGGACCCCGGCAACCCGGCCTCGGGCAAGCGGGACGTCCCGGCCCGGGAGGGCTGAACGGCCCCTCAGGACGGGATCAGGCCGTGGGGGTCGAGGACGTACTTGCGGGCGGCGCCCCTGTCGAACTCCTCGTACCCCCGCCGCGCCTCCTCCAGCGGCAGCACGGTGGCGTTGACCGCGTCGGCGATCCGGACGCGGTCGTTCAGGATCGCCTCCATGAGCCTGCGGTGGTAGCGCATGACGGGGCACTGGCCGGTGAAGAAGGAGTGCGCCTTGGCCCAGCCCAGGCCGAACCGGATGGACAGCGACCCGTGCCGGGCCGCCTCCTCCCCGGCCCCCGGATCACCGGTGACGTACAGGCCGGGGATGCCGAGCCTGCCGCCCGCCCTCGTGGTCTCCATCAGCGCGTTGAGGACGCTCGCCGGCCGTTCCGAACCGGCGTCGGCGCCGTGGCCGTGCGCCTCGAACCCCACGGCGTCGACGGCGCAGTCCACCTCGGGCACGCCGAGGATCGCCTCGACCAGGTCCGCCGGGTCGCCCGTGGACACGTCGGCGGTCTCGCAGCCGAAGCCGCGGGCCTGGGCCAGGCGCTGCTCGTTCAGGTCGCCGACGATCACCACGGCCGCGCCCAGGAGCTGCGCCGAGACGGCGGCCGCCAGCCCGACCGGGCCCGCCCCGGCGATGTAGACGGTCGACCCGGTGGTGACCCCCGCGGTGACGCACCCGTGGTAGCCGGTGGGGAAGATGTCGGCCAGCATGGCGAGGTCGAGGATCTTCTCCATCGCCCGCTCGCGGTCGGGGAACCTCAGCAGGTTCCAGTCGGCGTACGGCGTGAGCACGTACTCCGCCTGCCCGCCGGGCCAGCCGCCCATGTCGACGTAGCCGTACGCCCCGCCCGGCTGCTGCGGGTTGACCCGCTCGCAGATGTGCGTGTCCCCCGCCTTGCAGTTGCGGCAGCGGCCACAGGCGATGTTGAACGGCACCGACACCAGGTCGCCAATCCGCACGACCTCCACGTCGGGACCCACCTCGACGACCTCGCCGGTGATCTCGTGGCCGAGGACGAGTCCGGGCGGCGCCGTGGTGCGGCCGCGCACCATGTGCTGGTCGCTGCCGCAGATGTTGGTCGCGATCGGCCTGACGATCGCGCCGTGCCGCACCGGCCGTCCCGCGTTCTCCGGCGGGACCCCCGGCCCGTCCTGCAGCACGAACTCCGGATAGCCCGCGTCGACGAGCTCGACGATTCCCGGCCCCTGATAGGCGACCGCCCTGTTGCCCGGCATAAAACGCCCCCTGACCTGCCCCTTCACGGTAACCCGGCGGGGCGGCGGCGGTTCAGCGGGGAGGGCAGCGGCGGTGCGCGTCGTCGAGGCGCTCGGTCAGCCCGGCGCGGTCCAGGTGCTCCAGCAGCGGCACGGCGACCCGGCGGCTGGTGTCCAGGGCCGTCTTCGCCTGGCTGACCGTGAACGGCTGGGGCAGCCCGGCCAGCACCGCCGCCGCCCGCCTGTCGGCCCCGGGGAGCAGGACCACCCCCTCGGCGATCCGCAGCAGGGCCCCCGCCCGCACGGCCGCCCCCAGCTCGCGCGGGCCCAGCCCGAGCGCGGCCAGCCGTCCCGCGTCCGGGGCGAGGAACGGCCGCTCGGCCAGCTCCGCGGCGAGCCGCCGTACGGCGCCGGCCACGGGCGCGGGCAGTCCGGCGGGCCCCGCGACGATACGGCCGTCGGCGACGGCGAGCGGCGGCCGGACCAGCGCCGCGACCAGGCGGCGGTCGGGCAGGCCCAGCTCGTGGCGGGCGGCCTCAAGTGGCATGCCGGGCTCCAGGGGATCGCGGGCGGCGTGCCGCCTGACCACCTCGGGCAGCCGCGCCTCCAGCCCGGCCCAGTATCCGGGGTCGGCGTGCCAGTCGCCCAGGACAGGCCGTCCCGAAGGGGGACAGCCCATCGCGACGAGGTCGGCCGTCCGCAGCAGCCGGTGGGCGCGCAGCAGGGACGCGGCGTCCGGGGCGGCCTGCGACAGCGCCGCCGCCCGGTCCCGCGCCGCGCCGCGCCTGGCCAGCCCCGGCGGCCGTACGTCGAGGACGGCGGCGCCCGCGAGCACCCGCAGCACGGAGCGATCGCGCCCGGGATCCCTCCCCGGGTCGCGCAGCAGCAGCACGTCGCCCAGGTGCAGGGGCAGCGGCCGGGCCAGCCGGAGCCGGGCGGCGTCCGGGCCGAGCGGGCGCACCTCGCACGGCACGGCGGCCGAGCCGATGTGGACCGTCAGCCGGGGCGGCAGCGCCCCCGCGGCCCCTCCGGACCCATCTGGTCCCTCGGCGCCCTCGGCCGGGGTCAGCCGGACGTCGACCAGGTCCGTGCGCGTCCAGGCGCCCGGCGTCACGAGGGCGTGGCCGCGCTCGGCCGCGACCCGGCCGCGGAGGTTGACGGCCACCCGGGCGACGCCCGTGACCGCCTCGACGTGCTCCTTCAGGGACTCCAGGCCGCGCACCCGCACAGGCTCGCCGTCCAGCTCCAGCTCGTCGCCGGTCCGGACCCGTCCGGCGGGCAGCGTGCCGGTGACGACCGTCCCACTGCCCCGGACGCTGAACGCCCGATCGATCCACAGCCGCACCGGCGCGCCCGGGTCCGGCGCGGGCAGCGCCACCACCAGCCGGTCGAGCGCCGCGCGCAGCCGGTCGAGCCCCACGCCGGTACGCCCGCTCACCGCCACGGCCTCGGCGTCGCCCAGCCCGGCCTTGGCCAGCCGGGCCTGGGCCTCGGCCATCGCCGGGCCCGGGTCCGCCAGGTCGGCCCGGGTCACGGCGAGCAGGCCCAACCGTACGCCGAGGGTCCGCAGCGCGACCAGGTGCTCCTCCGACTGCGGCATCCAGCCCTCGTCGGCCGCGACGACGAACATCACCGCCGGGACCGGCCCGACCCCGGCGAGCATGGTGCCGAGGAACCGCTCGTGCCCCGGGACGTCCACGAACGCCACCCGCTCCCCGGAGGGAAGGGCCGTCCAGGCGTACCCGAGCTCGATCGTCAGCCCGCGGCGCCGCTCCTCCTCGAGCCGGTCGGGCTCCATCCCGGTCAGCGCCCGCACCAGCGTGGACTTGCCGTGGTCCACGTGCCCGGCCGTCGCGACGACGTGCATCAGCCGCTCACCGCGATCACGGTCTTGACCACCTCGCCGTCCCGGTCGGGCGGAAGGGTGCGCAGGTCGAGCAGCAGGCGCCCGCCCTCCACGCGCCCCACGACCGGGAGGTCCCCGGTGCGCAGCGGCGCGGCGAGGCCCTCCGGCAGGCTCACCGCCGCGCTGGGCAGCGTCACGCCCGGCGCTCCCCCGCCGCCCACGGTCGCCTGGGACGGCACCGCCTTCGCCTCGATCCCGGCGGCCGCCATCGCCTCGGCCATGGCCCGCGCCCGCCGGTGGAGGACGGCGGGGTCGGCGTGCAGCGCCCTGTGGACGGGTGTGGCGGGTCCGCGCAGCGTCGCCTCCAGCGCCGCCAGCGTCAGCTTGTCCACGCGCAGCGCGCGGGCGAGCGGATGCCTGCGGCACCGTTCGACGAGGTCGCGGCGGCCGAGGAGCAGGCCCGCCTGCGGCCCGCCCAGCAGCTTGTCGCCGCTCGCGGTGACCAGGTCGGCGCCGGCCTTGAGCGCGCTCGCCGCGTCGGGCTCGTCCGGGAGCAGCGGCTCGCGCTCCAGCAGACCCGAGCCGATGTCGGACACCACCGGGACGCCGAGCCCGGTCAGCTCCGCCACCTCCACCGAGCCGGTGAACCCCTCGACGCGGAAGTTCGAGGGGTGGACCTTGAGCACGAACCCGGTGTCCGGGCCCACGGCGTCCCGGTAGTCGGCGAGCGAGGTGCGGTTCGTCGTGCCCACCTCGCGGAGGCGGGCCCCCGTCGAGACGAGCAGGTCGGGGATGCGGAAGCCGTCCCCGATCTCGACGAGCTCGCCGCGGCTGATCACGATCTCCCGCCCGGCCGCCAGGACGGTGGCCACCAGCACGAGGGCGGCCGCGTTGTTGTTCACCACGTGGACGGCCTCGGCCGCCGGCACCGCCCGCGCCAGCGCCTCCATGGCACCCCGGCCGCGCCGCGCCCGTACACCGGTCGCCAGGTCGAACTCCACGTCGGTGGCGCCGGCCGCTGCGACGGCCGCGTCGACGGCGGCCGCGGACAGCGGCGCGCGGCCCAGGTTGGTGTGGAGCAGCACGCCCGTCATGTTGATCACCGGGCGGATCGTCGCCGCGTGCGCGGGGAGCGCCGCGAGGGCGGCGTCCGCCACGTCCTCCGGCTCGATCTCGCCCCGCCGTACGCGCTCCTGGGCCCGTCCGACCGCGTCCTTCACCACCCCGCGCCCGAGCCGCTCCGCCATCCCCTCCAGCCGGGGGTCGGCCAGCACGGCGTCCGTGCGCGGCACGCGCCTTCGTCGGTCCACACTTCAACTTATAGTGCCGCCCCGCCCGCCACCCGTCCGGCGCGGCCCGAAGCCCCTCCAGCGGCACCACCCAGGGCACGGCAGATCCACCACGCAACCTACGGCAGATCCACCACGAACCCTTCGGCAGATCCACCACTGATCGTCCCGGGAGAGCACTGAATCAGCAGCCAGCCGGGCCTAGGATCGATGCGTGGACGTGGACGATCTGGCGCTGATTCCCCGACGCGCTTTGAACATGACAAGAGAGGCGCTCGCCGACACGCGCGTGGTCGTGATCAACGGGGCCCGTCAGGTCGGCAAGAGCACTCTGGCGCAGTCCATCGCCCGGGAGCGGGCCGACTCGTCAGAGTTGTACCTCGACCAGGCGGCCGTGCGCGCGGCGGCGCAGCAGGACCCGGACGGCCTCGTCCACCGAGAGGGGCTGCTGCTCATCGACGAGATCCAGCGCGTGCCCGAGTTGCTCCTGTCCATCAAACGGGAGGTGGACGCCGACCCCCGCCCGGGACGCTTCCTCCTGACCGGCTCCGCTCGTCTGCTGGGTCTCCGCGATCTGCCCGACGCCCTTCCCGGACGGACCGAGACGATCGAGCTATGGCCGCTGTCCCAGGGCGAGATCGAGCGGAGCCCGGACGCGTTCATCGACGCCGTCTTCGCGCACGGTGCGGACGCCGTGTTCCCGACGTCCGATCTCCGCAGGTCCGACTACCTCGACCGGGCTCTGCGGGGCGGCTACCCGGAGGCGGTCCACCGCGCCACCCATCGGAGAAGAGCGCGCTTCTTCGAGTCCTACATCTCCGACCTCATCAACCGGGACGTGAAGCAGGTCTCCGACATCGAGCATCCCTCGGACATGCGCCGCCTGCTGAACGTCCTGGCCGGCCGCATGGGAGGTCTGGCGGTGCTCGACAACGTCAGCGCCGATCTGGGCCTGCCCCGGACGACGGTCAAGAGGTATGTGGACCTGCTCGACCTCGTCTACGTCATCAGGCGCATCCCGGCCTGGTCGTCCAACGCCACCACGCGCGCGATCGCCACGCCGAAGCTGATCCTGGTCGACTCCGGCCTGGGTGCCCACCTCGCGGGTCTGACCCCGAGCCGGATGACCGACGTGACGGCACCCGTCGGGCCCCTGCTGGAGAACTTCGCTCTCGGAGAGCTCGCCCGTCAGCTCACGTGGTCGGAGGAGCCGGTCCGGCTCTATCACTATCGGGACCGGGACAGGATCGAGGTGGACGCGGTTCTCGAGCGAGCCTCGGGCGAGGTCGTCGGCATCGAGGTCAAGGCGTCCGAGACGGTCCGCGCCGAGGACTTCAAAGGTCTGCGCCACCTGCGGCGCAGGCTGGGTGATCGCCTGATCGCGGGGTTCGTCCTCTACACGGGCCGGCAGGCGCTGCCCTTCGGCGACGGGATGCGGGCCGTGCCGCTGTCGGCGCTCTGGGAGGCGCCGCCGGGCTGACGGGGAAAGCGGAGGCGGACGGGAATCGAACCCGCCAGGCCGAGGACCTCGGCCTCGTCGGTTTTGAAGACCGCGGGGGCCACCAGGCGCCCACACGCCTCCGTGAGAAACCTAGCCTGTACGGGGTAATGCTGAGACGTCGGGCCCCACGGGCGGCGCGGCGTGCCCGGGACGGCGAGAGGCGAGGGCGGGATGACCGAGACGAGCGAGCGGACCGCGATACGGCTGACGCAGTACGCCCACGGGGGCGGCTGCGCCTGCAAGATCCCACCGGGCGAGCTGGAGGGCATCGTGGCCGGGCTGATCACACCGGACACCGCCCGGGACGACCTGGTCATCGGCCTCGACGACGGCGACGACGCGGCCGTGGTGCGGATCGAGGGCGGCCGGGCGGTCGTCGCGACGGCCGACTTCTTCACGCCCGTCGTCGACGACCCGTACGACTGGGGGCGCATCGCGGCCACGAACGCCCTGTCCGACGTCTACGCCGTCGGCGGCGAGCCGGTCGTGGCGGTCAACCTGCTCGGCTGGCCCCGGGACACCCTGCCGATGGACCTGGTCACGGAGGTGCTCCGGGGCGGCCTGGACGTCGCGCGGGCCGCGGCCTGCCACCTCGCCGGAGGGCACAGCGTGGACGACCCCGAGCCCAAGTACGGCATGGCCGTCACCGGGCTCGCCGACCCCGAGCGGCTGCTGCGCATCGACGGCGGCCGGGCCGGGACGCCGATCTCCCTCACCAAGCCGCTGGGCGTGGGCGTGCTCAACACGCGGCATAAGGCGACCGGCGAGGTGTTCCCCCAGGCCGTCGCGGCGATGACGACCCTCAACCGGGACGCCTCCCGGGCCGCCCTGGCCGCCGGGATCTCCTGCGCCACCGACGTCACCGGCTTCGGCCTGCTCGGCCACCTGTACAAGCTCGCCCGCGCGAGCGGCGTCACCGCGGTGGTCGACGTCGCGGCCGTGCCGTACCTGGACGGGGCCCGCGAGGCGGTCAGGGACGGCTACGTGAGCGGCGGCACCAGGCGCAACCTCGCCTGGGTCGAGCCCCACCTGGACCCCGGCCGGTTCCGCGAGGAGGACCTGCTCCTGCTGGCCGACGCCCAGACGTCGGGCGGCCTGCTGGTCGCGGGCGAGGTCCCCGGCGCGCCGGTCGTCGGCGAGCTCGTCCCGCGCGAGGCAGCCGCCCTCCGCCTCGCCTGAGGCCCTCGGCACCGGTCGCGGCGAGGTGGTAGACCCGGGACATGCGACCTGAGCCCGGCGAGGTGCTGCATTTCTCTGAGGACCCCGACATCACCCGATTCGTTCCGCATGTGGCGGCCACGGCGCGGCAGCCGGAGGCGTATGTCTGGGCGGTGACGGCCGAGCGCTGTCCCGACTACTGGTTCCCCCGTCAGTGTCCGCGAGCCATGGCGTGGACGACCCCGGCGACCACGGACGACGACCGGGAACGGATCGTCGGACCGGGCTGCGGCGAGCGGGTCCACGCCATCGAGTACGGCTGGCTGGAGGCGTTCCTGACCGTCCGCCTGTACGCCTACCGGCTCCCTGCGGAGAAGTTCGTCCCGTTCGGAGAGCCGGTGCCGAACGCGGTGGTCGCGACCGAGTCCGTCGAACCCCTCGGGCCGCCCGACCCTGTCGGCGACCTGCTGCGCCTGCACGAGGAGGCCGGCATTCAGCTCAGGCTGCTGGACAACCTCTGGCCGTTCTGGGACGCGGTGACCACCAGTTCCCTGGGCTGGAGCGGCATCCGCCTCCGCAACGCCCGCCCCCGGCCGGCCTGAAGGAGCACGTCAGGGTTTGTTCAGATAGGTGAGGACGGCGAGGACCCGGCGGTTGTTGTCGCCGTCGTCGGTGATGCCGAGCTTGCCGAAGATGGAGGTCGTGTACTTGCTGATGGCGCTCTCACTGAGGAAGAGCCGCCGGCCGACGGCCTGATTGGACAACCCTTCCGCCATGAGGCCGAGCACGTCGTGTTCGCGTTCCGTGAGCCGTTCGAGCCGCAGGTTCGACGACCCGCTGGACAGCAGCTTGGCGATGACGGCCGGGTCCATGGCGGTCCCGCCACCGGCAATCCGTTCCAGAGCTTCGACGAACTGATCGGCGTCGAACACGCTCTCCTTGAGGAAGTAGCCGATGCCGCCGGTGCCGTCGGCCAGGAGTTCGCGGGCGTACAGCTGCTCGACGTGCTGGGAAAGGATCAGGATCGGCAGTCCGGGCAGCCGGCGGCGGGCGTCGAGAGCGGCCCGCAGACCCTCGTCCGACTGGGTCGGCGGCATGCGGACGTCGACGACCGCGACATCCGGCCGGTGTGTCAGCAGCGCGTCGAGCGTCTCAGGCCCGGTGGTCGCCGTCGCCACCACCTGGTGCCCGTACGCCTCGAGGAGGCGGACCATCCCGTCGCGCAGGAGGTAGAGGTCTTCGGCTACGACGATTCGCATGGCACGACCATTCTCACGCGGGTCGGACCGCCCGCCGGACTGGTGATCACCAGAGTGCCGTCGAAGACCGCGAGCCGGCGGCGCAGCCCGTCGAGTCCGCCCCCGGCGCGCACGTCGGCCCCGCCCCTGCCGTCGTCCTCAACGTCGACGACGATGCCGGTGCCGGTGCCGTCGCGGGCGATGGAGATCTGCGCGCGGGTGGCGCGGGCGTGCTTGGCCGCGTTGGTGAGCAGTTCGGCGACTCCGAAATACAGGGCGGACTCGATCGGCGGATCCAGGCGCAGCCGAAGGTCGGCGCTGACAGCGGCTTCGAGGGAGCTGTCCAGGGCGAGAGCGCGAACGGCGTCGACGAGCCCTCGCTCGGTCAGCACCGGCGGGCTGATTCCCCTGACCAGGTCGCGGAGCTCGGTCAGGGACGTGGCGGCCCCGGCTCGCGCGTCCCGCAGCAGCCCCTTGGCCCGGTCGGGGTCGGTCTCCATCAGCCTCTCCACGGTCGCCAAGGACATCCCGAGCGCGACCAGGCGCGCCTGCGCTCCGTCGTGCAGGTCCCGTTCGATGCGGCGGATCTCGGCGGCCTGCGCGACCGTCGTGTCCGCGCGCTGGGCCGTCAGCTCATCCACCCGGTCCGCCAGCGCCATCGCAGGCGACGGCCGCAGGAAACGGACGGCCACCCGCACGGCCGGCCGCCAGGCGTACGGGGCGGTGCCGATCGCCACGGCCACGCCGAGCACCCCGATGAGACGCATGAGGAACCCTGCGTGGCCGAACCCGACGATCGCCGCCACGACTCCGGCCGGCGGGACCGCCGCGATTGCCCCCATCGTGAGAGGTGCGACCACCACGAACCGCAGGTCGCACCAGGTGGCGGGATCGCTCCACCAGAGCCGCATCCTCTGGTCCCGGTGAGCATCCCGGCTGGTGCGCTCGTAGGAGTATCCGTTCCACCAGTATCCGGTCGACATGCGCACCACCGGCGTGGCCTGCCGATATCCGGCGGGAATGACGGTGCCCGTCCATTTGGCGACGACAGCGCGGACCATTCGGCAGACCGGGCGAGACAGGGCGAGCGTACCGATGCACGCCCACAGCAACGGCACTGTCCCCGGCCACGGGTTGCCGCCCCACCACCAGATCCACAGACCCGCGGCGGCGGCCCATACTGCCGGGACCAGCATGCTGACGACCAGCACGACGCACGCTCGCACGAACCCCACGGCGGCACTCGCCACCCACGACACCAGTTGCCGCATGATCCTTCCTTCGCGTTCCATGCCCTTGTTTCTCGAAGTGTCCAGCGATGCGCCGGTCCGGCCGGTACGGCGTGCTGGTTCCACTGTGTACCGCGCGCAGCCCGGCGCCCACCTGATCGGCCCCGGAGTAGGTCTGGCCCCACCCCTCCGTACGTCCAGACGCATACCGCGCCGCCCAACCGCTCCGTAGCGTCGAGACCACGACGAGGAGGAAGAAGGACATGACCACCATCGGCGACGCCCGCACCCACGAGGCCTTCGACATGACGAAGAAGTGCGTCACTCTCTACGGTGCGATCTGCACCATCACACTCGCGACGGTCGCCGTGGTGACGATCGGCGGACACATGGGGACCACGTTCATATGGGTCCGGGCAGTGATACTGCTCGCCGTCGCCCCGGTGCTCCACCGGCTGACCGTTCGTGCTGCACAGGGAGCGCGGCGCAGCTTCGAGCGCATGCGTACCGTCACCACCGTCATGCCGATCGCGGTCATCGGTATCGACCTGATCCCCGGCATCTGCCCGATGTGGTACGCCGTGATGCAGGCCATAGGCGTCCTGCCCCTGGTCGCGGTCGCTTTCATCCTCAACGGATCGGGACCACGCACCGCATTCCCCACGACGCGCTGACCCGCCGGCACGCTCCAGTCGCTCGGCCGGTGGCGGCTGCGGACAGGCCTCAGCGGCCGGGGACGGAGGCGGGGCGGCCGGCGTCGAGACGCTCGCGCTGGGGGACGACCGTGTACTTGGGGTCGACGGCGGAGACCCGGCCGGCCTCCAGGACGGCGAACCGGGTGCACAGGGCGCCGGCCGTGACCGCCAGCCCGGACAGGGCGGTGAGCGCGCGGCTGCGTCCCGCGACCGCGGCGAGCAGGCCGCCGCCCGCCGTGAGGACGCGCGAGGCCCGCATCAGCCGGCCCGCCTTCCCGGAGTGGTACGGCTCGCTCAGCATGCCGAGCCGCCGTTCCATGATCGCGCCGGCGGCCGTCTCCACGGCCGCGCCGAGCACGGTGGCGGCCCGCGCGGGGCCGGCCTGGGCGCGCGGCGTGGTGAGCATGGCCATCCCGCCCGCCGACGCCATCGCGCTGCCGGCGAACAGGAACGGCAGCTCGCGCCGCCCCTCGTGCCAGATCGGCACGGCGGTGTCGGCGAGGAGGACGGCCGTGTAGGTGGCCATGAGCGTGCCGGTCACGCCGCTCGCCAGGGACGCGGCGTCGCCCACGAGGGGCAGCACGCCGGTGACGGCCGAGGCGGCGCCGACCGCGGTCAGCCCGCCCTGCGCGGCCAGCGTCCACGAGCCGACGCTCATCGGGGAGCTGGTCTTGAACACCCGCAGCATGTTGAGGAACCGCTCGGGCCGGCCGAGCTCGGCGACGAGGAACGCGGCCCCGGCCGTCCCCCCGGCGAACGCGATCAGCCGCGAGGAGAACTCCAGCCGGCGGTCGCCGCTCAACCGGGCGACGGCGGCCATCGTGGACGCCGCACCCGAGAGGCCGCCGAGATAGAGGTACGTGGGCATGTGCGGCTCGTGCCAGATGGGCGGCTTGATGACGGGCTGGCCGTAGTACGACCGGAACTCGGCGTCCGGCACCATCTCGTCCCGGCGCCTCGGCATCAGGACCTCCTCAGGAAGCAGGCGGCCAGCGCGCCGGCCAGGCCGAACGCGGCGACGCCGGCCCAGCGCCACATCTCGCCCAGGTCCCGGGTCGTCACGACCGGGTCCGGGGGCAGTCCGTACGTCTCGGGCTCGTCGAGCAGCAGGAAGAACGCGCCGGCGCCGCCGACCCCGTTGTCCGGGTCCTCGCCGTACAGGCGGGCCTCGGTCATGCCCTCCGCGTGCAGCCGCTCGACCCGCTCCTCGGCCCGGACGCGCAGCTCCTCCAGCGGGCCGAACTGGATCGACTTCGTCGGGCACGCCTTCGCGCAGGCCGGCTCCAGCCCGCCGCGCAGCCGGTCGTAGCACATCGTGCACTTCCAGGCGCGGCCGTCCCGCTCCCGGCGGTCGATCACGCCGTACGGGCAGGCGGGCACGCAGTAGCCGCAGCCGTTGCACACGTCGGACTGCACGACGACGGTGTCGAACTCGGTGCGGAACAGCGCGCCGGTCGGGCAGACGTCGAGGCAGGCGGCGTGGGTGCAGTGCTTGCACACGTCGGACGACATGAGCCAGCGACTGTCCTGCTCGATGAACGCGACGTGCCGCCAGGTGTCGGCCCCGAGCGCGCCGGTGTTGTCGTAGGAGGTGGCCCGGAAGACGAACCCGTCGTCGGGCACGTCGTTCCACTCCTTGCAGGCGACCTCGCAGGCCTTGCACCCGATGCAGAGCGTGGTGTCGGTGAAGAAGCCCATCCGCTCAGCCATGGCGGTACCTCTCGATCAGCGCGAGCAGCGCCTGCCCCCTCGGGCGGCGGCCCGGCAGGATGTCGCACGTGCCGGCCTTGCTCTCCTGGATGTAGACGTTCGGGTCGAGCACGATCGGCGACAGGTCGTTCACCACGTCGCCGGTGACCAGCCCGCCGCCTCCGTAGCCCCAGTGGTACGGCATGACGATCTGGTGCACGGTGGTGCCGCCGAGGCGCAGCGGCCTGACCCGGCCGGTCACCAGCACCCGCATCTCGATGGCCGTGCGCTCGGTCACGACCGTCGCCCAGCCGCCGTTCTCCAGGCCGACCTCGGCGGCGAGCTCCGGCGAGACCTCGCAGAAGAGCGCGGGCTGCAGCTCCGCCAGATACGGCAGGGGCCTGCTCATGCCGCCCGCCGTGTGGTGCTCGGTGAGCCGGCTCGTGGTGAACACGTACGGGAAGCGCGACGACAGCGGCGGGTTGTACGGGTTCTCCGGCCGGTCGATCGTCCTGCGGGCCGGGTTCGACTGCCGGCCGTACAGGGTGTTGCGGATGGGCGACTCCTGCGGCTCGTAGTGGGCGGGCAGCGGGCCGTCGGCCAGGCCGCTCGGCACGTACAGCCAGCCCTTGCCGTCCGACTGCATGATGAACGGGTCGGTGCCGGCGAGCGCGTCCTGCGCCTTGGCCCCCTCAGGCGGCCGGTACGACGGGGGCTTGTCCTCCTCGAAGTCGGGCACGTCGGGGCCGGTCCACCGGCCCTTCTCGGCGTCCCAGTAGACGTACTTCTTCCGCTCGCTCCAGGGCCGGCCCTCGGGGTCGGCGGAGGCGCGGTTGTAGAGGATGCGCCGGTTGGCGGGCCACGCCCAGCCCCACTCCGGCGCCACCGGCCCCTGCTCGCCGCGGGGCTTGCGCCGCGCCGCCTGGTTGACGCCGTCGGCGTAGACGCCGCAGTAGATCCAGCAGCCGCAGCTCGTCGAGCCGTCCGGCTTCAGCTCGCGCAGCGACGCCAGCGGGCGGCCGTCGGCGTCCACGCCGCCGATCTCCCGCAGGACGGCCTCGGCCGACGGGTCCCGGTGCCTGCCCTCTTCGGGGTAGTCCCAGGTCAGCTCCATCACCGGACGGTCGATGCCGTCGCCGCCCAGGCGCTGCCTGATCAGCTTGCCGAGGTGGTAGTAGAACCACAGGTCGCTGCGGCAGTCGTCCGGCGGGTCGAGGGCCTTCTCCCGCCACTGCAGCAGCCGCTGCGTGTTGGTGAACGTGCCCTCCTTCTCCACGTGGCTCGCGGCCGGCATGAAGAACACCTCGGTGGCGATGTCCTCGGTGCGGAGCTCCCCGGTCTCGATCTCGGGGGCGTCCTTCCAGAACGACGCCGTCTCGACCACCATCAGGTCGCGGACGACGAGCCAGTCGAGGTTCGCCAGGCCGAGCCGCTGCGCCTTGCCGTTGGCGGAGCCGACGGCCGGGTTCTCCCCGACGACGAAGTAGCCCTTGACCTTCCCGTCGATCTGCCCCATCACCGTGGCGTAGTGGCCGTGGTCGCCGGTCAGCCGGGGGAGGTAGTCGAACCGGTAGTCGTTCTCCTCGGTCGCGCCGTCGCCCCACCACGCCTTGAGGAGGCTGACCACGTAGGCCCTGCGGTTGCCCCACCAGCCGGTGTCGCCGCCCTCGCGATCCAGGTAGTGGTCGAGCCCGTCGTGCCGGTGGGCGTGCGGCATCGCGATGTAGCCGGGCAGCAGGTTGAACAGCGTCGGGATGTCCGTGGAGCCCTGGATGCTCGCGTGGCCGCGCAGCGCCATGATGCCGCCGCCCGGCCGGCCCATGTTGCCGAGCAGGAGCTGGAGGATCGCGGCCGACCGGATGTACTGCACGCCGACCGAGTGCTGCGTCCAGCCCACCGAGTAGACCCAGGCCGTCGTCCGCTCGCGCCCCGAGTTGGCCGTGACCGCCTCGGCCAGCTCGGCGAACTGCTCCGGGGAGATCCCGCACAGCTCGGCCACCCGTTCCGGCGTGTACCGCGAGAAGTGCCGCTTGAGGATCTGGTAGACGCAGCGGGGATGGCTGAGCGTCGGGTCGGTCGGCGGCGTGGCCGTGCTCCCCGCGCCCCGGGCGCCGTACGAGTCGGACCCGGCCGCCTCGGCGTGGCGGGGGTCGCCCTCGCTCATCTCCTCGGTCTTGCCCGTGTCCCCCTCGTACGCCCAGCTCGTGGTGTCGTACCGGCCGCTCTCCGGGTCGTACCCCGAGAACAGGCCGTCGAGGTCCTCGGTGTCGCGGAACTCCTCCGACACGATCGTGGCCGCGTTCGTGTAGGCCAGGACGTACTCGCGGAAGTCGAGCCCGTTGGTCAGCACGTGGTTGATCAGCGCGCCGATCAGGACGATGTCCGTGCCCGCGCGGATCTGCAGGTAGCGGTCGACGGTCGCACTGGTGCGGCTGAAGCGCGGGTCGATGTGGAAGACCTTCGCGCCACGCTCGCGCGCCTCCATCACCCACTGGTACCCCACCGGGTGGCACTCGGCCATGTTGGAGCCCTGGATGACGATGCAGTCAGCGTTGGCGAGATCCTGCTGGTACTGCGTCGCACCGCCGCGACCGAAGCTGGTCCCCAGACCGGGGACGGTGGAGGAGTGTCATATGCGCGCCTGGTTCTCGACCTGGATCGCACCGAGGGCGGTGTACAGCTTCTTCATCAGGTAGTTCTCTTCGTTGTCGAGCGTCGCCCCGCCCAGGCTGGCGATGCCCAACGTGCGCCTGACCTCCTTGCCGTCGTGCGTCTGCTCCCAGGTCTCCCTGCGCGTGCGCACGACGCGATCGGCGATCATGTCCATGGCGGTCTCGAGGTCGAGCCGCTCCCACTCGGTGCCGTACGGCCGCCGGTAGAGGACGTGCGTCTGACGGCCGGGATGGGTGACCAGCTGCTTGCTCGCCGAGCCCTTGGGGCACAGACGCCCGCGGGAGATCGGGGAGTCGGGGTCGCCCTCGATCTGGCTGACCTTGCCGTCCTTGACGTAGACGAGCTGGCCGCAGCCGACCGCGCAGTAGGGGCAGACGGACCGGGCGACCGTGTCGGCCTCCTCGACGCGCGGCCGCAGGGCGTCGGTACGCCGCGAACGCGCCGCCTCCCGCCTGCCGTCCTCTCCTTGGAGCTGGCGCACCACCGGCCAGCGGGAGATCCATCCACCTGCCACGACGGCGTTCCTGCCCCCATATCTTGCGCGCTAATCACCCGTTTCGGACCATTGTTACCGCGCCTTCGGGCCGCGCCGCAAGGACGGCGGGCTCCTGGAGCCGCGCGCCGTGCCGCGGAATCGGCCGCCGAAACGAGACCCGCGGCAGGTGTAGGCCGCTCAGGGCGGGCACTAACCCCGGATCGGACACACGTCGTACGGGGACGTGCACACCATCCACCACCACCGCGTTCGGGCCGCCGGGAGCGCGCCCCCGAACGCGCACGCAGAGGAATGCCATGAGCGACGATCAGACCGATTGGGCGAGGAACCTGGAGAGGGCGGCGGAACTGGCGGCGCGGGAGTTCGGCGCGGCCGTCGAGAAGGCGGGCCGCGCCCTCGGGAAGGCGGTGCAGCAGGCCGGCCGCACCGCCAAGGCGCAGGCGGCGATGGGGGCGGCCTTCCAGGCGGATCTGGAGGGGCTGGAGCGGGTTCTCCGGGGCCTGCCTGCCGAGTATCTGCGGGAGATCTCGGCGGCCGGAGCCGTGGTCACCGCGACCGCCGACCGCATCCTCTCCCAGACCCCGACGACGGACGACGACCTGTGACGGCGTGCCCGGCGCGACGATCGCGCCGGGCACGCCGTCGTGCCGGTCAGGGCTCGGAGACGGCGCCCGCCGGAAGCACCAGCCCGGCCCTGCGCCGGGCGAGCCGGACGTACACGAGCGCGGCGACGGTCACCAGCAGCGGCCAGACGAGGTAGACCCCCGACGCCGCCACCAGCAGGACGACCGCAGCGAGCGCCAGCAGGGCGGCCGTCCTGGCCGGCCCGCGCGGCAGCAGGCGGATGGCCGCGGCCACGCCGACCGCGTAGACCGCGACGAACGAGCCGTTCGTCATCAGCACGAGCGGGCGGATGCCGGTCCCGACGACGTAGACGACGGCCAGGGCGAGGAACGACAGGACCGCGACCACCGCGAGGCTGCGCCGCGGGACCTCGCCCGCGACGCTGCCCCGGGTGAGCCACGCGGGGAGGGCGCCGTCCCGGCCGAGGGCGGCGCCGAGCTTGGCCGCCCCCGCCCAGTAGGCGTTCATCGCGCCGAGCGTGAGCAGCAGCGCGGCCACGGCGGCGAGCAGCCGCGCGCTGCCGCCGATCCCCAGGGCGAGCAGGTCGCCGAGGGGCGCCCGGGCGTCCGCGGCGGCCGGGCCGAGGACCGCGACCGTCGCGAACGCCACCGACAGGTAGAGCAGGCCGACCAGGACGACCGCGGCCGCCGTGGCCCGGGGCAGGTCCCTGGCCGGCCGGCGGAACTCGCCGGCGAGGTGGGTGATGGCCTCCCATCCCGCGAAGCTCCACACGAGCAGCGCCGCCGCCGACCCGACCGCCCCCAGCCCGTGGGGGGCGAACGGACGGAGGTTGTCGAGCCGCGCGTGCGGGAGCGACAGGGCGACCGCGACGACCAGCAGCGCGACCAGCAGGCCGGCCAGGGCGAGCTGCACCCGCCCGGTGACCCGCAGCCCCGACGCGTTCGAGACGGTCACGATCACCATGAGCCCGGCCGCCGTCAGCGTGGCGACGCCGGTGCCCCCGCCGAGTGCCGAGGCCGCGTACTCGCCCCCGAACAGCGCCGCCGCGGCGGCGCTGGGCGGGACGGCGAAGTAGAAGCACCAGCCGACGACGGTCGCGGCCCGGTCCCCGAACGCGAGGCGGGCGTAGGTGGAGACGCCGCCCGCGTCCGGGTGGCGGGCGCCGAGCGCCGCGAAGGCGGCGGCCAGCGGAGCGGACAGGACCACCAGGCCCAGCCAGGCCAGCAGCGACGCCGGCCCGGCGGCCTGGGCGGCGAGTGCCGGCAGGGCGATGACGCCCGTGCCGAGCACCGCACCGACGTACATGGCGGTGCCCTGGGCCACCGTGAGGCGGCCGGCGGGGGTGACGTGCGTCCGTGCCATGTGCGTTCACCTTCCGGAAGGGGTGGGGGGAACGTGCCTGACAGAGGTCGACCGCGCCGTCCGGTCAGCCGGAGACGCTGAACTCCAGCCCGGCGGGCAGATCGGAACGGCGGGTGACGTTGAGCTTGCGGTAGATCCGGGTCAGGTGCTGCTCGACCGTGCTGACCGTGATGTACAGCTTGTCGGCGATCTCGCGGTTGGTGTAGCCGACGGCCGCCAGCGCCGCGACCCGGCGCTCCGCCTCGCTGAGGGCGGCGCCGGCCTCGGCCGTCGTCCGCGCCGGCTGGGCGGGCTCGGCCTGCTCGTCCGGGGACAGCGCCCGGACCAGCGGGACGGCCTCGCACTCCTCGGCGATCCGCTGGGCCTGACGGGCCACGGTGCGGGCCCGGCGCAGCTCGCCGACCGCCTGGTAGGCGTCGGCTAGGTCCACCAGCGCACGGGCCAGCTCGTACTGGTCGCCGCTCGCCTGCAGCATGTCCGCGGCGCGGCGCAGCAGCGGGGGACGCTGCCGGGGTTCGCTCGCCGCCGCCATCAGACGCGTGCCGATGCCACGGCTCCGGGACGGCCCGGGGGTCGCCTTGGCCAGGTGCTCCTCCAGCAGCGGCCGGGCGCGCTCGGGACGGCCCAGCGCGACGAGGGCCTCGGCCGCGCCCGTCCGCCAGGACACGAGCCCGGGGCTGTCGAGGCTCCAGGAACCCATGAGCTCGCCGCAGGTCTGGAAGTCCCGCAGCGCCATGACGTGGTCGCCGGTCGCCAGGTGGTACCGCCCCCGGGCGTTGAGGTAGTGGAGGCCGTACCGGGTCTGGAGCATCGACTCGGGCACCGGGTGGCCCACCACCTGGACCGCCTCGTCGAGCCGGCCCATCGCGACGACGGCGGACAGCAGCACCGACAGCGGGCCGCCGACGGCCACCCCCCAGCTCGACGCGGGGATCAGCCGCAGGGCCATCTGGGCCAGGCTCTCGGCGCCCTCGAGGTCGCCCTGCCGCAGGCTGATCTCCGCGCGCAGCGCGGCGAGGCGGGCCTGGCGGCTGGGGGCGCGGCGGGTGCCGGCCTCCTCGATGAACAGGTCGCACCAGGGCGCCGCCTTGTCCGGGCGCTCGGCGTAGATCAGGGCGAGCAGCGCGCACTCGACCGCGTCCATCGACATGTCGTCCAGCCGCGAGGAGCGCAGGATCCGCTCCACGTCGGCCAGCGTCTCCGGGCGCGGGCCCTTGGTCAGCACCCCGGCGAGCGCGGTGGCGGCCTCCAGCCGACCGATCACGGCCGACGACGGAGGGGACTGGATGCTCACGTCGGTCACCCGGGGGATGTGCGCGAGGAACGGCGTGTAGGAGCAGCGCAGCCACGGGCGAGCGGCCCGGATCTCGGCCACCGTCTCGGCGTCCATGATCGAGCCGATCCTGCCGATGTGGTCGAGCACGTCGCGGGCGTCGTCGAAGCGGCCGTGCCAGAGCAGCGCCTTGGCCAGCACCACGGCGTCGGAGCCGCGCAGGTGTCCCTTGTGCATGGCGTCGGTCAGCGCGTCGAGGTGCGCCGCCGGGGCGCTCGGGTTGAGCCGCCACTCGGCCCGTACGAGAGTGGTCTTGATCGTGGCCCGCCGCTGGTCGTCGGTGCAGGCCCGGTCGGCCAGCCGCAGGTAGTCGACGGCCGGCTCCACCCGGCCCTCGCTGAGCGCCTGGCGGGCGGCCTCCTCCAGCACCGACACGGCCCAGGGGCCGCCGTTGTGGGAGGCGGTCAGCAGGTGCTCGGCGACGACGGAGGCCGCCGCCCCCTGGCCGTACGCGATCTCGGCGGCCCTGCGGTGCAGGTCGACCCGGTCGGGGACGTCGAGGTCGGCGAGGACGGCCGCCCGGGCCTCCTCGTGCCGGAACCGCAGGTCGGTCCCGACCAGCCCGGCCACCTGGAGCGAGTGGAGGGCCTGGACGACGAAGCCGGCCTCGAGGTCGAGCAGCCGGTCGAGGAAGTCGGGCTCCCCCAGCACGGCGAGCCCGCGGGCGACCCGCGACAGCCGGGGGTGTGCCCGGCGCAGGCACGACAGCACGGCCTGGCGGTAGCCGTCGCCGACCGCGATCTCGTCGGGCTCCTGATCGGGCCGCGCGGCGGCCGTGTGGTCCTCCAGCAGGGCGTTCACCAGCAGCGGGTTGCCGCCGCTGGCCGCGTGCCAGTCGGAGGCCAGCCGGCGGGCCAGGCCGTCGCCCACGACGTCGGAGGTCATGATCTCGACGCCCTCGCGGGACAGCGGCGACAGCTGGAACCGGCGGCAGTGCGGCTGGCGCAGCAGCTCGGTCTGGAACAGCGTCGGGGCGTTCCACGTCTCCTCCGACTGGCTGAAGATCGCCAGGATGTGGGCGAAGCGCAGCCGGCGGGCGAGGTAGGCCAGGCAGAGCAGCGAGGCGCGGTCGGCGTGCTGGACGTCGTCCACCACGATCATCAGCGGGTGCCGCTCCGCGAGTTCGAGCAGGACCATGCACAGGGCGTGGACGATGTGGGCGTCCACCTGGTCCACGTGGTCGGCCAGCGGGTCGGCCGACATGGCGCAGCGGGCGCCCTCGTGGAGCAGGTTGCGGGTGCGCTCCTCCTCGTCCGGGGTGAGCGGCGCGTTGTGCAGGATCTGGGAGAGCACGGCCAGGGCCAGGCCCGTCTCCGACTGGGAGCACGACGCGGTCAGCGCCAGCGCCCCGTGTTCGAGTGCGTCCTCGACCAGAGTGTTCAGCAAGGCCGTCTTGCCGCTCGCGACCGCGCCGCTGACGATCGCGATCTTCCCTCTGCCTGTCACGGCGTCGGCCAGCAGGTCCTCCAGGGAGGCCAACACCTCTTCTCGCTCGACCAGGGCCATAATGAGCCTCCCGTGAATTCGATGGGGCATTCCGACCGGCGGTGGCGGGATTCGGCCCGGCCGCCCGCCTGGTCTTGTCTCACAATTGCGCTTGACTTGCAGTAAGTAAGTCAGATAAGTCAGAGGGTCAGCCCGCGAGCGCTATTTCCCGAACGGAGCTCTGGCCGGCGCGGGCCAGGGCCGACCGCACGGCGGCGAAGGACGCGGCCACCACGTCGGCGTCGAGCCCGGCGCCCCAGACGGTCCGCCCCTCGATGGAGCACTCGGCGTAGACGGCCACCTCGGCGCCCGCGGGCTCCTCGGCCCCCGTCTCGACACCGGTGCGGTGGACCACCTGGACGTCGACGTTCCAGACCGCGAGCCGCGCGCCGAGCGTGCGGATCGCGTCGGCCCGGGCGCCGGTGACGCGGAAGCGCGCCCCGTCGACGTACAGGGTGGTGGCGATGGGACGGCCGCCGATGCCGAGGGGGACGGTCGGCTCGGTCCTGGACAGGTACTCGTCGTCGAACATGGCGCGCACCTCCGAGGGGGTGATCTCCCCGCCGGAGCCGTCGGCCCGGCCCTGCACCACCTGGGCGAAGTCGGCCTGCAGGCCCTTCGGCAGGTTGAGCCCGTGCCAGGCGCTCAGGATGTACGCGACGCCCCCCTTGCCCGACTGGCTGTTGATGCGGACGACGGCCTCGTACGTGCGGCCCACGTCCTTGGGGTCGATCGGCAGGTACGGCATGCGCCAGGGCATGTCGTCGATCTCCACGCCCGCCTCGGCCGCCTCGACGGCCAGGGCGTCGAAGCCCTTCTTGATGGCGTCCTGGTGGGAGCCGGAGAAGGCCGTGTAGACGAGGTCGCCGCCGTACGGGTGGCGGGGGGCGACCTGCATCTCGTTGCAGTACTCGACAGTCCGCCGGATCTCGGTGATGTCGGAGAAGTCGATCTTCGGGTCCACGCCGTGGGTGAGCATGTTCAGCCCGAGCGTGACGAGGCAGACGTTGCCGGCCCGCTCGCCGTTGCCGAACAGGCAGCCCTCGATGCGCTGGGCGCCGGCCAGCAGCGCGAGCTCCGAGGCCGCCACGCCGGTCCCGCGGTCGTTGTGCGGGTGGATGGACAGGCACACGTTCTCGCGGTGGGACAGGTTCCGGTCGAGCCACTCGATCTGGTCGGCGAAGACGTGCGGGAGCGAGCGCTCGACGGTGGTCGGGAAGTTGAGGATGATCTCCCTGCCGGGCTCGGGCTGCCAGACGTCCATGACGGCCTCGCAGACCTCGAGCGCGAACTCGGGCTCGGTCTCGTTGAACAGCTCGGGCGAGTACTGGAAGCCGAGGTCGCAGCCGGCCAGCGTCGCCTCGGCGTACTTCATCATGAGCCGGGTGCCCTCGACGGCGAGGTCCTTGCACTCCTCTCGGGTCATGCCGAACACCACGCGGCGGAACAGCGGGGCGGTCGCGTTGTAGAGGTGGATCGTGGCCCGCGGCGCGCCGGCGAGGCTCTCGACCGTGCGCCGGATCAGCTCGTCCCTGGCCTGCACGAGGACGGAGATCCGGACGTCGTCGGGGATGCGGTCCTCCTCGATGAGCATCCGGACGAAGTCGTGGTCGTCCTGGCTGGCGACCGGGAAGCCGACCTCGATCTCCTTGTAGCCCATGCGGACCAGCAGCTCGAACATGGCGAGCTTGCGGGCGGGGCTCATCGGGTTGACCAGGGACTGGTTCCCGTCGCGCAGGTCCGTGGACAGCCAGCGCGGGGCGGCCTCGATGGTGCGGTCCGGCCAGGTGCGGTCGGGCAGCCGGACGGGGGTGAAGGCCGAGTAACGCTGAACGGAAGGAGTGGCACCCATGATGACGAATTCCTTTCTCGGCGGTGACGCGGCATGGCCCGTCCGGATTTGCAACCGGCCATTTTTGGAGCCGCCCCACGATCCCCGCCAATTCCTGGGAACCGCCCCTCACTGGCTGTTCCAAAAACTGGTGATTCGTTGACCGGCACATCGCTGAAGCTACAACTGCGCTGGTCAGGGGGCAAGGAAGAAGCAACTAGAGTGCTGCCCGGATGACCCGGACGATCGGTAGGGGTATCGAAAGTTGTATTACCGCTACAACCTCCCGTTGGGCCCCCTTACCGACCCCTGAAAACCGGCACATACTCCGGATCATGATGAGAAGCCGAGCCACCGCGGGACGAATTTCCATTGGGCCCCTCCGAATCCTCGGAATGTGCGTGACCGAGGCCCGGCCGAGCGTTCTGGCCATCTTTTTCCTGCGATTCGTCGCGGGCGCCGCCCTCGACGCCGGGCCGGAGCCCGCCGACCCGCTCCGGCTGGCCTTCGGGGCCCTGGTCTGGCAGTGCGCGATCTTCTTCGTCTACCTGTTCAACGGCGTCATGGACGTGCGCGAGGACCGCGTGAACGGGTCACGCCGGCCGATCGCGCGGGGCGACCTCGACGCCGACGTGGCGCTGATCGTCTCCGTCATCGCGGCCGCCCTCGCCCTGCTCGGCGCCCTGCTCCTCGGCGGGCCGACGATCTGGCTGGTCACAGCCGTACTCGTGCTCGGCTACCTGTATTCGGGCCCCCCGCTGTACCTCAAGCGGTGGTCGAGCGCGACGGTCGTCGTGGGGGGCGTCGCGGGACTGCTCACCTACTACGCCGGCTTCGCCGTCCACGGGGACGGCCTGCCGCCGCGCGGCAGCGTCGCCCTGCCCGCGTTCGCCGTCGCAGCCGCGCTGTGGATGGGCCTCGTCGGCACACTGACCAAGGACCTGCCGGACATCGCGGGCGACACGGCCGCCGGACGCGCCACACTGGCCGTCAGCCACGGGGAATTCGCCGTACGGGTGATGATGTCGGGCGTCGCCGCGGCTCTGGCACTCACGTTCGCCGTGCTCACGTGGATATTCGAGCTCCCCGTGGGCGGGGCGCCGCTCGCCATGCTGGCGGGTGCCGTCATCGTGGTCGTTCTCACCCATACGTCGCTTTCGCGGGGGACCCGGGCCCGCCGGCGCCGTCCCTACAGAGCGTTCATGGCCACGCAATACGCCCTACATTTAGCTGTGCTTCTTCCGGTAGTATCACAATTCTTATTGTCTGGGCGTGCACCTTAGTCCAGGATGGAGGCACTCGTCCGCTTCCTCCCGGAGGGTCCATTGGCGGGAGATGTAGAACAGGGGTGGACAGCCCCGGTGGACTTCGAGGGTTTCCTCGAAGCACATCGCACCGAGATTTTGGAAGCGTACGCGACGAACCTCGCGGCTCTGGACAGCCCGATCACGCATGACCCCGAAGCCCTCCGCCAGGCGATGGACAACGCGGGTCAGATCCTCGACGACGTGGCCGAGACGCTCCGGGCAGGGAACGTTCGAGTGGGGGAGTCGCACAAGCTGATCGCCTGGGAGGTGGGCGCCTCCCGGGCCGCGAGCGGGGTCCACCCGGACGAGTCGCTCCGCGCGGCCTCCGTGTGGTTCCAGGCCGTGGTGACCTGCCTGATGGAACGGATGCCGGGGGACCCCGAGTCGGTCCGCCTGCTCACGCTCGTCGTGCTGGGCCTGGAGCGCAGCATCACGGCGCGGATCCGGGAGTCGGCCGCCAGCTACTCGAGCTTCCTGCTCAACAAGGTCCACGAGGCCCAGATCGAGGAGCGCCGGCGCATCGCCCGCGAGCTGCACGACCGGATCGGGCACGGCCTCAGCGTCGCCCACCGCCAGCTCGAGCTGTACGACCTGCACCGCACCGGCAAGCCCGCCACCGCGACCGCCAAGGTCGAGACGGCCCACCAGGCCATCCAGGAGACGATGCTCAACCTCCGGGCGGTGACCTCGGAGCTGCACCCGCACGAACCGCTCAACAGCCTGGAGAAGGCGCTCGTCTACTACCTGGAGACCGTCGACATGGACCACGTCGACATCCGGCTCCGGGTGAGCGGCGACGAGACGTGGGCGGCGCCCGCGGTGCGCGACGAGTCGTTCCTGATCCTGCGGGAGGCGACGCGGAACGCGCTCAGCCACGGCCTGCCGAGCAAGGTGCTGATCCGGGTCGACTTCGCGCCGCACGAGCTGCGGGCGTCCGTGGACGACGACGGCCGCGGCTTCGACCAGACGACGGGCGGCGGGAGCCGGCCCATGTCCGACGGCGTGGGGCTGCTGTCGATGCGCGAGCGCGCGGCGATCATCGGCGGCACGACGACGATCACGAGCAGGCCCGGCCACGGCACCCGGGTGGACTTGTACGTGCCGTTCGGGCGCATCACATGAGTCGTCGGGACGGCGGCGAGGGCCGTTCCGGTGGACGGACGAGGGGCTGAGCGATGACGAGAGGCCAGGCATGAGCGCGGCGGGCGGGGGAATCAGCATCGCCATCGTCGACGATCACGCGCTCTTCCGCGAGGGGCTGCGCGAGATCCTGGAGGCCCAGGACGACTTCCGGGTGGTGGGCGAGGCCGGCGACTCCGAGGGAGCGGTGTCCCTGGTCGAGCGGGAGCGCCCCGACGTGGTGCTGCTCGACGTCGAGATCCCCGGCGACGACGCCACCCAGACCGTGACAAGGATGCGGGCCATCTCGCCCGAGTCGCAGATCATCATCCTGAGCATGTACGACGGACCCCAGCTGCTGAGCCGCCTGTTGTCGGCGGGCATCCGCGGCTACCTGCTGAAGAGCGTGCACCGGCAGGAGCTGGTCTCGGCCGTGCGGAGCGTCCGCACCGAGCCTGACCGGCTCGTGCTGGCCGTCTCCCGCGACTCGTTCGCACAGGTGCAGGGCGGGTCGTCGGTGGTGCTGAGCGACCGCGAGCGGGAGATCCTGGAGCTGGCCGCGCAGGCGCTCAGCAACTACCAGATCGCCACCCGGCTCACGCTCACCGAGGCGACGATCAAGCGGCACCTGCACAACATCTTCACCAAGCTGGGGGCGGTGTCCCGGATCGACGCGGTCAACAAGGCGCTGGCGGCCTCGCTGATCACGCCCCGGCGCGACCATCCCACGCCCCGCTCCCGTCCGGGCGGGTCAGTCGCCAAGGGCCAGCGGACCCTCCCCTAGCGGGAACGTCTCGGCCAGGCGGGCCCTGACCCCCTCGGAAAGGACGATGCCGGCCGCGGCGAGGTTCATCTCCAGGTGGACCAGGTCGCGCGTGCTGGGCACCGGCACCACGTCGTCGCCCTGCGCGAGCAGCCAGGCGATGGCCAGCCTGCCCACGCCGACGTCGAGGTCGGCCGCCGCGCGCTGGGCCTCGCGCAGCCGGCCCAGCTCAAGCGCCAGGCTCTCCGGGGCGAACCGGGGGTCGCGCAGCCGCACGTCGCCGGGCGCGAGCTGGGCGGAGGTGGTGATCCTGCCGGTCAGGAAGCCCCGTCCGAGGGGGCGGCAGGCCACCACGCCGACGCCCAGCTCCCGGGCGGCCGGCAGGTGCTCGCGTTCGGCCTCCCTGCGCCACAGCGAGTACTCGACAGCGAGAGCGGTCACGGGTACGGCCTCGTGAGCGCGGCGGAGCTGGCCCGCCGTCACGCCGCGGACCCCGACATGGCGGATCTTCCCGGCGGCCAGGAGCTCTCCGGCGACCCCCATCGTCTCCTCGACGGAGGCGCGGCCGGCCGCCGGGTTGACGTAGAACAGGTCGATGCGGTCGACGCCGAGCCGCGACAGCGCGGTGTCGCAGCACCTCACGAGGTCGCCGGGGCGCGAGCCTGGCCGCTGACGCGCCGAGGTCGCGATCACCGCCTCCTCCCGCCGGTGCGCGACCGCCTTCCCCACCAGGCGCTCGACCTCCCCGTCCCCGTGGATGTCGGTGGCGTCGATGAGCGACACCCCCGCGTCCAGGGCCCTGCGCACCACCCGCAGCGACTCGTCGGGATCGGCGTCGCCGTACACCCCGGCGACCGACAGGCAGCCGAACCCGAGGCCCGCGACCTCGGGCCCCCGGGAGCCCAGTGTCACGCGCCGCATGTCGTCGCCCCCGCGGCGGAGGGGCGCCCGGGCGGCAAACCGGTGATTACGTGTTCCTCAATCACTTCACAACACCAGGGAGGGGAATGGGTGTACGGGAATCGCGGACGGTCCACGAGGTGGTCGTAGCGGTTCGCCCCAATACCAGTCGTATATTGGGCCAGTCGTATTTTTCTACCCCTATATTCCCCTATCTCTAGGACCGTTCGCGCTGCAAATCCGGCAAACCGGGAGAGATATAAGGGCTGATTCTCGACGGCGAGCGGGAGAAGGGCGGGTGTCCGCCGGGCCGCCGGACGGCCAGGTCGGCCGGACGCTCCGCGGGCGGGAAGACGCCGTCGGGCGGCCCGAAGGCCTCCATCCCGGCGTCCCAGATCACCTGGCCGCGGCGCAGCGTCAGCACGGGACGCCCGCCGACCGTCCTGCCGTCCCTGGCCGTCGGGCCGCACCTGCCGTACGCCTCGGCCGAACCGGATGTCCATCGTTCCTCCGTGTCGAAGACGACCAGGTCGGCGTCCATGCCGGGGGCGATCCGCCCCTTGCGGCCGGCCAGCCCGAACAGCCGGGCGGGATTGTCCGCGCACAGCCGGGCGATCAGCCGGAGCAGCTCCCCCGGGCCGGCCGCCGGCCGCCGGGCGCGCATGCCGGCGTAGACGGCCGGCAGCAACTCCCGCACGCCGGGCGGACCGTGAGGCGCGTCGGCGGGGGCGCGCCGCTCCCCCGGGACGTCAGGGGCGTCGCCGCCGCCGATGGTCGCGGCCTCCCCCCGCCACACGGCGTCCCACAGCCGCTCCCGGTCCCGTTCCGACCGGACGGCCCGGCACGGTCGCGCCCGCGGGCCGAGCCGGCCGGCGTCGGCCTCCGTGAACGACAGGTGGTGCGGCGTGACCTCGAAGGTCACCGGGAGCCCCTGGCCGGCGGCCGCCGCGAGCAGGCCCGCCTCCCCGGCCGTGGCGACGTGGACGACGTGGACGGCCGTGCCGTGCCGCCGGACCAGCTCGACGATCCGCCCGACCGCGTCGGCGTCGCCGTGCCGCCGGTCGCGCACGTCCGTACGGGACGACGGGGGCGCGCCGCACCGGACGGCCGGGTCGTCCTCCACGTGCAGCAGCAGCCGCAGCCCGGCCCTCGCGGAGGCGGCGAAGACCTCCGCGTCGCGGGTGGCGTCCGGGCCGCCGGCGGCGGGGAACGCGGTGACGCTCACTGCGGCGGCCGGGACCACGTCCGCGAGCAGGTCCACCCGGTCCGGCCGTACCCCGAGATGGAAGCGGAAGTCGACGAGCGACTCCCCGCGGACCAGCTCGGCCCGGGCCGCCACGCCCGGCGGGTCGAGCGGCGGGGGCACCGTGTCCGGCATGTCGATCACCGTGGTCACGCCCCCGGCGGCGGCGGCGCGGCCGGCGCGGCGCCAGTCCTCGTGGCCGGGCCCTCCGCCGCCGATGTGCACGTGGGAGTCGACCAGGCCGGGCAGCACGTACCGGCCGCGGGCGTGGAGCACCGACCACGTGGGCGGCAGCGAGCCGTCCCGCAGCGCCTCCGGCGGCACGAGGCGGGCGATCCGGCCGTCGCGCACGAGGACGCCGCCGGGCGTCACACCGTCCGGCGTGACGATCAGGGCGTCCCTGATCAGCAGGTCCGCCAGGTGCGGGGTGGCGAGGCAGGTCAGCCGGCCCACTGCGCGCCCACAAGATCGCGGCACAGGTCGTTCGACGGCCCCATGAGGGCGACGGCCCTGGCGTCCCGCTGGAGCCGGTTGACCGGGTGCGACCGGAGGAAGGCGCCGCCGCCGAGCAGCCGCGCGGCCTCCGCCAGCACGCTCTCGGACACCTCGGAGGCGAACAGCTTGCTGTGCAGGGCGGCCGTCCCCGGGTCGGGGGCGTCCCGCCGGCCGGCCCGCTCGACGATCGCCCGGACCGCCTCGACGCGGGTGGCCAGGTCGGCCAGCCGGCGGCGGACGGCCGGGTCGCCGAGCCCGCCGGACGCGCGCAGCCCGGCCACGAGATGGGCGTAGCCGGCCTCGGCGATCCCCGCGCTGACCGCGCCGAGCGTGGCGCCGCACTCGCGGACGGCCGCGATGACGCGGGCGGCCCGCCCGACCTCGCCGAGCCGGTCCCGGTCGCCCACGCGGCAGCGCCGCAGCGCGATGCCGCCGGTCGCCGAGCTGCGCACGCCGACCAGGTCCATCGGCGGGGTGCTCGCCAGGCCCGGGTTGCCCGCCTCGACCAGGAAGAACGTGGGTCCGGCCGCCGGTTCGCCATCCGCGCCGCCGGCCTGGGCGAGGACCAGGTAGAGGTCGGCGAGGCCGGCCCCCGTCACGTACGCCTGCAGGCCGTCGAGCTCCCACACGCCGCCGTCCCCGAGGACGGCCCACATGGACGGGTCGTCCTCGTCCGCGCCGACCTCGCTCCACGCGGACGCGGCGAGCCAGCGGCCCGTCCCCAGGGCGGGCAGGAGCCGCTCACGCTGCTCCTGGGTCCCGTGCTCGGCCAGCCGGGCGGTGACCGCGAAGTGCTGGAACAGCACGACGGCCATCGAGGCGTCCGCCTGGGCCACCCGCGTCACCAGCCGGTTGGTGTCCAGGGCGTCGCCGCCGAACCCGCCGTACCGCACGGGGACGGCCGCGGCCAGGACACCGGAGGCGCGCAGCGCCTCCAGCGCGTCCCCGGCCGGCCTGCCGTACTCGTCGGCGGCGGAGGCGGTGGCCTCCAGGACGGACAACAGGTCCGACAGCGAACCCTGTCTCAAGGCGGTCAGACCAGTGGAGACGGGCATCTCACACTCTCCTTGCGATGAAGTGCAGAAGGCGCGACGCGCGTCACCGCACCTCGGCGGAGACGCCGGCGACGCCGTACAGCTCGGGGTCGAACGGGGCCGGGCCGCCGAACGCCACGAACCGGTCGGCGCGGTGGCCGGAATACGGGTTGCGGGCGCCGTGCGGGACGTCCGGCGGGGCGAAGACGCCGTCGCCGGGGCCGAGGTCCACCCAGCGGTCGTACAGGTAGAACTGGCCGCTGCCCTCGAAGACGAAGTACGCCTCGTCGCTCCCGGGATGGGTGTGGACGGCGAGAGTCTCCTCCGGCATCATGATCACGCAGTGCAGGCAGAGCCGGGCGCTGCCCGCCCCCGGCCAGAACAGGACGTTCGTGGCGGCCGTGCGCCGGGGCGCGCGGCCGATCCCGGGGAGGCCGGCCAGCCGCGTCTCGCTGTTCCACAGCGAGCGGAACCTGGCGGGCCTGGTCCCCCGGCGCGCGCCCTCCGGCAGGACGCTGGTCCAGACGTAGACCGTCATCTCCCGGTCGCCCGCCGAGACCGAGTACGTGCTCCCGGTGGGCGAGTACAGCGCGGACGCCCCGCGCATCGGGGAGATCTCGAAGTCGACCGTCCCGACGCCGGAGCCGGACAGCACGACGGCGACCTGCTCGGCCCCCTGGACGTCCGGGGGTGCCCACTGGCGGCCGGGTGGGATCTTGACGGCGTCGACGCTCGCGAACGTCGCGCCGATCTCCGGGCCTACCATCCGGCTCACCCAGCAGTCGCCGTACTGCCGGTACCCCAGCTCGGCGGCGCGCAGCACGGCGCCGGAGGCGTGCCTTGTCAGGTTCATCGGACTCTCCCTTGCTGTGGCGGCGTCGTGGACGGGGGCGGGGACGGGGTGGGCGGTCCGCCGCCCGTCAGGCCCGCGCGAGCGCGGGACGGGTGGCGGACGGGGCGAGGATCGCGCGGTACTGCGAGATGATCACCAGGCCGAACAGGCCGTAGAGGGCGGCCATGCCCCACGGCGGGACGACCGACCCGACCGTGATGCACGCCGAGGCGACGACGAGCGCGATCCGGATGTTGAGGTTGTAGACGGCCATGTAGCGGGTGCGTGCGCCGTCCGGCACCATGTCGGCGAGCAGCGTCTGCCGGACCGGCACGTCCATGAGCTCGCCGATCGTGAGGACGAGCGCGGCCAGCAGCAGCACCCAGCCCGTGTCGCTGACGGCCAGCACCATGTAGCCGGCGGTGAACAGCCCGGCCCCCGCGTAGAGCCGCACGCGGTCGGGCACGCGCCGCAGCACGACGTGGGCCACGAGCGCGAGCACCACCACGAGCACGGTGTTCTCGGCCCGCAGGATGCCGAGCATCTCGACGCCGTCGACCCGGACGGTCCACGGGGCGGCCGGTATCAGGTCCTGCCGGGGCAGGTCCCTGGCCAGCCGTACGCCGATGTAGTTGATGAGCTGCAGCTCGATCGACATGAACAGGGTGGCGGCGACGAGCAGCCGGCCGAAGGCCCGGTCCTGGAGGACCAGCCGGTAGCCGGAGGCGAAGTCCCGCAGGATCGACTGCCGGGTCTCCTGGACGGGGGTGTCGGGGCGGGTCTCGGCGATCAGGACGAACGTGGCGGCCGCGATGCCCACCGTGCCCGCCGTGGCGAGGCCCAGCAGCAGGGTGAAGTGCCCGTTGTAGAGGAAGCCGCCGACCAGGGCGCCGAAGGCCAGGGCCAGGTTGATGGACCAGTAGTTGATCGTGTAAACGAGCTTGCGGCTCTCCGGGCCGGTGACGTCGAGGATCATCGCGTCGTTCGCCGGCATGGCGAAGCTCGCGGCGAACTTGTTGACGACGTAGCCGGCGTAGACGGCCATCGGGGCGTGCCACGCGTCGGCCGCCGCCATGACCCCGAACGTCAGGCAGACGCCCAGCTCGCCGAGCAGCAGCGTCCGCCGCCTGCCGTGCGCGTCGGACATGTGGCCGCCGGCCAGGGTCCCGACGACGCCCAGCGCCATGACGGCCACGACCAGGACGCCCGCGACCGCCACGCCGTACTGGAAGGCGAGGTAGACGGCCATGAACGACATGACCATGCTGTCGAGCAGCCGCTGGACGAAGCCGACGGCGATCCGGACGCGCAGGTTGGGGTGGAGCGCGGCGAGCCTCATGACGGCGCGCCCGCCCCGGCGGGCACCCGCGCCGCGACCTCGTCCGGCTCGACCTCGACGCGGACGACGGATTGGACGTGACGGGCCCGCGCCAGCGCCTGCTCCTCGGTGTCGCCGCTGACGACGACGAAGCCGTGCCGGGTGCGCCAGTCGACGGTCACCGGCACCCGGCCGCCCGGCTGGAAGGGCATCTCCAGCATGTCGACGAAGCCGAGGGCCCGCGCCTCCTCCACGCCCTGCACCGACCTGACCAGCCCCGGGGTGAAGGAGAAGTACGCGATGTGGGCGACGCGCCGCCGCTCGCGGGGGCCCGGGGCGCGGCCGCCGAGGATGCGGAAGACCGCCCGCTCGATGTCGATCCCGGTGCTGAGCTGCACCAGCCGGGGGATCTGGTCGCCGCCGAGCCGTGCCTGCGACTCGACGATGCGGGGGCCGGACGAGGTCCAGATGACCTCGGTGTGGGCCGGCCCGGTCTGGTAGCCGGCGGCCGTGAGCAGGCGCACGGCCAGCTCCCCGATGGCCCGGGTGTCCGGGCCGTCCGGCGCCGGGTGGACGTGGCCCGCCTCGACGAACAGCGGCGGCGGCCCGAGGACCTTGCGCGTCACGCCCACCACCTGGTGGCGTCCGCCGTCGCTGAGCGTCTCGACGCTGAACTCGGGCCCGCGCAGGTACTCCTCCACGAGGACCGGGCCGCGGTAGTCGCAGGAGTCGAGCAGCCGCCCCCACTCCTCGACCTGGCCGGCGTGGTGGAGCAGGTACACGCCGCGGCTGCCGGCCAGCTCGGTCGGCTTGACGACGACCGGGAGCTCGAAGGCGCCGAGCAGCGCCGGCACGTCCTGCCACCGGTCGGCGGTGGCGAAGCGCACCGGCGACATGCCGTGCTCGGCCAGCAGCCGGCGCATGGCGAGCTTGTCGTTGAGCAGCTCGATCGAGCGGCTCGGGTTGACGGCCTTGCCCAGCTCCTCGGCGATCCGATAGGTCGCGAGCATGCTGTCCTCGGCCCCGATGTGATAGATCGCGTCGGCGTCGAAGTCCTGCGCGGCCCGCCGCACGGCCCGGTCGAAGACGACGGGGTCGGAGAAGTCCGTGAGCACGAACGCGTCGGCGAGCTCGGCGATGCCGTGCAGATAGTCGGCCGTCTGCAGGGTGGGGTCCCAGATCGCGCAGATCCGGTGCCCCTCCTCCCGGGCCTTGATGACGAAGGCCCGGTACGGCATGACCATGACCAGGTTGCTCACCGGGATCCCTCCCTTCCGGTGGTGGTGTGGTGCGTCCCGGGGCCGTTGTCCGGCATCAGTAAGGAAGCCGGCGGCCGGACGGAGTGCGCAGGTCAAGCGAATTCGGCTTCGGCTTCCTGGGCTTTTCCACCCTTATTTGTTGAGCCATTTCACTGTCCTTCCCATTACCGTCCGGCCGCTGATACTGGCCCTCTGACCAGCAGATTAAGCACGGACGAGATGCCACACAATGACGGGTAACCCTTGTGACCGGCCCGGATAACGAAGGGACATCCGGCCTACAACTTTCGTTATGCGAAAGCGCTACGAATTGTTCGCGCGCTCCCATTCCTCGGGCGGCCCGCTGTCGGTGAGGACCGTTACGACGAGCGCGTCGGGCGGCAGCGTCGCCGCCAGGCGCCAGGCGGCCAGCCAGCTGGCGGCCGAGGCGCCGCCGACGCGGATGGCGGTGAGGCGCAGGAAGCGCCGCATGGCCGCGAACGCGTCCGCAGCCGTGACCGAGACGTGGACCGCGTCCGGGACGAACGCCTCCACGAACGGATGCGGGAGGCCGTCCCCCCGCCCGTCGCCCGCCGGGGGCGCCGGCCCCTCCTCCGTCCCGTACGGCATGTCGGCGGGGGTGACCGCGACGACGGCCAGGTCGGGGAAGCGGCGGCGCAGGGCCAGCGCCACCCCGGCGAGGGCGCCGGCCGAGCCGAGCCCGCCGACCCAGTGGGTGGGCCGGCGCCCGCCGAGTTCGCGGAGGATCTCCTCCCCCGTCCCGTACCGGTGGACCGCCACGACGGGGAGGTCGTGGATGTGGATGTGCGTCCACCCGGGCTCCTTCGCGGCGATCTCCAGGGCGCGGCCGGCGAGACCCGCCTCACCGGCCGCGTCGTCCACGAGGTCGACCCGGACGCCGTACGCCTGGATGGCGCGCAGCCAGCTCGGCGGGACGGAGGCCGGGAGCGCGAACCGCATCGGGATGCCGGTGAACGCCCGCAGGTACCCGAACGCCCGGGCCAGGCTGCCGGACGACCAGCCGAGGATCCGCAGCGGCGGCCCGTCCTCGTCGTGGTCGCGGATCGCCTGGCACAGCAGGCCGTACGCGATCCTGTCCTTGATCGACCCGGCCGGGTTCTCGAACTCGCACTTGGCGACGATCCGGGCGCCGCCCTCGGGGGAGGGCACGTCCAGCAGGGTGGTGCCGCCGATGAGGTCCCGGCAGGTGACGAGGCCGGGGTACCGGCGCAGGGCCGGGCCGTCGTCGACGGGCTCCACACGCAGGGCCGGCAGGGTCTCGCCGAGCCGGGAGAACGTCCCGCTGGTCATCGCAGTCCCTCCTTGAGCGGGTCAGACCTCGGCGTACGCGAGGCTCGGCGCGCGCCGGACCAGCAGGGCGCGGCGCAGGTAGACCCACCAGGTGACGCCGGCGAGCAGCACGTACGCCCCGGCGAACACCCACAGAGCGGGCAGCGACCAGCTCGCGTGCTCCTGGGCGACGCGGGCCGCCACCGGGCCGGCCTTGCCCTTCATGGCCGCCGCGACGTCGAGGCTGGCCAGGCGGAACGCCTGCTGGATGAGGAAGCCGCCGAACGCCCCGATGGCCCCGGCGATGCCGATGACCGCCGCGGCCCGCCGCTTGAAGGCCGTCACGGTCTCGGCCGGGTCGAGCCCCCGGGCGGCCGCCTCCTTGCGGCCGAGCTCGCCGAAGATGACCGGGATCATCCGGTAGGTCGAACCGTTCCCGACGCCCGAGCAGGCGAAGACCACCATGTACGCCCCGAAGAACAGGGCGAACTGGTGCCGCTGCACCCCGGCGGCCGCGGCCATCGTGGCCAGCACCATCCCGGCGAACACGGCGAGCGTCACCCGGGCGCCGCCGAAGCGGTCGGACAGCCAGCCGCCGAACGGCCGGGCGGCCGAGCCGACCAGCGCCCCGGCGAAGCCGAGCCCCGCGAGGTAGTCGCGGATGAACGCGTGCTGCGCCAGGAACTCGGGGAACGTCGTCTTGATCACCAGCGGCAGCGCGAACGAGAACCCGATGAACGAGCCGAACGTGCCGATGTACAGCGCCGACACGATCCACGTCTGCCCATGCCGCAGCGCCGACGCGTACGCCCGGGTGTCGGCCTTCGCCTCCGTCAGGCTGTCCATGAACAGCCACGCGCACACCCCGGCGACCACGATGAACGGCATCCACATCAGACCGGCGTAGGCCAGGTGGACCTGCTTGCCGACCAGCGCCTTCGGCACGCCGACGATGACGACCAGCGGGACGAGCAGCTGCACCACGGCGACGCCGAGGTTGCCCCCGGCGGCGTTCAGGCCGAGCGCGAAGCCCTTGCGCCGCTCGGGATAGAAGAACGAGATGTTCGCCATCGACGAGGAGAAGTTGCCGCCGCCGACCCCGGCCACCCCCGCGCAGGCGAGCAGCACGGCGAACTGGGTGCCGTGCGGCTGCGCGGCCAGCCAGCCGCTCGGCACGACGAACGCCAGCAGCGAGGTCGGGATCAGCAGCATCGCCGCCGAGACCGTCGTCCAGGCCCGGCCGCCGAAGCGCGGCACGGCGAACGTGTAGGGGATCCGGATGGCCGCGCCGATCAGGTTCGGCAGCGAGACCAGCCAGAACGACTCCGACACGCTCATCGGCAGCCCGGCCGCCGGCAGGCTGAGCACCACCACCGACCACAGCACCCAGATGGCGAAGCCGATGTGCTCGGTGAAGACCGAGAAGGCCAGGTTGCGCCGGGCCACCCGCCGCCCCGTGGTCTCCCAGAACTCCTCGTCCTCCGGATCCCAGCGCTCGATCCACCTCCGGCCGCGCGGGGCGGCCGCCGTCGTCGTGTCCATGCCGATCTCCTCGTCGGTCGGGTCCGTCAGTCCTTCATGGGTGTTCATCGGGCCGTGGCGGGCTGGGCGGCGAGCCATCGGGCGACGCCCGCCACCGTGTCGCGGCAGGTGCCGCAGCCGGTCGTCGCCCGGGTCGCCGTGGCCAGCGCCGGGACGTCCGCCGCCCCCGCCCGCCACGCCGCGACCAGCCGCTCCTTGCTCACGGAGTTGCACCGGCAGACCACGCTCGACGCCGGCAGCGTCGCCGGGTCCGCGCCGCCGCCCCCGGCCGCGCCGTCGGGGAGGGCCCGGCCGAGCAGCAGCGCGAGCCGGTCGGCGGGCACCGGGATGCCGCCGTCGTAGAAGCGGGTGATCGCGGCGGCGGCGTCGGGCAGCCCGAGCGCGATGGCGCCCGCCACCCGCTCGTCGCGGACCACGAGCTTGGCGTAGCGCCCTCTCGCGGCGTCGGTGAGGCAGAGCACCTCGGTGTCCGGGTCGTCCGGCGCGGTGTGCACGTCGCCGAGCGCGGCCAGGTCGACCCCGCTCGCCTTGAGCCGGGTCACCACCGACGTCCCCCGGTACGGCGTGGCCTCGCCGAGCAGCAGCCCCGCGAGCGCCGCCGCCTGCTCCCAGGCCGGCTGGACGAGCCCGGAGACCGTGCCCGGGTGCCGGGCGCAGTCGCCGATGGCGCGGATGGCCGGGTCGCTCGTCCGCAGCTCGTCGTCCACGACGACGCCCCGGTCGACCTCCAGCCCGGCGGCCTCCGCCAGGCCGGTCTCGGGCCGCACCCCGGCCGACACGACGACCAGGTCGGCGGGCACCAGGCCGTCGTCGAGCTTGAGCCCGTCGCCGGGGAGGTAGCGGACCGCCCGGGCGTTCAGCCGCACCCGGACGCCGAGCCCGCGCAGCGTGCGCGCGAGCACGTCACCGGCTCCCCGGTCGAGCTGGCGTTCCATGAGGTGGGCCACCGGGTGGACCACGGTGACGGGGACGCCCCGGCCGGCCAGCCCGCGGGCCGCCTCCAGGCCGAGCAGCCCGCCGCCGAGCACGGCCACCTCGGCGCCGTCGCGCGCCGCCGCCTCGATCCGCGCGCAGTCGTCCAGGGTGCGGAACGTCTCGACGCCCGGCGCGGGCGCGCCGTCGTCGGCGAGCAGCCCCTCCACCGGCGGCACCCACGCGCGGGCCCCGGTGGCCAGGACGAGCACGTCGTAGGCGACCGTCGTCCCGTCGTCCAGCAGCGCCTCCCGGCGGTCGCGGTCGACCGCGACCACGTCGCGGCCCCTCCGCAGGTCGACGCCGTGCCCGGCCGCCCACGCCTCGTCCTGCAGCCGGACCGACGCGGGCGACATCGCACCCGCCAGGACGGCGGACAGCAGCACCCGGTTGTACGGCAGGTGGGGCTCCCGGCCGGCCGCGACGACGGCCAGCCGGTCCCCCCGCGGGTCGCGGCGGCGGATCTCCTCGGCCAGCCGGGCGCCGGCCATGCCGTACCCCGCGATCAGCACCGTTCGCCGTCTCATGACCGGGCCTCCCTCGCGGGCGAGAGCCGTACGGCGCAGACCTTGAACTCGGGCATCCGGCTGACCGGGTCGAGCGCCGGGTTGGTCAGCAGGTTGGCCCGCTGGTCGCCGGGGAAGTGGAACGGCAGGAACACCACGTCGGCCGGCAGCGAGTCGACGCACCGGACCCGGACGACGACCTTCCCGCGCCGCGAGGTGACCGCGGCCAGGGCGCCGTCGGCGAGCCCGGCCCGGCCGGCCGTGTCGGGGTGCGCCTCGACGTACCCCTCGGGGACGGCCGCCCGCAGTTCCTCCACCCGCCGGGTCTGCGCGCCGGACTGGTAGTGCTGGAGCACCCGGCCGGTGACGGCGTGCAGGGGGAACTCGGCGTCCGGCGGCTCGGCCGGACCCGTGTGGTCGACGGCCGCGAAGCGGGCCAGGCCGTCGGGGTGGGCGAACCGGTCGAGGAACAGCCGGGGCGTCCCGGGATGGTCCTCGGCGGGGACCGGCCAGTGCAGGGCCTCCCCCGCGCGCAGCCGGTCGTAGGTCACGCCCGAGTAGTCCGCGGGCCCGCCGGCCGAGGCCGCCCGCAGCTCCGCGAACACCGCCTCGGGATCGGCGGGGAACCGCTCCGGCGGCTGCCCCAGCCGTACGGCGAGGCCGTGGAGCACCTCCAGGTCGGTCCGCGCCCCGGCGGGGGGCGGCAGCGCCCGGCGGCGCAGCAGGACGCGCCCCTCCAGGTTGGTGAGCGTGCCGTCCTCCTCGGCCCACTGAGTCACCGGCAGCACCACGTCGGCGGCGAGCGCCGTCTCCGACAGCACGATGTCGGCCACGACCAGCAGGTCGAGCGCCGCCAGCCGGTCGGCCACGCGACGCGCGTGCGGGGCCGACACGACGGGGTTGCTGCCGAAGACGAGCAGCGCGGACGGCCCGCCGGGCGTGCCGAGCGCGTCGAGCAGCTCGTAGGCCGAGCGGCCTGGCCCCGGCAGCGCGTCCGGGTGGACGCCCCAGACGCGGGCGACGTGCGCCCGGGCGGCCGGGTCGTCGATCCGCCGGTAGCCGGGCAGCTGGTCGGCCTTCTGCCCGTGCTCGCGGCCGCCCTGGCCGTTGCCCTGCCCGGTGAGACAGCCCCAGCCGGAGCCGGGACGCCCCGGCAGTCCGAGGGCGAGGGCCAGGTTGATCCAGGCGCCGGCCGTGTCGACGCCGGTGGCGTGCTGCTCGACGCCGCGGCCGGTCAGCACGTACGCGCCGGACGCCCCGGCCAGCAGGGCGGCCGCCCGCCGCTGGTCGGCCGCCGCCACACCGGTCACCCGCTCGGCGCGCTCGGGCCACCAGGCCGCGGCGAGCCGCCACGCGTCGTCGAACCCGGCCGTGCGGTCCCGGACGTAGTCGCGGTCGAGATGCCCGTCCGCGACGGCGGCGTGCAGGATGCCGAGGGCCAGCGCGAGGTCGGTGCCGGGGGCGGGCGCCAGGTGCAGGGCGGCCCGCTCGGCGGTCGGGGTGCGCCGGGGGTCGACGACGATCAGGCCGCCGGCCTCGGCCGCCCGGCGCAGGTGGGACAGGAACGGCGGCATGGTCTCGGCCGGGTTGGCCCCGGCGAGCAGCACGACGTCGGCGCCGTCCAGGTCGGTGACCGGGAACGGCAGCCCGCGGTCGAGCCCGAAGGCCCGGTTGGCCGCGGCGGCGGCCGACGACATGCAGAACCTGCCGTTGTAGTCCACCTGCGAGGTGCCCACGGCCACCCGGGCGAACTTGCCGAGCAGGTAGGCCTTCTCGTTCGTGAGCCCGCCGCCGCCGAAGAGCGCGACGGCGTCCGGCCCCCGCTCGTCGACGATCTCCCGCAGCCGTCCGGCGACGAGGCCGAGCGCCTCGTCCCAGCTCGCGGGCCGCAGGACGCCGCCCGAGCGGACGAGCGGGGTGGTGAGCCGGGCGGGCGAGCCCAGCAGGGCGGCCGAGGTCCAGCCCTTCTGGCACAGGCCGCCGCCGTTCGTCGGGAAGTCCCGGGGACGTACCCGGACCGAGGTGCGCCCGGCCGGGGACAGGGACATGCCGCACTGCAGCGCGCAGTACGGGCAGTGCGAGTCGGTGGGGACGTCGATGGACCTGTCGGGGCGGGGGTCGCGGGCGGCGGACGCGGCGACCACGGGGAGCGGGGCCGTGCGCATCGGACTCACCTCCGGTCCGGCGAAATCGGGCGGGGGCCGGGCGAACAGGGCGAACCGGCCTCCGGCGCGGCGTGAAGGCCGAGCCGGAGGCGGGGTCCGGTGGGGTGCTGCGGCGGTCAGACGACGTCGCCGGTCAGCACGTCGTGGATCTGCGAGTAGTCGGCGGCCGGGCCGATGCCGAGGCGGCGGCCGAGGCCGAGCGCGAGCGAGTCCAGCCGCCCCATGATCCGGCCGAAGTCGGCCGGGAGCAGCGCCTGCTTGCCGTCGCAGAGGGCCTGCTGCGGCTGCACGTGCACGTCGATGAGGAGGGCGTCCGCGCCCGCGGCCACGGCGGCCAGCGTGAGCGGCTCGATGAGCTCGGGCACGCCGAGAGAGTGGCTGGGGTCGACCATCACGGGCACGTGGGTGCGCCGCTTGAGCAGCGCCACCGCCGACAGGTCGAGGGTGAACCGGGTGGACCCCTCGAAGGTCCGGATGCCGCGCTCGCACAGCACGAGCTGGTCGTTGCCCTCGGCCAGGATGTACTCCCCGGCCGTCAGCAGCTCCTCGACCGAGCAGCCGAAGCCGCGCTTGAGCACGACCGGCATCCCGGTGCGGCCCACCTCGCTGAGCAGGGAGAAGTTCTGCATGTTGCGGGTGCCGATCTGGAACGCGTCGGTCACCTCGGCCATGCGGTCCACGTGCCGGGGGTCGACCACCTCGGTCAGGATCGGCAGCCCGGTCTCCTCCCTGGCCTCGGCCAGCAGCTCCAGCCCGGCCCACTTGAGGCCCTGGAAGGAGTACGGCGTGGTCCGGGGCTTGAACGCGCCGCCCCGCAGGCCGACCGCGCCGTGGCCGGCGACGGCGTTGGCCGTGGACAGCATCTGCTCCCGGTTCTCCACCGCGCACGGGCCGGCGAAGACGGCGATGTCCCCGTCCCCGATGACGGCCGAGCCGATGGACACCCGGGTCCCCGACGGGACCAGCTCGCGCCTGCCCAGCCGGAAG
This sequence comes from Microbispora corallina, assembly GCF_016863035.1. Taxonomy (GTDB): domain Bacteria; phylum Actinomycetota; class Actinomycetes; order Streptosporangiales; family Streptosporangiaceae; genus Microbispora; species Microbispora corallina. Next base: position 103,761 of record NZ_BOOC01000018.1, read on the forward strand.
CCGCCGCTCGCGCGGACCGTATGCGTGGGCCGCGGCAGGTCCTCCGGCGCCGGGAGCAGGGTGGCGGGGCCCTGGGCCACCATCACGTCCACGGCTCCCAGCCGGTAGGTCGTGGCCGTCGTACCGGTGGAGTCGAAGTGCTGTGTCCACCCGTCGATGCCGGACCGGTCGACCTTCGAATCGAACACGAGCAGCAGCTCGGCGTCACTCATGGGAATCCTCTCCGCATCGGTGTGAGGGCATCGGGTCGTTGTCGGGGGCGGGACCCGGGCCCGGCGTCGCCGCCGGGCCCGGGCGGGCGATCACACGAACACGTCGTTGAGGATCGTGCCGATGGACTTGCCGCCGCCCTCGCGGATGTAGGTCGACAGCGAGCTGTACTTCTCGCGGAGACGGCGCTTGAGGACCTTGCCGGTGACGCCGACCGGGAAGTCCTCCTCGCTCCTGGCGACCTCGAGCATGGTGAGCTCGGGGTGCCCGGCGGCCCGCAGGGCCTCGTTCGCCTCGTTGAGCAGCTTCTGCGCGTCCGGCCTGGCGGCGCTGGAGGTGACGACCGCCACCGGGGCCGTGCGGCCGCGGTGGATGCCGGCGACGACGGCGACGTCGAGGACCTCGGGCAGCTCGTTGAGCATGAGCTCCTCCATGAAGACCGAGTAGCCGGTGCCCGTCGGGGTCTCGATGGCGTCCACGGCGCGGTCGACCTGGAAGTAGTTGCCGGCCTCGTCGCGGTAGGCCATGTCGCCGGTGAGCCAGAAGCCCGACAGCTTGCTGCGGTAGGTCGTGTCGGAGTCGCTCCAGTAGCCCGCGGTGATGGCCGGGCCCTTGGCGCCGAGCAGGCCGACCTCGTTGACGTCGGCCTCCGTGCCGTCCCTGCGCAGGACGGCCACCTCGGCGACGCCGACGGGCTTGCCCACGCAGCGGTCGTTGCGCTCGTCGGCCAGCGTGCGGACCTTGAGCAGGACGCCCCAGCCGAGCTCGGTGGTGCCGAGCCGGTCGAAGAACGAGGCGGGCGCCCGGTCGGCGCTGCGCATGCCGAGGATCGTCTTGATGTGCTTCTCGTGGACGGCGTCGCCGATGGAGATCCACACGTTGACCGAGTCGATCGCGCCGGCGGGCAGGTCGGCCGCCGCCAGCTCGGCGTACGCGTGGCCGAAGGCCATGACCGTCGTGGGGCGGTACTTCTCCACGGCCTTGGCGAGCTCCGGGCCGCTCGTGTCGTACCAGGGGACGAGCGGGGTGCCGCCCAGCACGGCGTACGTGGAGTAGGCGATGCAGCCGAGGTGCGACTGCGGCAGCGCGGTCATCATGATGGCGCCGGGCTGCTCGTGGTGGTCCACGAGGCGGAAGCGCGGCCCGGCCACACACGACCGGTGGGTCTGGATGACCGGCTTCGGCCGCCCGGTGGTGCCGGACGAGTGCAGGATCGAGACCGGGTCCTCGTCCACGTGGCGGAACCGGGCCTCCTGGGGGAGCTTTGCGGGCGGGGGGGCCGGCAGCTCCTCGGCCACCTGCGTCCACCGCAGGCCCGGCAGCAGGTGGAACTCCTCGCCGAGGATCTCCAGGTGGTCGAGGTCGGTGTAGACGCCGACCGGGTTCGTTTGCCGGCACAGCTCGGTCGCGATGTACCGGGAGGCCTTGCTGTTGACGAGCACCGCCACCGCGCCGATCTGCGCCAGCGCGTAGAAGTGCACCGAGTACGCGAACGAGTCGTGCAGGTAGATGGCCACCCGGTCGCGGGGCCGCACGCCCTGCTTGAGGTACCACACCGACCAGCTCTGCACGAGCTCGTCGAGGTCGAGCAGGCTCAGCTCGGTCCGCTGCTCGCCGCTGGGAACGGTCAGCGGGCGGCCCAGGTGGATGAACGGCAGCTCGGGGTGCGGGTTGGCCTCGATCGCCTTGGTCAGCAGGTTGCCGCCGCCGAGGTCCGGGTCGGCGGCCAGCCTGGCGCGCTGCTCCGGAGTGAGGACGGTCTCGTGGGACAGGGTCATCGTTCTCACCTTTCGGTCATTACTGACGGTTCAGAAACGTGTGTGGACAGGGCGTCGGGGTCGTAGGAGGACATGCCGCCGAACATCCGGGCGCACATGTCGCGGTAGAAGCCGAGATCGGGGCCGAGCAGCTCACGCAGCGAGCCGAGGGCGGCGGCGAACCGCTCCTCCCCCTCCCCCTCGACGAGGGCGGACAGGTCGCGGACGCCGGCCGCGAGCGCCTCGCGGGCCGCCGGCGCCTGCGGGTTCGCGGCCTGGACGTCCCAGTAGACCTCGGGCGTCCCGGACGCGATGCGGGCCAGCAGCGCGAGCAGGGTGGCGTGCGGCGGAGGGGCGACGGCGGCCAGCTCCGCCACCCCGACCCCGAGCCGGTCCAGCGCCAGCCCGAAGGCCAGCACGGCCGCGTGGGTGAGGGCCTGGGTGGCCGCCGCGAGCCGGTCGTGCTCGTCCTCCCTCACGAGGACGACCCGTCCGCCCCACGACCCGACCAGGTCCAGCAGCGTGCGGGCGCGGGGGCCGTCGTGGACCACGACCGCCGCGACCGGACGGCCCTCGAACCCGAGAGAGGGGGCGAACATCGGGTTCAGCGCGACCGCCTCGACGGCCGCGGCGCGGGCCCGGACCTCCCGGACGATCGGGCCCTTCACCGACAGCGTGTCGGCGAGCAGCGCGCCCGGCCGCATGGCCGCCGCCACCCCGGCGGCCGCCGTCAGCGCCACCGGCTCGGGGACGGCCAGCAGGACGAGGTCGGCGCGGCCGAACTCGGCCGCGAGCCCGCCGTCCGGGGCGGTGACGTCCCCCTTGAGGAACCGCGCCCCCGGGAGGCGCCCGGGGAGCGGCGCGGCGGCGTCGACGACGAGCACGTCGGCGCCCGACCGGAGCAGCCGGTCGGCGAACAGCCCGCCGACCGCGCCGGCTCCGCCCACCACCACGCAGCGCCTCAGGGCTCCGGGCGCGTCCATCGTCAGGCCCCCACGACCTGGGCGGCGGTCGCGACCACCGCGGTGACCATGGCGCGGGACTTGACGACCGTCTCCTCGAACTCCTCCTCGGCGTCCGAGAGGGCCACGATCGCGCCCCCGACGCCGAAGCTGACCCGGTCGCGGGTGGCGACCAGCGTGCGGATGACGATGCTGAGGTCGGTCGCCCCGCTGAGGGAGAACCAGCCGAGCGCACCGGAGTAGACGCCGCGCGGCCCCTCCTCCAGCCGGTCGATGATCTCCATCGTGCGGATCTTCGGGGCGCCGGTCATCGAACCGCCAGGGAAGGCGGCCCGCACGCAGGTGACGACCGACTCCTCGGGACGCAGCGTCCCGCGGATCGTGGAGACGAGCTGGTGCACCGGCGCGTACGTCTCGACGTGGAACAGCCGCGGGACGTGCACCGAGCCGACCTCGCAGACCGTGTTGAGGTCGTTGCGGATCAGGTCGACGATCATCAGGTTCTCGGCGCGGTCCTTCTCCCGGCTCAGCAGGTCGTGGCGGAGCGCCTCGTCCTCATCCGGCGTGGCGCCGCGCGGGCGGGTGCCCTTGATCGGCTTGGACTCGGCGACCCGGTCGGGACCGATCGTCATGAACCGCTCGGGCGAGGCGCTGAGCACGGCCACGTCGGGGAAGTCCAGCAGCGCGCCGTACGGCACGGGGCTGATCCGCCGCAGGTGGGAGTAGGTGCGCAGCGGGTCGATCACGGCCTGGAGGGTCACGGCGTTGGTCAGGCAGATCTCGTACGACTCGCCGTGGTAGATCTCCTCCAGGCACTCCCCGATCCGCTGGACGTAGCCGTCCTTGTCGTGCCGCAGTTCCACCGTGCCGGCCACCGACGGGTCGTTCATGCCGACCCCGGAGAACGGCGCGGGCTCCGACGGCTCGCTCGGCGGGAGGGACAGCAGCCGGGCCGCGGTGTCGTCGAGCCAGGCCACGGCCTCGCCGGCGTCCGGCCCCTCCGTCAGCGCCAGCAGGTAGGAGACGCCCTCGACGTCGTCGAGGACGAGCATCCGGTCGGCGAACAGCATGGCCGCGTCGGGCTCCTCGGCCGTGTGCGCGTCCGACCCGCCGGCCTCGGCCTTGAGCTCGTAGCCCAGGTAGCCGACGTACCCGAGGTTGAAGTCGAACGGCAGGCCCTCGGGCGCCCGGACGTTCCGCCGCCTGAGCTGCTCGTCGAGGTACTCGAAGAACGGCCGCTCGACCCGCTCCTCGGTGCCGTCGGAGCGCCGGACCCGGACCGCCCCCTCGGCCACCCGGTACGTGATGTACTCGGCGAGGGGGCCGGTGCCGTCGCCCATGAAGGAGAAGCGGGACAGCCCGTCGATGACCGCGCTGCTGTCGAGCCAGAAGCCGTGCTCGCCGCCGGCGAACAGCTCCCGGTAGGCCCGCTCGGCGTCCGGCAGGACCGGCAGCGTGCGCACGTGCACCTGGTACGGCGCGGGGGCCTGCGCGGGCGGCGTCTGCGCGGCGGCCCCGCTCGCGGACCGGGACGCGCGGTGGGCGAAGGCGAGGTCGCGGAAGTTGGCCAGCAGCTCCCGGCCGTGCTCGCTGCTGATCGACTCGGGGTGGAACTGCACGCCCCAGATCGGCTCGGTGCGGTGCCGGACGCCCATGATCACGCCGTCCTGGGTCCAGGCGATCGCCTCCAGCTCCTCGGGCAGCTCGGTCGCGGCCAGCGAGTGGTAGCGCACCACGGAGAACGGCGAGGGCAGGCCGGCGAAGATGTCGTCACCGGTGTGGATCACCTGGGAGATCCGGCCGTGCATCGGCTGCGGGGCGTGCGTGACGGTCCCCCCGAACAGGTGGCAGATGCCCTGGTGGCCGAGGCAGACGCCGAGCACCGGGAGCCCGCTCTCGCGGATCGCGCGGGCGCTCACCCCGAAATCGCGGGCCCGGTCGGGCCGGCCCGGTCCCGGGGAGATCACGACGCTGTCGAACTCCTCGATCGGCACCTGCGACCAGTCGGTGTCGTTGCGGACCACGACCGGCGGCCGGCCGTTCACCTCCCCCAGAAGCTGGTAGAGGTTGTAGGTGAACGAGTCGTAATTGTCGATCAGGATCGTTCTCATTCCTGGCTGCCCTCCATGCCGTGGGTGGATAGCTGGGTGCGCGCCGCTACACGGCGGTGACATCGCCGATCACCAGGTCCTCGACGCGGCAGGTCTCGGCGATGATGAGGTCGTAGAGCCGGCGCAGGAATCCGGGATCGATCCCGTGCTCGCCGGCGTACCGCGCCGCCCGCTGCTGGACCACGCCGATCCGGTGCGGCTGCATCATCGGCACGCCGTGCTCGCGCTTCACGTGCGCGATGTCGACGCAGCACTCGATGCGCCTGCGCAGCAGGTCGAGCAGCGACTCGTCGATTCCGTCGAGCGTCGCCCGGAGCGTCTCCAGGCCGCCGTCTCCGGCACCGTTGCCAGCCATCTGACCAACCCTCCAATGAACGGAGTCGAATGGATCGCCGTCACGTTCCGGCGATTCAAGAATTCGCAGCGGGGAGGTGGTGTCACAACCCCTAACGACCCCACATGAATAGCCGTGGAAATCCGTCCGGAAAGGGCGCCGTCCGTCGGCCCGCCGATTCACCGGACCACCCCTCCGCACCCCCAGTCGACCCCTGCACCGCAGGTCGTAGGCCCTCGAAAGGGCCCGCACGGCACCGGAATCCGTTGACCCGCCGAGGCGGGGAATCGTAGCCTCCAGTCGGTAAAACGGTGCGGCACGGGAACGCGAAAGGCGCTCGCCGAAATCGGAGCCGCGAATGCACGTGAAAGGTGGCGGTGTCGAAATGAAGCCCGACGCGTTCGTCCTCACCGGCTCGTTCCTGGTGATCTGCCGCGCTCCGCTCTACCTGCAGGAGCTGTCCCGCCGGGGGCTCACGATCCTCGTGGTCACCCCCTCCGTCTGGCGCGAGCAGGCGCTGGTCCAGACGGCCGACCCGGACCACCCCGCCTCGGCCATCACGGAGGTCGCGTTCGTCGACGGCGACGTCAACACGGAGAACTCGTTCACGGCCGGGGTGATCTCGAGCGTCCGCGACTGGCGGGAGCGCTACGCCATCAGGGGCGTCTACGCCGTGGGCGAGACGCTGGTGGAGCCGACCGGGCTGCTCGCCGACGCCCTGGGGCTGCCCTCACCCGGCCTGCGGGCGACCCGGGCCTGCCGCAGCAAGTACCTCCAGCGGTGGTACCTGCCCGAGTTCAGCCCGGCCTCCACGGTCGTCCCGCCGGCCCGCAGGCAGTCGTTCGACGCGGACGCCGTCCGGTACCCGGTCGTCGTGAAGCCCACCGGCCGGCACTCCAGCTCGGGGGTCGAGACCGTGGCCGACGCGGCGGAGCTGCGCGCCCAGTTCGGCTCGTACCTGCCGCACGAGACGGTGCTGGTCGAGGAGAAGGTGGCCGGCCAGGAGTTCTCCGTGGAGAGCCTGGTGCAGGACGGCCGGCTCTTCTTCGCCTCGGTGACCCGCAAGGAGACGACCGAGTCGGGCACCCGCTGCTTCGTCGAGCTGGCCCACTCGGTCCCCAACGACATCGAGGGCGTGGACGACGTGATCCTCGACGCCAACCGGCGGATGCTGGAGGCCCTGGCGTTCCGGAACGGCATCGCGCACGCCGAGTGGCGGGTGGCCGCCTCCGGCCGGCCGTACCTGATGGAGGTGGCCGCCCGCACTCCCGGCGACGGGCTGTCGATCCTCTACCTGCTGGCCACCGGCGTCCCGCTCGAACCCGCGATCGTCCGGATCGCGCTCGGGGAGCCCGCAGACTACCCCGCGCCCCGGCGGTACGCCCGGCAGGTCTACCTGGAGCACGAGCCCGGCCTGCTCGCCGACGTCACCGTGGACTGGCCGGGGATCGTCCCCCAGTGGGTGGGCGAGGGCGGCCTGTGGCCGGAGATCGAGCCGGGCGCCCCCGAGGACCCGCCCGCCCTGCGCGCCGTCCTCGTCACCAAGGACCCCGGCGACCTGCTGGGACCGCTGCACAGCTCCGACGACCGCGCCGTGTCGTTCCTCATCGACGCGCCCACGGCGGCCGAGCTCGACGAGCTCGAGCTGCGCGTACGGCAGGCCGTCCGGGTGCACACGCTCTCGCCCGCCGAGCCCGCCGGCGCGCGGATGTGAGACGGGCCGTCAGCGGGAGGGGACGCCGGGCGTGCTCTCCCGCACGACGACCTCGCCCTGGATCCGCCGCGACCGCGGGCGGGCGGCGGGCTCGGACAGCACCATGCGCAGCGCGGCCTCCCCGATCTCGACCAGGGGCAGCCGGACCGTGGTCAGCGCGGGCGTGACGTCCCGCAGCGTGACGATGTCGTCGAAGCCCGCGACGGCCACGCCGCGGTCGAGCCCGCGCGACCGCAGCGCGGCGATGGCCCCCACCGCCATCACGTCGTTCACGGCGAACACGCACTCCACCCGCGGCCCGTGGTCGAGCAGGCGGAGCATCGCGGCGTGCCCGCCGTCGCGGTTGAAGTCCCCGCGGGCGACCGCGTCCGGCGGCACGGACAGGCCGGCCGCGGCCAGCCCCTCGGCGAATCCGTCCAGGCGGTCGGCCGCGGTGAGCAGCCCGGGCGGGCCGGCCAGCACGCCGAACCTGCGGTAGCCGAGCCCGGCCAGCCGGGCCGCCAGATCGCGGGCGCCCGCCCGGTTGGCGACGACGACCGTGTCCACCGGCAGCCGCCGCTGGCTGATCAGGGCGACCCGGCCGCCCGACCGCTCGAACGCGGCGAGCTCCTCGCCGAGCCGTCCGAGCGCCTCCCGGTCGTCGGTGCGCGACCCGGCGATGACGATCGCGGCGGCCCGCAGCCCGCGCAGCGACGCGACGTACTCGATCTCCTTGTCCGGCCGGCGCTGGGTGCTGGCGATGCTGACGATGAGCCGGTTCGCCTCGGCCACCCGCATGGCGCCGGCCGCGATCGAGGAGAAGTAGGGGTCCTCGATGTCCTGCACGACGAGCCCGACCACGTTGGTCCGGCCCCGCGCCATGGCCTGGGCCTGCGCGTTCGCCGTGTAGTTGAGCGCGCGGGCCGCCCGCTCGACCCGCTCGCGGATCTCCGGCCTGACGTTGCGCGTGCTGCCGTTGACCGCCCGGGAGGCCGTGGCGAGGGACACGCCCGCCTCGCGCGCCACGTCCTCGAGCGTGGCCGCGCCGCGCCGCGCCTCCGTCATCGCCCGGCCCTCGAACCCGCACCCATGGTCCTCATCATGGCCTGCCCGGCCGCCTGAACGGGAGCGCGCCCCCGCGACCGCCGGTTGACGCGGCGACGCCCCCGGCCGTACGGTCCATGAGCGGAAAGCGCTTTCCCAAACGAGAGGGGATCCGATGCACACCCTCGGCGTCGCCATGAACGGCGTGACCGGGCGCATGGGCTACCGGCAGCACCTGGTCCGATCGGTGCTGGCGATCAACGAGCAGGGCGGGGTCACGCTGTCGGACGGCGGACGCGTCCTGCTGCGGCCCGTGCTCGTCGGGCGGAACGCGGCGAAACTCGAGGACATCGCGGCCCGGCACGGCATCCCCGACTGGACCACCGACCTCGACGCCGCGCTCGCCGACGACGGCGTCCACGTCTACTTCGACGCCCAGACCACCCAGGCGAGGGTGGCCGCCGTCACCCGGGCCGTCGAGGCGGGCAAGCACGTCTACACCGAGAAGCCGACGGCCGAGACGCTGGAGGACGCGATCGCCCTGGCCCGCGTCGCGCGCGACGCCGGCGTGAAGAACGGCGTCGTCCAGGACAAGCTGTTCCTGCCCGGGCTGCTCAAGCTCCGGCGACTGGTCGAGGGCGGCTTCTTCGGACGGATCCTCTCGGTCCGGGGCGAGTTCGGCTACTGGGTGTTCGAGGGCGACTGGCAGCCGGCTCAGCGGCCGTCGTGGAACTACCGCGCCGAGGACGGCGGCGGGATCGTGCTCGACATGTTCCCCCACTGGGCGTACGTCTTGGAGACCCTGTTCGGCAGGGTGGAGGCGGTGACGGCGCGGGCGGTCACCCACATCGCGGAGCGCGTGGACGAGCAGGGCCGGCCGTACAAGGTCACGGCCGACGACGCGGCCTACGCGATCTTCGAGCTGGCGGGCGGCGTCATCGCGCAGGTCAACTCCTCCTGGGCCGTCCGGGTGAACCGGGACGAGCTGGTGGAGTTCCAGGTGGACGGCACGCACGGCAGCGCCGTGGCCGGGCTGCGCCGCTGCCGGGTGCAGCACCGGGCCTCCACGCCCAAGCCCGTCTGGAACCCCGACCTGCCGGCCACCGAGCCGTTCCGGGAGCAGTGGCAGGAGGTCCCGGACAACGCGGACTTCGACAACGGCTTCAAGACCCAGTGGGAGATGTTCGTCCGCCACGTCGTCGAGGACGCGCCCTTCCCGTACGACCTCGCCTCCGGCGCCCGGGGCGTGCAACTGGCCGAGCTCGGTCTGCGCTCCTCGGCACGGGGCGTGCGCGTCGAGGTGCCGGAGATCCATCCGTGACCGCGATCACCCTCCCCCTCCCGGACGGCCGGCTGGAGCGCCACCACCTCGGTGAGCCGGCCGCCTGGACGCCGCCGCCCGCCGCGCCGTCGAGCCGCGTCGCCTACGCCGCCGCCCACGTCGTGGCCGACCCGCTCGCGGACAACACCCCCGGCGCCCCGGCCGTCCTCGACTGGGACGCCACCCTCCGCTTCCGCCGCCACCTCTGGTCGTACGGGCTGCGGGTGGCGGACGCGATGGACACGGCGCAGCGCAACATGGGGCTCGACTGGCCGGCGACCCGCGAGCTGATCCGGCGCAGCGCCGCCGCGGCGCGGGAGTTCGGCGACCCCGCCGACCTGGTGGCCTGCGGGGCCGGCACCGACCACCTGCCGCCCTCGGCCACCCTGGAGGAGGTGGTCACGGGCTACCTGGAGCAGATCGAGGCCGTCCAGGAGGCCGGCGCGGGGGTCGTCATCATGGCGAGCCGTCAGCTCACCCGGGCCGCCGGCGAGCCGGAGGACTACCGCAAGGTGTACGACCGGCTCCTGACCCAGACCGCGCGGCCGGTGATCCTCCACTGGCTGGGCGAGATGTTCGACCCCCAGCTCGCGGGCTACTGGGGGTCGCGCGACCTCGACGCGGCGACCGAGACGTTCCTCGCGCTCGTGCACGAGCACGCCGGAGCCGTCGACGGGGTCAAGGTGTCGCTGCTCGACGCGGCGCACGAGGTGCGGCTGCGGGAGCGGCTGCCGGAGGGCGTCCGCCTCTACACGGGCGACGACTTCAACTACCCCGAGCTGATCGGCGGCGGCAGCCACGCGCTGCTCGGGGTCTTCGACCCGATCGCACCCGCCGCGGCCGCCGCGTTCCAGGCCCTCGACGCCGGGGACCGGGCGCGCTTCGACGCCGTGCTCGCCCCCACCGTCCCGCTGGCCCGGAAGATCTTCGAGACGCCGACGTACCACTACAAGACCGGGATCGTGTTCCTCGCGTGGCTCGCCGGGCACCAGGACGCGTTCGCGATGGTGAACGGCGCGCAGAGCGGCCGGTCGATCACCCATCTGGCCGAGGTGTTCCGCCTGGCCGACCGGGCCGGGCTGCTGCCCGACCCCGACCTCGCCGCGGCCCGCATGCGCGCGCTGCTCGCGACGGCGGGGGTGACCGGGTGAGCGACACTCTGCCCGGCGGCCGCCCGGCCGCCGTGGAGACGCCCGCTCCCGCAGACCCCCGGCTGGACCGGCTGTCGCTCAACCAGTGGACGACCCGGGGCTGGACGCTGGAGCAGGCCGTCGACGGCTGCGTCCGGCACGGGATCCGGTCCATCGGGCTGTGGCGGGAGAAGGTGGCCGAGCACGGCCCGGCCGCGGCCGCCCGGCTCGTCGCGGACGCCGGCCTGCGGGTCTCGTCGCTGTGCCGGGGCGGCTTCCTCACCGGCGACGACGGCAACCTCGACGACAACCGGGCGGCGGTGGACGAGGCCGCCGCCCTCGGCGCCGCCTGCCTCGTGCTGGTCGTCGGCGGCCTGCCGGGGGTCGTGCCCGGCGGCTCCCCGGGCGGCGGGCTCAGCCGCGACCTCGCCCTCGCCCGCGAGCGGGTGGCCCGGGCGCTGGACGTGCTCGCTCCCTACGCGGGGGAACGCGGGGTCCGGCTCGCGCTGGAGCCCCTGCACCCGATGTACTGCGCGGACCGGGCCGTGCTGTCCACCCTGGCCCAGGCCCTCGACCTGGCGGACAGGCACCCCGTGGAGCAGGTGGGCGTGGTCGTCGACACCTTCCACGTCTGGTGGGACCCGGACGTGCTCGCGCAGATCGCCAGGGCGGGCGACCGGATCGCGAGCTACCAGGTGAGCGACTTCCTCGTGCCGCTGCCCGCGGACGTCCTGCTCGCCCGCGGCATGATGGGGGACGGCGTGATCGACTTCGGGCCGCTCACGGCGGCCGTCCGGGCCGCCGGCTACCGCGGGGACGTGGAGGTCGAGATCTTCAACGCCGACGTGTGGGCGGCCGACCCTGACGAGGTGGTCGCCACGATGAAGCGCCGTTTCGTCACCGAGGTGCCCCCCATGTGAGCGGCCCGACGGGGGCCCCACCGCGCCGCCTCGGAGCCGGGATGTCGACGCACGGGGCCATCAATCCGCAGGGTGGTCGGGCGCGCGATGTGATCAGGCGCGGGCGGGCAGGTCCGGGGCGGGCTCGGGCACGCCGGGCCGGGGCCACGGACGGCCCTCCCGGCTCTCGACGGCCCTGTTGAACCGGGTGAGCACGCGGGCCAGCTCGGCCAGCTCGGCCGGGCTCCAGTCGTCCAGCACGACGCCGAGCCCCTCGGTCGCCCAGGTGCGGTCGGCGTGCAGGCGTCGCAGGCCCTCCGGGGTGATGCGCAGCTTGCGCGCCATGCCGCCGTCCGGGTCGGGGATCCGCTCGGCCGTCCCCGCCCGCAGCAGGGCGGCCGTCTGGCGGTTGACGGTCGAGGTGTCGAGCCCGAACGCCTCGGCGAGCTGCCCGATCGACATCGGGCCCTCGATCTCGATCCTGCTGAGCAGCAGATAGGCGCTGCGCTCCAGGCGCGGGCCCCGGTCGCACGTCTCCGAGAAGGCGCCCATGGCCACATGCCGCCCGATGAGCCTCAGCTCACGCTCGATCTCCGCGATCTCCCGCTCCATGCCCGCGTCCTTCCCTGCCTCGATGCCCGCCCCCCGAAATATGCATGATGCACAGCATATGTATGCTGCACACCGCGTGCACGGGCACGTCACCCCGAGCGGGCACTCCGAGTGCCGACTGGAGACATCATGAGCACTTCTCCCCCGACGCACCGCACCGGTGCGATCGTGGGCGTGCTGGCCGGAGCGGGCATCACGGTCTCCGTGATGCAGACGCTGGTCGTCCCGTTGATCCCCGACCTCCCCCAGTTGCTGCACACGTCGGCCGCGAACGCCTCGTGGGCCATCACCGCGACCCTGCTCGCCGCCGCCGTGGCCACTCCGGTGATCGGACGGCTCGGCGACCTGTACGGCAAGCGGCGCCTGCTCCTGGTGAGCGCGGCGATGCTCGTCATCGGCTCGCTGGTGTGCGCGCCCGCGAACTCGCTGGCGCCGATGGTCGTCGGCCGGGCGCTGCAGGGCTTCGGCATGGGCGTGATCCCCCTGGGGATCAGCATCATGCGCGACGTGGTGCCGCCCGCCCGCCTCGGCTCCGCCATGGCCATCATGAGCTCGTCGCTGGGCGTCGGCGGCGCCCTCGGCCTGCCCGCGTCGGCGGCCGTCGCGGAGAAGGCCGACTGGCACGCCCTGTTCTGGGGCTCCGGCGCCCTCGGGGTCATCGCCGCCGCGCTGATCGTCTGGCTGGTGCCCGAGTCGTCCGTACGGGCGGGCGGGCGCTTCGACGTCGTCGGCGCGCTCGGCCTGTCCGCGGGGCTGATCTGCCTGCTGCTGCCGATCTCGAAGGGCGGCGACTGGGGATGGGGCAGCGGGGGGACGATCGGCCTGTTCGTCGCGTCCCTCGTCGTCCTGCTGCTGTGGGGCGCGTGGGAGCTGCGCCACCCGGCCCCGCTCGTGGACCTGCGCACCAGCGCGCGCCGCCCGATCCTGATGACGAACCTGGCCTCCGTCGTGATCGGCTTCGCCATGTACGCGATGTCGCTCGTGACCCCGCAGCTCCTGCAGCTGCCCGTGGTGACCGGCTACGGCCTGGGCCAGTCGATGCTCCAGGCGGGGCTCTGGATGGCTCCCGCCGGCCTGATGATGATGGCCGTGTCCCCGTTCGCCGCCCGGCTCTCCGGGGCGCGCGGGCCGAAGATCTCGCTGTTCGTCGGAGCGCTGGTGATCGCCTGCGGATACGCCCTGGGCCTGGCGCTGATGGGCGGCGTCTGGGGCGTGCTGATCTTCTCGAGCGTGATCAGCGCGGGCGTCGGCTTCGCGTACGCCGCCATGCCTGCGCTCATCATGTCGGCCGCGCCGATCTCGGAGGGCGCCGCGGCCAACGGCCTGAACAGCCTGATGCGCTCGATCGGCACCTCGACCGCGAGCGCCGTGATGGGCGTGGTCCTGGCGCACATGACCACCCGCCTCGGGCCGGTCACGATCCCCTCGGAGAGCGGCTTCCGCGTCGGCCTCGTCATCGGCGCCGGCGTCGCCGTGCTGGCCGCGCTCGTCGTCCTCGCCATCCCCGGCCGCGCGCGGCCGGTCCCCGGCGCGGCCCTCGACCTGGCCGAGGAGGCGCCTGCCGGACTGCCCGCGGACCCCGCGGTCCGCTGAGCGGAGGTCCGGGAAACGCGCCGGCGCGCGGCGGGAGTGTGTCTCCGCCGCGCGCCGGGGTTCCGGTTCCCGGTCGGGTCAGGGGTAGCTGACGACGTTGACCGGGGTGGTGGCGGTGCCCTGGGCCGCGCCACCCGTGTTGTTGATGACGTGGGCGATCGTGCCCTTGCCGCCGAGGGACACGGTGAGCAGGTCGTGGAACTTCACGCCCGACGCCGTCGGGCTCTCGAAGGCGTGGTCGGCCACGATCGAGGGGTCGGCGGTGAAGTTGCAGTAGCTGCCCAGGCCCCAGGCCTCATGGCTGGTGACGTTGCTCCCCACCTTGTAGGCCGCGTAGCCGCGGGTGGAGCCGTTCATCCACGACGACTGGTTGGGCGGGTCGTACGGCATCTCGTTCTGCAGGAAGATGGTCTTGCCGCCCTGGCCGTTCCAGACCACCTCGTACTTCTTGTAGTGCTCGACGAACAGGCCGTACGCCGTGACGTTGTTGCCGTTCACGATGAGGCCGGTGTCGGCGGGGTTGGTGTTCCATCCGACGCCCGCACCGTGGTCGGCCCGCCACGCCCAGATGTGGTCGATGAGCGTGTTGTTGCTGTTCACGACCAGGCTGGTGGTCGCCTGACCGGCCGCGGCGCCGCCGATCCGGAAGAACACGTCCTGGATGGAGGGCGGGTTGGACGCGTGGCTCGCCGTCGCGCCGTCGGGACCGACCCTCAGCAGCACCGGCGAGTTCACCGGGCCGGCGTCGAACAGCAGGCTCGCGATCTTGACGCCGTCGACGTCGGCGACGCTCATCGGGACGACGCCGTTGTCCGGGATCAGCGTGGCGTAGCCGAGGCCGAGGACCACGGTGTCGGCCCGCGTCACGTTGATCGTCTGGTTGATGTGGTAGATGCCGGGGGTGAACAGCAGGTTCAGGCCCTGGCTCAGCGCCTGGTTCAGCGTCGCCGCGCTGTCGCTCGGCTTGGCCACGTAGAACTGGCTCAGCGGGATCGACGAGCCGGGGGTGGCCCCGTTGGCCCAGGTCACGCCGCTGGAATTGGTGCGCAGCGACGGGACGAAGACGCGGTAGGCGCCGCCGGAGTCCACGTACAGGTACGGCTTCTCGCGGGTCACCGGGCTGGTCGGGAGCGTGGTGTACGGCGGGTTGGGGAAGCTCTGCGCGGGAGCGCCCACCACGCCGGAGAACACCATGTTCCACACGCCGTTGGTCCAGCCGCCGATCTGGCTGTCGCGGGTGAACCACTGCTGCTGGGAGTACGGGCCGACGGTGCCGTCGATCTTGCTGTCGGCGATGTAGCCGCCGCTGGCCCAGCCGTACCCGTTCGGGGCGAGGTTCAGCCCGCCGCGGACGTGGATCCGGCGGAACGGCGCGGCCTGGGCGACGGCCCAGCGGTCGGTGCCGTTCACGGGGACGACGGCCAGGTTCTCGGCGGAGCGCCAGAAGTTCTGGGTGGCGTTGCCGCCGAACCAGCCGGCGTCGACGGTGATGTCACCGTTGATCGTGACGTTGTCGGGCGACTGGCCGAGGCCGGCGATCGAGGTGTAGAAGCCGATCTGGGCGTTGAGGCCGCTGTAGGTGCCCGGCTTGAACAGCAGCTCGTACCGCTGGCTGCCGAACTGGTTCGACTCCTGCTGCTGGAAGATCGTGTCGAGCGTGCTCTGGATGCTCGCGCTCGACATCGACGGGTCGAAGACCTTCACGTTCGACCCGAGGTCGCCGCCGCCGGGGAGGGTCCCCCCGCCCGTGTCGGTCACGACGTTGACCCCGAACTCCCAGAGCGAGTAGCCGTACTGGGTGGCGCGGGTCAGCCCGTACATGCGGACATAGCGGCCGGTCGCCGTCAGGTCCAGCGACTGCGTCCCGCTGACGCCGGTGAGCGTCGCGGTCGCGTCCGACCAGGACGAGCCGTCGGGCGAGACCTGGATCTTGAACGTCTGCGCGCGGGCGGTCTCCCAGTTCAGGACCACCTTGCAGATCTGCTGGGAGCTGCCGAGGTCGACCTGGACCCACTGGGGGTCGCTGAACGCGCTCGACCACCGGGTCGAGGTGCTGCCGTCGAACGCGGCCGAGGCCGGGGTGCCGCCGTTCTCGGTCGAGGACGCCGAGGAGGGACGGCCCTGCGCGACGTTCGTCGTGCCGCACGTCGCGGCGGACGCGCTGTAGGCGGATCCGGACACGCCGGCGACGGCCACGAACGTGGAGGCCGCGGCGAGGCCGGTGACGATCAGGCCCAGGCGTTTGCGCCGTGGGCGTGGAGAGTGACGCATGACTCCTCCTGAGTACGGAGCCCGTCGTGGGGGGTGACGGTGGGCTGGAAGAGGCCCAGCGGGAAGAGAGTGCGTCTGGCTCAAGGCTTATGTCAATACTTGTTTCACAATTAGAAATATGCGGGCGACACACGCGACATCCCCGTCCGGCACGGGGATCCCGCCTCCGGGGAGGGTCGTCGTCGGCGTGAGCTGGGCCGTCCCGGCCGCCCGGCCTGACACGGGAGCGCCCTGGGGAAGTCAACCCGTCGTCAGGCGCGCCGGCCCGCCCTGAGACGGCCGGCGCGCGGAGGCGGCGTCAGCCGGCCGCGGTGATGCGGGCGACCTGGGGGGCGTTGAGGAACTCCTCCAGGACCAGCGTGGCCGCGCCCAGCGCGACGACGTCCGGCCCGAGGCGGCCCAGCACGATCGAGGTCGCGGCGTACGGCTCGGCCAGCGCGTTCTCCGCGGTGGCCCGGCGGATGTCGAGCAGCAGGGTCTGGCCGAGCATCGTGCCGACCCAGCCGCCGATGACGATGCGCTGCGGGTTGAGCAGGTTCACCAGGGTGGCCAGGCCGACGCCCAGGTAGGCGACCGTCTCGTCGATCACGGGGGAACGCTCCGCCAGCAGGCGGCCCAGCTCCTCCTGCCAGTCCGACTGGATCGGCGCCCCGGCCCGCTCCAGGATGGCCTCGGCCCCGATGTACGCCTCCAGGCAGCCCCGGGCGCCGCAGCGGCAGGGCCGCCCACCGGCCACGATGGTCGTGTGGCCCCACTCGCCCGCGCTGCTGCTCGTCCCGCGGAACGCGGTGCCGTCGGCCACGATCGTGGCCCCAACGCCCGTGCCGAGCAGCACGATCACCGCGTCGGAGGCCCCCCGGCCCGACCCGAACCACAGCTCGGCCTGGCCCATCGCCTTGGCGCCGTTGTCCACGAACAACGGCAGCGAGGTGCCCTCGCGCAGGAGCGCTCCAAGGGGCACGCCGTCCCAGCCGAACGTCTTGGCGTGGATGAGGCCGTCCAGGCCGGGCTCGACGATCCCGGGGACGCCCACCCCCACGCCGAGCACCTGCTCGGGGGCGACGCCGGCGTCGGAGAGCACGACGTCGATCCCGGCGAGCACGTGCCGGGCGACCAGCTCGGGGTCGTGGCGGACGGGACGCAGCGCGTAGTCGACCTTGGCCAGCTCGGTCATCCCCAGGTCGAACAGCCCCACGCGGACATGCGTCTCGGCCACGTCGACGCCGATCGCGAAGCCGTACACGGGGTTGACCCGCAGCAGCACGCGCGGGCGGCCGCCGTCGGACTCGACCTGGCCGGCCTCGACGACGATGCCGTCGCCCAGCAGGTCGCCGGTCATCGTGCTGACCGTGGCCGCGCTCAGCCCGGTGAGGCGGGTCAGGTCGTTGCGGCTCGCGGGCCCCGAGAAGTAGAGCTCGCGCAGCAGCATGGCCCTGTTGCCCCTCCGGACGTCGCGTACCGTCCTGCGTTCGGGCCTCGCCATGACCTACCTCCCCGTGTGTCGCCGGCCGCGTTAGTTCAGGACCGGAAACAAGTTCCTGATCGGGCCGTCCCCCACATGAGAGAGTGCCACACCCCGGTTACCGATGCGTTTCGCGCTCCCTCTGCACTTTTTTCGACTCTTGGATTATTGTCGTCTGGCACTGCGTCCGGGACCCCGAGCGACGGGAGAGCGACCGCATGGACAGGCCGGGGGCGACCCCGCCGCACGACCGGGACGGCCTGCGCGCCCTGGTCCGCGCGCTGGTCGACCCGCTGGTCCCCCACGTGCGGGCCGGCGGCGCCCGCCCCCGGATCGGTGGCAACGCCGCCCACTACGGGGACGCGGCGGCCGCGCTGGAGACGTTCGCCCGCCCGCTGTGGGGGCTCGCGCCGCTCGCCGCCGGGGGCGGGGCGTTCGAGCACTGGGAGGTGTGGCGCCGCGGCCTGGCCGCCGGGACGGACCCGGACCACGACGGCCACTGGGGTCCCGTCACGGACGTGGACCAGCGCCTGGTGGAGTCGGCCGCGATCGGGCTGGCCCTCGCCGTCGCCCCCGAGCACGTGTGGGACCCGCTCACCGGCCGCGAGCGGGACGCGGTCGCCGCGTGGCTGCGTACCGCCCTCGACGCGGAGCCGGTGGGCAACAACTGGCAGTTCTTCCCGGTCATGGTCTCGCTCGGCCTGGGCCGGGTCGGCGTGGCCCACGACCGCGTCCCGATCGAGGCCAGGCTCGACCGGCTGGAGTCGTTCTCCCTCGGGCGCGGCTGGTACAGCGACGGCCCGGCCGCCCAGCGGGACTACTACATCCCGTTCGCGATGCACTACTACGGCCTCATCCACGCGGCCCTCGGCCCCGGCGGCGCCCGGGCCGAGCGCCTGCGGGAGCGGGCGGCGGCCTTCGCGCTCGACTTCCGGCACTGGTTCGCCGCCGACGGCGCGGCCGTGCCGTTCGGGCGGAGCATGACGTACCGCTTCGCGCAGGGGGCGTTCTGGGGCGCGCTCGCCTTCGCCGGCGTCGAGGCGCTGCCGTGGGGGGTGGTCAAGGGCCACCTCATGCGCCATCTGCGGTGGTGGCTGCGGCGGCCGATCACCGGTCCGTCCGGGCTCCTCACGATCGGGTACGGCTACGAGCAGCCGCTGCTCGCGGAGCAGTACAACGCGCCCGGCTCGCCGTACTGGGCGCTCAAGTCGTTCCTGCCGCTGGCGCTGCCGCCCGGCCATCCGTTCTGGACCGCCCCCGAGCGGGAGGCGCCCCCACTCGATGAGGTCTCCACGCAGCCCGAGGCCGGGGTCGCGCTCATGCGCTGCGAGGAGGGCCGGCACGTCGTCATGCTCAGCGCCGGGCAGCACCACACGTGGGTCAGGCACGGCGCGGCCAAGTACGCCAAGTTCGCGTACTCGACGGCGTTCGGGTTCAGCGTGCCGAGCGGCTCGTGGGGGCTGGAGCAGGCGGCGGCGGACGGCACGCTCGCGCTGAGCGAGGACGGCGTCCACTGGCTGCCGTGCGAGGTGCCGGTCGACGCCGGCGCGCGGGACGGCCTGCTGTGGTGCCGCTGGACCCCCTGGCCGGACGTCGAGGTCGAGACGTGGCTCCTCGCCCTCCCGCCGTGGCACGTCCGGATGCACCGGCTCGTCACCGGACGGAGCCTCCGCTCCGCCGAGGGCGGCTTCGCGGTGGACCGCGACGCGCCCTTCCGCAGGGCCGACGCCGGCGCGGGACGCGCCCGGGTCGCGGCGCCCGCGGGCGCCGTCCTGGTCGAGGACCTGACCGGCGCGAGGAACGGGCGGCTCGTCGAGGCCCTGCCCGGCACCAACGTCGTCGCGCCGCGCACGGTGATCCCCACCCTCGAGGGCGCGCATCCGCCGGGCGAGCACCTGCTGGCCTGCGCCGTCCTCGGGCTCGCCGACCCCGGGGGAGCCGACCCCTGGCCCGCCCCTCCGTCGTGGGAGTCCGTACGGGAGACCCTGGCCGGTCATCCGGCCGCGGCCCGCCTGCTCGCGGTCCTCGATGGCGTGGCGCGGGAGACGCCTGCGGCGCCCGGAGCGGCGATCTAGCGGCGGGCGGCCTCGATCTCCTCGACCAGGACCTCGACGAGGCGGGCGGCGGGCAGCTCCCGGCCGCGCCGGTACCCGTCGCCGGCCCACAGCGCCATGGCCTCGGGGTCGCTTTGGGCGGCGGCCGCGCGGCGCAGCCCCTTCGTCAGGTGGTGGACCTGCGGGTAGCACCGGGGCGCCCCGGCCTCGTGCTCGGCCATGAACCGGTTGGCCAGGCCCCGGGCCGTACGGCCGGAGAAGGCCGTGGTGAAGGCGGTCCCGGTGAAGTGCGGGTCGGCGAGGGCGGCCTTGTGCACCGGGTGCGCCCCGCTCTCGGGCGTGCGGAGGAAGGCCGTGCCGAGCTGCCCGGCGACCGCGCCCGCGTCGAGGACGGCCGCGATGTCCGCCCCGTCCATGAGCCCGCCGGCCGCGACGAGGGGGACGTCCGCGGCCCCCCGCACCTGCGCGACGAGGTCGGTCAGGGCGGCGGGCGGCGCCCAGGAGGGCGGGGGCGGGAGGAAGGCCGTCTGGTGGCCGCCGGCGCCCGGGCCCTGGACGCAGATCACGTCCGCGCCCGCCTCGGCGGCGGCCTCGGCCTCCCAGGGCGTGTTCACCATGACGAAGACCACGCTGCCCACCTCGCGCAGGCGGGCCGCGACCTCGGGAGGCGGGCAGCCGAAGGTGAATCCGGCGACCGGCACGCGCTCCGCGACCAGCAGCTCGACCTTGGCGTCCCACTCGTCGTCGTCCCACGCCGGGGACTCCGGGAGGGTGAGGCCGTAGCGCTCGGCCTCCCCGGAGAGCTCCTTGCGGTAGAGCGCGAGCGCCGCGTCATCGGCGGTCTCGGGACCCGGGACGAAGACGCTGACGCCGAACGGCCGGTCCGTCCGCTCGCGCACCGCGGCGATCTCGTCCCGAACGTCGGCCGCCGTACGGTAGCCGGCGGCCAGGAACCCGAGGCCCCCCGCGGAGGACACGGCCGCGGCCAGGGCGGGGGTCGACCCGCCCCCGGCCATCGGCGCCTGGATGATCGGGTGCTCGACCCCGAGTGCTGCGACTGACATGGGACTCCCTCACTGCCCGTCCGCCTCGTACCAGCGTAGGACCCGGTCCACGAGGGTCCCGGCGGCCCCCGTGTACGCGGCGGGGTCGAACAGGCCGGCCAGTTCCCCCCGGGTGAGGTGGGCCGACGCCTCAGGCTCCTCCGCCAGGACCTCGGCCACCGACCGCCCGGTCGCGGCGGCCGCCGCCGACGCCCGCGCGAGCAGGCGCTTGGCGGCGGCCTTGCCGAGCGCGGGCGCCAGCACGGCGGCCGCCCGCTCGGTGACCATCAGGCTGCCGGTCAGTTCGAGGTTGGCCCGCATGCGCTCGGGGAAGGCGGTGAGCCCCTCGGCCAGCTCGGCCGTCACGGCCGCGGCGCCGCCCACCAGCCGCAGGCACTCGCGCAGCGGCTGCCACTCGGCGTGCCAGGCGCCCGCGGGCCGCTCGTCCTCGGCCGCCATGCACTGGTGGAGCGTCGCGGCGAGCATCGGGACCTGCAGCGCCGCCGAGCGGACCAGCGTGGCGAGGACCGGGTTGCGCTTGTGCGGCATGGCCGACGAGACGCCCCGGCCGGGAGCCGCGGGCTCGGCCACCTCGGCCACCTCGGTCCGCGACAGCGACTGCACGTCCACCGCGATCTTCCCGAGGACCCCCGAGGTCACGGTCAGCGCCGCCGCCAGGTCGGCCAGCGGGACGCGCAGCACGTGCCACGGCACCACCGGCTCGGCCAGGCCGACTTCGGCCGCGAAGGCCGCCATCAGCCGTTCCGGGTACGACTCCGGGTCGGGCGCCGCCGCGATCCGGGCGTACTCCACGTACCCGGCGAGCGTCCCGGCGGCGCCGCCCAGCTCGGCCGGCAGGCTCAGCCGCACCCGCCGCAGCCGCTCCTCCGCCTCCATCAGGGCGTGCAGCCAGCCGGCCGCCTTGAGCCCGAACGTCGTGGGGACGGCCTGCTGGGTCAGCGTCCTGCCGGGCATCAGGGTGTCGCGGTGCCGCGCCGCGAGCCGGGCGACCGCCGCCGCCGCCCGGCCCAGGTCGGCCAGGATCAGTCCCACGGCCCGGTGGGCCACCAGCATCGCGGCCGTGTCCATGATGTCCTGGCTGGTGGAGCCCCGGTGGACGTACTCGGCCGCATCGGCGTCCACCGCCGCGACCGCCGCCGTGAGGTCCTCCACGAGCGCCACCACCGGGTTGGCGGTCTCCCTCGACCGGCGGGCGAGGGAGACCAGGTCGAGGCCGTCCTCGCCGGCCACCTTGCCGATCATGCCGGCCGCCTCCATCGGGACCACGCCGAGCCGGGCCTGGGCCCGGACCAGGGCGGCCTCCGCGTCGAGCAGCGCCCGCAACCAGGCCGCGTCGTCGGTCGCCCGCTCGACGGCGCTCCCCGCGCGCACCGGGGACAGCAGGCCCGCGTCGAGCCCCGCGGTCTCCATCGCCGTCACCCCACGCTCATGGTCAGGGCGCGGGCGGCGCGCGGGGCGGCCGGGGCGCGGTGGACGGCGGCCGGGCGGACGGCGGGGCGGCTGACCTGCTGCGGGCCGGGGCCGTCCAGCAGGGCGAGGACGCTCTGGGCGATCGCGTCGGAGTCGCCGAGGATCACCGAGTTCACGCCAGGCCGGACGCCGGCCGCCGTCACCCAGTGCACCGACTCGGTCGGCACCCCGTACGCGAACCTGCGCGGGTGGGCGCGCCCGGCGGCGTCGACGAGGTGGTACGGCCGCGGGGTGACCGCGAGGCCGCCCGTCTCGTAGCCGCCGCCCCCGCCGATCCGGTACGTGCGGCACTGCCCGGTCGAAAGGAGGTGGCGCAGCAGCGGGTCGGCCGTGCGCCGCAGGTCGATCTCGGGCAGCCGGGCCTCGACCAGCACCCGGCTGCGGACCCGCGACCCCGGCACGGCGGCCGACTCCGCCTCGAAGGCGCCGTCCACGGCGCGCATCCTGACGTCGGGACCGAGGACGGTGAGCACCCCGGCCTCGATCAGCGCGATCATCTGCTCGACGCGGTGGGCCGGCGGGCCGATGGACAGGAACGCGTTCAGCGGCGTGTACCAGCGGTCGAGGTCGTCGCGATGGGAGTCCCCGGTCAGGCCGCCGTGGTCGACCACCTGCCGGATCTCGTTGCGCAGGTCGCGCATCACGTCGAGGGCGGCCTTCACCGGCCCGTCGGTGTTGCCCGCCCGCGCCTCCGCCAGGTCGGTGCGCAGGTAGGCGGTGAGCCACCCCCGGAAGTCGGCCGGCCCGGAGAAGGCGATCCCCCGGTACGGCTCGGCGATCCGCTCCCAGTCCCAGCGCGCGTCGCGTCCGATGCCGAAGGCGTCCAGCACGGTCGCCTCGCCCGGGTCGCCCCAGGGGCGGTCGAGGTACGCCCGGCGGAACCGGCCGACCGTGCAGGCGCACTCCCGGGTTGCCAGCAGGGTGGCGTAGTAGACGGTCTCGACCTCCTTGGCGATCAGCGGCCACAGGTCGGCGCGGAAGTCGAGCCCGCCCTCGACGGCCGACCGCTTCGCGAGGTCCGCCAGCACGTCGGGGGTGAGCAGCAGCGGGGTGTGCCGGCCCTCGACGCCCTTCTGGTTCTCGCCGCGCGCCTGGTAGGGGATGCCGCGCCGCGACCCGGCGTACAGCATCGGCTCCCGCCCCGACCGCCGGTAGACCAGCCGGCCGTCCCGGCGCTCGAACGTGCCGCCCCGGCCGGCGGTCAGCAGAGCCATGTGGTCGAAGAAGTTCAGCCCGAGCCCACGCAGCAGCACCGGCTCGCCGGGCAGGACGCCGGACAGGTCCACGTCGGCGGGGTTGGCCGGCGGGACGTAGACGAGGCCGTGGGCCCCGGCGAAGGCCGACATCTCGCGCTCGGCCGCCGAGGGCTCGATCGGCAGATGGCCCTGCGCCATGACCACCGCGTCGAGCGCGCCGAGCATGGTGCCGTCCTCCAGCCGCACGCGTTGGAGGACGGTGCCCGGCACGTCGTCGAGGGCGACGGCGCGGGTGCCGTGGACCTGGATCGCGACCTGGCCGGGCGCCCCCGCCACGATCCGCTCGAACACCCACTGCAGGTAGCGACCGTAGAAGGCCCTGCTCGGGTACGTATCGGGGCCGAGCGCCCCGGCCTCCGCCACCATCCGCTCGTCGAGGCCCTCGACCCCGCCGAGCAGGACGACGTGCCGCGCCCACTCGTACAGGCTGGGGCCGGTCTCGAGCGGGCCGCGGATGTCCACGCTCGGATCGGTGAAGAGCGTCACCTGCGAGGCGACGGTGTTCATGAGCAGCTGCCCCGGCTGGCCGGTCCGCCACACCTGGCCGGGGCCGGGCGGGAACGGGTCCACCACGTGCACCAGGATCCGGCGGCCCGGCTCGACCCGGCGGGCGCCGGCGCACAGCCGCTCCAGGACCGACATCCCGCGGGGGCCCGCCCCGATCACGCACACCTCGAGCCGCCGGGCCGAGTGAGTGTTCGTCCGCATCGCTACCTCCAGGTCACCGTCGCCGGCCCCTCGCCGGCTGATGAGATCGAGGATGCGGCAGACGTGCGTTGACCAGGTATGTCGGATCTCGCGAAGTAGTGTTAAGCACTGCTTTATGCACGATGTGACGCGCCTGGCGGCGCTGGTGGCGGTGGCCGAGGCCGGATCGATCACCAAGGCCGCGGCCCGGCTGGGATACACGCCGCCCGCGCTCTCCCAGCAGATCGCCAAGCTGGAACGGGAGGCGGGGACGACCCTGGTGATCCGGCACCGGCGCGGTGTCACGCTGACGCCGGCGGGCGCGCTGCTCGTCGGGCACGCGCAGCGGGTCCTCGACGAACTGGAACGGGCCCGGCACGGCCTGGCCGCGGTCGCCGGGCTGTCGGGCGGCCGCATCACGATCGGGACCTTCACCACGGCCGGCATCCACCTGTTGCCGCCGGTCCTGGCTGCGTTCCGCCGCGCCCACGCGGGGGTGCAGGTGAACATCCGGGAGTACGAGCCGCCGGCCGGGCTGCCCGCGGTCGCGGCCGGCGAGGCCGACCTGGTGCTCACGCACACGTACGAGCACCAGCCCGCCGTGCCGCTCCCGACCGGGATCACGGTCGAGGCGCTGCTGGTGGAGGAGCTGGTGCTGGTGGCGGCCCCCGGCCACGCGCTCACCGACCCGGCCGAGCCGCTGCCGTGGCGGGAGCTGTCGGGGCGGCCCCTCATCAGCGGCTCGCGGGGGCTGGCCAACCGCGAGGCGCTGGAGGCGCTGTTCCGGCGGGAGGGGCTGCCCGCGCCGGTCGTCGCGTACGAGACCGCGAACTACGGGATGTCGTGCGCGCTGGCGGGCGGCGGCATGGGGCTCGCGCTCGTGCCGCGCACGGTCGCGGAGATGTCGGAGAACGCGCTCAGCATCCGGCGCCTCGCGCCGCCCGGGCTGCATCGCACGATCAGCCTCGTCTGGCGCACGGACGACCGGTCGCCGGCGCTGGCCACGGCGCGCGCGCTGTTCAAGAGCACGGGACGCACGCTTCCCCGGCGCGCGCCCGAGGAGCCCGCCCCGTGAGCCGCGCGCCGTTCACGCGCGGCTCCACGGGCCTTCGGGAGACGGGTCAGGTGAAGTCGAGGTCGCCGGTGCGGGTGCGCTTCAGCTCGAAGAAGTAGGGGTACTTCGCGAGGGCGCGGGCGCCGTCGAAGATCTGCAGAGCCTCCTCGCCGCGCGGGATGTGCGTCAGCACCGGGCCGAAGAACGCGACGCCGTCGATGTGGATGGTGGGGGTGCCCACCTCCTCGCCGACCGGGTCCATGCCCTCGTGGTGGCTCTTGCGCAGGGCCTCGTCGTACGCGTCGGTCGTGGCGGCCTCCGCCAGCTCGACGGGGAGCCCGACCTCGGCCAGGGCCTCCTTGGCGACGACCGCGAAGTCCTTGTTGCGCTCGTTGTGGATGCGGGTGCCGAGGGCCGTGTACAGGTCGCGCAGCACCTCCTCGCCGTGGTTCTCCGCGGCCGCGATGCACACGCGGACCGGGCCCCATCCCCTGTCGAGCAGGTCGCGGTAGAAGTCCGGCAGGTCCTCCTTGTTCTCGTTCAGGACCGACAGGCTCATCACCCGGAACCGCAGGTCGATGTCGCGCTGCTTCTCCACCTCCAGGATCCAGCGGGAGGTGATCCAGGCGAACGGGCAGATCGGGTCGAAGTAGAAGTCCACCTTGGGGCGCTCGGCCGTGGTGGCCGGCTCGGTAGCCGTCATCGAGGTCTCCTGACTGGAGGGCATCGGGGAGCTGTGGGCCGGATCCCGCGCGGGTCCCCCGGCACGCGCGCCTAGCGAACGTACCCGAGGGCCCGTGAGCTGGACCACCGCACTCAACCCCTGCAACCCCCGGTCTCGTCCCCTGATTCCCCAAGGGAGGGACCGGGCCGTGTGCGGGTCGCCGATGTGCCCTCGTATGGTGGGCGTGACGGACACCACAGGGATCGGGGGCGCGATGGGCACGGCGGCGAGCGGCATCGTCGAGGGGGCGGCCGCACTGCGGAACCTCCATGTCCAGGGCAGCCCGATCGTGCTGCCCAACGCGTGGGACGCGGCGTCCGCCCGCGCGGTCGAGGCCGCCGGGTTCCCCGCGGTCGCCACCGGGAGCGCGGCCGTGGCCGCCGTCCTGGGGTACGGCGACGGGCACGAGGCCCCGGCGGAGGAGATGTTCGCGGCCGTCGCCCGGATCACCCGCGTCGTGGGGGTCCCCGTGACCGCCGACATCGAGCGCGGCTACGGCCTCGCCCCGGCCGAGCTCGTCGGGCGGCTGCTGGAGACGGGCGCCGTCGGCTGCAACCTGGAAGACTCCGACCCCGCCACCGGAGCGATGATCGACCCCTCGGAGCAGGCCGACTTCCTGGCCGCGGTGCGCGCCGCCGCCCGCGACGCCGGGGGCGACCTGGTGATCAACGCCCGGGTCGACGTGTTCCTCCAGGGTGAGGGACCGGCGGAGGACCTGCTGGCGGAGGCGGTCGACCGGGGCCGCCGCTACCGGGAGGCCGGCGCCGACTGCGTCTACCCCATCCTGGCGAGCGACCCCCAGGTGATCGGCGCGCTCGTGCGGGAGATCGGGCCCGTCAACGTCCTGTTCCGGCCGGGCGTGCCGAGCATCGCCGAGCTGGCCGCCCTGGGCGTGGCCCGGATCAGCTTCGGCGCGGGCCTGCACCAGGCCGCCCAGGAGCTCACCGGCCGCATGCTCGACGCGGTCGCCCGCGGCGACAGTCCGTTCGCCACGCCCGGGGCCTGACCGGAGCGGCCGGCGGGCTTGACGCCGGCCCTACGCGCGGCCGCCCTACCATCGGGTCCATGACATGCGTGCTGGTCGTTGAGGACGATCCAGCGATCGGCTCGGAGCTCGCCGAGGCGCTGGCCGGCCACGGCTACGAGGTGGGGCTGGCCACCACAGGCGAGCAGGCCGTCCGCCTGGCCGAGGAGACCCCGCCCGACCTGGTGCTGCTCGACCTCGGGCTGCCCGACGTCGACGGGGTCGCGGTGTGCCGCCGGCTCAGGTCGGCCCTGCCGTACACGGTGATCGTCGTGCTGACGGCGCGCACCCAGGAGTTCGAGGTCGTGGTCGCGCTCGACGCGGGTGCCGACGACTACCTGACCAAGCCGTTCCGGCTGACCGAGCTGCTGGCCAGGCTCCGGGCGCACCTGCGCCGCCGCGTGGTGCCGCAGGAGGAGCGCAGCGTGGCCGTCGGGCGGCTCCGGCTCGACCTGCCCGCGCGGCGGGTGTTCGTCGCCGGGGACGAGCTGCCCCTGCGGCCGAAGGAGTTCGACCTGCTCGCGGCCCTCGTCACCCGCGCCGGACAGGTCGTCACCCGCGAGCAGCTCATGGAGGAGGTGTGGGACGTCAACTGGTTCGGCCCCACCAAGACCCTCGACGTGCACGTCTTCGCGCTGCGCCGCAAGCTGACCGAGCACGGCGAGGACCCCCGGCGCATCTCCACCCTGCGCGGCCGCGGCTACCGGTACGAGACCGACCTGTGACCCCGCTCACCTCGTGGGCAGCAGCAGGCTGAACACCGGCGGCGCGGGGCGGCGGAGGATGAGCCGGCCGCCCTCGGCCTCCGCCAGCGACCGGGCCAGCGGCAGGCCGATGCCGTGGCCGTCGTGGGACGGCCCCGCGAACACGTCGCGCCCCTCGGGGATGCCCGGCCCCTGGTCGCTGACCTCGATCGCCACCCCGTCGCCCAGGTCGGAGACCTCCACGGCGACGTCGCCCGCGCCGTGGACGGCCGCGTTGTCCAGCAGCACGTGCAGGATCTGCCGTACGGCGGCGGCGGACGCGACCACCTCGGGGACCTCGGCCGGCAGGCTCACGGTGACCCTGCGGTCGTCGTCGGTCAGCGTGCCGCGCCCGTGCGCCGCCGCCTCCTCCACGAGGGCGCGCACGTCGAGCCGCTCCCCGTCGCCGCCGCCCCGCCTGAGCCGGACCAGGTCCTCGATCGTCGTCCGCAGCCGCTCGCCCCGCTCGACGGCCGTGCCGATGGCGGCCCGCAGGTCGGCGTCGGGACGGGACAGCGCGGACTCCAGGCCGAGCAGCATGCCGGTGAGCGGCGTGCGGAGCTGGTGCGACACGTCGGCGTTGAAGGCCCGCTCCCGGTCGAGCATGTCCCCGAGCCGCCGGGCCGTCGCCTCCAGGGCCACCCCGACCGCGTTCGCCTCACGGACGTCGGAGCGTGGAGTGCGGACGGAGAAGTCGCCCGACCCGAGCGCCTCGGCCGACATCGTGAGGTCCTCCAGCGGCGCGGCCAGCCGGGCCGACTGGCGCAGCGCGAAGGCCGCCGCCAGCCCGATCACGGTCACGGCCAGCGCGGCCATCAGGATCCACGCGCGGACCACGCGGGCGCGGACCGTCCCGTACGGCAGGGCCACCCGGACCACGCCCGCGAGCTTCTCGTCCGAGGGGATCGGGGCGGCCACGACGAGGTAGCCGTGCTCGATGTCCTCGTGCACCTGGCCGTCCAGGGCGTCGGTGGCCGCGTCGGAGCGGGCCGGCCCCTGCCCGGCGATCCGCTGCCCGCCCCCGCCGTAGAAGCCGACCGCCAGCCGCGACGGCAGCCCCCGGGGCAGCGTCACGGAGGGGACCCGGCCGCTCAGCACGTCGTCGGGCACGACGGCGGCGATCCACGAGGCGTCACGGCCCAGGGCCGCCGCGCTGTCGTCGTGGTAGAGCCGCTCCATCGCGACGCCGAGCGGGATCGCGAACAGCGTGACGGCCAGGGTGGCCACGCCCACCATGGCCCCGAGGACCCGGCGGCGCAGCGGCCTGCCGTCCGGCCGCCCGGCGGGAGCCGCGGGCGCCTTCCTTCGCGGTGTCACCAGGTCAGACTGCCAGACCCCGGGGGTGCCCGTCGCGGCTCGGCCCACCCGTGCCCGATGTCCCGATATAGCGCTGTATCGGAGACGAGGGACATGCGTGCCGGGCCACGGCGAGCGCGGATCTCGCCGGAAGTCGGGGGCGCGCCGGCCTCCCGCTCCGTACCCTCGACCGCATGGTGCGGGGGGTCTTCGAGTCGGCGCGTGTCCGGGTCTCCGCGTCGTACCGTTCGCCGGCCGCCTCTCGCGGGCCCCGCCTCGCGCTCGCCGCGGTGGCGGCGGCCTACACCGCGGTCCTCCTGACGGTGACGTTGCGGATCGGGCTCGGCTGGGACGAGAGCGTCTACGCGAGCCAGGTCGCCCGGGGCGTGCCGGCGGCCGACTTCAGCGCGCCGCGCGCACGCGGGGTCCCGCTGCTGCTCGCGCCCGTGGCCCTGCTCACCCCGTCGGCCACCGCGATCCGCGTCTACCTGAGCCTGCTGTCGGGTCTGGCACTGTACGCGGCGCACCTCCCCTGGCTCCGGCTGCGCGGCGGCCCGGCGGTCCCGCTGGCCGCGGCGCTGTTCGGCGGCCTGTGGCTGTCGCTCTTCTACGGCAACGAGGCCATGCCCAACCCCTGGGTCGCGTACGGCGCGGTCGCCGGGACCGGCCTGTTCCGCCTCGCCTGGAGGGGCCGTGACGAGCCCGGCCGGGGCAGGGGCGCCCTCGCCGGCACGGCGCTGGCGTTCGCGGGGGCCGCGCTGGTGCGGCCCACGGACGCCACCTGGCTCGCCCTGCCGCTCCTCGCGTACGGCCTGGCGCGCGGGCGCCCCGGGCCCGCCTTCGCGGTCGCCGCCGGCACGGCGGCAGGCTGGGCCGAGTGGTGCGTGGAGGCCGTCCTGCACTACGGCGGCCCCCTGGCGCGGCTGCGCGCGGCCGGCGCCGAGAACGACACGGGCCTGCACCTCACGATCCTCGACCATCTACGCGCGCTCGACGGGCCGCTGCTGTGCCGGTACGGAACGCCCTGCGGCGGCTACCCGCTGCGGCACATCGCCTGGCTGGCGGCGCTGATCCTGCTTGCCGCGCTCGGACTGTGGACGGCCCGCGGCCGCGCCGCCGCCTCGGGTCCGCACTCCATTAGCGCCCGGCACCCCACCGCCTCACATCCCACGGCCACCGCTCCACACCCCACCGCCGCTCCGCACCCAAGCACCGCGGCCGCCTCGCCCCCCGCCGCCCCGCGCAGCCTCGGCGGGGGTCTGGGGGTCGCGGCGGGCTCCGGGGTGTGCCTGGCCGCCTCCTACGTGTTCACCGTCGGCTACGCCGCGCCCCGCTTCCTCATGCCGGCCTACGCCCTGCTGGCGCTGCCGGCCGCCGAGGGCCTGGCCCGGCTCGCCCGCCCCCGCCTCGTACGGCCGCTGGTGGCCGCCGCCCTCACCGCGTACTTCGTCCTCCAGGCGGGGACGCTGGCGTCCTGGGTCGAGTACCAGCGGGCCAACCGCGACCGCGACCTGGCGACGGCCGCCGGGCTGCGCACGCTCGGCCTGCGCGCGCCGTGCCTCGTCTACGGGCACCACGCCGTCCAGGTCGGCTACCTCGACCGGTGCTCGTCCGTCGGGGTCTTCTCCCGGTACGGGGGGGCGACGCCTCCCGCGAGCATCAGGTCCGCCCTCGCCCGGCACGCCTGGGTGTCCGTGATCACCTATCACCGCCGTCCCCCGGCCGCCTACCTCGCCTCGTGGACGCGGGTGCCGCTCCGGGTGAGCGCGGTCACCACCTGGTACGCGTACCTCCCGCCGGAACAGTGAGTCCCGCCCCTGTCGATCCGGGGCCCTCCGTTCGACCAGGAGCGAGACGCCGGACCGCCCGCTGCCGGAGCCGGGCAGTTCCTGCTGACCGGCGGCCGGCGTTCTACAGGTTCAACTGTGCAGTTTGAGTTGCACAGCTTAGGCTGTCGACTTAGGGTGACAGCGCTGGTGAGAAGGCGACGCCGCGAACCGGCACCATCCACACCCGAGAGGACATCCCATGCCCGTCACGACCCTGGATCCGACGACCGCGCTGGTCGTCGTCGACCTGCAGAACGGCGTCATGGCCATCCCCGGCGCACCCCACACCACCGCCGAGGTGCTCGCCCACACCGTCGAACTGGCCGAGGCGTTCCGCGCCCACGACCTGCCGGTCGTGCTCGTGCGCGTCACCGGCGCGCCGGACGGCTCCGACGCGACGCCCGGCCGCACCGACCGCGGCCGTCCTCAGCGGATCCCGGCCCCCGGCTGGGACGAGATCGTCGAGGACCTCGCCGGTCACGCCGGCGACATCCTGGTCACCAAGCGCAACTGGTCCGCGTTCTACGGCACCGACCTCGACCTGCACCTGCGCCGCCGGGGCGTGACACAGATCGTGCTGACGGGCGTCGCCACCAGCATCGGCGTGGAGTCGACGGCGCGCGCCGGGCACGAGCACGGCTACCACGTCACGATCGCCACCGACGCGGTGACCGACGCGGACGCCGACGCCCACCGCAACAGCGTGGAGAAGGTCTTCCCGCGGCTGGCCGAGACCGGCACCACCGGCGACATCCTCCGGATGCTCGGCACGACGCACGGCTGACCGGCACGCCGGACGTCCTCAGCCCGGGTCGCCGTACGACCAGCCGGACCAGCGGGTGACCCGGACGAGGACGGCAGGCCCCGCCGGGGGGCGGTCGCGGTACTGGGGGTACTTCTCCACCAGCCCCGCGACGGCCCGCTCCCGCTCCGCGCCCGTGCCCGCGATCCGCGCCAGCCCGTCGGCGCGGGCCCACCAGAGCCGCTCCCAGTCGTCCTCGTAGTGGTCGGCCAGCAGGCAGACGGCGGGGTTGTCCGCGATGTCGCGAAGGCGCCGCAGGTCGGTCGAGGACTTCGGCTTGTGGTCCACGGCGGTCGCCACCGTCCCCGCGTCCCCGTCGTCCAGCAGCGCGAACGTCACCGGGACCAGGCGCGGCACGCCCTCGTGGCCGGCGGTCGCGAGCCTGGCCACCCGGGCCGCGGCGAACAGGCCGCGGGCGCGCTCGGGCGGCAACCTCACCCGCCCAGCCTATGCACAATGAGGGGATGAGCGACTGGCGGGACACCCGCACGCGGCTGCGCGCGTTCGCCCTCGGCCTCCCCGAGGCCCACGAGGACTTCCCCTGGGGCGACACGGTCATCAAGGTCAACAAGAAGGTGTTCGTGTTCCTGGGGGTGGAGGAGCCCACCGAGAAGTGGTCGCCGTCGTTCGGCGTCAAGCTGCGCGACTCCCACGGCCACGCGCTGAGCGTTCCCGGCGCAGCTCCGAGCGGGTACGGCCTGGGCAGGGCCGGCTGGGTGACGGTCCCCTTCGCCGGCGACCTGCCCGAGCAGGACGTGCTGCACGACTGGGTGGAGGAGAGCTACCGCCTGGTCGCCCCCAAGCGGCTGTCCGCGCGGATCGAGCGCGCTTGATCACTTCCAGGGGACAACTTATGGTGTCCGCCATGGAGCCATCGGACTTACTGGACCGTGCCCGCGCCCGCGCCAAGGACCCCGCCGACCCGCTGGAGACCCTGACCGCGGCGATCGCCCTCGGCGCCGAGCTGGGCGCCGGCGCGGACGCCCTGCTCGACCTCGCCGTACGGCAGGCCAGGGACGCCGGGGTGTCCTGGACGGCCATCGGAGAGCGGTTCGGGTTCTCCCACCGGTCCCCCAGGAGACGCTTCACTCCCGCCTTCGCCCACCGCCACCTGGCGAACCGCCGCCGCAGGCTCGACGCGTCCTGCTCGTTCTGCCGCCGGCCGCCGGGCCCCCGCGTGCGGATGGTGCACGGCGAGGCCGGCCGCATCTGCGAGAAGTGCGTCGCCCTCGCCACCGACATCGTCGCCGGCCTGGCCCGCCGTACCTGAGCTGCCGCCCGCAGAGCCGCCCCCCGCAGAGCCGCCCCCCGCAGAGCCGCCCCCCGCACAGCCGCCCCCCGCACAGCCGCCGCCCCGCACGGCAGGCGAACGCCGTCAGGTGACGGTCAGCCGCCGGGCGTACCGCTCGTCGCGCCACAGGTCCTCACGGAGGACCTCGGCGAGGGCCGTGGCCGCGTCGTACGCGTCCACGTACCGCAGGTAGAGCGGGGCGAAGCCGAACCGCATGACGTCCGGCTCCCGGAAGTCGCCCACCACGCCGCGGTCGGCGAGCGCGCGCACGACCGGGTAGCCGTCCGGGTGGCGGTAGCTGACCTGGCTGCCGCGCCGCTCCGGGTCGCGGGGGGTCGCGAGGACCAGATCGGTCCCCGCGTCGTCCACCAGCTCGATGAACAGCGAGGTCATGGCCTGGCTCTTGGCCCGCACCTCGCGCAGGTCCACCCGCTCCCAGATGTCCAGCGACGCGTTGAGCGCGGCGTACGACAACACGGGCGGGCTCCCGGTGGCGAAGCGCCGCACGCCGGTCGCCGGGCGGTAGTCCGGCTCGAACGCGAACGGCGCGGCGTGGCCGTGCCACCCGGAGATCACGTTGCGGACGGCCTCCTGGTGCCGTGGGGCGACGTAGATGTAGGCGGGCGCCCCCGGGCCGCCGTTCAGGTACTTGTAGGTGCAGCCGACCGCGAGGTCCGCCTCCCCGACCTCGACGGGCACGGCGCCCGCGCTGTGGCACAGGTCCCAGATCATGATCGCGCCGGCCTCGTGGACCTGACGGGTCACGGCCGCCATGTCCCTCAGGGCGCCCGTGCGGTAGTCGACCTGCGAGAGCAGCACGAGCGCGACGTCGTCGCCGAGCGCGTCCTCCAGTCCGGCCAGTCCGGCGCCCGAGCCGATGTCGCGGATCTCGTACGACCCGAGCGCCGCGACCGCCCCTTGGACGACGTAC
Organism: Microbispora corallina; assembly: GCF_016863035.1. Classification (GTDB taxonomy): domain Bacteria; phylum Actinomycetota; class Actinomycetes; order Streptosporangiales; family Streptosporangiaceae; genus Microbispora; species Microbispora corallina. The sequence goes on from NZ_BOOC01000018.1 coordinate 137,385, forward strand.
CTGTCCGTGGGGAAGTTGTCGAGGTCGGAGACGACCACCCGGCGGCCCGGGCGGAGCGGCAGGGCGCCCGTCACGGCCTTGAAGATGTTGACCGAGGTCGAGTCGCCCGCGAGCACCTGGCCCGGTCCGGCGCCGATCAGCGGCGCGATCCGGTCGCCCGTGCTCTCCGGCAGGTCCCACCAGCCGGCGGTGTTCCAGCTCGCCCCCATGTGGACGCCCCACTCGGTCTCGACCGTGCGGGCCACCCGCTCCGGCGTGCGGCGGGGCAGCGCGCCGAGCGAGTTCCCCAGCAGGTAGACGATTCCGGGCGGCAGCGCGAACTCGTCCCGCACGTCCCGGAGGGGGTCCCGGGCGTCGAGGGCCTGGCATTCGGCTCGGGTGATGGCCACGGTCAGTTCCTCCGGTCACCGCGCTTGGTCGTATCTATCGTCATATAGGACCGTATGCGGGTCGAAGGGGGCTCGCGGCGGTTCACTTCCACGATCCGGACACTCGGACCCTTACCGCCCGGATAGTTCCCTGCGCCCCGGCCCGCCACCTGACTGTGGCCGCCGACGCCGGTCGCCGCGAATCGGCCGGGACAGTCATCGCAGCGCTGATAACACAGCGTTGGTGGACGGCCGAATACCGGCCGGGACCGTTCCACGATTACGGGTGGCTATAACTCGCAGGGATCACCACACCGGCACGATCCGCTCAAAATAAGCACGGGACCAACCTGCGACTCTGTGCGATCGTGGACAAGACGGGGCAAGTTCTCTGTAGACGCCAATCCCCCGTTGGTGACAGAGGGTGATCAAACGTGACGGAGTCCCCGGTGCATCACGAGTCCCCGATCTACCGCCGCATCGCCGACCGGCTGCGCGAGCAGATCATGTCAGGGACCCTCGGTGATGGGGATCGCTTACCGGGCGAGAACGCGCTGATGGCCGAGTACGGCATCGCGAGGGCGACGGCGAGGCAGGCGCTCGCGGTGCTGATCAACGAGGGCCTGGCCGTGCCACGACGAGGGTCCGGGGTGTACGTCCGCCTGTTCCGGCCCATCCGGCGGCACGGGTCCCGGCGGCTGTCCCGGCAGCAGTGGGGACAGGGGACGGCCATCTGGGACTCCGACGCCCGTGGCCGGGCGTACACGGTGGACGAGATCCAGATCCAGCGGGAGGCTGCCGGCGAGCAGGCGGCGCAGGTGCTGGGCGCGCAGGACGTGTGGGTGCGCCGCCGCCGCTACTCGGTGGACGGGCGGCCGGTGCAGCTCGCCGTCTCGCACTTCCCGGCCGACCTGGTGGAGGGCACCGCGATCACCCTTCCCGACACCGGCCCGGGCGGCGTGTACGCGCGGCTGGGCGACCTCGGCCACACGCCCGTGCACTTCACCGAGGAGGTGCGGGCGCGGATGCCGCTCCCCGGGGAGGCCGAGCTGCTCGGCCTGCCCGCCGGCAACCCGGTGATCGTCATCAGCCGCGTCGCGTACGCCGTGGGGGGCGTCCCGGTGGAGCTGAACGAGATGACGCTCGACGCCGCGTCCTATGTACTCCAGTACGACTTCGAGGCGTAGGTCAAGCGGGTAGGTTGACCTGACCGCCACGATCATTGATTTCTCTAGAGATGTCCCGCACCTTGTGGGTGAGACGTCAAGAACACCCGGGCACGCACGGCGAGGGAAGGTGGACGGAGTGTCCTTTGACCGACACCTTGCTGAGATCGCCCGGGAGTTCCCGGACTGGACTATTTGGCGGAGTGACGCAGGCCGCTGGTGGGCGACGCGGCACCATCCGTTGACGTCCGCGCAGCGGGCGGCCGGGTGCGCGATGACCGTCGACGCCGACGACCCCGAGGGGCTGCGGGGGCAGCTGCGCGACCAACAGGAACGTGCCACTGCCGTCGATCCGTGAGCGCGGAAGCCCCCGACCCTATCGGGGGCGGGGGCTTCCGCTTCCAGTCCGGGCGCGCCTTCTCCGGGCGCGCTCCCGTCCGGACGCGCGCCGGGCGCGTCTTCCAGTCCGGGCGCCCGTTCCAGTCCGGACGCGTCTTCCAGTCCGGGCGCGCGCCGGCGCGCGCCCGGGCCGCGCGATCACTTGCTGTTCAGGGGCTCCTGCCGGCCCGGCTCGGGCCGCACCCGGCCGAGGTCGACGTCGGTGTCCTCGGCCGGCTCGAACGGACCGCGCTCCGCCGGCCGGTCGCCGCCGATGATCCGCACGCCCTCGTCCCCAGGGAAGTCGCCGGGGACGTCGCCCGCGGGCTCGGCGGGAAGGCCGCCGCCGAGAGCACCGGGAAGGCCGTCCTCGATGTCGCCGGGCTCCTCGGCGTCCCCGGCCGCGCCGCGCTCGGAGTGCCCGGAGTGCTCCGAGAGCTCCGACAGCTCGGGGGTCTCGGCCCGGTCCTCGTGGGTCGCCTCGGCGGGGGCCGCCTGCTCGCCGTGCCCGTTCTGCCCGGCCGGCGCCTGCGGCCGTACGGCGGAGGTCTCCTGGACGGGCTCCTGGTGGGCCGTGGGCGGGAACTGCGGCGCGGGCGGCAGCACGGCGGCCTCGTCGATGAGCGGCCCGGCGGCCGACTCCCGGTTCAGCAGGTCGCCCAGCACGGAGCCGATCTCGCCCAGCCGGCGCATGACCTCCGCGTGGGTGTCGGTCAGGTAGGCGACGCGGCGGCCGGTGTGCTCGTCGAGCGCGTTCACCCGCTGCTGGGCCGCCGACATGATGGACTCGGCGTGGCTGCGGGCCTCGGTGACCAGGCGCTCCGACTCCTGCTGGGCCTTGGTGAGCCGGCGCTCCGCCTCGGCGCGCGCCGCGCGCAGCGTCTCCTCGGCCTCCGCGCGCGCCGACCCCAGCGTCTCCTCGGCTTCCGAGCCCGCCTGGGACAGCAGCCGCTCTGCTGAGGCCGTGGCGTCGGCGACCCGGCGCTCGGCCTCCTCCTGCGCGGCCGTCCTGATCGCGTCGGCCTGCTCGCGGGCCGACATCACGAGCCGCTCCGCCTCGGCGGACGCGTTCTCCCGCAGCCGGGTCGCCTCGGTCTCGGACGCCTCCTTGTTGGCCGCCGCCTCCTCGTGGGCCAGCTTGAGGATCTGGCTCAGCCGCTCGCCCAGCTCGTCCGGGTTCTGCGGGGACTCGGCCATCTTGCGCCGCGCCTCGGCCAGCTCGATGCGGCTCTGCTCCGCCTGGTCGATCGTGCGCGCGAGCCGTTCCTCCAGGTCTCGGATCTGGTTACGAGTCCTGATCATGTAGTCGTGCACCTGCCGGCGGCTGTAGCCGCGCATCACGACTTCGAAGGAGTCGTCACTCATGAGGTCGGGGAAGTTATCGGTCTGGTTCGTCATGGAAAGCCCTGGGGGTCGGAGATCAACGACGGTAACGCACGTCAGGACACGACTTTCCTGCTATCCGGTGGACATCGCAACCCGAACGCCCTGGCTCCCCTGGAAAATGCAGGACACCGGCACCGCTCCCCGAAAGGCCCGCGTGGGATCATGACGACATGTCGTACATAGCTGCCCTGGACGGCGACGCCATCCCCGACATCCACCCGGAGGCCTGGGTGGCGCCCGGCGCGGTCGTCGTCGGACGGGTTCGGCTCGGCAGCGGCGCCAACGTCTGGTACGGCTCCGTGCTGCGCGGCGACGACGAGCGGATCGAGGTCGGCGCGGACTGCAACATCCAGGACCTGTGCTGCCTGCACGCCGATCCCGGGGAGCCGGCCGTCCTGGAGGACCGGGTGAGCCTGGGGCACCGGGCCGTGGTCCACGGCGCCCGCGTGGAGACCGGCGCGCTCGTCGGCATCGGCGCGATCGTGCTGGGCGGCGCGGTGATCGGTGCGGGGACGCTGGTGGCCGCCGGCGCGGTCGTCCCGCCGGGAGCCACGATCCCGGCCGGGGTGCTGGTCGCGGGCGTTCCCGGCCGGATCGTCCGTGAGCTCACCGACGCCGACCGGGCCTCCTTCGCCGGGACTCCTGAGCGATATCGCGCCAAGGCCCGTCGCCACTCGGAGGCGTCCGCGGCGTCGTGACCGCGGCGAAGGTGCCGGTCAGCGCCCGGTGGTCGGACAGCTCGGGACGGGTGTCGATCACTGCGGCCCGCAGCGGGCGGTAGTCCGCCTCGGTGCCGAAGATGTAGTCGATCTTCCGGCCTCCCCGTGTGGTGGCCTCCCCTCCCCGGACCGGGACGCCGCAGGAGGCCGCGTCCGCCTCGGCGTACGGGCCGTCGCCGACGCCCATGCCGTACAGGGGGCTGAGCTGCGGGTCCTTCGGCATCCGGTTGAAGTCGCCGGTGAGGATGACCGGGTCGCCCCCGGCGTACGAGGTGACGAGCCGCAGCACCTGCCTCGGGGTCTCCGTGTCGGACAGGTGGGTGACGCAGCTCACCGCGCGGCCGGGGCCGACCGGGCCGCGGGCGCACAGCAGGCCGCGCGGGTGGACGACCTCGCCCGCCCGCGGCGCGTGGTCCACGCGCAGGCGGCGGCGCAGCGGCGGCCCCTCGGTCCCGTCTCTCAGCGCGAGGGCGACGCCGAACGTCAGGCCGTCGGGCGGCGTCGTCTCGTCGGTCAGGTCGCCCCACAGCCGGCGGCAGCCGTCCGAACGCCCGGGGCCGCACCCCCGGGCGTAGCCGTACCAGACGATCCGGTAGCCGGGCAGCGCCCGCTTCAGGAGGCTCACCTGGGCGTAGCACATCTCCGTGAACGAGGCCACGTCCACCTTCCTGCCTCTGATCAGGTCGGCGACCTGCCGCGCCCAGGTCTTCCTCCGCGCGTACGTCAGGTCGGCCACGCAGGTGCCGGCCTTGTTGCCCGACGCGCAGACGTTGTAGGTCAGCACGTTCACGATGCCGTTCACGAAGGCGGCCCCCTGGGCCGCCGCGGCGGGATGCGCCCGGCCGATCACCAGAGCGGCCAGGACCACCCCCCAGACCACCAGTCCCGTCGCGTCGCCGCGACGTCCCCCTGCCGTTCGCACGCGCCACTACCTCCCGTCAGCCGGGAGCCCTAACGGGCGTCCGTGATCAGGAGGGCCTGACGACAAATCCCCCCATAGAGGGAGAAGGTATCCAGATGCGGATCAACCCACCCACGCGCCAGTGGTGAAATTTCCTACATTGATTGCCATGACCGGCGCTGCGACGGCCAGGTAGGCCATGAAGACCCAGGGCCTCCGGACGGCCGTGACGCCGACCGACAGGTACAGCGGCCACCACAGCAGCGACGCCCTGCCGACCGACATGTAGAACGACGACATGGCGAGCAGCGCCACGGCCTGCGGCGCGAGATAGGCGAAGTCGGCCCAGCGGCGCCGGACGACCTGCCAGACGATGAGCGCCACGAGCACGCCCGCCGCGATCATCTCCTCGCGGTACGACGTCTGCAGGACGGGCTCGTTCAGCGACCGGTCCCACGTGTTGAGGAAGACGGTCCACGGCTTCTCGGGGAACCGGCCCCAGTAGTCCGCCTCCGCCTGCTTCCACGCCATCGGCATGCCGGTCCGGTGCCAGAGGTAGAGCATGTACGCGAGGACGGGCAGGCCGGGGACGAGCAGCCACGGCGCCTTGCGCCAGCCCGTGGACCGCAGCCCGTTGTCCGACACGAGGAAGGCCACGGCCAGCCCGGCCGCCAGGAACAGCCCGGAGATCCGCACCGACGACGCGAACGCGGCGCAGACGGCGGCCGCCTCCCAGCGCCCCCTGCGCGCGAGCAGCCAGGCCGGGACCGCCAGCGCGAGGAACGGCGCCTCCGAGTAGCCGGCCAGCATGAACACCGCGAACGGGCTGAGGAAGAACGCCAGCACCGTCCACGTGCCGCTGCCCTCGCGGTAGGACTCGCCGAGCCGCGACAGCGCCACCGCGACGACCGCGCTCCCCACCAGCGTCACCAGCACGATGGCCAGGCTCCAGTCGGACACCACGACGTGGAGGACGCGCAGGAACAGCGGCAGCCCGGGGAAGAACGCGGTCAGCTTCGGCGCGTCCGGCATGCCCGGCGAGCCGTCGTAGCCGTACTGGGCGATGGTGATGAAGTTGTCGCTGTCCCACGGCGTCAGGCGGTCGAGCATCGGCGCGTCGGTGCGCCCCGGCGCGGCCAGCACCATGTAGATGTACGTCGCGACGTGCCAGAAGAACCAGATCAGCAGGGCCATGCTGTCGGCGGGGCGCAGGTGCCACCAGCGTGGCGCCTCCGCCTCCAGCCCCGACGCCCCCGACGCCTGCGCCGCCTCCGCGGCCTCGGCGTCCCCGGTCGTCTCCTCCGCGGTGGTCCCGCCGCTCGCGGCCTGCTGGGTCTCGGTCACGAGCACCTATGGAATACGTCCTGAGAGGCCATGCCAAGAGGCAAATATGGGGGTTCGCGGGCCGTCCTGGGAAATCTCGCCGTTTCCCCAGGTCAGCCGCGCCAAATCGGGCGTTTCCATCGGGTGAAACTTTCACGACGGTACGCCGGTCCGGCCCTTCCGCCTCCTGTCGGACGGCCGAACTACCATTGCCGGGTGCACTGGGACATGCACTGGGACGGGTTCACGGCGATGGAGCGCGACGTCCGCGCCCTGGTCGCCGATCCGCGCTGGGCGCTGCTCCCGCCCCTCGGCCGCGCCCAGGCCATCGCCCAGCGGGCCCTGGTCACCCCCGACGGCTCCCGCTGGCTGTTCGGGGCCCTCGGCCGCTGGTACCGCCTCGACCGGGTGGACGGGCGATGGCACCTGTCCCCGCCTCCGCTGCACCCGGCCGTACGGGCCGCCGCCCGGCCGCAGCCGCCGGGCGTCGTCGTCCCACATCTGCTCGTGCCCGGCGGCCCCGACTTCGCGTACGACCGGGGGTCGACCCAGGGCTTCGTCGGGCCCGACGTGCCGCGCGAGATCACCGAGCGCGTGCGGGCGCTGCTGCTGGCCCACCGCGGTCTGCCCCGTGAGGCGTTCCCCCTGCCCGAGGGGCCGTTCCGGGAGGTCTTCGCCGACGACGTGACGGGGGCCGTGGCGGCCGTCTGGGGGACGATCATGTGGGCCGCCTACGCGCCGGCCTTCGACGGCAACGAGGTGCTGCTGTCGATGTTCGGCGAGTTCCTGGCCCGTCCGCTGCCGGGCGACGACTGGGTGCGCTGGCTGCCTGCCGGGTCGCTCGCCGCGCTCGTCGACCTGTACGCCGAGCGCGTGCGCGCCGGCGCCCAGGAGGCCGGGCTGCGCCTGGCCGGGCTGATGGCCGAGACCGCGACCGTGCTGCGCGCCGACGCCCGCTTCCGGCCCCGCGCCGACGCGCTGCTCGCGATGGCCGAGCCGCTGCTCGCCCGGCCCTGGCTCGACCACCACGCCCTTCCCGGCGGAGCCGTGCGGGAGGCCTGGCTGGCCCGCTGCCCGCCGCACCTGGCCGCCGCCGCGCTGCCGGAGACCGCGCCGGGCGAGCACTTCCGGCACAGCTTCTACGACCTGGCCGAAGCGCTCGGCTACACGGCCTCCCGGGGCATGGACCCCCGTTCCGTGGCGGCGTCGCTGCTGGCCGCCGACGTCGCCGGCGTCTGCGGAGCGTACGAGCCCTCCTGGGCCGCGCCCGGCGCCTCGGGGACGGCGGAGGTGGTGACCGCGCTCTACCCCTGGATCGACGACGAGCTCCGGCAGGCGCTCTACGTCACGCTCGCCGACCCGTCCCATCCCCTGCGCGGCTGCTGGCCGCGGGGCGGCGAGCTCCCGCCGGCGCTCGTCCCGCCCGACCGGGGGACGGCCGCCGCCGTCCTCGGCTCGGCGTACGCCACGGGGCTGGCCTGGTGCCGGCTGACCGGGATCGCGGCGCCCCCGGCCGGCTTCGCCGTCTGCTCGGCGCTCGTGCAGTGCCTGATCCACCAGCGCGACGACCCGCGCCCGGAGGCCGCCTCAAACGGCCACCCGCGGGACCCCGAGGAATCCGGATGGCTGTTCGAAACTAGAAATACGGATATTTCATCCTTACCTCCGCTTTAGCAATCCCTTCCCTTCATCACCGTCCTTTTCACCGAATCGTGATCTCCCTATCGGGGAAATGGTCAGGGAGGGACGAGGGACGCCCGCCGGAATGGTCCCGATGGGCCATGTCGCGCAAAGGTACCCGGACGTAACCTCGTGGTGGGTGTGGGCTGCGGAAGGAAGGACGACGCGGTGGGGCACGACGACCTGGACTCTCGGGTCCACGACCGTGTCGCGTTGGACGAGATCGCGCTCTACGCAGAGGTGCTGGAGGCCGTCAACTTCACAGATGACCGACTGACCTTGGAAGAGCTCGACAACGCGCTCGGATTGCGGACTTCGGCGAGTCGCTGAAGGCTCTGAGAGCACGAACGATCCCGGACTCCCGTAGGGGGTCCGGGATGGTTTTTTCGGACTAGGCAGTCGTCCTCCCGGCGGCCGGGTGTTCGACCGCCGGCGTCCGTCAGGAGCGGACGAGGCGGGCGATGGCCGCCGACGCCTCCTTGACCTTCTCCTCGGCCTGGGGGCCGCCGCCGGCCACCGCCTCGGCGACGCAGTGCGAGATGTGGTCCTCCAGAAGGCCGAGGGCCACCGCCTGCAGGGCGCGGGTCGCCGCGGAGACCTGAGTGAGGACGTCGATGCAGTAGGCGTCCTCGTCGACCATCCGCTGCAGTCCCCGGATCTGCCCCTCGATCCGCCGCAGCCGGGTGAGGTAGGCCTGCTTGTCTCCGCTGTACCCGTGCATGCCCCCACGATACCCATGACCCGTATCGCTCGCGCCGGTCGTCGCTCGGGCCCCCGGGGCCGGTAGGCCGCTTTACCAAGGGGTAGCTCGGGAGAGACCGGGGAAGGATTCTTGGACTGGCACGGAGCCGGCCATGGAGTCTGCGATGGAGTCCCAGACGATACTCCGCTCGCTGCCCTTCGCCGTGATGGGGGCGGTGGCCGTCCTCGACCTGCTCGCCGGGCCCCGGCTCGGCTTCCTGTCCCTGCTCACTCTCGGCCCGGCGTTCGCGTCGGTGTCCGGCGGCGTCCGGTACACGGCCGCCGTCGGCGGCATCGCGCTGGCCATCTGCCTGCCGCTGTCCGTCTACGACCATCTGCTGGGCAGGCAGCAGAACATGATCACCTTTTTCACGATCGCCGGGGTCACCGCGGCCAGCATGCTCGCCAGCCGGCTGCGCAACCGGCGGGAACGCGAGCTCGCGAACGTCCGTCTCGTCGCCGAGGCCGCCCAGCGGGTGCTGCTGCGCCCGGTGCCCCGCCGCGCCGGCGACCTGCGGATCGCCCTGTCGTACACCTCCGCCGCGGCGGACGCCCAGATCGGCGGGGACCTGTACGAGGTGGTCACGACGCCGCGCGGGGTGCGGCTGCTCGTGGGCGACGTCCAGGGCAAGGGGCTGGACGCGGTGGAGACCGCCGCCTGGGTGCTCGGCGCGTTCCGCGAGGCGGCCTACGACGAGGCCGAGCTCGCGGACGTGGGCGAACGGCTGGAGACCAGCCTCTCCCGGCACCTGGGCGGCGAGAAGTTCGTCACGGCCGTCCTCGCCGAGGTGCACGACGACGAGATCTCCTTGCTGAACTTCGGGCATCCGTCCCCGCTCGTGCTCGGCGGGGACGGCTCGGTCCACCCGGCCGAGCCGCAGGAGGAGGCGCCCCCGCTCGGGCTGGTCTCCCTCGGCTCGCCGAGGCCCAAGCCGTACAAGATCTGGTTCGCGGAGGGCGACCAGATCCTCTTCTACACCGACGGGGTCATCGAGGCGCGCGACGCGCGCGGGCGGTTCTACCCGCTGGAGGAACGGGCCGCGCTGCTGCGGGCGGGCGAGCCGCAGGCGGCGCTGGACTGCCTTCGGGCGGACCTGCTCGCGCACGTCGGCGGGCCGCTCCCGGACGACGCGGCCATGCTGCTGCTGCGCAGGCAGCGGTCCTGACCGCGTCCGTTCTTTGCCCTGTGCAATGATTGGCCGATCGGCCGGTACAGTCGCAAACCGGGACGAGCCCCAACCAAGAACACGCACGGGCAGCGGAAGCGGGCGAGATCATGGAGCAGGAGAGGCCGCGGCCATCCGGCCACCCGTTCTCGGCGTCCGCCCGGATGCGCGGCGACGTCGTCGTGATCGAGATGGCGGGCCAGCTGGACATGATGTCGGCCTCCGCCCTGCGCTCCTGCCTCGCGCAGGCGGTGACGATGTCGGCCCCGCCGCGGATCGTGCTGGACGCCTCGATGCTGACCTTCTGCGACTCCACCGGGGTGAGCGTGCTGATGGGGGCGCTGCCCGCGATCGGCGCGGCCGGCGGGCGGATGGCGCTGAGCGGCGTGCACGGCCGGCTGGGGCGGATTCTGCGGATCACGGGCCTGGAGGCGGAGCTGACCATCTTCGCGACCGTCGACGACGCCGCGGCCGACCTGGTACGACGCCCTCCGGCCTGACCCTCCCACGCCGCCTTCGCCGTCCCGGACACGTGCCCGGCGCCGGCCCGTGATGCAATACCCCCGGGCGAACGGGAGGAGCCGGGGAACATGGCGGAGCAGGCGGGCGACGAGCCCACGGGCGACGATCTCGAAGCCGTGGCCTCGGCCGTGCTCACCGCGTCCCGCCTGCTGGTGGCCGTCTCGGCGCGGTCGCTGGCCGCGGTCGAGGACAGGGTGACCCTTCCCCAGTTCCGGATGCTGGTGGTCATCGCGCAGGGGGAGGCCACGCTCGTCCGCCTGGCCGACCGGCTCGGCGTCAACCCCTCCACCGCCATGCGCATGGTGGACCGGCTCTCCGCGACCCGTCTCGTCCGGCGTGAGGTGAACCCGAACGACCGCCGGGAGACGCTCGTCGGCCTGACCCCCGAGGGGCGGCGGATCGTGGAGGAGGTGACGGCCCGCCGCACGGCGGAGATCACCGCGATCCTGGGACGCATGCCCCCGGAGCAGCGCCGGGCGCTGGTCGTGGCCATGCGGGCCTTCAGCGAGGCCGGGGGCGAGCCGCCCGCCGGCGGGTCCTCGCCGCTCGGCTGGCCCGACCTCCCGCCCGCCTGATCGGCCGCCCAGCCCGGACGGGGTGGGCCGGTCCCGGGAGCCCAGATCGGACGGCGCCCAGGCCGGGCGGGGCGCCTTAGTCGCGGGAGCGCAGGCCGTACATGAGCTCCTGCCAGCGGGCCGCGACGGCCGGCGCGGCGTACGCGGAGGCGGTCTCCAGCGCGCCGGCGGCGAGCGCCATGCGGCGGCGCTCGTCGTCCACGAGGGCGAGCAGCGCCCCGGCGTACGACTCGACGTCCCCCTCGGGGACCAGCACACTGTCGTGGCCGGCGCGGAGGATCTCCGACGAGCCCCGCGACCCGGCGAACCCGACGATCGGGACCCCGCAGCCCAGCGCCTCGAGGACCGCCATCCCGAGCCCCTCGTGGCGGGCGGGCGCGGCCACGATCGACGCCTTGGCGAACTCGCCGGGCAGGTCGGGCGTGGTGCCCATGAAGTAGACGTGGTTGTGCAGGTCGAGGTCGCGGACCAGCGCGCGGAGGCGCCGCTCCTCCGGCCCGCTGCCGTAGAGCCGCAGCCGCCAGTCGGGCCGCTTGTCCGCGACGACGGCGAACGCCCTGATCAGCCGGTCGTACGACTTGCCCGGGACGAGCCGGCCGCCGGCGCTGACGATGCGGTTGTCCATTCGCGAGCGCGGCCAGGGGCCCGCGGGCAGCGGATCGGGGATGGCGTGGACGGACAGGTCGTCGTCGAGCAGCCGCGCCCACTCCTGACGGCTGCTCTCCCCGCTGGTCACCACCGCGTCGAGCCGGGGGTAGAAGCGGCGGACGGGGGCGGGCACGGACGGCCGCCCCCACTCCCTGGCGATGCGGACGACGTGCCGCGGCGCGTGCCGCGCGGACTGCAGGCTCAGCCCGGGCCGGCCGGTGACCAGCACATCGGCCCGCAGCCCCCGCAGCATCCGCCACAGCGCCACCTCGATCCGCACCTGCCCGCGGGGCAGCAGGTGGCGCGCGCCGGGGCGGGCGTCGACGAGCCAGCGCATGGTCACCCGGCGGTCGACGGGGAAGAACGCCGTCTCCCTCGTCCGCCGGACGCTCACGACCTCCACCTCGTGGCGGACGGCGAGCTCGCTCGCGAGGTTCAGGGTGGACCGGGCGTCGCCGCGCATGCCGTACGCCGTGGGGACGAGGAAGGTGATCTTCACACGCCCACCTCGAGCCGCAACTCGTCGTCGGGCGTGTAGCTGGGCCGGATGGGCACCCCGTCCACCAGCGCCCTCGGGTAGTGCACCCGGCGGCGCTTGCCCTCGACGTCGTCCAGCCGCGCGCCCAGCGGCATCCGGCCGTCGACGCCGTCGACCTGCAGGGAGGGCTCCCAGACGCCCTGGGAGTCGGGCGTCGCGGCGAGCACGTCGCACAGCGACAGCGCCGCGTGGAAGCGGACCCCCTTGACCGTGGCCGCGACGGTCACCGTCGCCTCGTCGTCGCTGTGCCGCAGCGCCAGCGTGGCCTCGCGCGGCTGGTCGTCGTCGTCGAGCCCGGTGTACGCGAGGAGCCCCGTCACCTCGAATCGGCCCTCACGGAACCAGACGGCCCTTACGTCGGCAACCGGCTCCGCCTCGTCGATCTTTATGGCGAGGAAGCCGTTGCGGGTCCGGTAGGCACGGTAGGCCATCGTCCGCCTGCCCAGCGCGTACGCGTCGAGGCGGTCGAGCGAGAAGCCGGGGTCCACGCTCTGGATGCGGTCGCGGGGACCCTCCTGCTCCAGGTAGGCGTCCCAGCGGCCAGGGGTCAGGTCCAGCGGGGCGAGCGACACCGCCACACTCGCGTCCCGCGCCCGCCCCCGCGGGGTGCCGAGTGTGACCTGCCGCTCCACGCCGGTCGTCCGGTGGCGCAGGACGAGCCGGGTGCCGTCGGTGAGCGGTTCCTCGATCGCCAGGCGCAGGGAGAGGACGTCGGCCAGAGTGACCTCCGCGTCGGTAACGACAACGCCCACCGTCCAGCCCCCTCCCCGTCGATTGAGCCAACGTTGAGGTTACCGTGATTTTCCTGTTATGTGGAGAAAGGCTTTGCCGGTGGTGGCCGCGAAGTCACCTTTTTCTGTCGAACTGACAGGTGAATTCAACAAATAGTGCGCACCACCGGCAAAGGGCGGTTTACCCGGCCTTGACGGATTTGATGAGGAGCTGGGCCACGTCCACGACCTCCAGCGACTCCTTGGCCTGACCCGCGTTCTTCTTCTCGTTGATCGCGTCGCCGAGCATGACGAGACAGAACGGGCAGGCGGTCGACACGGTGTCGGGATCGGTGGTCAGCGCCTCGTCCACGCGCTCGGTGTTGATGCGCTTGCCGATCCGCTCCTCCATCCACATGCGGGCGCCGCCCGCGCCACAGCAGAAGCCCCGCTCCTTGCACCGGTGCATCTCCTGCGTCTGGACGCCCGGCACCTTCGCCATGATGTCGCGCGGCTGGGCGTACACCTTGTTGTGCCGGCCGAGGAAGCACGGGTCGTGATAGGTGATCTTCTGCTCGATCGGCGTGACCGGGGTGAGCCGGCCCTCCTCGACCAGGTGCGACAGCAGCTGGGTGTGGTGGACGACCTCGTAGGATCCGCCGAGCTGCGGATACTCGTTGGCCAGGGTGTTGAAGCAGTGCGGGCAGGTGGCGACGATCTTCTTGACCCCCGCCTCGTTGAGGGTCTCGATGTTCTGCTGGGCGAGCATGGTGAACAGGAACTCCATGCCCAGGCGGCGGGCCGGGTCACCCGAGCACGCCTCCATCGGGCCGAGCACGCCGAACTTCACGCCCGCGATGTGCAGCAGCTCCGCCACGGCCTTGGTCGTCTTCTTGGCCCGGTCCTCCAGGGCGCCGGCGCAGCCGACCCAGAACAGGTACTCGACGTCGTCGGGCATCGTCGAGTCGATGACCGGGACCTCGAAGTCGAGCTCCTCGATCCACTCGGCCCGCTTCATCTCGGACATCCCCCACGGGTTGCCCTTGTTCTCGAGGTTCTTGAGCATGACGCCAGCCTCGGACGGGAACGAGGACTCGATCATGACCTGGTAGCGGCGCATGTCGAGGATGTGGTCGATGTGCTCGATGTCGACCGGGCACTGCTCGACGCACGCGCCGCAGTTGGTGCACGACCACAGCACGTCGGGGTGGATGACGCCGCCCTCGCCCACCAGCGGCTTGTCCAGCAGGGCGAGTACGTCCTCGGAGAAGCCCTCCTTCTCCTTCTCCCCCGCCAGCAGGTACGGCGCGACCGCGAAGGCGTGGTCGCGCTGGTCGAGGATGAGCATCTTCGGCGACAGCGGCTTGTCGGTGATCCAGGCCGGGCACTGCGACTGGCAGCGGCCGCACTCGGTGCAGGTGTAGAAGTCGAGGAAGCCCTTCCACGAGGTGTCGGAGATCTTGCCCCGGCCGAAGACGTCGACCTCGGGGTCGGCCTCCTCGAAGTCCAGCACCTGGCCGTTCGAGCGCATGGGCTGCGCCGGCCCCAGGCCGTCGGGACGGCGGGAGAACAGCACGTTCAGCGGCGCGGTGAAGATGTGCAGGTGCTTGGAGTTCACCACGATCACGAGGAACACCAGCATGACGCCGATGTGCAGGAGCAGGCCGACCGACTCCAGGACGTCGCTCGTGGGGAGGACCCTGGCGACCAGATCCGACGCGAAGGCGCCCGACTTATACGGGAAGTTTCCGGTGTTGACGGCCGATCCCCGGAACAGGAACATCGTCCAGATCACATTGAAGATCATGAAAAGGATGAGCCAGGCCCCGCCGAGGTGCGAGCCGGAGAACCGCGATCCGCGGCCGAGCTTCTTCGGCGAGTTCTTCACCCGGATCGCGGCGAAGGCGATCAGGCCGATCAGCGCGGCCACCGCGATGAAATCCTGAAGGAAACCGAGAATGGGCCACGTGCCGATGATCGGGATGTGGAAATCGGGCTTACCGGTGATCGCTCCCTGGATGAGAGCGCCGTACGCCTCGAGATAAACGGTGGCCAGGATGAAGAAGGCCCACATGACGAAGAAGTGCGCGGTGCCGGACGGGGTCCACTTCAGCAGCTTCCGCTGCCCGAACACCTCGACCAGCTGCGCCCTGATCTCGGCGCCCACGTGCTCCTTGGCGTACGCGACACGCTCCGGGGCCGGCTGGCCGCTGGTGGCGAGCCTGTAGAGGAACAGCACGCGACGGCCCGCCAGCGCGACCGCGGCCACGGTCCCGACGAGCCCGACTATCGCTACCCAGAGCACGGGTGCCTCCCATATCCGACGCTTGGCTGCCAGCGTATGTCCGCCGGTCATCCACAGTGACGACGAGGTCGCGCCCTGTGGAAATGCCCGACGAGGGCACACCGAATGGTACCCGCCGGTAACTTGTGTTCCGTCACCGATCGGCCGTGGCGCGCGTCACTGTTTCCGCCCCGGCTGCCATGCCGGCATCCCGAGAAGATCGATACTAGAACAAAGCTCTGTAGCCCGATAAGGGGGGTCAGCCGCGGGAGACGCCGGGGCCGGCCGCGTCGCCCCGGCCCGGCTCGTCGAGGTAGCGCTGGATCGTCGGGGCGAGCAGCTCGACCAGATCCTCGATCTCGGCCGACGCCAGCGGCTCCAGGCGGAGGATGTACCGCATCATGACCACGCCCATCATCTGCCCGAAGGCGGCCTGCAGCCGCAGCGGCGGGATGCCCAGGCCGGCCCCGATGCGGGCCAGGATCGCGGTCGTGAAGAACTCGCGGATCATCGCCGCGGCCTCGTCGTTGACCACGGCCGTGCGGACCACCCCGAGCATCTGCTCCCGGGAGGTGGGGTCGGAGGTCAGCGTCAGGATGAACCGCACCACCCGCTCGCCGATCTCCTCCCGGGGCCCGGCGAGGATTCCGGGGATCACCGCCGTGGGCTCCGCCGGCAGCTTCATGGCCGCGACGAACATGCCCTCCTTGGTGTCGAAGTAGTGGTGCACCAGGGCCGGGTCGACCCCGGCCTCCCGGGCGATGCCGCGGATGGTGGCCTTGTCGAACCCCTTCTCGGCGAAGACCCGGCGGGCGGCGGCCAGGATCTCCCCGCGCGTGTCGGCCGAGCCGGGACGGCGGCCGGGCCGCCGGCGCCGCTCGGTCACCTCGCCCTGCCCGCGGGCCCGGGCCCGTCCTTCGGTCACC
This sequence comes from Microbispora corallina, assembly GCF_016863035.1. Lineage (GTDB taxonomy): Bacteria > Actinomycetota > Actinomycetes > Streptosporangiales > Streptosporangiaceae > Microbispora > Microbispora corallina. The sequence continues at coordinate 153,416 of NZ_BOOC01000018.1, forward strand.
GGGTGCGCCCTGTCGCGAGGTAGACCCGCATGGGGACGGTCAGCCGGCCGTCGGCGAACACCTTGGCGAGCTCGGCGCGCTCGCGGGCGACCAGCTCGCCGGCCTCCCCCGTGTCGAGCCGGGCCACGTAGGAGTGCGAGCGCAGGTCGGTCAGGAAGTCGTCGAGCAGCACGGTTCGGGTCCAGCCCACCCAGGTCTCGGCCACGTCGAGCCCGGCGTCGCCCATGGCCTCGGCGATCGGCGGCATGCTCCAGCCGGGCAGGGCCGGCCCGACGTACCCGTCGCACGACTCCGCCAGCCGCACGTGGTAGGCCGCGAGCCAGTCGGCCCTGCCGGCGTCCACCGTGTTCCACCAGCCGGCCACCGCGCCGCCTCGCCTGAGCACCCGTACGGCCTCGGCGACCGACAGCGTGGGGTCGAGCCAGTGCCACGACTGGGCGTACGTCACCAGGTCGGCCACGCCGTCGCGGAACGGCAGCTCGTTGCCGTCGGACAGCAGCACCCCGCAGGAGGTGCGGGCCCTCAGCACGGACAGCATGCGGGCCGCGCGGTCGACGGCGAGGACCCGGGCGCCGCGGTCGAGCATGCCCCGGGTGGAGATGCCGGTGCCCGCGCCCACGTCCACGACCCGTGCCCCCGCCAGCCGTACGCCGGACAGGTCCTGCAGGGCGACGTAGAGCCCCTCCGGGTAGTGCGGCCGGGCCGCGTCGTACTCCTCGGCGACGCGGTCGAAGACGAGGTGGCTCTCCTCGACTCCCTCGGTCACCGCTCCTCCAGGGCGACAGGGCCGCGGGCCGGCGATCCGCTCATGCCGTCGTGGGGGAGGCGGCGAAGTGGAGGCGGGCGAAGGCGAGCGCCTCGGTGAGGTCGTCGATCCGCTCGGTGCGGCTGGCGGCCTTGCGCGTGTTGATCTCCAGCACGATCAGGCCGCGGTAACCGCTGCCGGCCAGGCGCTCCAGGATCGGGGCGCAGGGCTGGGAGCCCCGGCCGGGGACGAGGTGCTCGTCCTTGTTGGTGGTGCCGACGCCGTCGGCCAGGTGCAGGTGGGCCAGGCGGTCGCCGAGCTTGGCGGTCATCTCCAGCGCGTCGGAGCCCGACACCGCCGTGTGCGACAGGTCGAGCGTCACCTGGGGGAAGTCGTAGTCGATCGGGTTCCAGTCAGGCGCGTACGGGACGACCTCGTTGCCACGGGCCCGCAGGGGGAACATGTTCTCGACCGCGAACACCACGTCGGTCTCCTCGCGCATCCGCGCGAGACCGGCCTCGAACTCCCTGGCGTAGTCGCGCTGCCAGCGGAACGGCGGGTGGACCACGACGGTCTGCGCGCCCAGCCGCTCGGCCGCCTCGCGCGCCCGGCGCAGTTTGATCCACGGGTCGCGGCCCCACACCCGCTGCGTGACCAGCAGGCACGGCGCGTGCACGGCGAGGATCGGGATCCGGTAGTGGTCGCTGAGCCGCTGCAGGACCTCCACGTCCTGGCTGACCGGGTCCTGCCCCACCATGATCTCGACACCGTCGTATCCGATGCGGGCGGCCAGCTCGAAGGCGTCCGGCGTCCGCTCCGGGTACACCGACGCCGTCGACAGCGCAACCTTCGCGTTGGGCACGCGGATGTCACTCATGACGTCGCCCTCTCAACGGGCACATTCCAGCCCCCATGGCCGTGGCCGTCCGTTCGTTCCCTGCGCCCGTTCACGGATCCAGCCTAAGCCGGACCCGGCCCCGTTGACGCGTCGCCACAATGATGTACCCAAGATCGCCAACTATCGTTGAGCCATGGTTCGGATCGCGAACGGGGCCGTACCCAGCCCGAACATCTGGAACTCCCCCGAGGTGTACGAGGTGGAGAACCGCGCGGTGGGCCCGGAGGGCGCGGTCGAGACCGCCATGCGGGCCGTACGTGCCTGGGACGGCGCCCACGTCCTCGACGTCGGCTGCGGCGCCGGGTTCCACCTGCCGCCGATGGCGGCCGAGGCCGCCCGGGTCGTCGGCGTCGAGCCGCACGCCGGCCTCGCCGCGCGGGCCGCCGCCCGGTGCGCGCATCTGGGGAACGTCTCCGTGCGGACCGGCACCGCGCAGGCCCTGCCCGTCCCGGACGCGTCCGTGGACGTGGCGGTGGCCCGCTGGGCGTACTTCTTCGGACCCGGCTGCGAGCCCGGGCTGCGGGAGCTCGCCCGGGTGATGCGCAGGGGCGGCGCCGCGTTCGTGGTGGACCTGGACGGTTCACGCGGCGCCTTCGGCCGCTGGTTCCGCAGGTCGGTGCCGTCGTACTCCCCGGAGGCCGTCGAGCGGTTCTGGTCCCGGCAGGGGTGGCAGCGGCGGGAGCTCGACCTGCGGATGTCCTTCTCCTCCCGTGCCGACCTGGAGGCCGTGCTGCGGATCGAGTTCACGCCGGAGGTCGCGCGGGCGGCGGCGGAGGAGACCGAGGGCCTGGAGATCCCCTACCCCAACGTGCTCCGGTGGCGCCGTTTCTGACGCCGCGGGATGAATCCGGCCCCGGCGGGGGCTTGACCTTGACACCGGCGTCAACGCTTACGGTCGTGGCTACAGGGGCCGGGGAGGGGCCGGGAGGACATGCGGATCGGCGAGCTGGCGCGACGGGCCGGGGTGAGCACCCGGGCCCTGCGCTACTACGAGCAGCAGGGGCTCATCAGGGCCCGGCGGTCGGCGAACGGGTACCGGGAGTACGACGAGGGCGACGTCCGCCTCGTCACGGAGATCCGCGCGCTGATGGCGGTCGGGTTCACGCTGGAGGACGCCCGGCCGTTCGTGGAGTGCCTGCGCTCGGGACACCCGTCGGGGGGCTCCTGCCCGGAGTCCGTGGCGGTCTACCGGCGCAAGCTCGGCGAGATCGACGGCGAGATCCGCGCCCTGCTGGCCCGCCGGTCCGAGGTGGCCGCCCAGCTGGCCGAGGCCTGCCCGGGCTGCCTGGTGACGCGACGAGGAGAACCATGATCACGCTGACGGCCGACAACTTCGAGGAGCAGGTGCTGCGCAGCGACCGGCCGGTGCTGGTCGACTTCTGGACCGACTGGTGCCCGCCCTGCAAGATGATCGCGCCGATCCTGGAGGAGATCGCCGACGAGTACGCCGACCGTCTCACGGTCGCCAAGCTCGACGCGGAGGAGCATCCGGAGATCGCCCAGCGGTACGGCGTGCTGGGCTTCCCCACGCTGAACCTCTACCGGAACGGCGAGGTCGTCCGGCAGATCGTCGGCGCCCGGCCCAAGCGCCTGCTGCTGGCCGATCTCGAGGGCCACATCTGACGCCTCACGACGGGCCGGGCGGCCTTCCGGGACCGCCGGATGCCGGCGGCCCGTGCCCGGTGTGAGCGCGGAATGTCGGCGGCGGCCGGTAGCCTCCCGGTCGTGACCAAGGCAGCGAAGACGACCTACCGGTGCGGCGAGTGCGGCTGGACGACCGTCAAGTGGGTCGGCCGGTGCGGCGAGTGCCAGGCGTGGGGCACGGTCGAGGAGGCGGGCGCGCGGCAGGGCGTCCACGTCGTCAGGCCCGGCGCCGTCTCGGCCCCCGCCGTCCCCATCGGCGAGGTCAAGGCCGAATTCGCGCACGCCCGCACCACCGGGGTCCCCGAGCTCGACCGCGTCCTCGGCGGCGGCCTCGTCGCCGGCGCCGTCGTGCTGCTGGCAGGCGAGCCGGGCATCGGCAAGTCCACGCTGCTGCTGGAGGCGGCCGCCCGCACGGCGGCCGGCGAGACCGTGCTCTACGTCACCGGCGAGGAGTCGGCCTCCCAGGTCCGCATGCGGGCCGACCGCATCGGCGCCATCGAGGACCGCCTCTACCTCGCCGCCGAGACCGACCTTTCGGCCCTGGTCGCCCACGTCGAGAAGGTGCGGCCCGGCCTGCTGATCGTCGACTCGGTGCAGACGATCGGGTCGGCCGACGCCACGGGCGTGCCCGGGGGCGTCACCCAGGTCCGCGAGGTGGCCGGCAACCTCGTCCGGATCGCCAAGGAGCGGGGCATGGCGACGGTGCTCGTCGGTCACGTGACCAAGGACGGCTCGATCGCCGGCCCCCGCGTGCTGGAGCACCTGGTCGACGTCGTCCTCCACTTCGAGGGCGACCGCAACTCCCGTCTGCGCATGGTGCGCGCGGTGAAGAACAGGTTCGGCCCGATCGAGGAGGTCGGATGCTTCGACCTGCACGAGCGCGGCATCACCGGGATCGCCGACCCGAGCGGGCTGTTCGTCTCACGCCATCCCGAGCCGGTGCCGGGCACGTGCGTCACGGTCACCATCGAGGGCACCCGGCCGATACCGGCCGAGCTGCAGGCCCTGGTCGGCCCGACCGAGGCCCCGCAGCCGAGGCGCACCTCCTCCGGGCTCGACTCCTACCGGGTCGCGATGGTGCTCGCCGTGATGGAGCGGCGGCTCAACGCCAAGATCGGCAAGTGCGACGTGTTCACCGCGACCGTCGGGGGCATCCGGCTGACCGACCCCGCCGTCGACCTGGCTCTCATGCTGTCGGTGGTGAGTGCGGCCGGCGACACGGCGCTGCCGACCGGGCTGGTGGCGCTCGGCGAGGTGGGCCTGGCGGGCGAGCTGCGGCCGGTGCGCGACGTGCGGCGGCGGCTCGCGGAGGCGGCCCGCCTCGGGTTCACCCGCGCCCTGGTGCCGTCCGGATCGCTGGAGGACGACGCCCCACGGCTGGAGCGCTCGCAGAGCCGCGGCCACCTGGTCGCGCTGCGCGAGCCGGCCGCCCGCACCACGTCGTTCACTCCGGGCTTCGAGGTGACCGAGGTGCAGAACGTGTGGGATGCCCTCACGCACGTAAGGTGAAGGCCCTGTTACGCCGGTAAGCTTGATGACGTCATTGAGCCCGCAGGGGCGTTCGCAGGCGGGGTAGCCGTCCGACCGCGGGGGTCATGTGCTGGACAACGACAAGGGATCCGACGACCACAGGAGAGCCGTGCTCGCCGCGGTCGCTCCGGGCACCGCCCTCAGGGACGGCCTGGAGCGCATCCTGCGCGGCCACACCGGCGGCCTGATCGTGCTGGGCTACGACCGCGTCGTCGAGGACATCTGCACCGGCGGTTTCGAGCTGGACGTCGAGTTCTCCGCGACCCGTCTGCGCGAGCTGGCCAAGATGGACGGCGCGATCGTGCTCGACAGCGGGCCGCTGCGGATCGTCCGGGCGGCCGTCCACCTCGTGCCCGACTCCGGCATCCCCACCGACGAGTCGGGCACCCGCCACCGCACGGCGCAGCGGGTGGCCAAGCAGACCGGTCACCCGGTGATCTCGATCAGCAAGTCGATGCGGATCATCGCCCTCTACCTCGACGGCGTCCGCTACGTGCTGGAGGAGTCGGCCGCGATCCTGTCGAAGGCCAACCAGGCCCTCGCCACCCTCGAGCGCTACAAGTCCCGGCTCGACGAGGTCTCGGGCACGCTATCGGCCCTGGAGATCGAAGACCTGGTGACCGTGCGCGACGTCGCCGTCGTCGTCCAGCGGCTGGAGATGGTTCGCCGGATCGCCGGGGAGATCGAGGGGTACGTCGTCGAGCTCGGCACCGACGGCCGCCTTCTCTCCCTCCAGCTGGAGGAGCTGGTGGCCGGGGTCGAGCGCGACCGCGAGCAGATCATCCGCGACTACGTGCCCGACCCGCCCGACCATCTGGAGGCGATGCGGGAGCTCGACGAGCTGTCCTCCACCGGCCTGCTCGACCTGTCGAAGGTCGCGGGGGTCCTCGGCTACACGGGGGCAGACGCGCTCGACCGCCCCGTCAGCCCCCGGGGGTTCCGCCTGCTCGCCAAGGTGCCGCGGCTGCCCGGCACGATCGTCGACCGGCTCGTCGACCACTTCGGCGGCCTGCAGAAGCTGCTGGCCGCCAGCACCGACGACCTCCAGTCCGTCGGGGGCGTCGGGGAGACGCGCGCCCGCAGCGTCCGCGAGGGCCTGTCCCGGCTGGCCGAGTCGTCCATCCTGGAGCGCTATCTGTAGACCTCCGCGCGGGGACCGCCGCCGGTTCAGCGGAGGTGGAAGACCACGCGCGAGCTCCTGATCGGCCCGGCGTGGGCGGTCGCCACATAGGTCCCCGGGCCGGCCGCCGGCCGCTTGCCCTCGCAGTCGGTGCCCGACCTGTGCCGGTCCCACCGGATCGTGCGCACGAACGGGATGCCGCGCTCGAGCATCTGGCGGTCCACGCCGTCACCCGCCACGCAGTCGGCGGTGGACCAGACGCGCTGCCCGCCCGACAGCACCCGCATCTCCAGCGTCCGCGGCCCCAGGTCGACCGTGCACTCCATCCGTCCGGTGCTCACGACGGTCAGCACGAACGTCGGCGCGCTGTCCCTGCCGTACACGTCCTGGCCGCTCTGCAAGGCGAGGACCAGGTCCTTGGAGTCGCAGGGATCGCCGGGGCGGCGCGGCTTCGGCGGCGGCGCGGACGGCGAGGGCGAGCCGGTCGCGCCCGGCGAGAGGGAGGGCGCGCTCGGAGAAGGGGAGGGGATCTTCGACGCGAGAGCCGAGGGAAGCGCGACGACCATCGTGTCGCCGGGCCCCGGCGTCGCCCTGACGGACTTTGCGGCGTCCGGTTTCCCGGAGGCGCTGCTGCAGGCCCACGCCACCACCGCCACGACGACGAGCATGCCCGTGAGCACCGACACCCGGCGGCGCCAGTAGACGTCCGCCCCTTCGACACCCACATCACCACGGAACGTGTCCGGATCCATGCGGACAGTATGAGGAGCCGTGGCGCGGCGCGGGCAAAGACTCGCCGTCCCGTGCCCGTTCGCAGGGGAAACCCTGGCCCTGGCTGTCCACGGGCTTTCCCTAATCGGTCGCGCACGGGCGGCGATAGGGTCGGACGGTGTCCGTCTCACTGCGCGAGCCCATCCTCGACTGGTACGCCGAGCACAACCGCGACCTGCCGTGGCGGCGGCCGGACGCCACCCCCTGGGGCATCCTGGTCAGCGAGATCATGCTCCAGCAGACGCCGGTCGTCCGGGTCCTGCCGGTGTGGACGGAGTGGATGGAGCGCTGGCCCACCCCGGAGGCGCTCGCCAAGGAGTCCCCGGGCGAGGCCGTGCGGCACTGGGGGCGTCTCGGCTACCCCCGCCGGGCCCTCAACCTCCACGCCTGCGCCCGGGCCGTCACCGAGACGCACGGCGGCCGCGTGCCCTCGTCGTACGAGGAGCTGCGCGCCCTCCCGGGCATCGGGGACTACACGGCCGCGGCGGTGGCCAGCTTCGCGTACGGCGGCAGCCACGCCGTCCTGGACACCAACGTCCGGCGGGTGCTCGCGCGGGCCGTCCGGGGCGAGGAGTACCCGCCCAAGGCCACCACGTCGGCCGAGCGGCGGCTCGCCGAGTCGCTGATCCCGCCGGTCGGGGCGCCCCGCTGGGCGGTCGCGGTCATGGAACTGGGCGCGCTCGTCTGCACCGCCCGCGCGCCGCGCTGCGAGCATTGCCCCGTCGCCTCCCTGTGCGCGTGGCGGCTCGCCGGACGGCCCGCCCACGACGGTCCCGTACGGCAGGGCCAGACGTACGCCGGGACCGACCGGCAGTGCCGCGGACGGCTGCTGGCCGTTCTGCGGGAGGCCCACGGCCCGGTGCCCAAGGACGCCCTGGACGCGGTGTGGGCCGACCACGCGCAGCGCGAGCGGGCCCTGGACGGCCTCCTCGACGACGGCCTCGCCGAGGTCCTCCCCGACGGCACCTACCGCCTCCCCGCCTGACCCTCTCCCTCACGCCCGACGGGTCGGGCCGCGGCCCACGACGACGACGCGACGGGTGGACGGCGGCGCGGGGCGTCAGGCGGCGAGCTTGAGACCGAGGGCGGTGAGGTTGCGGCGGGTCCAGTCGAGCTCGTCGGCCAGCCGGGCCACGAGCGCCGCCGGGCCCTTCGACTTCGGCGCGGTGCCGTCGTGCGCCTCGACCTCGATGTGGGCCGTGCCGTTGACCGCGCCGGACAGGATCGCGTTCAGCGTGTCCTGGATCACCGGCTGCGTGCTCGGGATCTCCTGGCCGTGGTCGTGCACGTGGTTGAGCTTCACCACGGGCGCGCCGGCGAGGGCCAGCCCCCGTAGGGCGGCGTCCGGCTTCTCCGCCCCGCACGACAGGTGGCAGGCGTCGAGGCACACCCCGAGGTGCTCGGAGTCGATGTCGCAGACCCGCTCGAGCGCCTGCTCCGTGGTCTCCAGGACGCAGCCCGGCCACGGCTCGAACCCCACGCGGATGGTCTTGCCGGTCACGCTGTAGAGGCCGCGCAGCTCGCGGGAGAGCCGCTCCAGCCGGCGGGAGGCGATGGAGTGCAGGTCGGCCGGCCAGTCGCGGCGCCAGCCGATCGGGATCGTCGAGATGCTGCCGGACTGCACGTCGTCGGGCAGCAGGAAGGCGAGGATCCGCGCCAGCGACATCGTGTACCGGTACCGCTCGGGCTTGGCCCAGTCGGGGCCGGGGACGTCCTGGTTGCGGCCGCCCGTGCCGTTCAGGCTGACGACCTCCAGACCGCGCTCCTCCAGCGAGCGGCGCAGCCGGACCAGTTCGATGCGGTCGGCGATGAGGTGGTCGGCGACGGCGGGCGCGAGCCACAGGCCGATCCCCAGCCGGTCGACCCCGAGCCTCCTGCGCACCGGGACGGCGTAACGGGTGAGGTGGGCGATCAGGTTCTCCAGGTCCTCCGCGGGATGTACGCCCGCGTTGTAGGCCAGGTGAACGAGCGTCCCGTCGTCGTGCAACAGGCGCATCAGGTGCCTCCCAGGGCTTCGTGCACTCTCGGACCTCATCGGCCCACGCGGTGAAGCCGCATGGAACGGCGGTCCTCCTGCCGCCGGGATCCGCCCGGCACCGACCGAGCTTCCCCCGCGCACTGCGGTTCCCGCGTCCGCCCCGCAGCGGATTGTCCGGTACGCCGCGGGGATGACATGGAAACGACCGGGCCGCGTTCGGAGAGCCGAAGCCGATGGGCGCCCATCCCTGAGACGCAGCCGACTCTACAGAGTGTAGTACTACGTTTGGTGGTGTGATACCGGATCTACCGAAAGATCTCACTCGAACACGAGGCCCCGCGTGAGTCGTCACGCGGGGCCTGAGAAGGAGACCGGGGACCGGCGGTGGTGAAGAGGGCCGGAAAACGCCGAGGGGCGCCTGGTGGGGCGCCCCTCGGGTGGGAGACCGTACGGCTCCCGTGGTTGCTCGGCCCTGGCCGGGCTCAGTTCTGGATCGGCTCGGCGATCGAGGCCGCCGAGTCGGGGACCTCGGGGCTCTTGGACTCCCCGGTGAAGACGAACTTCGCCGCGTCGCCCTCGCCCTCGACCTCGACCTTGACGATCTGGCCGGGACGGAGGTCGCCGTACAGGATCTTCTCCGACAGCGTGTCCTCGAGCTCCCGCTGGATCGTCCGGCGCAGCGGCCGGGCGCCCATGACCGGGTCGTAGCCGCGGTCGGCGAGCAGCTGCTTGGCCTCCGCCGACAGGGCCAGGCCCATGTCGCGGTCCTTCAGACGCTCGTCCACCTGGGTGAGCATGAGGTCCACGATCTGGATGATCTCCTTGGGCGTGAGCTGGTGGAAGACGACGATGTCGTCGACGCGGTTGAGGAACTCCGGCCGGAAGTGCTGCTTGAGCTCCTCCTGGACCTTCGACTTCATCCGGTCGTAGTTGCTCTCGACGTCGTTGGACTTCGCGAAGCCCACCCCGATGCCCTTGGAGATGTCCCGGGTGCCGAGGTTGGTGGTCATGATGATGACCGTGTTCTTGAAGTCCACCACCCGGCCCTGGGCGTCGGTCAGGCGACCGTCCTCCAGGATCTGCAGCAGCGAGTTGAAGATGTCCGGGTGGGCCTTCTCGATCTCGTCGAAGAGGACCACGGAGAACGGCTTGCGCCGCACCTTCTCGGTGAGCTGGCCGCCCTCCTCGTACCCGACGTAGCCGGGCGGGGAGCCGAACAGCCGCGAGACGGTGTGCTTCTCCATGAACTCGGACATGTCCAGCATGATCAGCGCGTCCTCGTCCCCGAAGAGGAACTCGGCCAGCGCCTTGGACAGCTCCGTCTTGCCGACGCCCGAGGGGCCGGCGAAGATGAACGACCCGCCCGGCCTTCTCGGGTCCTTGAGGCCGGCGCGCGTGCGGCGGATCGACCGGGACAGGCCCTTGATGGCGTCGTCCTGACCGATGATCCGCTTGTGGAGCTCGTCCTCCATGCGGAGCAGCCGCTGCGACTCCTCCTCGGTCAGCTTGAAGACCGGGATGCCGGTGGCCGTCGCGAGCACCTCGGCGATGAGCTCCTCGGTGACCTCGGCGACGACGTCCATGTCGCCGGCCTTCCACTCCTTCTCACGGCGTTCCCGCTTGAGCTGGAGCTGCTTCTCCTGGTCGCGCAGCGCCGCGGCCTTCTCGAAGTCCTGCGCGTCGATCGCGGACTCCTTCTCGCGCCGGACGTTGGCGATCTTCTCGTCGTACTCGCGCAGGTCCGGCGGAGCGGTCATCCTGCGGATGCGCATCCGGGAGCCGGCCTCGTCGATCAGGTCGATCGCCTTGTCAGGCAGGAACCGGTCGCTGATGTAGCGGTCGGCCAGCTGGGCGGCGGCCACGAGCGCGCCGTCGGTGATGGAGACCCGGTGGTGCGCCTCGTAACGGTCGCGCAGACCCTTGAGGATCTCGATCGTGTGGCTGAGGCTCGGCTCGGCGACCTGGATCGGCTGGAAGCGGCGCTCGAGCGCGGCGTCCTTCTCCAGGTGCTTGCGGTACTCGTCGAGCGTCGTCGCGCCGATCGTCTGCAGCTCACCGCGGGCCAGCATCGGCTTGAGGATGCTCGCCGCGTCGATCGCGCCCTCGGCGGCGCCCGCACCGACCAGCGTGTGCAGCTCGTCGATGAACAGGATGATGTCGCCGCGGGTGCGGATCTCCTTCAGCACCTTCTTCAGGCGCTCCTCGAAGTCACCGCGGTAGCGGGAGCCGGCGACCAGAGCGCCGAGGTCGAGCGTGTAGAGCTGCTTGTCCTTCAGCGTCTCGGGCACCTCGCCCTTGACGATCTTCTGGGACAGGCCCTCCACGACGGCCGTCTTGCCCACGCCGGGCTCGCCCACGAGAACGGGGTTGTTCTTGGTCCTCCGGGAGAGGACCTGCATGACCCGCTCGATCTCCTTCTCGCGGCCGATGACCGGGTCGAGCTTCCCCTCACGCGCGGCCTGGGTGAGGTTGCGGCCGAACTGGTCGAGCACGAGCGAGGTCGAGGGCGCGGACTCCTGCGGCCCGCCGGCGGCCGCGGGCTCCTTGCCCTGGTAGCCGTGGAGCAACTGGATGACCTGCTGCCGCACCCTGTTGAGGTCGGCCCCAAGCTTCACGAGCACCTGGGCGGCCACGCCCTCGCCCTCGCGGATGAGGCCGAGGAGGATGTGCTCGGTGCCGATGTAGTTGTGGCCGAGTTGCAGGGCCTCGCGGAGCGACAGCTCAAGGACCTTCTTGGCACGTGGGGTGAAGGGAATGTGCCCCGAAGGCGCCGACTGGCCCTGGCCGATGATCTCCTCGACCTGCTGACGCACACCCTCAAGACTGATGCCGAGGCTCTCCAGAGCCTTGGCGGCAACGCCCTCACCCTCATGGATCAAGCCAAGAAGAATGTGCTCAGTACCGATGTAGTTGTGGTTGAGCATCCGGGCCTCTTCCTGGGCCAGGACGACAACCCGCCGCGCACGGTCGGTGAACCTTTCGAACATCTCGTCGCTCCTCACAGAGCGGTCAGGCGAACGCGGGAGATCCGGCTCGTCGTTCCGCATGGTAGCCCCGACCCAGCGACCGCTCCTCTGGCTGAAGGGTTCCCCGGGAGCAGGGCGTTCACGCTCTATCCAACCCCCTGCTGGGGGCGACATGTTCCCGATACGCCGCAAGCGAACGAGGTTTTAAGGGGACGCAAACAGAATCGCGCGGCTATGCGCTCGCCGGATCATCCGACGACCGACATAACCGCACGATCAAGGGCGGAGTTAGTGCGCCGCCTCGTAGGCCTCGACGATCGACGCGGCAATACGGCCGCGCTCGCTCACCGGGTGCCCGTTCGCCTTCGCCCAGGCGCGGATCTCGGCGCTCTTCTCGCGCGTCATGGCTCGCTGGCCACCGCCGCCGCCACCGCCACGGCGACGCCCCCGGGCCTGGCCCGAATCGGCGCGCCGCGCGCTGCCGACGAAAGGCGACAGGGCCTCGCGAAGCCGCTTCGCGTTGCCGTCGCTCAGGTCAATCTCATATGACGTGCCGTCAATCGCGAAGGTGACCGTCTCATTGGCCTCGCCGCCATCGAGATCGTCGATGAGAATCACCTGCGTGTGCTTGGCCATCCGGCAATCCTTTCGCAGCCCAAAGTTTGATTCGTCAGCCAAACATATACCCGGATTCCCCTGGCTGACAATTCACGATTGCGGATTCTCCGGAACCGGTGTGTCCGCTGTCTTCTCTCGTGGCGCGCGTGCCTGGCGGAGGCCGGCGGCATCGGAACGTACCAACTTTACGATGCCGTAGACCGCCGCTCCGGCGACGACCGCGGAAGGTATCAAGGCGGACAATACCTCTGTCATTCTGCCTCGCTCGTGCCGGGGGTGCCATTGCGGACGCCCTCGCGAATTCCGGGGACCTGGAGGCGCTCCCAGCTACTTCTCAGCTGGACCCGCCTCCTATGACGCTCCTATGACGATAGCGCCGGACCCGCCCGGGGACGGCTTCCGGGGGGCCACCAGGGGGCACGAAGGTAATCGCCGTCTCTCCAGCCGTCTTACCGGATGTACTGGAAATCCTACTCAGAAAGCCAAGTGGGGCGGTCGCCGAAGCGGCCGCCCCACTGTTTCGGTCCCCCTCGGGACCGGGCTTCCCCTGGCGTCAGCCCTGGGTCTTCACCACGATCGTTCCGGCGATCTTGTCGTGAAGGCCCTGCTGAAGGGGCTTGTCAGTGATGATCAGAATTGCGGTGACCAGCACGAAGATGGCGGCCAGCCAGCTCACCACGGGAATCCCGTAGAGAGCCAGGACGCCCGGGTAAAGCAGCGACCGCTTGAGGAGGGCCGACGAATCGAGCGCCCCTCCGTCGCGCGGGAGCACCCGGATCTTCATGACCTTCTTGCCCACAGTCTGACCGTCCTTGCTGTGCAGGACGTAGTCGTAGGCGGCATAAGCGCCGTAGGCGATCAGGGCGGCGAGGAATCCCGGGAGGAAAACGCTGCCGGACGCCTCGACCGACAGGCCGTTAACGCTGACCTTCGGTCCGAACGCGGCGTTGAAGATCATGCTCAGGATGAAGTAAACGATCGAGAAGATGATCGTGTCGATGATGCGAGCCACCCACCGCTCCCACCATTGCGCCACGGGCGCGGGAACGCCGGGAGGAAGGGGGGCACCCTGGGGGCCCCCATAAGAACCCTGGGGGGCACCATATCCGCCCGGGGGCGGATATGAACCGGGCGGGGGCGGCGGAGCCGAGCCATATGGATTCTGGCCGGGGGGAGGTTCCGCGGTCATTGGTCACCTCTTGCGACTTGCGTGGGCACTTGCGTCGGACAAGCATCGCATGCCCGAGGTCACCCGTTACGGATTTTCCGTGCACCCGTTCAGCGGACCGGCCTCTCGGCGGAAACACACGAAAAGCGGGGCCGATGGCCCGTTCCATCGGCCCCGCTTTGTGGCACTACTTGACCTTGACCACGATCGTCTTGGCGGCCTTGTCGTGCAGGGTCTGCTGCAGCGGCTTGTCCCAGAGCAGCCAGAGAACGTTCACCAGGGCGAAGATACCGAGCAGCCAGCCGACGACGGGAATCCAGCGCAGCACCTGCGGGCCGTAGAGGACGCCGACGCGCTTGCCCGCCGCGTCGACCGGGAGCCCCTCGGGACCGAGCGAGCCGCCGACGGGGACGACCCTGATGCCCATCACGATCTTGCCGACCGTCTGGCCGCGCATCCGCAGCATGAGGAACTCGTAGGCGATCATCACGAGGCCGCTGATGAGCGCGATGAGCAGCGACGCGAGGAAGTAGCCGCTCGGCGCCGTCACCGCCCCCGTGGACAGGTCGTAATTGCCCGTCGTGACGACCACCGCGGTGATCACGGCGGAGATGATGAGGAACGGGACGCCCACGATCACGCCGTCGATGATCCGGGCCACCAGGCGCTGCCACCACTCCGCGAGCGGGGCGGGCGCGCCGGGCGGGACAGGGCCGGCCGCGGCGTACGGCTGGCCGAAGCCGGGCTGGCCGTACGCGGGCTGCCCGTAGCCCTGCTGGGGCTGACCATAGCCCTGCTGGGGAGTCTGCTGGCCGTAGCCGGCCTGGCCGTACCCGGGCTGCTGGCCGTACCCCTGCTGCGG
>NZ_BOOC01000019.1 GCF_016863035.1 Microbispora corallina
GACCGTAGCCCTGCTGGGGCGGCTGCTGGCCGTATCCGGGCGCCTGCTGGGGGCCGGTGTGCTGCCCCGGGGTGCGGTAGCTGACCACCGTGACGTCAGGGTCGTACTCTTCGGCGGGCTTATCCGTGTTGTACCCGTGAGGGGAAGGCGGAGGTGGCGTGCCGTCCGACTCGTCCTGGGGGTACGGCGGCTGTCCGGTGCTCACCGTGTCACCTCGTTTCAGAAACGCATGCGCCGCACGTCAGTAGCACACGCTGATATTGCCAAAAGTAGCGACAGGTGTATCAACAGTCACCTTTGCAGCCCGTTATGGCGACGGTCAAGATCTCCGGTCGAGGTGAAGGAGCATCCGGGTGTTGCCGAGCGTGTTCGGCTTGACGTGCTCCAAGTCGAGGAACTCGGCCACGCCCTCGTCGTAGGAGGCGAGTAGTTCGGCGTACACCTCGGGGGAGACGGGCGTGCCCTGGATCGGCACGAACCCGTGCCGGCCGAAGAACTCGACCTCGAAGGTGAGGCAGAAGACCCGCCGGACGCCGAGCGCGCGGGCCGCCTCGATGAGCGCGGCGACGATCCGGTGGCCCACGCCCCGGCCGCGCACCGACGGGTCGACCGCGACCGTGCGGATCTCCGCCAGGTCCTCCCACAGGACGTGGAGGGCGCCGCAGCCGACGACCTGCCCGGCGATCTCCGCCACCCAGAACTCCTGGACGTCCTCGTACAAGGTGACCGTCGTCTTCTCGAGCAGGCGGGGTCCGACGCCGGAATAGGCGTCCACGAGACGGCGGATCACGCGCACGTCCGGCGTCCGCGCCCGGCGCACGATGACCTCCGGGCGGCCGGATTCGGCGTGCGTCTGCTCCGCGACCTGCTCCATGGTCGGTCAGCCTAGCCGGGCCGCCGTCCGCCCCCACCGGCCCACGACCCGTGCCCGGATTAACGGCCACACCCTAAAGCGGTTCACGACACCGGTTCGTTACCGTGCGTTTCCACGCGTACGCGCAGCGAGACCCAGTGGGTGAACCAGTTGGGTATGAGTTTTGCCCCGGCTTGGACCTGCGATAACGCGAAACGGAAATCCGTCAAAACGGACTAGTTGCAGGTTAAACGGGGTCTATGGCGATCCGCTCCCGTGACCCGCCCGTGATCGTTCGGTTGTGGAACGTAGACGGGATTGGGAGTTCTGGTTGAGCAACAACTCGCGGTGCATTAGTGTCCTGCGACGATGCCGGTCGCGCGAGCCCCAATCGCGAGGACCGGACGCCGAGTCTTCGAAGCACCGAGCGTGTGGAGGGGAGCCGGGGACCCAACTGCGAGTCGGGCCGAGTGCGGCCCGTGTCGACAAGGGGTGAATCCGAAAGGTAGGGCTGCTCCGGCCCGAACCCGTCAGCTAACCCGGTAGGCGCCCAGGAGTGCCGTACGGACCCGCGTGACCATTCACGCCCAGGTCGGGTCCGTGAGCGCGGCACGACGAGGAGAGGAGCTTGGTTGCGCATGCGTGGAGGACGGTCCGCGGGTAAGCACGCCCGGGACCGCAGGCCCGGAGGCACCACGGCCGGGTCGATCATCCGCAGGACGGCGTTCGTGAGCGTGGCCATCGGCCTCGTCACGTTCGGCGCCCCCGTCGTCGCCGCCACCGCCGATCCCAAGCCGAGCCTCAAGCAGCTGTCCGCCGAGGTCGAGCGTCTGTACACCCAGATCGAGACCCTCACCGAGCAGTACAACGGCGAGCGGGTCCGGCTCAAGGCCGCCCAGCGCTCCGCCGACCTGGCCAAGAAGAACCTGGCCAAGAGCGAGGCCGAGCTCGAGGTCAAGCGGCAGAAGGCCAGCCTGCTCGCCCAGAACTCCTACATGACCGGCGGGCTCGGCTCCGCGCTGGCGCTGATCGGCAACACCGACCCCAGCCAGTACCTCGACCAGGCCTCCACCACGTACGCGCTGGAGATGCAGCAGGGCCAGGAGGTGGCCGAGGTCTCCAAGGCCATGGACGCGGCCGCCCGGGCCAAGGCCAGCGCCACCGCCCGCCAGAGCGAGGTCAAGAAGCTGCTGACCAGCCTCGACGGGCAGCGAACCAAGATCGAGAAGCTGGTCAAGAGGGCAGAGAGCAACCTCTACAGCAGGGTCGCCGGCAGCGTCAGCACCGGCCGGGCCACCCGGATCTCGTTCCCCGTCGTCGGCGACGGCAAGGCCGCCGAGGCCGCGCGCTGGGCCCTCAGCCAGCAGATGCGGCCGTACGTGTGGGGCGCGGCCGGACCGTCGTCGTTCGACTGCTCGGGCCTGGTGATGGCGGCCTACCAGCAGGTCGGGATCAGCCTCCCGCACTACACCGGCGACCAGTGGACCGCGGGCACCCACATCTCGCGTGACGAGCTGCGGCCCGGCGACCTCGTCTTCTTCTACCCGGACCTGCACCACGTCGGCATCTACATCGGCGGCGGCTACATGGTCCACGCCCCGCACACCGGCGACGTCGTGCGGGTCGCGCCGCTCGGCAACCGCCCGTTCGCGGGCGGCGTGCGCATCGCCGACTGAGCCGACTGAGCCGACTGAACGGAGGCCGCGCACGGCGGGACTGAACGCCGGCCGTGCGCGCCGCCGCCTGAATCGGCCGGTACGGCGGCCTGCATCAGCCGGTTCGGCCCGGTCCTGAGCAGGGCGACCCCTGCCAGGGGCATGGCGACAGGGCGCGACGCCGTCGCCCGCGGCGAGCGGGAGATCGTCAGATGAGACGGCGGCGCGCCGCCCAGGCGACGGCCTCGATCGCGGTCGCCACGCCGATGCGGTCGCAGATCCCCCGCAACCGCCTGCGCACCGTGCGGCCGCTCACGTCGAGGCTGCGCCCGACCCGATCGGCTGTCACGCCCTTGGCGAGTTCGGAGAGAAGGAGCAGGTCCTCATCGGTGAGACCGGCACGATCAAGGTCCGAGGCGACGTCGTCACCCCGGGAGACCACGTCGGGAAAACCCATCGTCTGCCCTCCCCCACGACGATGACTGGTCGGCCCACCCTTCAGGGAAGGTAAACGCCAGCCAGGAAGGTCGTCAAGCATCGCCCTCCGCGGTCAGGCGTCCCCCGAGGCGGCGGAGCTGTCGTACGCCTGCCGGGCGGCCTCGACCTCGTCCATGTGGATCTCCGCCCAGCTCTTGATCGCCTGCATCAGCGGCACGAGGTCCTCGCCCAGTGACGTGAGCCGGTAGTCGACCCGGACGGGCACCGACGGCGTGATGGTCCGGGAGACCAGCCCGTCGCGCTCCATCGTCCGCAGTGTCTGCGTGAGCATCTTCTGGCTCACGCCGGCGACGGTCCTGGCCAGCTCGCTGTACCGGCACGGGCCGTCGGCGAGGGCCGCGAGCACGAGGCTGACCCACTTGTCGCTCAGCGTGTCGAGCAGCTTCCGTGAGGGGCAGCCCGCGAGGTACGCGTTGTAGGCCAGCCGTGCCTCCTCGCGCCTCTGGGCGGCGGTCTGCGTGGCCATGCTCTCTCCCTTACGCACTCTGAGGTGCCTACTTCCCGATAGAGAGTAGTCCTTCCTACGCTCGCTCGGGAAGATCCGCCCGTGGGAGGCACAAGGAGGAGTCATGCGCGCGCTCGTCGCACGGTCCGGGAGGGTGCAACTCGTGGAGGCGCCGGACCCCGAGCCGGGGCCGGGGCAGGTGAGGATCCGTATGGAGGCCGCCGCGCTCAACCCCGTCGACCTCGCCACCGCGTCGGGATCGCTGACCGCGCTCGGCCTGGTCCAGCCCCTCGACGCGTACGGCCTCGGCTGGGACGTCGCCGGGGTGGCCGACCTCGTGGGCCCGGGGGTGCCGCATGTGCGTCCCGGGGACTTCGTGATCGGGCTGTCCGACCGGCTGCCGCTGCCGGTCAAGGCGCAGGCCGACCTCGTCGTGCTGGACACGTCGGCCGTCGCGCCGGCGCCCGCCGGGATCCCGGCCGTGGAGGCGGCGACGCTGCCGCTGAACACGCTTACGGCCGTCCAGGCGCTCGACCTGACGGGGCTCACGGCGGGCGACACGCTGCTCGTGACCGGCGCGGCCGGCGGGGTCGGCGGTTATCTCGTGGAGATCGCGGCGGCCCGGGGCGTCCGGGTCGCCGCCTCGGCGTCCGCCGGGGACGAGGCCCTGGTGCGCAGCTTCGGGGCCGAGTGGTTCGTCCCGCGCGGGGAGGACCTCGGGCCGGCCGTACGGGCCGCCGTCCCGGGCGGGGTGGACGCGGCCGTCGACGCGGCGCTCGTGGGGGTGGCCGCGCTCGACGCCGTCCGCGGGGGCGGCGCGTTCGTGTCCGTGGCGGCGGGGGCGGCGCCGGTCCCCCTGCGCGGCATCCGGGTGTCCACGGTCTTCATCCGGGCCGACGGGGGCAGGCTCGCGGAGATCGCGCGGCTGGCCGAGGCCGGGCGGCTCACCACCAGGGTGGCCGGCGTCCACCCCCTGGAGAAGGCCACTGAGGCGTACGAGCGCCTGGCCGCGGGCGGCCTGCGCGGCCGTCTCGTGCTCGTTCCCTGATCTCGCGCGAAGCCGGCCGGGCACCTGGAACGCCATGAGGGCTCCCGGAACCTCCGCGAGCCCTCGCGGTGTCGCGGCGACCGCGGTCAGGCGGCCAGGAGCCGGCGGACGCGGTCGCGGCCGACGGCGAGCAGCAGCGTGGGCAGGCGCGGCCCGGTGTCCCGCCCCACGAGCAGCCGGTACAGCAGCACGAAGAACGCCCGCTGGGCGGCCTTCAGCTCCGGCGTCGCGGCCTTGGCGCTCATGTCGAGCCCCGCCTGGACCTTCGGCACGCCGTACAGCAGCGTCGTCAGCCCGTCGAGCGACCAGTGCTCGTCGAGGCCCTGGGCCAGCAGCCGCAGCGACTCCCGCTCGACGTCGCCCAGCGAGGCGAGCAGCTCGGCGTCGGGCTCCTCGCGGACCTGGGTGCGCTCGTCCGCCGGGACGTACGTGGTCACCCAGTGCTGGGCCTTGTCGAGCCGCGGCCGCAGCTCGTCGAGCCCGGCGATCTCGTGGTCGAACTCGCGCAGGATGCGCAGCGTCTGCTCCTCGTGCCCGGTGGTGATGTCGACCACCGACGCGAGGGTCCGGTACGGCAGCCGGCGCGGGGTGTCGGGCAGGGTGAGCGAGGCGGTCGTGGTCGCCCGGCGGTGGGCCGCCTGGTCGGCCGGGAGGGCGGTGCCGTCCGCGACCTTCCTGGTGAGCGTGTCCCACTCGTCGTACATCCGCTGGATCTCCTGGTCGAAGGAGACCTTGAACGACTGGTTGGGCCGCCGCCGCGCGTACAGCCAGCGCAGCAGCGCCGGCTCCATGATCGACAGGGCGTCGGCGGGGGTGGGCACGCCGCCCTTGGAGCTGCTCATCTTGGCCATGCCGCTGATGCCGACGAAGGCGTACATGGGCCCGATGGGCTGCTCGGCCCCGAACACCTCGCGGACGATCTGGCCGCCGACGACGAAGGACGAACCGGGCGAGCTGTGGTCGACGCCGGACGGCTCGAACACCACGCCCTCGTACGCCCAGCGCATCGGCCAGTCGACCTTCCACACGAGCTTGCCCCGGGTGTGCTCCGACAGCAGCACGGTCTCGGTGTGCCCGCACGCGCAGGTGTAGGTCAGCTCGGTGGTGGCGTCGTCGTACGCCGTGACCGTGGTGACGTCGCGGTCGCAGACCGAGCAGTAGGGCTTGTACGGGTAGTAGCCCCCGGCGCCCGACCCGTCGTCCTCGCCGGCCGCGCCCGAGCCCTCCAGCGCCGCGGCCTCGTCGGCGTCCACGGCCTGCGCCTGGGCCTTGGGCTTGGCCTTGGTGCGGTACTGGTCGAGGATCGCGTCGATCCTCTTGCGCTCGCGCATCGCGAGCAGCACCTGCTCGCGGTAGGCGCCGGAGGTGTACATCTGCGTCTGGCTGATGCCGTGGAACTCCACGCCCAGGTCGGCGAGCGCGGCCGCCATCGGGGCCTTGAAGTGCTCCGCCCAGTTGGGGTGCTCGCTGCCGGGCGGGGCCGGCACCGAGGTCAGCGGCTTGCCGATGTGCTCGGCCCACGACGGGTCGACGCCCACGGGGACCTTGCGGTAGCGGTCGAAGTCGTCCCAGGACAGGACGTGGACGCAGTCGTACCCGCGCCGCCTGATCTCGTCGGCGACCAGGTGCGGGGTCATCACCTCGCGCAGGTTGCCCAGGTGGATGGGCCCGGAGGGGCTGAGGCCGGACGCGCAGACGATGGGTTTGCCCGGCGCGCGCCGTTCGGCCTCGGCGATGACCTCGTCAGCGAAACGCGCCACCCAGTCGGCGTCCATCACGGCAGTCCTCTCTGAGACGGATCCTGTCTTCTATGGTCCCGTACTCGGAGGAGTGCTTCAGGCGGTGTTGCGCGCGTACACCAGACGCAGGCCGATCAGCGTGAGCCACGGCTCGTGGACGTCGATCGTGCGGGCCTCGCCGACGACGAGCGGGGCGCCCGATCCGGTCGCCACCACGGTCACGTCGTCGGGGTCGGCGGACAGCTCAGCGGTCATCCGGTCGACGATCCCGTCCACCAGCCCGGCGAAGCCGTAGATGATGCCGGACTGGAGGGCCTCCACGGTGTTCTTGGCGATCACCGACCGGGGGCGGATCAGCTCGACCTTGTGCAGTTGCGCCCCGGCCGTGGCGAGCGCGTCGACCGAGATCTCCAGGCCGGGGGCCGTGACCGCGCCGACGTACTCGCCGCGGGCCGACACGGCGTCGAACGACGTGGCGGTGCCGAAGTCGACGATCACGCACGGGCCGCCGTACAGGGTGGCGGCGGCCAGCGCGTTCACGATGCGGTCGCTGCCGACCTCCTTGGGGTTGTCCATCCGGACCGGGACGCCGGTGCGAACCCCGGGCTCGACGACGACGGCCGTCACGTCGCCGTAGTAGCGCCGCGACATCTCACGCATCTCGTTGAGGACCGACGGGACCGTGGAGCAGATCGCGATGCCGCTGATGTCGGCGTCCTTGAGGATCGGCGACTGGCCGAGCAGCCCCTGGAGGACGACCGCGATCTCGTCCGCCGTACGGCGGGGATCGGTGGCGATCCGCCAGTGCTCGATCACCTCATCACCCTCGAACAGGCCCAGCACCGTGTGGGTGTTGCTGACGTCGATGGTGAGCAGCATTCCCCGATTATGCACCAGCGGGCGTCCCTGCGATCTTCCGTCTCGCGGGTCATTCCCCACGGAGGTCCAGACCGACGTCGAGGACCCGGGCCGAGTGCGTGAGGGCGCCCACGGCCAGGTAGTCGACCCCGGTCTCGGCCACCGCCCGCGCCGTGTCGAGGGTGAGGCCGCCGCTCGACTCCAGCCGCGCCCGGCCGCCCACCAGCCGTACGGCCTCGGCGAGCCGCTCGACGGTGAAGTTGTCGAGCAGGATCTCCTCGGCGCCCTCGGCGAGCACGGGCTCGATCTGGTCGATCCGGTCCACCTCGACCTCGATCGGCAGCCCGGGGAACGCCTCGCGCACGGCCCGGAAGGCCTCGGCCACCCCGCCGGCGGCGACGACGTGGTTGTCCTTGATGAGGGCGGCGTCGTGGAGGCCCATGCGGTGGTTGACCCCGCCGCCGCACCGCACGGCGTACTTCTGCAGCGCCCGCAGGCCGGGCAGGGTCTTCCGGGTGTCCCGGACGCGGGCGCGGGTGCCGGCGATCGCGTCGGCCCACCGCCTGGTCGCGGTGGCGACCCCGGACAGGTGGGTGAGGAGGTTGAGGGCCGTGCGCTCCAGGGTGAGCAGGTCGCGGGCCGGGCCGGAGACGGTCATGAGGACCTCGCCGGGGCGCACCCGGTCGCCGTCCGCGGCCCGCCTCTCGACTGTGATCCGCGGCCCCGCCTGGCGGAAGACGGCCTCGGCGACCGGGAGGCCGGCCACCACGCCCTCGGCGCGGGCGACGAGGTCGCCCGTCGCCGCCTGGCCGGCGGGGATCGTGGCGGCCGAGGTGACGTCGAGCCCGTCGCCCAGGTCCTCCTCCAGGGCCGTGCGCACCAGCCTCAGCAGGTCGCCCGGGTCCACGCCGATCGCGGCCAGCTCGTCCCGCAGCGCCGGCGGAAGCTCGTCGCCCGCAGGCGCGGCATGCGCCGGGGACGTGTCGGGACGGGTGTCCTCGTGGGCCTCGTGCCGCATAACCAGTCCTTCCGCTGTGAGGGCGATGTCGATGTGCAGGCGCCAGTGGTCGTCGTCCCGCTCGGGATGGTCCTCCCGCCAGTGGGAGCCCCGGGTCTCCTCGCGTTCGGCGGCGGCCGCGACGAGGGCCGTGGCCACCGTGAGGAGGTTGGTCGCCTCCCACGACCCGGTGCACGGCTCGACCGCCACCGGGGTCCACCGGGCGTCCCGCAGCGCGCGGGCGACCTGCGCGAGGCTGGCGTCGCTGCGCAGCACGCCGGCGCCGCGGCTCATGTGGTTCTGCACCCGCTGCCGGGTACGCGGATCCACCAGCCCCTCCGGCCGGCCGTCGCCGGCCGGCTCCCCGGGGGCGAGGTCGGCCGCGGCCAGGTCGGCGGCGATCCGCTCGCCGAAGACCAGCCCCTCCAGGAGCGAGTTGGAGGCCAGCCGGTTGGCGCCGTGGACGCCGGTGCACGCCACCTCCCCGCAGGCGTACAGGCCCGGGACGGTCGTGCGGCCGTACAGGTCGGTGCGGACGCCGCCGCTCGCGTAATGGGCGGCGGGGGCCACGGGGATCGGCTCGGTCACGGGATCGATGCCGTGCTCGCGGCAGACCGCGAGGATCGTGGGGAACCGCGTCCGCCACTTCTCCTCGCCGAAGTGCCGGGCGTCCAGGTACACGTGGTCGGCGCCGGTCTCGTCCATCCTGCGCATGATCGCCTTGGCCACGACGTCGCGCGGGGCGAGGTCGGCCAGCTCGTGGACCCCGCGCATGAACCGCTCGCCGGCGCCGTCGACCAGCACGGCCCCCTCGCCGCGCACGGCCTCGGAGACGAGCGGCTGCTGGCCGGTCGAGCCCTCGCCGAGCCACAGGACCGTGGGGTGGAACTGGACGAACTCGATGTCGCGGACCACGGCCCCGGCCCGCAGCGCGAGCGCCACGCCGTCCCCGGTGGAGACGACCGGGTTGGTCGTGGCGGCGTAGACCTGGCCCATGCCGCCGCTGGCGAGCACGACGGCGCCCGCGTGGACCGCGCCCACGCCGTCCCCCGCGCCCTCGCCCATCACGTGGAGGGTGACCCCGCAGGCCCGCCCGGCGGCGTCCGCGAGCAGGTCGAGGGCGAGCGCGTGCTCGACGACCTCGATGCGCGGTTCGGCCACCACGGCCTGGACGAGGGCCCGCTGGACCTCGGCGCCGGTGGCGTCGCCGCCCGCGTGGACGATCCGGTTGCGGCGGTGGCCGCCCTCACGGGTGAGCTGGAGCTCTCCGTCGGTGTCCCGGTCGAACTCGGCGCCGTGCCCGATCAGCCGCTTGAGCGCGTCGGGGCCCTCCGTCACCAGCACCCGTACGGCGTCCTCGTCGCACAGGCCGACGCCGGCGAGCAGCGTGTCCCGCAGGTGCTCGTCGGGGGTGTCCTCGGGGTCGAGGACGGCCGCGATGCCGCCCTGGGCCCAGCGGGTGGACCCGGCGGACAGCACGTCCTTGGTGATGACGAGCACCCGCCCCCGCGGGGAGAGGTGGACGTAGCGGAGCGCGACCGTGAGGCCGGCGATGCCCGACCCGATCACCACGACGTCCGCGTTCGCGCTCCATCCGGGAGCGGGGGCGGTGAGCCTCCTCGGAATCGCCACCATGAGGGATCCCCTTTCGTCAATATGACGATAACGCCCTCACGGCGATGCTCCGTCGCCACCCCCATCCGAAGGTCAGGAAACGGCGACGACCAGGTTGTCGATCAGCCGCGTCGTGCCCACTTTGGCCGCCACGGCCAGCACGGCCTCGCCGCGGAAGCCGTCCTCGACCGGGGTGAACGTCGCCGGGTCGACGAGGGCGACGTAGTCGAGCAGGAGCGGCGGGTCGAGCCGGGCCGCCTCGTCCAGCACGGCGGCGGCCGCGCGGAGGATCTCCGAGGGGACGGCCCGCCCGGATCCCGCCCGCAGGGCCCGGGACAGGGCGAGCGCCGTGACCCGGTCGGCCGGCGACAGGTACCTGTTGCGGCTCGACAGCGCCAGCCCGTCCGGCTCGCGGACGGTCGGGCCGCCGGCGATCTCGACCGGCACGTTCAGGTCGGCCACCATCCGCCGGATCAGCGCGAGCTGCTGGGCGTCCTTCTGCCCGAAGACCGCGACGTCCGGCTGGACCAGGTTGAACAGCTTGAGCACAACGGTCAGCACGCCGTCGAAGTGGCCGGGCCGGAACGCGCCCTCGACGATCGCGCCCATCCGTCCCGCGGAGACCTGCACCTGGCGGTCGGGCAGGTACATGTCCTCCGCCGAAGGGGCGAACACCACCCGTACGCCCTCCTCGGCGCAGGCCGCGAGGTCGGCGTCGAACGTCCGGGGATAGCGGGAGAAGTCCTCGTTGGGACCGAACTGCAGGGGGTTGACGAAGACGCTGACCACGACGTGGTCGGCCAGCTCACGGGCCAGCCTGATGAGGGACCGGTGGCCCTCGTGGAGGGCGCCCATGGTGGGGACCAGGGCGATCCGGCCGCCGCCGAGCGCGTCCTTCGCCTTGACGAGCTCCGTGCGGTCGCCCGCGACGATCACGTCCAAATGTTGCCTCCCAGCGCGTCCAGGAGGCGCTCGGCGGTCTCGGGCTTGAGCAGCCCGGCGGCGAGCGCCCGGTCCGCCGTGAGCCTAGCGAGGGCCACGTACGCGTCGGCCGCCTCGGGTGCCGCCAGGATGAGGGCGTCGACGTGCCGGCGCACGGTGCCGGCGTCGCCGCGCACGACCGGGCCGGTCAGGCCGCTGATCCCCAGCCGCAGAACGTTGTCGAGCGCGGCGCCCAGCAGCGGCGCGAGCATCCGGCCGGGGTGCTCGACGCCGATCTTCGCGAGCAGCTCCTGCGACTCGGCGACGAGCGTGACCATGTGGTTCGCGGCGCCGGCGAGGGCCGCGTGGTAGAGGGCCCGGTCCTGGTCGGCGATCCAGACCGGCTCCCCGCCCATCTCGATGACGAGCGCCTCGGCGACCGGGCGCAGCAGGACGGGGGCCGTCACGCCGAACGAGCATCCGGTGATCTTCGTCAGGTCGTCGTCCCTGCCGGTGAACGTCATCACCGGGTGCAGCGCGAGCGGCATCGCGCCGGCCTCGGCCGCCGGGTCGAGCACCGCCAGGCCGTACGCGCCGCTCGCGTGGACCAGCAGCTTGCCCCGCAGGTCGGCGCCGGTGGCGGCGAGCCCGGCGACCAGCCCGGGCAGCACGTCGTCGGGAACGGTGAGCAGCACCAGCTCCGACCGCCGGATCACCTCGTCCGGCCTGCTGAGCTCCACGCCGAGCCGCTCGGCCGCCCGGCGCCGCGAGGCGTCGGACACCCCGCTGGCCGCGACGACCCGATGCCCGGCGAGCATGAGCGCGGCCCCGAGCACGGAGCCCACGCGTCCCGCGCCGAGCACTCCCACGGCGAGCCGCGCCGGGCGGTCACTTGTGTCCATGACGCCTCCCCTCGGCCCAGAGTAGCGGCGGCGGACGCGCCGGCCCGGCCTCGGCCCGACGGTCGAATTTTGTCCCGTTTCCCCCTCGCTTATGTTGAGCCACGAGTACGAAAGTCGCTACTTTTCGTCACGGTGGCCGCCGTTCGGTAACGTGAAGCGCTGTGTGGGTCACCTGGCGCACGGCGACGCAGCGCGCCCTCTACGGCCCCGACGGCTTCTACCTGCGCGAACGGCCACATCGGCACTTCCGGACGTCGGTGCACGTCTCGGCCGCGTTCGCGGAGGCCCTGGTCCGGCTCGCCGCGCGAACGGACGAGGCCCTGGGACGCCCGCCGGTCCTCGACCTGGTGGACGTCGGCAGCGGCGACGGGACGCTGGCGGCGGGCGTGCTCGCGGCCGCGCCGCCCGAGCTGGCGGAGCGCCTCCGGGTGACCGCCGTCGACCTGTCCCCGCGCCCCGAGGGCCTGGACGCCGCCGTCGCCTGGGCGCGGGAGGTGCCCCACGGGGTCGCCGGGCTCGTGGTGGCCAACGAGTGGCTCGACGACGTGCCGGTGGACGTCGTCGAGGTGACCCCCTCCGGCCCCCGGGTGGTGCTGGTCGACCCCGCCACGGGCGACGAGCGGCTCGGCCCCGCCCCCTGCGAGGAGGACCTGGCCTGGCTGGAACGCTGGTGGCCGCCGCGCTTCCCGGGCTGCCGGGCCGAGATCGGCCGCCCCAGGGACGAGGCCTGGGCCTCGGTGGTGTCGCGGCTGGAGCGCGGCACGGCCGTCGCCGTCGACTACGCCCACCTGGCCGCCGGCCGTCCCTACGCGGGCAGCCTGACGGGCTACCGCGACGGCTCGGTCGTCCCCGCGGTGCCGGACGGCTCGTGCGACGTCACCGCGCACGTGGCGCTCGACGCCTGCGCCGCCGCGGGCGAGCGGGCCGGCGCGACCGCCACCCTGCTGACCACGCAGCGGGAGGCCCTGCGCGCCCTCGGCCTTCTCGGCGCGCGTCCGCCGCTCGACCTCGCCCGCGCCGACCCCCGCGGGTACGTCCGCGCGCTCAGCCGGTCGTCGGAGGAGGCCGAGCTGATCGACCCCGCGGGACTCGGCGGCTTCGGCTGGCTCAGCCAGTCGCGCGGCCTGTGACGGTCACACGGCGACCTTGAGCGACTCCAGGCCCCGGATGATGTAGTTCGGCTTCCAGGCGGGTTCCTCGGCGAGCTCCATCTTCGGAGCGGCCCGAAGCAGGGCGCCGAACGACTCGACGAGCTCGACCCGGGCGAGCGGCGCCCCCAGGCAGAAGTGGATGCCCGCCCCGAACGAGATGTGCGGGTTGTCCGCCCGGCCCACGTCGAACCTGTCGGGGTCGTCGAACACCTCGGGGTCCCGGTTCGCCGAGCCGAACAGCAGCGCGACCTCGACGCCCCGGGGAATGCGCACGCCGCCGATCTCGACGTCCTCCAGCACCCAGCGCTCGAACATCTGCAGCGGGGTGTCCCAGCGCATGAGCTCCTCGACGGCCGTCGGCAGCAGGCCGGGATCGGCGCGCAGCCGGTCGAGCTCCCCGGGGTTGCGGAACAGCGACCACCAGCCGTTGCCGGTGACGTTGACCGTGGCCTCGTGGCCCGCGTTCAGCAGCAGCACGCAGGTTCCGATCAGCTCGTCCTCGGTGAGGCGGTCCCCCTCGTCCACGACCTGGGCGAGCGCGGAGATCATGTCGTCGCCCGGCCGGTCGCGGCGGGCCCGGGCCAGCTCGCGCAGGTAGCCGGAGAACTCGGCCGCCGCCCGCACGGCCGTGTGCTGGACCTCGGCCGACGGGTTGAGCTCGTACATCCCGCAGATGTCGGCCGACCAGGGCCGCAGCAGATGCCGGTCGGCCTCCGGGACGCCCAGCATCTCGGCGATCACGGTCACCGGGAGCGGCTCGGCGACCTCCGCGAGCAGGTCGCCCCCGCCCCGCTCGGCGAACTCCTCGGCCAGTCCGGTCGCGATCGCGCGCACCCGGGGCCGCAGCGACTCGACCATCCGCGGGGTGAACGCCTTGGACACCAGGCGGCGCAGCCGTGTGTGGACGGGCGGCTCGACGTCGAGCATCCCGGCCCGGATCACCCGCCAGAACGGCTCCTGGAACTCCGGCTCGGCCTGCCTGCCGAACTCCTCGTGAGAGGCGACGTGGAGGTAGGAACGGCCCAGCCTGCGATCGCGCAGCAGCGCGTTCACGTCGGCGTGGCGGGCGACCAGCCACTGGCCGGTCGGCTCGAAGAAGCTCACCGGGTCGTGGTCGCGCAGGTCGCGGTACACGTCGTACGGGTGGGCGACGAACTCGGGATTCCAGGGATCAAACCGCACAAAGCAACCATACGGACCCGGGACGGCGGCCGCACCCGCGCGGTTCCGCAATCGAGAGCCTTGCCGAACTGCGGATTTGCGGATGGGGGCGGTCGTCTGGTTATAGTGCGGCTCAGGTTATGAGTGCCAGCGTCAAGCCCCGGCTCGCTGGCCGGCAACCCTCGCGCTCGCGGCGGGGTGCCCCGGGTGATGACCGGGCTCGGCACGAGGTGTGCCGGGCAAGCGCGGGCTCCGCCGTACGACGCCATGGCCGGAGTCCTGACTCCGAGGAGGCCTGACGTTGTCCGCTGTCACCTGCACCCCCGCCGGAACCATCGCTGAGCCGATCGGGCGGGACGGCTCGGCGCCGTTCGCGGCCCGCGCCCGGGAGATCCCGGCCGTTCTGGGCGCCGACCTGGAGGTTCCGGTCAGGGGCGGCCGGCTCGTCCGGTACGCCAACCTCGACTACGCCGCCAGCGCCCCCTGTCTGGAGCCGGTGAACGCCGCCGTCGCCGCGGCGCTTCCAGCCTACTCCAGCGTCCACCGGGGGGCCGGGTACGCCTCGCAGCTCACGACCGCGCGGTACGAGCAGGCCAGGCACACGGTCAAGGCCTTCGTCGGCTCCCGCCCGGACGACGCGCTGATCTTCACCCGCAACACCACCGACGCGATGAACCTGCTCGCCCGCTGCCTGCCCGAGGACACCACGGTCGTGGTCTTCGACAGCGAGCACCACGCCTCCCTGCTGCCCTGGCCCCGGGCCGTGCGGCTGGCCCCGCCCGCCTTCCCCGGCGAGGCGATCCGGGCGGCCGACGAGGCCCTGGCGGCCGTCGAGGGCCCCGCCCTGCTCGTGGTGACCGCGGCCTCCAACGTCACGGGCGAGCTGTGGCCGATCGCCGGGCTGGCCCACGTCGCCCACCGGCACGGCGCCCGCATCGCCGTGGACGCGGCCCAGCTCGTGCCGCACCGGCGGCTCAACCTGACCGCGCTCGACCTCGACTACGTCGCCTTCTCCGGGCACAAGCTCTACGCGCCCTTCGGCGCGGGCGCGCTGGTGGGCCGCCGCGACTGGCTGGCCGAGGCCGAGCCGTACCTGCGCGGCGGGGGCGCCGTGACGGCCGTGGGCGACGAGGCCGAGTGGAGCGACGACCCCGAGGCCCGGCAGGAGGCCGGCACGCCCAACGTGCTCGGCGCCGTCGCCCTCGCGGCCGCCTGCGACGCGCTCACGGCCACCGGGTGGACCCCGCTCGTGCGCGAGGAGGAGCGCCTGCTCGCCCGCCTGCGCGCCGGCCTCGCGTCGATCCAGGGCGTACGGGAGCTGTCGCTGTGGGGCCCGGACCACCCGCGCGTGGGC
The DNA here is from genome assembly GCF_016863035.1 of Microbispora corallina. Classification (GTDB taxonomy): domain Bacteria; phylum Actinomycetota; class Actinomycetes; order Streptosporangiales; family Streptosporangiaceae; genus Microbispora; species Microbispora corallina. Next base: position 15,197 of record NZ_BOOC01000019.1, read on the forward strand.
ATCGTGTCGTTCACCGTGGAGGGCCGCACGGCGAGGGAGGTCGCCGAGTTCCTGTCGTCCGAGCACGGCATCGGGGTCAGGGACGGCAAGTTCTGCGCCCATCCGTTCGTCCGCCACCTGCTCGGGACCGCCGACGGCGGCTGCGCGGACGGCACGGCGAGCGCGGTGCGCGCCTCGATCGGCGTCGGCTCGACCGAGGAGCACGTCGACCGCCTCATCGAGGCGCTGCGGGACCTAGCCGCCGGATGACGCTCTTCGCCCCGCCGTACGGTCGTGACAGCATGGGCTGTATGGAAGGGACGCCGCGGGAGCGGGTGGTCGGCATCGGCGCGGGGGCGGGGCACGTCCAGGCGCGGGAGCTGGCCACCGAGGACATGATCCTCAACATCGGCCCGCAGCACCCCTCGACCCACGGGGTGCTGCGGCTGCGGCTCGTCCTCGACGGCGAGCGGATCGTCACGGCCGAGCCGATCATCGGGTACATGCACCGGGGCGCGGAGAAGCTGTTCGAGGTCCGCGACTACCGGCAGATCGTGGTGCTGGCCAACCGGCACGACTGGCTGTCGGCGTTCGCGAACGAGCTCGGCGTCGTGCTGGCCGTTGAACGCATGCTCGGGATGGAGGTCCCGCCCCGGGCCGTGTGGGCGCGAACGCTGCTGGCCGAGCTCAACCGGGTGCTCAACCACCTGATGTTCCTCGGCTCCTACCCCCTGGAGCTGGGCGCGATCACCCCGGTCTTCTACGCGTTCCGGGAACGGGAGACGCTCCAGCACGTGATGGAGGAGATCTCCGGCGGTCGCATGCACTACATGTTCAACCGGGTCGGCGGCCTCAAGGAGGACCTCCCGCTCGGGTGGCTCGACCGCGTCACGGCCGCCGTGTCCGCCGTACGGCGGCGGCTGCCCGACATCGAGCACCTGATCGCCGGCAACGAGATCTTCCTGGCCCGCACCCGCGACGTCGGCGTGCTCGACCGGGAGACGATCATGCAGTTCGGCGTGAGCGGCCCCATCGCCCGCGCGTCCGGCGTGGACCTCGACCTGCGGCGCGACGAGCCCTACCTGGCGTACGGCGAGCTCCCGGTGAAGGTCGTGACCCGGTCGGCCGGCGACTGCAACGCCCGGTTCCAGGTGCTGCTCGACCAGGTCAAGGTCTCGCTCGACCTCGCCGACGCCTGCGTCGAGCGGCTGCGGCGGCTGCCCCCCGGGCCGATCAACCAGCGGCTGCCGAAGATCCTCAAGGCGCCCGAGGGGCACACGTACGCGTGGACGGAGAACCCGCTCGGCCTCAACGGCTACTACCTGGTCTCCCGCGGGGAGAAGACGCCCTGGCGGCTGAAGCTGCGCAGCGCGTCCTACAACAACGTCCAGGTCCTGCGGGAGATGCTGCCGGGGCAGCTCGTCTCCGACATGGTCGCGATCCTCGGCTCGATGTTCTTCGTGGTCGGCGACATCGACAAGTGAGCGGTCAGGCCTCGGCGGAGGGCTCGCCGGGCACCCGGCAGCAGTGCTCCAGGAACAGCGCGGCGCAGATCAGGATCACGCACGAGACGAACGACCCGCCCGCGACGAGCGCGTCCTGCCGCGGCTTGGGCAGGTCGAGCAGGTTGATCACGTGGAGGACGAAACCGGCGAACACGCCCGCGAACGCCGCCCCGGCGTACGCCGTGGCCTTGGCCAGCGCCGCCAGCCGGGCGACGGCGAGCGGCTCGACCGGTTTCGTGCCGGGTCGCCGCAGGATCCGCGCCCGGGTCAGCCAGCCCGTGTAGGCCTCGCCGACCGCCAGCAGCAGCGTGGTCGGGATCGCGGTCCACGGCACGGTCGGAAGCGTCGAATAGGCCTCCTGCAGCACGCCCCACGTGAGGAGCGCGAACACGACGACGAGGCCGACGAGCACACCGGGATTGCTGGGCTTCACAGGGCTCCTCGTCACACAGGGGGTACGAGCGACAGGTCGGCGCGCAGCCGTACCCCGCTCTGGTCGACGCCGGCCAGCAGGGCCGCCACCGACCCGCGCCCGGGCAGCACCGCCGCCGGGTCGGCCTGCGCCCAGGGGACCAGGACGAAGGCCCGCTCGTGGGCGCGCGGATGCGGCAGCGTCAGCTCGGGGTCGTCCGACAGGAGCGAGCCGACCATGATCAGGTCGACGTCGAGGGTACGCGCCCCCCAGCGCTCCTCGCGGACGCGGCCGAACGCGTTCTCCACGCCCTGGGCCCGGTCGAGCAGCGTCCGGGGGTCGAGCATGCTCTCCCCGATCACCACGGCGTTGAGATACGGCCCCTGCTCGGGCCCGCCGACGGGATCGGTCTCGTACACCGGGGACACCGCCACGAACGTCAGCCCCGGAGCCTCGAACAGGGCGTCGAGCGCGCCCTGCAGGTAGTCGATCCGGCGGCCGAGGTTGCTGCCGAGCGCGAGCACGACCCTCATGCACGACCCCTTCTGATGGTCACCACCACGTCGCCGAACGGCAGGGGGATGGGCGCCGCCGGCTTGTGCACGCTGATCTCCGCCTCTTCCACGAGGTCGTGGGCGAGGCAGGCGGCGGCCAGCCGCCCGGCGAGCGTCTCGATCAGGTCGACCGGCTCGCCCTCGACGATCGACACGAGCTCCTGGGCCAGCGCGCCGTAGTCCACCGTCTTGGACAGGTCGTCGGAGGCCGCCGCCGGAGCCGTGTCGAGGAACAGCGTCGCGTCGACGACGAACTCCTGGCCCAGCTCGCGCTCGGCCGGCAGGCAGCCGTGCCGCCCCCGCGCCCGCAGCCCCGCCAGCCTGATGCTGTCGGTCACCGGCTCTCCCCCCAGCTCACCCGGGCCCGCACGCCCACCGTTACTCCTCCTGGTCCTCCTCGTCGTCCCCCTGCAGGACCGGCGAGCCGTGGTAGAGCCACAGCCGCCAGCCCTTCGGGGTCCGGACGTAGGTGTTCGAGGCCACGACCCGCCCCGCCGCGAACCCGGGCTCGTCGGTGTCCGCGGCGGTCAGGATGTTCTCCGCGCAGGTCAGCACCGCCACGTCGCCGATGACCGTCGTCTGCACATCGGTCAGGACGAACTGGATGTACGGGGTGTTCGCCATGATCAGCGCCCAGGAGCGCAGCACCTCGGACCGGCCGGTCAGCATCGGCCAGCCCGGGTGGACGCACATGGCCACGCGGGCGCCTGCGTCCTCGATCCAGATCTCCGACATCTTGTCGAGGTCGCCGCTCTCGATGGCGTTGTAGAACGCCTGGTTGAGCTCCTCGATGTCCTTCATGGGCGTCCCTGTCGGCAATGTCATTCACCGGCCTTCGTCGGTGTGTCGTCCAGCGGCTGCCCTCCAGGCGGCGGCGACGCGCACGGCGTCGGCGTTCGGCGCCACCTTGTGCACCCGCACGCACCAGGCGCCTGCCTGCGCCGCGAGCGCGGTCACCGCGAGGGTCGCGTCGTCGCTGCCGTCGAACGGACGGGGGCTGCCGTCCGGGCCCGGCAGCAGGCGCCCGAGGAACCGTTTCCTCGACGCCCCGATGAGCAGCGGGTGACCGAGGCGGTTGAGCGCGCCGATGCCGGCCAGCAGCGACCAGTTGTGCTCGGCCTGCTTGGAGAACCCGAGCCCGGGGTCGAGCACGATCTGGTCCTCCCGGACGCCCTCCGCCAGCACCGAGTCGACCCGCTTGCGCAGCTCCTCGCACACCTCGGTCACCACGTCGCTGTAGATCGCCCGGTTGTCCATGTCGCTGCTGTGCCCGCGCCAGTGCATCACCACGTACGGCACGCCGGAGGCGGCCACCACGCGCGGCATGGCGGGGTCGGCGAGACCGCCGCTCACGTCGTTCACCAGCTGGGCGCCCGCCCCCACCGCGGCCTCGGCGACCTCGGCCCGCATCGTGTCGACGCTGACCGTGACGCCCTCCTGGGACAGCGCGCGGATCACCGGCTCGACGCGGCGCAGCTCCTCGTCGAGCGGGACGCGGGCGGCTCCCGGACGGGTGGACTCGCCGCCCACGTCGACGATGTCGGCGCCCTCGGCCACCAGGTCGAGGCCGTGCCGGATCGCGACGTCCGGGTCGAACCAGTGGCCGCCGTCCGAGAACGAGTCGGGGGTGACGTTGACCACGCCCATGACCAGGCAGCGCCCCGGCTCGGGCATACCGGGCACGCTCCGTGTCGTCATTCCCCCTCCTCGCGCGCGGCACGTGGGCGGATGACGGCGGTCACAGTCTCTATCGGCTCACTCGCTTCACTCGATCGCTCGCAGTCCAGCCTAGGGGTTCGCCGGTCGCCATCGGTCCGGCGGGTCCGCCCGGCCCGTAACGAATCGACGGCGTCCCCGTCGGCGCCGCGCGGAGCCGCCCGCCGCGGGCACGGCCGGGCCGCGCGCGGTGTCCGCGGGCAGCCGGAAGGTCCCGCCGGGACGCCGGCGGGACCTTCGGGCTCAGCCGCGGAGGATGAGGGACATGGCCTCGGCGCGGGTCGCCTCGCTCGACCGGAAGTCGCCGCGGACGGCCGAGGTGATCGTCTTCGCGCCCGGCTTGCGCACGCCCCGCATCGTCATGCACATGTGCTCGGCCTCGATGACCACGATCACGCCACGCGGCTCCAGGACCCGCATGAGGCCGTCGGCGATCTGGGAGGTCATCCGCTCCTGCACCTGCGGGCGGCGGGCGTAGACGTCCACCAGCCTGGCCAGCTTGGACAGACCGGTGATCTGCCCCTTCTCGTTGGGCGTGTAGCCGATGTGGGCCACGCCGTGGAACGGCAGCAGGTGATGCTCGCAGGTCGACATCACCTCGATGTCCTTCACCAGCACCATCTCGTCGTGGTCGGCGTCGAACATCGTGGTGAGCGCGTCCTCGGGACGCTGGCCCAGCCCGGCGAACTGCTCCGCGAAGGCGCGGGCCACCCGCGCCGGGGTGTCCCGGAGCCCGTCGCGATCGGGGTCCTCCCCGATCGCGAACAGGAGCTCCCGGATGGCCTTTTCGATCCGCCCGTGGTCGAACCCGGGGTGCGGCTCGGCCACGGTCAGGCCTCGTCCCGCTGGGTCGTCGCCTGGTCGCCGAGCCACGGCGCCGGGCCGTTGCCGGCGGGCAGCGCCGAGCCGTTGCCGTTCGCCCGCTCCTTCGGCGTGATCACCGGAGGACGGTCGGACGGGAGCCGCTTGCCGTAACCGGCGTAGGAGGGCCGCTTCTCCTTGGGGACGACCGGCGAGAAGATCTCCAGGACCTGCTCCCGGGAGAGCGTCTCCTTCTCCATGAGCTCCAGGACCAGGTTGTCCAGGACGTCGCGGTACTGGACGAGGACCTCCCACGCCTGGTCGTGCGCGCTCTCGATGAGGCGGCGGACCTCCTCGTCGATCGCGGAGGCGATCTGCTCGGAGTAGTCGCGCTCGTGGCCCATCTCACGGCCGAGGAAGACCTCGCCGTTGCCGCTGCCGAACTTGCGGGCGCCGAGCCGCTCGCTCATGCCGTACTCGGTGACCATGCGGCGGGCGATGGAGGTCGCCTTCTCGATGTCGTTGGACGCGCCGGTGGTGGGCTCGTGGAAGACGAGCTCCTCCGCCGTGCGGCCGCCGAGCAGCATGGCCAGCTGGTCCATCATCTCGGACCTGGTCGCGAGGAACTTGTCCTCCATCGGCAGCGTCATCGTGTAACCGAGGGCGCGGCCGCGGGACAGGATCGTGATCTTGTGGACCGGGTCGGAGTTGGGGAGCGCGTGCGCCACCAGGGCGTGGCCGCCCTCGTGGTAGGCGATGATCTTCTTCTCCTGGTCCGACATGACCCGCGACTTGCGCTCCGGACCGGCCATCACGCGGTCGATCGACTCCTCGAGGGTCGACATCGTGATGAGCTTCTGGTCCTGGCGGGCGGTCAGCAGGGCGGCCTCGTTGATCACGTTGGCCAGGTCGGCGCCGGTGAATCCGGGCGTCCGCCGCGCGATGACGTCGAGGTCGACGTCCGGCGCGAACGGCTTGCCGCGGCCGTGGACGCGCAGGATGCCCTTGCGGCCCTCCAGGTCGGGCCGGTCGATGACGACCTGACGGTCGAAGCGGCCGGGACGCAGCAGGGCCGGGTCGAGGATGTCGGGCCGGTTGGTCGCGGCGATGAGGATCACGCCGCCCTTGACGTCGAAGCCGTCCATCTCGACGAGGAGCTGGTTGAGCGTCTGCTCGCGCTCGTCGTGGCCGCCGCCGAGGCCCGCGCCGCGGTGCCGGCCGACGGCGTCGATCTCGTCGATGAAGATGATCGCGGGGGCGTTGGCCTTCGCCTGCTCGAACAGGTCGCGCACGCGGGAGGCGCCGACGCCGACGAACATCTCGACGAAGTCGGAACCGGAGATCGAGTAGAACGGCACGCCGGCCTCGCCGGCGACGGCCCGGGCGAGCAGCGTCTTACCGGTTCCGGGCGGGCCGTACAGGAGGACGCCCTTGGGGATCTTGGCGCCGATGGCCTGGAACTTGGCCGGGGCCTGCAGGAACTCCTTGATCTCCTGGAGCTCCTCGATGGCCTCGTCGGCGCCCGCCACGTCGGCGAACGTCGTCTTGGGAGTGTCCTTGGTGATCAGCTTGGCCCGCGACTTGCCGAAGTTCATGACGCGGGAGCCGCCGCCCTGCATCTGGTTCATGATGAACAGGAAGATGAGGACGATGATGATGATCGGCAGGAAGCTCACCAGGAGGCTGACCAGGAAGTTCTCCTTGGGCACCTCGACGGTCCAGCCCTTGTCCGGCTGCGCGGACGCCAGGGCCTGCGTGAGCTGGACGCCCTGACCCTCGACCCAGGGGGCCTGGATCCGGTCGGTGGACTTGCCCGCCACGTCGATCGGGCTCTTCAGCGTGAGCTCGATCCGCTGGTCCTTGTCGACCACGGTGGCGTTCTTGACGTTGTGCTGCTGAATCTGCTGGACGACCGTGGAGGTGTCGGCGGTTGTGTAGTTTCCGTCGCCGCCGAACATCGTGGTGACGAGCAGGAGAAGCACGACGATGCCCAGGATCCACAGCAGTGGGCCACGTGTAAATCGCTTGAGATCCATCCGTTGCGGAACCCCGGCGGGCCCGTCCCTTCCTGACCAAGGCCTACCCCGGGAAACCCCGGGGACGCGGCATCCCTTACCGCTCCTTCTGTCTACCCGTAGGTAACCGTGAGGCACCACACGGATATCCGAAGGTACACCCGGCGACCGCGTCGGGTAACTTCCCGGGCGTCTCCGGCTTTGCCCTTCCAACGTACGTCAGGCAATGCCGTGTTCCCGGACCTGGGAGCGAATAACGCACGATTGCCGGGTCACTTCGCTCAGGGCTTACTCCCCGCCGTACACGTGGGGAGCGAGGGTTCCGATGAACGGCAGGTTGCGGTACTGCTCGGCGTAATCGAGGCCGAACCCGATGACGAACTCGTTCGGGATGTCGAAACCGACGTACCGGACGTCGATCGGGACCTTCACGGCGTCGGGCTTGCGCAGAAGGGTGCAGATCTCCACGCTGGCCGGGTTGCGCGACTTCAGGTTGTTCATGAGCCACGACAGGGTCAGGCCCGAGTCGATGATGTCCTCCACGACGAGGACGTGCCGGCCCTCGATGTCGGTGTCGAGGTCCTTCAGGACCCGCACGACGCCGGACGACTTGGTGCCCGCGCCGTAGGACGACACGGCCATCCAGTCCATCTGGACCGGGACGTGCAACGCGCGGGCGAGATCGGCCATGACCATGACGGCGCCCTTGAGGACGCCCACGATCAGGAGCTCCTCCCCCGCGTAGTCGGCGTCGATCTGGCCGGCGAGCTCCTTGATCTTCGCTTGGAGCTCTTCTTCCGGGATGAGGACGCTGGCGAGGTCCCTGCCCATGTCGGCGGCATCCACCTGGGGTTTTCCTTACTAGAGTGAGACGTTGTCGACGGCGAATATCAGGGTGCCACAGCGTCTGACCACGCTTACCCCCCCGGGGAGCCCTGCGGACTTCTGCCCGTGCCAGGCCGTGACCAGCCGCTCGGCCTCCTCGATGTGCACGGCGGCGAGCGCCGACGCCGGCGCCCCCGCCTCCACCGCCGCCCGCTGGATCACCCGGCGCCGCACCGCGCCCGGCACGGCCGCCAGGACGCTCACCGACAGCTCTCCGCCCGGGCCCCGCGCCCGGTCGTGGACCTCGCCGGCCCACTGGTCGAGGGCGTCCGCGTCGTCCCGGCACAGCCGCGCCGTACGGGCGAGGGCCTCGGGGACGCCGGGCCCCAGCGCGGCCGACAGCGCCGGGAGCAGGTCGCGCCTGACCCTGACCCTGCCGTACGCCGGGTCGTCGTTGTGGGGGTCGTCCCAGGGCTTCAGGCCGAGCGCCTCGCACGCCTCCCGGGTGCGCGAGCGGGTCAGGCCCAGCAGGGGACGCCGGTAGAGCCCGCTGACGTCCGCCATGCCCGACAGGGACCGGGTTCCGCTGCCCCTGGCCAGCCGCAGCAGCACGGTCTCCGCCTGGTCGTCGAGCGTGTGGCCGAGCAGGACGGCGGCCGCCCCGAGCCGTCCGGCGGCCGCGGACAGCGCGGCGTAGCGGGCGTCGCGGGCCGCGGCCTCGGGGCCGCCCGCGCGGCCCACGGCGACGGTGAGGGCCTCGGCGGGGTCCAGGCCCAGCGAGGGCGAGAGCCGTACGAGATCGGCGGCGCGCCCGGCCGAGCCCTCCTGGAGGCCGTGGTCCACGGTGAGCAGCCCGGCCCGCAGGCCGAGCCGGGGGGCGGAGAACCCCAGGGCCGCCGCGAGCGCGAGCGAGTCGGCGCCGCCGCTGCACGCCGCGAGCACGAGCGCCCCGGACGGCACGTCCGCGAGCGACAGCCGTACGGCGCGGCGGACGTCGGCGACGGCGGGATGCGGGCCCATGCAGCCATTGTGGCCGCCCCGGCCCGTGACGGGGACGTCGGTCAGGAGGCCGCGAGCACCCGGGACATCCAGAGGCGGGGCTCGGCGATCTCCTGCCGGTCGGGGAGGGTCTCGGGGGAGGTCCAGACGCGGTTGAACGACTCCATGCCCGCCTCGTCCACGACCGTGCGGACGAACCGGGAGCCCTCGGCGTACTGCTTCATCTTGAGCTCGATGCCGAGCAGGCGCCGGACGAGCTGGTCGATCCGCGACCCGCCCTCGCGCCGGCGCTGGAACTTGGCCCGGATATCGGCGACCGACGGGACGACGGACGGCCCGACCGCGTCCATCACGTAGTCGCCGTGGCCCTCGACCAGCGTCATCACGGCGGTGACCCGGTCGAGGACGGCCTTCTGCTCGGGGGTCTGGATGGCCTCGATGAGGTTGCCCTCGCCGCCCTTGAAGGCGTCGGCGACCGCGTCGGAGGCGGCGCGCAGCCGCTCGAGGAGGGTCGTGAGGTCCATCTCGGAGGCGAGGAGGAACTCGGTCATCTGGCCGCGCACGTACTCCCGCAGCCAGGGGACCCCGGTGAACTGCACCCGGTGGGTCTCCTCGTGCAGGCACACCCACAGCCGGAAGTCGCGGGGGTCGACGCCCAGCTCGCGCTCGGCGTGGACGATGTTGGGCGCGACCAGCGTCAGGCGGCCCGTGGGGGCGGCGCCGGACGGGTCGGGCGGCAGGAACAGCTCGTACTGTCCCAGCACCCGGGAGGCGAGGAAGGCGAGCACGGCGCCCACCTCGAGGCCGGTGATGCGGGAGCCCACGGCCCCGACGATCGCCGGCATGTTCGACATCTTGTCGGTCAGCGGTTCGAGCACGACCCGGAAGCCGTCCACGTTGGCCCGGATCCACCCCGGCCGGTCCACGACCGTCGCGGCCTCGGGCGGCGCCGAGTCGATCCGGGTGAACTCCCGCACGTGGCCCTCGGCGTCGCGGGACAGCCGCCTCAGCTCGGCGACCGCCTGCCTGGCCTCCTCCCGGCTCACCTGAGGCCCGGGGCGCACGAGGCGGACACCGGTCGTCACGGCCAGATCCCAGTCGATCACCTGCATACCCACCACCGTACGTTCTCGTCGGTCGCGCCGCGCGAGCCGTGTTGCGAGGGGCGCGGCCGTGTCTGGACTGAGGAGTGAGGAAGCGAGGAACGGGCTTCCGGAAAGACGAGGGCCACGTTCATCGCGGCCCTCGTCGCTCCGCGCGGCCGCGGAGCGACCCCGGGCCCGTGCGAGCGCACCGGTCAGCTCTGGGAGACGATCGTGGCCATGGTGTCCAGCGCGGTCACCGCCCCCTGCGCGTCGGCCACCTCGTCGGCCATGAACGCGAAGGTCAGGAGCCGTCCGTCGGTCGTGTACGCGATGCCCGCCAGGGTGTTCACCCCCGTCAGCGTGCCCGTCTTGGCGCGGACCAATCCGGCCCCGGCCTGTGTTCCCCCCTTGCCGTAGCGGCCGTGCAGGGTTCCGGTGAAGCCGGCGACCGGCAGACCGCTGATCAGCGAGTGGAGGGCGGGGTGCGCGGGGGAGGCGGCCGCGGCCAGCAGGCGGGCGAGCGCGGCCGGGGTGATGCGGTTCCTGGTCGACAGGCCGCTGCCGTCGTTGACCTCGATGCCCTGGTCGACGCCGAGCCGGCCCAGCACCCGGTGGACGGCGTCCACCTCGCCGAGGAACGTGTGGGGCAGGCCCTCCTTGATCGCCACCTGGCGCGAGAGGGCCTCGGCGAGGTCGTTGTCGCTGAGCGTGAGCATGCGTTCGACCAGCGCGTAGACGGGCGGGGACTCCACCCGGGCCACCTCGGCCGCCCCGGCGGGCGCCCTGCCCTCGTCGACGCTCTTGCCCACCTTCAGGCCGTTCCTCCTCAGCAGCCCGGCGAAGGCGTCCGCGGTCGCCCGCGGCGGGTCGGCGAAGCGGCCGCCGGTCGGCGCACGCCCCTCGTCCATGGTCAGGGCCGTCACCGGGGCCACCGTCCCCTCGGGGACGTAGTTGGGCTTCCAGCCGGGTCCGGTCGTCGGGCCGCCGAACAGCGAGGCGTCGTACGAAAGGTCGACCGAGGTGATCCCGGACGCCTTGAGGGCCTTGGCCGTGCGGTAGGCGAGCTGGGCCAGGGACGCCGGCCGAGGGTAGACGTCGTCGTCCCGGTCGGCCTTCGGCCCGGCCAGGGTGGGGTCGCCTCCCCCGACGAGGACGATCGAGCCGGGCTTGGCGCCCTTCACGACCGTGGTGGCCAGCTTCGCGTCGGGGCCCGCGGAGGACAGCACGCTCACCGCGGTGACGATCTTGGTGGTGGAGGCGGGCGTGACGGGCCGCGACGATCGGCCGTCGAAGAGGGTGGCGCCGGTCCGCGCGTCGAGCACGACCCCGGCGACGCTCCTGCCCAGCGCGGGGTCCCCCATCGCGCCGCCGAGGCGGCTCGTCAAAGTACCCTTGGCGGGGACAGCCCCGTCCCCCGCCGCGGCCAGAACAGGACCCGCGGTCACCAGGGGGGTCGGGGCCGGTTCCGGAGACGCGATCGGGTCCGGCGTCCTCGCGGCGTCATGCGTGATCACATAGCTGCCCGCGAGGACGACGAAGATCTGCAGCAGGGCGAGGGTGGCGACCACCACCCACCGCTCACGTCGCACCACGTCACCCTCATTTCGCGCCGACCGGAATCACGCTTACGAGACATTAACGCCAGCCCGGGAAACCGGGGGCTCGAGCGGAGGAACCAGTGGAGTTCGACGTTGTCGTTGAGATTCCCAAGGGACAACGGAACAAGTACGAAGTCGACCACAAGACCGGCCGCATCCGACTGGACCGTCTGCTCTTCACCTCGACCCAATACCCCGCCGACTACGGCTTCATCGAGGACACCCTCGGTGAGGACGGAGACCCTCTCGACGCCCTCGTGCTGCTCCAGGAGCCGACCTTCCCCGGGTGCCTGATCAAGTGCCGGGCCGTCGGGATGTTCCGGATGACCGACGAGAAGGGCGGCGACGACAAGGTGCTGTGCGTCCCCGCGACCGACCCCCGCATGGAGCACATCCGGGACATCCACCACGTCGCCGAGTTCGACCGGCTGGAGATCCAGCACTTCTTCGAGGTCTACAAGGACCTGGAGCCCGGCAAGTCGGTCGAGGGCGCGAACTGGGTGGGCCGCACCGAGGCCGAGGCCGAGATCCTGGCGTCGATCAAGCGGTTCGAGGAGACCGAGGAGACCGAGGAGGGGAAGGAACACTGAGCCGGGGAACGTTCCGCGGATCCCGCCGCGAGGAGCCGCCGTACGGGCGGCCGGAGCGGGTGGCCGGTCCACGGGACGACCACTCCTAGCCCGGCCGGGTGGCGCCGATGAGGTCGCGGCGCCAGATGGGCGCGATGCGCACCACGTCCCCCGTCTGGGGGGCGTGGACCATCAGCCCTCTGCCGATGTAGATGCCCACGTGGTGGATCGTGCCGGGGTTGCGGCTCACGCGGCCGTAGAAGACGAGGTCACCGGTGCGGAGACTCTTGATCGGGACGTGTCTGCCGGCGTTCCACTGGGTGCCCGTCCAGTGGTCGAGCGGCACCCCCGCCCGCTGCCAGGCCCGCATCGTGAGGCCCGAGCAGTCGAATCCCGAGGGGCCGGCCGCGGCCCAGACGTACGGCTTGCCGAGCTGTTTCAGGGCCCATTGGGCCGCCGTGCCGCCCCGTCCAGCCTCGGCCCTCCCGGCCCACGACGGCACCACCACGCCTTTTCGCCGGGCCACCGACCGGACGCGGGTCGTCCGCTCCTTGCGCACCCTCGACCGGTGTTGCTCGTCTCTGACCTGTTTCAGCCGGTCGACCTGGGAGCGGGCCGCGTCGAGCCGCCGGGAGATCTCCTCCTTCTGCTGCTCGATCTCGCGGGTCCGCCCGGTCTGATCCTGTACGGCCTGCTCCGCGGCCTCCTTCGCCAGCCGGACCTGCTCAGCGCTGTTCACCTGTTCGTCGTAGGCCCGTTCGGCCTGGGTCCTGAGGATCGCGTACACCCGCTGCGCGTCGCGCAGTCGCTGGAGTCTCGCCTCCTGCTCGTCGCCCAGTTGCGCGAGCACGCTGGCTCTTCGCAGGAACCCGCCGAGGTCGCCCCATCCCGCGATCAGCGCGGCGCTCGACGGGTCGACGCCCAGCCCGCCGTAGCTCTGCGCCGCATCGGTCGCGACCGAGTCCCGCAGCTGGTCGTACTGCTCGCCCGCCTGCCGCAGACGGAGCTCGGCCTGGTCGTAGCTCTGCTTCGCCGCCGCCAGCCGCACCAGCTCGCCGTTGTACGCCTCGACCAGCCGCTCGGCCTCCGCCGCCAGGTCCTCCTGGCGGGCCTGGGCCGTCGCCAGGTCGGCCTCCGCTCTGCCCAGCTCGTGGGCGCGGTCGTCCGCCTGCTGCCGTGCCTTCGCGACCTCACTCGCGGAAGGCCCCCGATCGGCCCCGGCGGGAGGGCAGAGGGTCAGGACGAGACCCGACCCGAGCCCCACGACCAGGCCCGATGCTTTGAGGAGTGGCATTCCTACCCCTTCCTTGCTCCACTCCCCTCACTTCCCGGCCGCTACTCTCCGTACACATCTAAGACGCGGACAGTAATCGGCATATGCAGTAGATCGCCCAGGTAGGACGCGCTTTTCTGGTCCGCCCGGGAGGCCCGGGTCGGTCACGTTCTGTAACCGCGGCCGACCGCGATCGGTCGCGATCCCGGAGGGCCGGGCGTCACCCCGGGGAAGCCGGTGACGACGTACCCTCCCCGCCGCCTCGCCGGTCAGCGAGGCGGCGTGAAGCGGCGGTGGCGGCGCCCGGACGCCTGCTGGGTCGGCCGTGCGGGCGGGGTCGCGGCGCCGCCGCCGGGCGTCCCGCCTCCGCCGCCTCCCGTCCCGTCGCCGCCGTCCCGAGAGCCGGAGCCGTCCCGAGAGCCGGAGCCGTCCCGAGAGCCGGAGCCGTCCCGGGACCCCGAACCACCGGACGAACCCGAGGCACCCGAGCCGGAGTCGCCGGAGCCATCGGATGCGCCGGAGCCATTGTGGGAGCCGGTGCCGCTGCCGGAGCCGTCGCGGGAGCCGTCGCGGGAGCCGTCGCGGGAGCCGTCGCCGGTGCGGTCGCGCCGATCACCGCCGGACCGGCCGCGGCCGCCGTCGTCGGAACCACGTGAGGAACCCCCGGACGAACCCCCGGACGAACCCCCGGACGAACCCCCGGACGAACCCCCGGGCGAACGACCCGACGAGCCGACGAACGAGCCTCTGGGCGGGCCGCCGCGGCGGTCGCCGCCCCGGCCGTCCCGCCGGTCGCCCGGGTCGCGCGGCGCCTCCTGAGAGGGGTTCGCCGACGGCGTGGTCGCGGGACTCGTGGTGGGCGTCTGCGTGGGAGACCCGCCCGGTGTCTCGGGGCAGTCGTGTCCGGAGCCCGGATGGTGCTGGTGGTCGCGGCCCGGCCCTTCCCCGCCCCGCCGCCAGGGCCGCGGGTTGCGTTCGTGCCAGTGGGCGGGCGGCGGACCGCCCTCGGGGCCGGAGTCCGTCGGGCTCGCGGTGGGGGTGGGCCCGCCGGTGGGGTCGACCGTGGACGCGGTGGGGGACGGCGTGGGCGACGGACCGGACGGCCCGCCGGGCGCCGGGCTCGACGGCACGCCCGTGGGGGGCCGGGGCGGCGGCGGGGGGACGGTCGGCCGGTGCGTCGGCGAGGGCTGGGGCATCGGATGCGGCAGCGGCTGGGGCCCGGCGGGCATGACCGGGACGACCGGCTCCACCAGGTCGCGGGAGAGCGGAGGAAGCGGCGACCGGACGACGCTCGGCAGGGCCGTGGCCGGCGTGTCCTCCGGTGTCCCCGAACCGGACGTCGAAGGGGCAGGGATCGTGCCGGCGGGCGCCGGACGCCGCGCCCCGATGTCGGCCGCCCACTCCTTCGGCGTATCGGCGAACTGGGCGAACACCAGCGCGATCGCCGCCACCGCGGCGACGGTGGCCACGGCTCCGGCCAGCGCCTGCGCCAGCCGGCCCTCCCGGCGCGTCCCCACGACGGGGAAGCCGGAGGGGTCGAGCCTGCCCACCCGCCGCGCGACGTACCGCCGGTACGGCACGAGCTCAGGATCGATGAACGAGCTGAGCACCCGCACGCGCAGCGTGTCCGGGAGGGAGACCAGGGGCAGCAGTCCGAAGACCTTGGCCGGGGAGATCTGCCGCAGGCGATGGCGCGAGCAGGTCTCGCACCGGGACAGGTGCCTGACGAGGTGGGCGCGCGTCTCGGAGGTCAGCTCACCGGTGGAGCCGGCGAGCAGCGCGCCGGCCCGCTCGCAGTCGCGGGAGGACCTGCGGGCGAGGACCTCGGCGGTGACGGCGTCGCGCAGGCGGTCGGTCGCCGCGTCCAGCAGGGCCTCGGCGTGGCGCTGGCCCCCGCCGAACACGGCGGCCAGGTCGGCCGGCGACATGCCGTGCCGCGCGGTCAGCTCGAGGATCTCGCGGTCGCGGTACGACAGGCTCCCCACCGCGCTCGCGGCGACCAGCCGCAGGTCGGCGTCGGCCCCGTCCGCCGCGGGGCTCGCGAACGGCATGGTGGCGGGGGCGGGAGAGGGAAGGGACCGCGTCCGCTCCTCCTCGCCGGGGGTGTGCCGGCGCATGCACTCGCCTCGCGCGAGGGCGTACAGCCAGGGCCGGAACGCGGCGGGGACGCTCAGCGAGCCGACGAGGGCCTCCGCCGCGATCAGCGTGTCGCGCAGCGCGACCTGAGCGCCGTCGGGACCGGACAGCAGCGATCGGCAGTAGCGGTAGATGTTCTCGGCATAAGTGTCATAAAGGGCGGCCAGAGCTCCCGGATCGCGAGCACGCAATGCCTCGACCAGGACGCCATCATTCATATAACTGAGCGTAAAGGCTCAGTAACTGCCCGCTCTACCGATTCTCGCGAAGTCGCGTGACTACATCGACAGCATTTACGTTTTGCCGCTTTGATGGAAAATCCAGAGAATTAGCCCGGCGAAAGGGATTTTTCCGATCAGGCCGCTTCGTTGAGCCCCGCCTCCGCGCAGCCCTGGGTCAGCGCGTCGAGGCCGAAGGCGTCCACCGGCCCGAGGGCTCCCGTCCCCCGCACGCCGTCCTCCAGCGCGGTGACCGCCGCCCAGGCCAGGATTTCGGCCGTGAAGTCGTACGGGTCGCCGCCGTCCAGCTCGACCGCGGCCAGCAGCCGTCCGCGCCCGTCGTACGCCTCGGCGACGATCTGGGACGAGACGTCCGGGCCGGCGGCGGACGGTGTTCCCCCCGACCGCAGCACCCGGTCGGCCAGCGCCTCGGTCGCGCGGCGCACGCCGGGGATCGCGGCGACGAACGGGGTCGCCCGGGCCAGCAGACCGGCCGGCCTGGTCAGCGCGCCGAGCCAGCCGAGGTACACGTTGACCTCGCGCAGCCCGGGATGGGCGGGCGGCAGCGTGAAGTGCTCCGACGCCCCCACGGCCAGGCCGTGCCGCCGCCGGCCGCCCACCCGGAAGACCCGGGTGCGCCCCTCCTCGCGGACGATCCGGCCCTCCCGGAAGCCGTGCATAGGCTCGAGGATCATGCCGAGCGCGGAGGCGCGGGTGCCGGCGCTGGCCCGGCGGGCCATGTCACCGCTCACGAAGTACCCCACGTCGACCCGGACGGCCTCGGTCCCGGCCTTGTCCAGGGCCAGGGCGGCGGCGAGGTTGCCGGGCACGTAGTCGTACCCGAAGGCGGTCAGCAGGGCCGCGCCCCGGGCCGCCGCCGCCGGGCCGTACCGCTGGAAGACCCGCTTGATGAACGGCGGCTCCCCGGTGCTGTCGAGGTAGACGGCTCCGGCGTCGATGGCGCCGGTGACGGCCGCCTCGCCCCAGCGCAGGAACGGGCCGACCGTCGAGATCAGCACGTCGCCCGGCTCGATGAGCCTGCGCACCGACTCGGGACGGCTCACGTCGGCGACGGCCGTCGGCGGGTCCGTCCCCAGGGAGGCGGCCAGGGCGTCCAGCCGGCCCTGGTCGCGTCCGGCGAGGAGCGGGCGTGCTCCGCGCCTGACCAGGGCCTCGGCGGTGAGCCTGCCGGTGAACCCGGTGGCCCCGAAGAGCACGATCCGCGCGGTCGTCATCCCGCTACGGTAACCGGGCGACGGCACGCCCCCCGGCAGCGGGGCGGCGGCCTCCGCGTCGCGTCCCCCCGGCCGCGCGTCGCCCTGCGGCGCTCCCGCGGCGCCGCCGGAGGCCGGCGGCCCGGCATCGCCTCCCGGCGCGTCCGGCCCGCTCACTGCCGGCGGTCGGCCATGGGCTGGTACCCGCGGTCCTTCTCGAACGGCTCGGTACTCGGCATGACCGTGTGGAGCGGGGCGGCGCCGCCGCGCACGAGGTCCACGTACGGCTTGGCCGTCGCTCCCCACGTGCCGGCCGTGATGTCGGTCCTGGCCACCTTGGCGCCGTTCAGGCCGTCCACGGTGATGACGAACCGGCGCCGCGCGCCGGGGGCGACCCGGTCCACGTACGAGGTGGCGCCCCCGAGGAGTTTGCCGGCCGCGTCGCGCAGCAGGGCGGTCACCGACAGGCTCGGGGCCGCCTTGGCGAACGGGTCGGTGACGTAACCGGTGACCAGATAGGAGCCGTTGGACACCTTCTCGGTGAGGATGTCCGACACCGGGAAGGCCAGGAACGCCGAAGGGATGCGCGGGGTCGGCCGCCACGAGGCGGGCCGGTAGCGAATGGTGACCCGGACCGGCTTCCCGGTGGCCACCACCTGGCCGCTGAAGGGCAGTGTGCGGCCCGGCGGCACCGCGTCGAGCGGCTGCTCCATGTGGACGACCTCCTTGCCGGCGGCGTCCACGGCACTGATCACGGCGCTCGCGTTCTCCCCGAAGTGCCAGCGGTTCGGGTTGGCCAGCAGCCCGGCCCAGCTCACCACGTAGCCGGCGCCCGACTGCGAGATCGAGGAGGCCTGCTCCTCGACGGCGAGCGGCCGGAGGTCCGGCGAAGTGTCTTCCCTCGCGCACCCGGCCATCACGAGGGCGATGGCGGCGAGTGCGATCGTCATTCGGCAACGTCGCGTCACTTAGCCGTCATAACCCCTGAATGGGACGGCGACCCCGGGGACACGCGCAGGCCGTACGGTATCTTTACCGGCCTCCATCGCGTATCCCTGGAGACGCGATTTTCGTCGTTTACCGTTTTTACTGTTATTTATCCACTTATCGTTGCCGGACGACCCGGGTCTCGTCCCAGACCGGCTCGGGCGCCTCGTACACCCGCCCGTCGGAGCCGAAGACGAGGTAGCGGTCGAAGTCGGCGGCGAACCAGCGGTCGTGGGTCACGGCCAGCACGGTCCCGTCGAACGCGTCGAGACCCTGCTGCAGCGCCTCGGCGCTGGCCAGGTCGAGGTTGTCGGTCGGCTCGTCGAGCAGCAGCAGCGTGGCGCCGGACAGCTCCAGCAGCAGGATCTGCAGCCGCGCCTGCTGGCCGCCCGACAGCGTCTCGAACCGCTGCTCGGCCGTACGCCCGGCCAGCTCGTAGCGGGCGAGGGCCTTCATGGCCTCGTTCTTGAGCCGCGCGTGCTCGGTCATGACGATCTCGCAGGGCGTGCGCCCGGCCAGCTCGGGACGGGCGTGGGTCTGGGCGAAGTGCCCCGGGACCACACGGGCCCCCAGGCGGGCGGCGCCCGTGTGCGCGACGTCCTCCCCCGCGACGAGCCGCAGGAAGTGGGACTTGCCCGACCCGTTCGAGCCGAGCACCGCGACCCGCTCGCCGTACCAGATCTCCAGGTCGAAGGGCTTCATCAGCCCGGTCAGCTCGAGGCCCTCGCAGATCACGGCCCGCTTGCCGGTCCGGCCGCCGCGCAGGCGCATGCTGATGAGCTGGTCCTTCGGCGCGACCTCCGGCGGGCCGGCCTCCTCGAACCTGCGCAGCCGCGTCTGCGCGGCGTGGTAGGCGGGGGCCATCCCGTCGTTGTACGTCGCCTTCTGCTTGAGCATGACCACCAGCCGCTTGAGCTTGGCGTGCTCCTCGTCCCACCGGCGGCGCAGCTCGTCGAGCCGCTCGTTGCGCTCCCTGCGCGCCTGGGCGTAGGTGCCGAAGCCGCCGCCGTGGACCCACACGTTGCCGGCCTCGACGGTCACGATCCGGTCGGCCGCGTTGGCCAGCAGCTGGCGGTCGTGGGAGACCAGCAGGACGGTCTTGGGCGTCTCCCGGAGCGCGTTCTCCAGCCAGACCTTGCCCGGCACGTCGAGGTAGTTGTCGGGCTCGTCGAGCAGGAGCACCTGGTCGGGGCCGCGCAGCAGGGCCTCCAGCACCAGCCGCTTCTGCTCGCCGCCCGACAGCGTGGCGACGTCCCGGTACTTCACGTTGTCGTACGGCGCCCCGAGCGCGGCCATGGTGCAGGTGTCCCAGAGCACCTCGATGTCGTAGCCCCCGGCGTCCGTGTAGTCGGTGATCGCCTGGGCGTACCGCATCTGGGTCTTCTCGTCGTCCCGCTCCATCATGACGAGCTCGGCCTCGTGCAGCCGGGCGGCCGCCTCGCGCACCCGGACCGGCGCGACGCTCAGCAGCAGGTCCTGGACCGTGCGGCTGTCGCGGCCGTCGCGGCCAGGGCCGCCGTCGCCGCCCCGGAGGCTGCCGATGAACTGGCGCATCACGCCGAGCCCGCCCGCGTGGTTCAGCGAGCCCTCGACCGGCTGGAGGTCGCCGGCGACCAGACGGAGCAGCGTGGTCTTGCCCGCGCCGTTGGGTCCGACGAGGGCCGCCTTGACGCCCTCCCCCACGCGGAACGACACGTCGTCGAGCAGCGGCCTGCCGTCCGGCAGGACGTACGTCAGATGGGCGACTTCGATCACGGTGAGCCTGCACGTTCAATCGGACGGAGGGGGCCACCGGCCAGGGTAGGAGCAGGCGCCGGGCCGACGCCACCGGTTAACCGCCGGGTCGGCGGGGTGCCGCCGGCCGCGCGGACGCGGCCGGCGGCGGGCCGTCACCGGCCCTGCAGCGCCTTGACGTTGTCGCCGAACGTCCAGCCCTTCGACCCGTCCCAGTTGATGGACCAGGTCATCAGGCCCTTGAGGCCGCCGTTGAAGGCGTTCCAGCTCTGCGACACCAGGCTGGGCGCCATGTAGCCGCCGCCGGCCCCCGCCTGGGCGGGCAGGCCGGGCACCTGCTTGTCGTACGGGACCCTGATCGTGGTGCCCTGGACGGTCAGGCCGTTGTTCAGGCAGGTGGTCTGCGCGGTGAAGCCCTGGACGGTGCCCGCGGAGTAGGAGTCGCCCGAGCAGCCGTACATGCTGCCGTTGTAGTACTGCATGTTGAGCCACCACAGGCGGCCGTTGTCGACGTACTTCTTGATGATCGGCAGGTACGCGCCCCAGATCGAGCCGTAGGTCACGCTGGCGCCGGTCACGTACGCCGTCTCGGGGGCCATGGTCAGGCCGAAGTTCGCCGGCATCTGCGCCAGCACGCCGTCGATGATGCGGATGAGATTGGCCTGCGAGGCGGACAGCGTGGTGATGCTGCCGCTGCCGGTGAGCCCGGTCTCGATGTCGATGTCGATGCCGTCGAAGTTGTACTTCTTCAGGATCGGGACGATCGTCGCCACGAAGCGGTCGGCGACGGCGCTGGAGCCGAGGTCGACGCCCGCGGCCGCGCCGCCGATGGACATCAGGATCGTCGCCCCGGCGGCCTTGGCCTGGCACATCTCGGCCGGGGTGGCCACCTTGACGCCGGCGTCCATGCCGTCCTCCCACAGGACGGTGCCGTCGGACCGGATGACCGGGAAGGCCGCGTTGATCACGTTGTAGCCGTGGGCCTTGATGCGGGAGTCGGTGATCGGGATCCAGCCGAGCGGCGGGTGGACGCCGTTGGATGCGCCGTCCCAGTTCTCCCAGTAGCCCTGCAGGACCTTGCCCGCCGGCCGCGACTTCACCGCGCAGGTGCTCCCTGTCGGGGTCACTGACGGCGAAGGAGAGGGCGACGGAGACGGCGAGGGAGAGGGCGACGGCGAAGGAGACGGGGAGGGCGACGGTGACGGTGAGGGAGACGGTGACGGTGAGGGAGACGGTGACGGTGAGGGAGAGGGAGAGGGAGAGGGAGAGGTGGTGCCGCCCGGGCCGTCGACGTTCACGTCGTCGGCGTAGTAGGTCCCCTGGGCGTACCAGCCGTGCAGGTAGACCACCGCGGTGGTCTGGCTGGACGAGGTGGTGAAGGAGAGCGTGAGCTGCGTGTACGCGGCCGCAGAGGGGGTCCAGGTGGACGGGCCGCCGGTGACCCCGAGGTACACGTAGGCGCCGCGGACCCAGGCGGAGACCGTGTACGACGTGCTGGGCCTGACCGCGACGGTCTGGCTGCACTGCGCCGTGTCGGAGGAGCTCGCGGCTCCGGACAGGGCCTTCGTCCCGGAGCGGACCGGGGAGCTCACCACCGAGCCGAGCCCTCCGGTGCAGGACCAGGGCGAGAGGGACCCGGTCTCGAAGCCCGGGTTGACGAGGAGGTTGGCGGCGCTCGCCGTCGTCTGCGTCACGAGGACGCCGGCGATCGCCAGCAGGAACGACAAAGCGAGGATCAGCGGGCGGGGGGTTCGTTTCACGTGGGGGACAGCCCTTCTGTCGCCCGGGCGTGCGAGGTCACCGGGCATCGACGACGCGATGGGAGGCGGAGCCCGGTGACAGAGGCTCACGAGCAACAGTTCTCCCGAATTATCAGGACAACTCCGGCGGATGTCCATGGCGCTTTCGGGTGGGGCGGCCGTCCCTGGGGGGCCGACATTTTCCGCAAGAACGGGAATCGGCCAAAGGCGGCTTGACCGAACGGCCACGGAACCCGAAATAGGCTGGTCAAGCGGAGCGGCATCGCATCGTCGAGAGGCTCGCCATGTCATCTCACGCGGATCCCGTGCTCGACGACCCGCCGGACGAGGTCCCGGACGCGCGGGAGTTCATCGAGGCCGCCATGCGGTGGCACTTCGACCCGGACACCGGCTCGCCGTACTGGCTGAAACGGGCGCGGACCCTCGGCTTCGACCCGCGCCGGGACGTCCACACCCTGGACGACCTGCGGATGTTCCCCAACGTCGCCAACGAGCTGCGCGACGTCCGGGTGGAGGACCTGATCCCCCGGGGATACGGCCCCGAGCCCTGCGTGGTGGGCGTCTACGAGAGCGGCGGCACCACCGGTCCCCCCAAGAGGGTCGTCCTGCTGGCCGACTGGCTGGACCGGGTGACCAGGCGGGCCATGCGCGACATGGACGAGCGGTCCTATCCCCGCGGCGTCAACTGGCTGTTCGTGGGCCCGTCCGGGCCGCACATCTTCGGCGAGCTGGTGGCGCGGCAGGCCCTGGCCCGCGGCGGCGTCCGGTTCTCGATCGACCTCGACCCCCGCTGGGTGAAGAAGTGCATCGCCGAGGGCCGCCTCGACGAGGCCGAGAGGTACGCCGAGCACCTGATCGACCAGGCGACGTTCCCGCTGGAGACCCAGGACGCCGGCGTGCTGATCACCACCCCGCCGCTGCTCGAACGGCTGGCCCGCAGGAACCGCCTGGTCGACCTGGTCAACGAGAAGATCTCCGTGATCGTGTGGGGCGGCGCCCACATGGACCCCGACACCCGGCACCTGCTGCGCACCGAGGTCTTCCCCAAGGTCCGGCTCTACGGCATGTACGGCAGCACGATGATCCTCAGCGGCCTCGCCGAGCGCGCCGGGCTGACCGAGGACGACCCGTGCGTCTTCGACGCGTTCTCGCCGTACGTGTCGCTCCGCGTGGTGGATCCCGACACGGGCGAGGACGTGCCGTACGGCGAGCGGGGCCAGGTCGTGATGAACCACGTGAGCAAGGGCATGCTCCTGCCCAACAACCTCGAGCGCGACCTCGCCACCCGGATCGAGGGGCCGCCCGGACAGCTGGGCGACTCGGTGGCCGACGTCGGGCCACTCCGCACGTTCGAGAACGAGCAGGTCATCGAGGGGGTGTACTGATGACTGGGCCTGTCGACCTCGACGCGCTGGGCCCGAGCGGGCCGTACCGGACCCGGCAGCGCCTCACCGTCACCGAGCTGGGCGGCGCGCCGGTCGCCGAGCTGAGCCTGGTGCCGCGGCTGTTCGTCCAGCGGACGATGGCCGCGCAGCACGACGCCCCGGCCATGCCGGCGGACGAGCGGGCGCGGGCGCTGCGGCGGGCCGGCGAGCTGTTCGCCACCGCGGACGTGGGCGGGATGCGGGTCGAGGACTACCAGCACACGGTCAGCCGGGTCTCCGGCATGCCGATCTCCGTGGTGCGGGCGGCCACGCGGCGGATCGAGGAGAGCGCGGCCGAGGCGTACCGGGCCACGCAGTACGCCCGGCCGACGGGCGCGGTCAACGACTGGCGCGACCCGCTGACCCGATCCGGGCGGGCCGTGTGGACGCGGCGCGGCGACGTCTTCGCGGTCCACGCGGCGGGTAACCACCCGGGCGTCCACACGCTGTGGCTGGAGGCGCTGGCGCTGGGCTACCGGGTTGCCGTGCGGCCCTCGCGCCGTGAGCCGTTCACGCCGCACCGCCTGATCACCGCGCTGCGCGAGGCCGGCTTCGCCGGAGACCAGGTGACGTTGCTGCCGACGGACTACTCGGTGGCCGACGACGTCATCAGGAACGCCGACCTGGCCATGGTGTACGGCGGCGAGGAGGTCGTGGCCAAGTACGGCGGCCACGACACCGTGCTGCCGCAGGGGCCCGGACGGTCCAAGATCCTGCTCACCGGGGACGACTGGGAGTCCCACGTCGACGCCGTCGTCGACTCGGTGAGCGCCCACGGCGGGACCGCCTGCGTGAACACCACGGCCGTGTTCGTCGAGGGCGACCCGGCGCCGGTGGCCGAGGCGGTGGCCGAGCGGCTGTCGGCCATCCCCACCCTGCCGCCCCAGCACGACGAGGCGGTGCTCCCGGCCCAGTCGGCCTCGGGTGCCCGGGACATCGAGAAGTACCTGCTGGACCACGCGGCCGGGGCGAAGGCCCTGCTCGGCGGCGAGGGCGTGGCGGACGACCTCGGCGACGGCAGCGCCGTGCTGCGGCCGGCCGTGTTCCTGGTCGACCGCGCGGACGCGCCGCAGACGGGGATCGAGATGTCCTTCCCCTGCGTGTGGTTCGCCCCCTGGTCGCGGGCGGACGGCATCGGGCCGCTGCGCAACAGCCTCGTCCTCACCGCCGTCACCGAGGACGGCGACCTGATCGACCGGTTGATGGAGGAGCCGACGATCAGCAACGTCTACCTGGGCGACGTCCCGACGTACTGGATGGCGTCGTGGGTCCCGCACGACCGCTACCTGGCCGAGTTCCTCATGCGCACCAAGGGCGTCGTCCGCGCCTGAGGCACTGCCGGCGGGCAGCCGGCGTCGCGGGAGGTGGCAGCCGGCGTCGCGGCAAACGCGGCTCTCTCCGTGCCCACGCTCACAAATCGTGATTTTTCGGGACTAGATTCGCGGCGTGTACGTGAACCCCCGGTGGCGGCGCCGCCTGTTGTGGACGGTCGGCGCGGTCGGGGCCGTGGGGGTGCTCGCCGTCGGCGCGGCCGGCTGGTACTACTCGGGTCTCGTCATCGACCCCGTCCACACCCCGGAATACCCGCTCGAGGTGACGGCCGTCCGTGGGGACGAGGTCACGCTGAAGGGCGGCGCCGACACCGCCTCCCCCGGTACGTACGGCCTGACCTGGGCGGACGGCAACGCGCTGCTGGGTCCCGCGGTCGCCTCGGACGCGGGGACGGTCACCAGGAAGGTCGCGCGGGTGCTGCGCGGCGACCTGCGGCCGGGCGTGCGCGCCTACCTCGACCGGTGGCTGTGGGGGCACGCGGAGCCGTCCGCGGCCGGCGTGCCGTACACCGATGTCACGGTCCCCTCCGCGCTCGGCGGGTTCCCCGCGTGGCGGACCGAGGGCACGTCCCCGACCTGGGTGATCGCCGTGCACGGCCGGAACGCGAACCCCGCCGAGGCGCTGCGGGTGCTCCCGGTCTTCCACAGCCTGGGGATGCCCGTGCTCGGGATCACGTACCGCAACGACGTGGGCGCGCCCGCGAGCCCGGACGGCAAGCTGCACCTCGGGGCGACCGAATGGGAGGACGTCGCCGCGGCGATCGCGTACGCCCGCTCGCACGGCGCGACCGGCGTCGTGCTGTACGGATGGTCGATGGGCGGCGGGATCGTCCCGATGACCGTGCGGAGTCTGCCCGACGCGCCGATCAGGGGAATGATCCTCGACAGCCCGGTCATCGACTGGCGGGCGCCGATCGCGCTGGGCGCACGGCAGATGGGGGTTCCCGGCTTTCTGGTCAGCGTGGGCGAGTGGGTGGTCGAGCGGCGGACCGGCCTGTCGTTCGACGACCTCGACCAGGTGCGGCACGCCCGCGACTTCAAGACGCCCGCCCTGATCTTCGTGGACGCCGACGACGCGACCGTGCCGGTCGAGCCCGCGCTGGCGTTCGCGAAGGCGCGGCCCGACCTCGTGACGCTCGTCCGGACGACCGGCGGCGGCCACACCGGCTCGTGGAACGCCGACCCCGCCCGCTACGAGCGGGAGCTGCGGTCGTTCGTCTCGTCGCTGTGACCGGTCCTCATACGCGGACGGTGACGGTCGTGCGGACCACCCGGAAGCCCAGGCGCTCGTAGACGCGCCGGGCCGGGTTCCCCTCGGTGACGGCCAGGCCGACCGAGGCCAGGCCGGACGCCTCCGCCCGGCCGAGGGCGTGCGCCAGCAGCGGCGCCCCGAGCCCCCGCGGCGACCGCGCCGGGTGACGGAAGGCCTCGATGACCCAGGGAAGGCCGTCCCTGTCAGTGATCACGACGGCCGCGACGACCTCGTCCCCGTCCTCCCGTACGGCAAGGGCGCTGCACGGCAGCACGGGCCCGAGGACCTTCCCGGCCAGGATCTGGGCGAGCTCGCCGGCGGAGTCCGTCCCGGGGTCGCGCGGCCGGTGGTCGGGGTGACCGGGCGGGTAGGCGGCCAGCCAGGCCGGTAGGAGGTCCTCGGCCGGCCGGTCGCACGGCGTGAACCGATGGCCGTCAGGGGCAGCGGAGGGCACGGGCGGCCTGCCCGGCAGGTCGCACCTCATCTCGTGAGCGTGCCTGACGAGGACCGCTCCCCTGTCGAGAAGCCGCTCCGCCAGGTCGACGGGGCCGGCGACGGTCCAGCCGCGCAGCTGGGACATGATCACGTCGACGGCCCCCGGGCCGAGCACCTCGACCAGGTCGGCCTTGGGCCGTCCGTCGCGGACCGCCTCCACGAAGCTGATCGCCGGGACGCCGTCGGGACCGGCCCTGAACTGTCGGTTCTCGCTCATCCCAGGGAGGTTCGCGCAGCGCCGCCGGCGAGGGCAACCCGTTTTCCGCGGGGGTGACGGGGGCGGCCGGCGGGGAGGCGGCCGGGTCAGCGATCGGAGGGGACGGCGGACGCCGGCGGACGGTCGGAGGGGACGGCGGCGACGGCCTCGACCTCGACCAGGAGGTCGGGCCGGAACAGGCCGGCGACCTGGACGAGCGAGCTCGTCGGGGGCCGTTCCACGTTCACGAACTCGTCGCGGACCCTCCGGACGGTGGGGAGGGCCGAGGTGTCCACGACATAGATGGTGAGCTTGAACACGTCGTCCCACGTCGCCCCGGCGGCCTCCAGCGCCGCGCCGACGTTGCGCATCGTGAGGCGGGTCTGGGCCTCCCAGTCGCCGGCGGGAGCCGGCGTCCCGTCGGGCGCGAGGGGAACCTGGCCCGAGGTCCAGACGAGCCGGCTGCCCGGCGCCACCGAGGCCACGTGGCTGTAGCCGTTCGTGGGGGGCAGCGTGCCCGGCGTGTGGAACTCGGTCATGCGTCTCCTCGTGCTCTCGTCATGGGGGACCACCCGTCCGCGCGAGCCGGCGGGGCCGAGGGGGGCGCGCCGGGGCCTGGCCGCGCCGCGGCGCCGGAAACGCGAGGACCCCGGCAGGAGGTTACTCCTGCCGGGGTCCCGCACGTGTGGTGCCGGTGCCGGGTCGCCTCTCGGCGAAAGGCACAACGCGGCTCCAGCCGAACGGTAGTCCGCGAAGGCAAATTAGGTGAGGCCCGGGGACACCTGCACACCGGCCACGGTCTATGTAACCACCCCGCGGGGCGTGTTGTTCCCCGATGCCGCCCGTGTTTTTCCGGGACTTTCCCCGGCCGCCCGGAGCCCGGCCCCCTGCGGCCGACCTGCCACCCCCGATGTGCACGGCCCAGGGCGAGGCCCGTTGGCCCGTGCCGCCGGGCGAGGACGGTCGCGCGTGCCCCTGCGCCCGGGGGGAGGCGGCCCGGCCGTGAGCGGCGACGGGACGGTTCTGCCGGTGAGGCGACGGTTTCCGATGCGGGAGGGGGAGGGGTTTGTCGGTGTCGGGTGGCAGGATCGCAGGCATGGAAACGGTCGATCCCGCTGCGGTCTCGTCCTACTGGGACGCGGCCGCGCCCACCTTCGACGAGGAGGCCGACCACGGCCTGCGCGACCCCTCCGTGCGGGCGGCGTGGGCCGGCCGGCTGCGCGCCTGGATGCCTCCCGCCCCGGCCGACGTGCTCGACCTGGGATGCGGCACCGGCTCGCTGTCGCTGCTCCTGGCCGAGCAGGGGCACCGGCCGGTCGGCGTGGACCTGTCACCCGTGATGGTGGAGCACGCGTGCAGGAAGCTCTCCGCGGCCGGCCACGCCTTCACGGCGGTCGCGGGCGACGCGAGCGACCCGCCCGCGAGCGTCGGATCGTCGTTCGACGTGGTGCTCGTCCGGCACCTGCTGTGGACGCTCCCCGAGCCCGGCCTGGCTCTGCGCCGCTGGCTCGGCCTGCTGCGTCCCGGCGGGCGGCTCGTGCTCGTCGAGGGGCACTGGCACGCGCACGAGGGCCCGCCGTACGTGCCGGGATCGGAGTCGCTTCCCTGGCTCGGCGGCGTGACGGCCGAGCGGCTCGCGGGGTCGCTGCGTCCCCTCGTCAGAGAGGTGGACGTCGAACCGCTGCCCGACCCGGACCTGTGGGGAGGCCCGATCGACGACGAGAGATACGCCGTCATCGCCCGCCCCTGACCCGGCCCTCCGCCGTGCGGCGTTCTCGTCGCCACCGGTCGGCCCGTCGCCGTGACATCGGCGGACCTCGTTGTGAAGGAGGTGTACGGCACATGCGCAGGAGCCTTCGGCAGCCGACCTCGCGCCCTGCCCCGATCCACCTCCTCACGACGGAGACGACGTGTCCCTTCGCATCACAGCGCTGACCGACCCCCACCTCACCTCGTCGAGCCGGCGCCTCGCCTGGCTGGCCTCGTACCCCGACGGAACCCCGGCCGGCTCGGCGTTCCTGCGCCTGTTCACCCGCCGGGCCCTCCCCGCCGAGCTCGACCTCGCCGTCCATCCCGTGGAGCGGCGCCGCGGCGTCGGCACACGACTCCTCGCGGAGGCCGTCGCCGGAGCGCGGGACGACGGCCGCCGGAGCGTGTACGCCCACGTCGAGGCCGGCTCGCCCGGCGAGCTTTTCCTGGCCGCGCGTGGCTTCCGCCGGGTCCTCACGCTGACGTTCGCGCGGCTGTCCCTCGCCGCCGTCGACCCGGACGCCCTGGCGGGAATCGCCGATCGGCCGCACCCGGGCTACCTGCTCGTGTCGTGGGACGGCGTCGTACCGGACGACCTGGCCGAGACGTTCGCCGCGTCGCGCCGGGCGATGGACGACATGCCGATGGGCGACGCGGACCACGTCCCCGGCACCTGGGACGCCGAGCGCGTCCGTGCCGTGGCCCGGGCCGTCGCAGAACGCGGCGACCTGCTGCACACCGTCGTCGCGGTGGACGCCTCGGACGGCTCGATCGCCGGCTTCACCGAACTGGTGGTCGCCGGCGACGGCAGGGGCGACGGCCAGCACTACGGCACCGGCGTGCTCCCCGAGCACCGCGGCCACGGCCTCGGCCTGTGGATGAAGGCCGAGGCCATCCGGCAGGCGCGGCAGCGCCATCCGGACCTGGACGGCCTGCTGACCGACACCGCCGACGGCAACGCCCCGATGCGCCGCGTCAACGACGCCCTCGGCTACGTCCCCACCCATCAGGAGCACCGGTACCAGCTCGACCTGTGACGCGGGCCTCCCACAGCGAGGCCCAGTCGTCGGCTGTCAGGTCCTTGGGCAGCGCGTACGGCGACAGCCCGGTCTCGCGGAGCCATCGCCGTACGGCGGCCTGGTCGAGCCCGGCCCGCCCGAGGATCTCCCGCAGCCCGCGCCCGCGGCCCGTGAACACCCGGCGGACGAGGTCCTGGTACGGCTCTCGCGGGCCGGCCAGCGGCGACGCCCGGCGGGTCACGGTCAGCAGGCCGCCGTCGACCGAGGGAACCGGCCGGAACGACCGGGCGGGCACCCGGGAGTGCACCGCGAAGTCGTACCAGGGCCACCAGGCCGCGGTCAGCATGCTGGCCCCGCCGACCCCCGCGCGCCTCCGGGCGACCTCCCACTGGACGAGCAGCACGGCCGCCGTCCAGTGGTCGGCCGCGAGGAGCCGGCGCATGATCGAGGTCGTGAGATGGAACGGCAGGTTGCCCACCACCACATGGGGGTGCCGGGGGAAACGGAAATTGAGGATGTCGGCGGTGACGACGGCCACGTGATCCGGCGTCCGCCGGTCCAGGCGGCGCGCCCGCCCGGGATCGACCTCCACGGCCGTGACGGGCCTGCCGTACCGGCTGAGCGGCACGGTCAGGGCGCCGTCGCCGGCTCCGATCTCGACGATCGGGCCGGTCGTCCGGGCGACGATGTGCTCGATGGAGGCGATGACCGAGCGGTCGGCGATGAAGTTCTGACCGAGCTCGTGCCGTCCGCCCTGATAGGGGTGACGCATGGGTGTGCTCCGCGAATGACCGGATGGAGAGCCGGGAGCGCGCGGAAAAGGGCGCCGCTCCGGCGATAGGACACCGAGGGCGGCGGAGCCGGTCAGACGATGAGGACGGCCCGCCGCTAGGAGCGGCGGATCCTCGTGAAGCACGCGCAGAACATGGCGATCACCATAGCAAGGGCGCGCCTCAGCCGCCCGGCGCGTCGAGGACCGGGATCAGGTGCTCCTCCTCGTACGTCAGGTGGCGTTCGAGTTCCGCGGTCAGGTGGCCGACCTCGCGGGCCACGTCCCGGGGGTCGGCGCCGGTCGCGGAGACGGCCTCCCGGAGCCGGGCCAGGAGCGCGGCGATCTCCTCGTGCTCCCGGCGCAGCCGTTCGAGGACGGGGCCGAGCCCGGGACGGCGCTCGGCGAGGAACGGGAAGATCGCCCCGTCCTCCCCCGTGTGGTGGTGATGGAGTCCCTGGCAGAGGGTCAGGCAGTTCACCCGCAGCTGGGCGCCCAGCCCCGGCCCCGATCGCCCCAGCTCGGCGCGGATCAGGGCGAGCTCCCGCCGGAAGGCGTCGTGGATCGCCTTGAGCGCCCCGCCCGGTGAGGCCGCGGCCGGCTTCGGCGGCCCGGGCACCGGCACGAGCCCGACGACGGGAAGGACCCGCGACGTCTTGGCCTGGTACGCCGCCCAGCCGGGGTCGGCCTCGGCCGCCCGGTCGAAGGCCGCGTCGCGTTCGGCGCCCTCCAGCACGACGGCGTCCGCCTCGTAGGTGAAGACGCCGTCCTCGACGGTGGCCCGCGGACGGGCCACCAGGTTGTGGAACCAGGCCGGATGCCGGGGCGCGCCTCCGGCCGAGGCGATCACCAGGATCCGCCCGCCGTCGGGGAGGTAGCCCAGCGGCGTGGTGTGCGGCCGTCCGGACCGCGCGCCGGTGGTGGTGAGCAGGATGAGGCGGCCGCCCTCGAACGGGCCGCCCACTCGTCCGCCGTTCGCGCGGAACTCCTCGACGACCTGTGTGTTGAAATCGATCGGCATTCTCTGTTTCTTCTCCGGATTGTGGGCACGGCGATTTCCAGGCATGGCGAATCGCCGGCGGGCAGGGGAATTCACCGCACGGCGGAACGGTCTCGCGGCACGGCGAAAAGGCGAAAAGGGGCACGGGACGTGCGGCGTCGGCAGCGCGGCCGACGGGAAATAAAGAGCAGGGTGACCGGGGAAAAGGCGGGCCTCTCGGCCGCCGGGCGCTCACGCCGCGGCCGGGCGCCTCACTCGTGCGTGGCCCATGGCCGACCCGGCAGTCACGATATGCACTTTATTGCGCCGGACACGGCGAAAGCAACAATGAGTCGGTCGCCGAAAAAGCCGGCGCCTTCATTCCGGGCCCTCCTCATGGCCGGGCCCAGCCGGACGCCCGGCGGCGGCGTCAGCCGGTCAGCGACTCCAGCCGCCGCGTGAGCTCGGCGCGCTCGACCGCGTTGCCCGACAGCGCGATGGCCCGTTCGTAGGAGTGCGCGGCGCCCGGAACGTCGCCGGCCCGCCGGAGCAGCTCGGCGTGCGCGGCGTGCAGCGGCTGGTAGCGCTCGAGTGCGGGATCGCCCAGCAGCGGCCGGAGCCGCTCCAGACCGGCCGCGGCGCCGTACGCGAAGCCAACGGCGACGGCGTGGTTCAGCTCCACGACGGGCGAGGGGCTGAGCCTGCCGAGGGCGTCGTACAGGCCGGCGATCCGCGCCCACTGCGCGGGATCGTCGCCGGGCGCCTGGATGTGCGCCACCGCGATGGCGGCCTGGAGCTGGTACGGCCCGGGACGGCCGAGCCGCACGGCGCGTTCGAGCGCCCGCATGCCCTCGGCGAGGCGGCCCTCGTCCCACAGCGACCGGTCCTGGTCGTGCAGCGCCACGTAGCCGCCGCGCCCGTCGACGCGGGCGGCGCGGCGGGCGTCGTGCAGCGACATCAGGCCGAGCAGGCCCCACGCCTCGGGTTCGCCGGGCATCAGTTCGCAGACGAGCCGGCCCAGGCGGAGGGCCTCGTCGCACAGCTCTCCGCGGACCAGGCGGTCTCCCCCGCCGGCCGCGTAGCCCTCGTTGAAGATCAGGTACACGACCCGGAGGACGCCGCGCACGCGGCCCGGGAGCTCCTCGCCGGCCGGCACCCGGTAGGGGATGTGTGCGTCCGCGATCTTGCGCTTCGCGCGGACGACGCGCTTGCCCATCGTGGGCTCCGCGACCAGGAACGCCCGCGCGATCTCACCCGTGGTCAGGCCGCCGACCACGCGCAGCGTCAGCGCGACCCGGGCCGGCATGTCCAGCGCCGGATGGCAGCACGTGAAGATCAGCCGCAGCCGGTCGTCGTCGAGCGGGCCGGGGTCGCCGGCGAAGGGATGCTCCTGCCCGTCGAGGCGCAGCAGTTCCGCGAGGCGCTCGGCGCGGTCGGCGACCGACCGGTCACGGCGCAACCGGTCGATCGCCCGCCGCCGGGCGGTCACGGTGATCCACGCGCCCGGGCTCTCCGGGACTCCGTCGCGGGGCCAGGTCGCGAGCGCCGCCGCGAACGCGTCCTGCACGGCGTCCTCGGCCAGCTGGACGTCGCCGGCATACCTGATCAGGGTCGCCAGGACGGCGGCCCGCTCCTCCCGGAACACCCGGGCGGCCGCCGCGGCGGCCGCGTCCGGAGACGGGTGATCCGGGACGGTCCGGCCGGTCACGCCCACCCCTCGCCGAGGGCCGTGAGCCGGGCCGGGTCGACGATCGGCCGCACCTCAACCGAGCCGTGGCGCGCCGTCGGCATCCGCGCCGCGTGGCGCAGCGCCTCGTCGAGGTCGGCGCACCGCAGGACGTAGTAACCCGCGAGGACCTCCTTCGTCGTCGCGAACGGCCCGTCGGTGAGCTCGGCCTCGCCGTCCCGGACGCGTACGGTCGTCGCGGCGGCGACCGGGTGCAGCGGGCCGTGGGCGACGAGCAGCCCGGCCCGCCGGAGGCTCTCGGTCAGCTCGGCCCAGAGCGGCAACTCCGCCCATCGGTCGTGCTCCGGGCGCTCGTCCTCGCCGGTCTCGGGCGTGTACAGCAACAGCATGTAGTCCGGCATCGGACCCCTCTCACTGGCGACCCATCTTCTCCATATTCAATACCAATTACTTGTTTTTCTGTAGGAGATGACACTACCGTCTTAGCCATGATTCTTGTCACCGGAGCGACGGGGCTCAGTGGATCGATCGTGGTCCAGGAGTTCGCGCGGCAGAACGTTCCCGTCCGCGCGCTGGTGAGGAACCCGGACAAGGCCAGGAAGCTCCACAGGCTGCCGCGTGTGGAGGTGGTCGAGGGCGACATGCTGCGCCCCGAGACCCTGACGGCCGCCCTGCGCGGCGTGGAGCGCGTGCTCCTGATCTCCTCGGAGAGGGAGCGGATGCCGGAGACGCAGTGCACGTTCATCGACGCGGCCAAGGCCGCGGGGGTGCCGCACATCGTGAAGTACTCCAGCAGGGAGTCCGGCGTCGGCTTCGACATCGACAGCTTCACGAGGACGCGCGAGCACCGGGACATCGAGCGCCACCTCGAGGCGTCCGGCCTGGCCTGGACCCATCTGCGCCCGAGTCAGTTCATGGAGGTCTACCTGCCGGGCACCCTCACCGGGGTGGACCCGCGGCGGCGGGAGCTGCGCATTCCCATCGGCGACAGCCGGCTGTCGCCCGTCGCCATCGAGGACGTCGCGAAGGTCGCGGTGGCACTGATGACCTCCGACGGCCACGAGGGCAGGGCGTACGACATGACCGGCCCGGAGGCGCTGACGATGAAGGAGGTCGTCGAGCGCATCTCCGAGGCGACCGGGACCGCCTTCCGCCACGTGGAGCTGTCCCCGGAGGACAAGCTGCGCGAGAGCGCGGAGGCCGGGATACCCGAACCGACCATCCGTATCCTGCGCGAGCTGTTCGCCGAACGGAGGCGGCGCCCCGAGTCGCACGTCCTGCTGGACACCCACAGGACCTTCGGGGTACGGCCCACGAGCTTCGCCGAGTTCGCCCGCCGCCACGCGGAGGCGTTCCTCGCGGACGCCGCCCCGACGAGCGCGCCCGGCGGGCGAGAGGCGCCCTGGGACGCGCACGGGAACCGGTGGTGGTGACGGACCCGCCTGCCGGTCGCCGCGTCCGCCCGCGAGAGGTGCGGGAGGACCTCCACCCGGAGGAGGACTCCGCACCGGTCACCTACCGCGACGTCCTCGCGGTGCGGGAGTTCCGGACGATCCTCGCCGCCCACGTCCTGTCGGTCGCGGGCGGCGTGTTCGCCGAGATCTCCCTGGCCGTCCTGGTCTTCCGCCAGACCGGCTCGGCGCTGCTGACCGGTCTCGTCTTCGCGCTCGGCTTCCTGCCGTACGCGGTCGGCGCGGCCCTGCTCTCCGGCCTCGCCGACCGGTACCCGCCCCGCCGGCTTCTCGTCGCCTGCGACCTGCTCTGCGCCGCGTGCATGGCGCTGATGGCCGTACCGGCGACTCCGGCGGCCGCCCTGTTCGTCCTCCGGTTCGCCGTGGCGTCGATCGCCCCCCTGTTCACCGGCACCCGGGCCGCGAGCCTCGCGGACATCCTGCGGGGCGACGCGTACGTTCTGGGCCGCTCGCTGGTGCGGATCGTCGCGCAGTCCTCCCAGATCGCCGGGTACGGCCTGGGCGGCCTGGCGCTGGTGTGGCTGCCGCCCCGCGCCGCGCTGTGCGTGGCCGTCGGCACCTTCCTCGGGTCCGCGCTCCTGCTGCGCCTCGGGACAGGCGACCGGCCCGCCCGTGCCGCGCGGGCCGCGGCGCCGGGAACCGGCGCGACCCGGCGGCTGCTGGGCGACCCGCGCATCCGCGCCCTGCTGCTGATGTGGTGGATCCCGCCCATGTTCTTCGTCGTCGCCGAGGGGGCGGCCGCGCCTTTCGCGGACGCCGCGGGGGCCGGCGCGGCGGGGTTCGGCCTGTTCCTGGCCGCCATGCCCGCGGGAACCGTCGCGGGCGAGGTGCTGGCCGGCACGCTGCTCGGGCCCGCCGCCCGCGACCGGATCGCGCTCCCGCTCGCCGCCGTGTCGGCGCTGCCGATGGCCGCCTTCGCGCTGCGCCCGGCGCTGCCGGCGGCGGTGGGACTCATGCTGCTCACCGGTGCGTGCGCCGCCTACACGCTCGGCATGGACCGGTGGTTCGCGGACGCGGTGCCCGAACGCCTGCGCGGCCGCGCGATGTCCGTGCTGGGCGGAGGGGTCATGACCCTCCAGGGCCTCGGCATGGCCGCCGGTGGAGCGGCGGCGGACGTGCTCCCGCCGTACGCGGTGATCGCCGCGGGCGGGGCGATCGGGACGTTGAGCGTCCTCGGCGTACTGCGATCGGTACGCGCGACCGGGACGGGGCGCTCGTACCGCTCACGAGAGGAGGTGACGACATGACCGCCACGCGTAACTGGCTGCCCAACTGACGCCTCACCCCCTTCCCCCGGCGGATGAGGCGGCGGCGGACCGTCGCCGCCTCATCCGTCACCGGGCTACAGGGAAGCAAGCATCTGCTTCGGGATGAGTAGGATGAGGACGTGACAACGGCACGCACGTACGGCGACTCCTGCGCCGTCGCGCGCGCCCTCGACCTGGTCGGCGAGCGCTGGGCGCTGATGATCGTCCGGGATCTGCTCTTCGGCCCGAAGCGCTACAGCGACCTGCAGGCCGGCCTGGCCAACGCCAGTCCCACCGTGCTCTCGCAGCGGCTGCGCGACCTGGAGGAGGGCGGGGTGATCCGGCGGCGCAAGCTGGGGCCGCCGGCCCGCGCCTGGGTCTACGAGCTCACCGAGTGGGGCCGTGACCTGGAGCCGCTCCTCGTGCACCTGGGCCGGTGGGGCCGCCGGTCGCCGGAGAAGGAGCCGGCGAAGCCCCTGGGGACCGACTCGCTGATGCTGGCCCTGAAGAGCCATCTCGAACCCGCCCGCCTGGGCGACCTCGACGCCACGTTCCTGGTGGACGTCGACGGCGACGTCTTCACCCTCCGCACGTCCGGCGGCGAGCTCGCGATCCGCAGGGGCGAGCCGGAGCGGTGGGACGCCGCCCTGCGGGCCGGTCCCGCCGTCCTCATGGGCCTGGTGATCGACGGGACGCCGCCCGGAGAGTTCGGGGAGCGGCTGGAGATCAGCGGCGACCGCCGCGCCCTCCAGCGGCTGCTGGACGCCCTCTCTGCCGACTGACCACCTGCAAGGGAGACTCCTGCGGACGCGTGGGCGAACGGCATCCACGCTCCTCGCGGGACCTTCCGGCCGTACCGACCCCGTAGTCCACATCTGGGAGAGCGCGAGTGAGCCCGACACCGGCATCGAGTGAGGTTTCGTCCCTCCTCGGCTACCTGAACTGGAAGCGGCGGCACGTCCTCGACATCCTGGACGGCCTGGACGAGGCCGACCTGCGGCGCCCGGTCCTTCCGTCGGCCTGGACCCCGGCCGGCCTCGTCCGCCACCTCGCCCTCGACGTCGAGCGCTTCTGGTTCGGCGCGGTCTTCGGCGGCGACCCCGGCGCGGTGGCCTCGTTCGCCACCCCCTCGGACGCGTGGCGGGTGCCCGACGACCGGCCCGCCTCCGAGGTGTTCGGCCTCTACCGCGAGGAGACGGCGCGGGCCGACGAGGTCATCGCCTCCAGCAGCCCGGACCAGGCGCCGCGCTGGTGGCCGGACTACCGCGACGACCGGCCGCCGGGCGACCTGCGCCAGGCGATCCTGCACGTCCTCGTCGAGACGGCGACCCACGCCGGCCACCTCGACGCGGTCCGCGAGCTGATCGACGGCAGGCAGTTCCTCGTGCTCGACTGAGGCTCCCGGCGCTTGACGGGCGCGGCGTCGCGCGGTCGCCCGTCCGCCCCCCGGGGCTCAGCGGGGGCACGTCGGGCGGTAGCCGACCGTGGGCAGGTAGGTCGCCCACTCGGCCCGGGTGAGGTCGCGGCCGATCTCCTGGCAGAGCCTCCCCACGAGCGGGCCGGGCAGCAGCGACCAGCGGATGATCCTGCCGTCGTCGCCTCCGGAGATCAGGTCTCCGTCGGCCGTGAAGGCCAGGCCTCTGATCGGGGCCGTGTGCCCGGTGAGCGTGACGCTCTGCCTCCCGGACGCGACGTCCCAGACGACGATCGTGTGGTCGTCGCCGGCGGACGCGAGCGACCGGCCGTCCCTGCTGAAGGCGAGGACCTGGATCGGGGCGGTGTGCCCGGTCAGCGTGGCGCGCAGGGTGCCCGTCCAGGTGTCCCAGAGCTTGACCGTGCGGTCGGCGCCGGCCGTCGCGATCAGGCGGCCGTCCGGGCTGAAGGCGACGTCGAGCACCGAGCCCTGCCGGGTTCTCAGCGCGCGGACCTCCCGGTCCCTGGCCAGGTCCCAGACCTGCAGGTCGCCGGCGGGGCCGGTGGTCGCGAGCAGCGGGTCGCGCGCGCTGAACGCCAGCGCCGAGACCAGGTACCCGGGACCCGCGAACGGCGCGTCCACCGGCTTCCCGGGATCCCGCACGTCCCACCGGAACCGGCCGAGCGCGGTCGCGACGAGGAAACGCCCGCTCGGGTCGAAGCCGACGTCGGTGGTCGCGCCCAGCCCCTGGTAGGAGACCGTGCTGAGCCGCCGCGGCGCGGCGAGGTCCCAGACGCTGAGGGTGTGGCTGCGGGTGACGGTCGCGAGCAGCCGGCCGTCCGGGCTGAAGGACAGGGCCCTGACCTGGTCGGGATGGTCTCCCAGCGTGGCGATCGGGTTTCCGCGCGCGTCCCACAGCCGGGCGGTGCGGTCGCTGCTCGCCGACGCGACGACGCGGCCGTCCGGGCTGATCTCGATGTCGTTCACTGCCGCGCTGTGCCCGCTGAACGGCGGGACGGCCTGGCGGCGGAGCACGATGGTCCGGCCCAGCCCGGCAGAGGCGAGCATGGTGCCGTCGGGGCTGAAGGCGAGGGACAGCGTCTCGGTGCGGCTCCTGTCCTGGTACGTCTCGATGGGCTGCCGTCGTGCGACGTCGTAGACCGTGATGAGGCCGTCCTCGTCAGCGACGGCGATCCGGCCATGGGCGGGGGCGGACATGTCCCACGTGTAGGGCGTCCGTTTGGGCAGCCCGGGCAGCCGGGTCACCCCGTCGCGGCGGATCCGCCAGAACCCCACGCCGTGATACGCCGACCCGGTGGCGAGGGTGCCGTCGGCGGCGTCGAAGCCCAGCCGGTGGACGTTCGTGGCGGGGAGCGCGGCGACCCGGGAGCCGGTGGCGACGTCCCAGACGAGGGGTCGTTCCGCGCCGCCCGTGGTCGAGACCAGGAACCCCTGGTCGGGGCTGAAGGCGAGCGCCACGACCTCCTCGTGGTGTCCTTTCAGCACGCGTCTGCCGCCGGTGCGCAGGTCCCACAGCTCGACGCCACCCCCGGCGACCCCCACGACGACCTTCGTCCCGTCGGGGCTCAGCGCCAACGCGTCGGTGAGCCGCTCCCGTTCACGTTGGAACACCGGCCGGCCGGAGGCCACGTCCCACACCACGACCGCGCCCCTGCTCGACCCGAGCGTGGCGTCCCTGATGACGGAGGAGACCAGCCGGCCGTCGCGGCTGAAGGCCACCGCCCTGGCGTTGATCTCCCCCGACCCCGCCGGTTTGGGGGGGCCGGAGAAGGTGGCGACGCGGGTGAGGGTGCGCAGGTCCCACAGGCCGACCGTGCCGTCGGTGCCGGCCGA
This sequence comes from Microbispora corallina, assembly GCF_016863035.1. Taxonomy (GTDB): domain Bacteria; phylum Actinomycetota; class Actinomycetes; order Streptosporangiales; family Streptosporangiaceae; genus Microbispora; species Microbispora corallina. Next base: position 53,465 of record NZ_BOOC01000019.1, read on the forward strand.
TGCCAGCCGCGTCCCGTCCGGGCTGAAGGCCAGGCCGAAGACCGCCGGCCCCTCGGCGTTCAGCTCGACCCGGCGGCGCGCGGCGGCCGCCACGCTGAGCAGGGCGCCCCGCGTCTCCGGCTCGGGGTTGAGCCGGAACGCGGCGATCGCGAGCAGGCCGGCCAGGTCGGGATCGGTCTCCAGCAGCGAGCGGGCCTTCAGGGACAGCTGCCGGGACAGCGCGACGAGTTGCTGGTGGGCGGCCTCCTGACCCTGCCGTAGGGCAACGCCTCCGCCGAGCAGGGCGAGCAGGAAGAGCACGGCCATCCCGGCCAGGAGGCGCTGCAGGAGCCGGGTGCGGCGTCTCGTCGCGGTGCGCTCGCTCTCCTCCAGGGCCCGGCTGGCCCGGAGGAAGGCGCTCTCGACCTCGTTCAGCTCCTGCGGATGGTCCTCCGCCCACGTCCGGGCGACGAGGAGCTGGGCGCCCCGGTACAGCGCGCCGGAGTCGCGCTCCAGCTCCCGCCAGGTGTGCGCGGCGTCGGTGAGCCGACGGTGGACGACGAGGTTCTCGCGGTCGTCGGTGAGCCAGCCGTGCAGCCGGGGCCAGGCGCGGATCAGCGCCTCGTGCGCCACGTCGACCGTCTCCTCCGCGAGGACGACCAGCCGCGCCGCCGCGAGCCGGTCCAGGACCGTGGAGGTGACGCCCGGGTCGGCCAGGCCGACGAGCTCCGCCCGGGAGATGGGACGCCTGGTGTCCTCCGTCCCGTCCCCGAGCGCGGTCAGGCGCAGGAAGATCCGGCGCGCGGCCTGCTGCTCCGCCGGGCCGAGCTCGCCGAAGACCCGTTCCGCGCTCTGCGCGATCGCCCCGCGCACGCCGCCCGCCGCCTGGTAGGCCGCGAGCGTGAGACTCCGGCCGGAACGGCCGCGCCAGGTCTCCAGCAGGGCGTGGGAGACCAGCGGCAGGCTCCCCGGCTCCTCGGCGGCGTCGGCCAGCACGGTGGCCAGCAGGTCGGGTTCCACGGTGAGCCCCGCCTGCTCGGCGGGCCGTACGACGATCTCCCGCAGGTCCGACGACGACACGGGCCCGACCAGCAGCTGGGCCTCGCCCCGCAGGGCGTCCACCAGGTCCGGGTGCTGGCTCAGGTGGGCGAGGAAGTCGACCCGGACGCCGAGGACGAGAACGGCTCGGCCGCCGTCCCCGAGGGCCAGGGCCAGCAGGGCCTCCACGAACCGGCGCCGTTCCCCGTCGTCGTCGCACAGGGTGTAGGTCTCCTCGAACTGGTCCACCACCAGCAGCAGGCGGGCCGGCGGGGACGCGTCCGGCGCGACGTCGAGGGCGGCGCCGACGGCCGCGTTCACGGCGGCGGGGTCGCGGGCCAGGTCGTCGCGGAGCGTCTCGAAGTCGCCGCGGGTCGCCTTGGCGACCAGCTCGGCCAGGGCGTCCAGGGGGCGGTCACCGGGCGTCATGATCATGCCGCGCCACGGCTCGCCGGGTCCGCCGGAGATCTCGCCGAGCAGGCCGGCACGCAGGAGGGACGACTTCCCGCTTCCCGACGCGCCGAACACCCCGACCACGGGAAGCCGCCCGACCAGCTCGCCGAGTCGTTCGACCAGGGGTGAGCGGCCGAAGAACCAGTCGGCGTCCTCCGGCTGGAACGCCACCAGGCCGCGGTACGGGCAGTCGTCCGCGGCCCAGCCGTCCCCGTCCCCGGCAGGTGGGCGCGGGGCCGGGAGGAGGTCCTCGTCGCCGCGGAGCATCGCCTCGTGCAGCCGCTGGAGCGCCTGGCCGGGTTCGATGCCGAGCTGGGCGGTCAGCAGGTCGCGGGTCTGCCGGAAGACCTCCAGGGCCTCCGCCTGGCGGCCCGACCGGTACAGCGCGAGCATCAGGTGGCCGCGCAGGCTCTCCCGGTACGGATGCTCCCGGGTCAGCTCGGCCAGCTCGGTGGCGACCTCCAGGTGCCGTCCCAGGCCGAGCTCGGCCTCCGCCAGCCGCTCGTGGACGGTGAGCCGCGCCTCCTCCAGCCGCCGGGCCTCCTCGGCGATCGGCGCGCAGTCGCCGAACTCGGCGAACGCCGGCCCCCGCCACAGGTCGAGGGCCGCGCGCAGCCGGTCACGGGCGAGTCCGAGGTCTCCCTCGTCGAGGGTGGCGCTCCCCTGCGCGGCCAGGCCGCGGAAGCGCGCGGCGTCGAGCGAGTCGGTGACGATCGCGTACCCGCCCGGCCGTCCCGGCAGGACGTGGGCGCCGAACGCCCGCCTCAGCTGGTGGACGTAGAGGTGGATGTTGCGCCGCGCGGACGCCGGCGGCCGGTCGCCCCAGACCGCGGCGATCAGCCAGTCGATCGACACCGGCTGACCGGCCTTGGACAGCAGCGCGGCGAGGGTGAGCCGGAGTTTCGGAGCTCCGCTGACAGGGACCTGCCGGCCGTCGCGGGACACCTCGAGCGGCCCCAGTACGTGGAAATCCACCCTAACTCCGCCCCGATCGGACATCGGGGTGAAGAATCGCGGATTCCCGACTGCGTTGTCAATCGCGTAGTTATGCTGCGCGGCGGATTTCCGGCCGCGCCCATATGGCGGCGCCCGTTCCGACCAAATCGCCTACAACCGGGAATCGGGTGTTACGTAGACGTGAATGGTCGTTCGTCCCGTTCGCCCCACATGACGGGGGAGCGGGCGCGTGCGCCCGCTCCCCCCGCCTTTCTCATGAGCGTGTCGTACGGCCGGATCAGCCGGCGGTGCAGGCCGAGCCGTTGAGGCTGAAGGCCGAGGGGTTGGGATTACTGCCGTTGTAGGTGGCCTGGAAGCCGAACGAGGTGGACGCGCCGGGGGCCAGTGAGCCGTTGTAGGACACGTTGCGGGCGGTGACCGACGAGCCGCTCTGGCTGATGGTGGCGTTCCACGAGTTGGTGATCTGCTGGTTGCCGGAGAAGGACCAGGTCAGGGCCCAGCCGTTGATCGTGCTGCTGCCGGTGTTGGTGATCTTGATGTCGGTGGTGAAGCCGTTGTTCCACTCGTTCTTCACGTAGGACACGCTGCAGGCGCCGTTCCCTCCGCCGGGCGTCGGCGACGTCGAGGGCGAAGGAGAGGGAGAGGGCGACGGGGACGGCGTGGGCGACGGCGAGGGGGTGGAGCCGCCTACCGTGATGTTGGAGCTGCCGCTGCTCTGGTATCCCTCGGTGGCGAGGATCATGTAGTTGAAGCTGCCAAGGTTCA
>NZ_BOOC01000020.1 GCF_016863035.1 Microbispora corallina
ACTTCAAAGCCCCTCTCGCCAGTCGTGGTGAGAGGGGCTTTTTGATCTCCACGGGGCCTCTAGTTGCAGTTCTAGTTGCAATTGCCTTCTTCAGTCCTCGCCCTACAGGGCGGCGCCCATGCGCTCGCTAGCGTCCTTCACCTGGGGACTGGCGATGTGGGTGTAACGCTCGGTGGTCGTCACCCGCGCATGACCAAGGATCTCTTGCACGACCCGGATGTGGACGCCTTGCTCGACGAGGAGTGTCCCAGCCGTGTGCCGAGCGTCATGGAGGCGGGCCTCCCTGACCCCGGCCTGACGCAGGAGCGCCTTATCGAGGTGCTCAGGGGCGAGCCGGTCGAGGCGGTGACGGCCGAGCAGCGGAATGATCCAGTACCCAGTCTTGGACCGGTAGTCGTCAAGGCGGCGGCGCGCCGCGCCGCCGCACTGCGGCCCCTCGCCCGCCCGCCGTCCGGGCGTGCGGCCTGGAGGCCGGTCCCGGCCGGCAGCGGCTCGGGCCGCTCGCCGCACATCTGCCGCGCCGTACCAAGCCACCGCGCCGACCGCCGGCGTCGCACCGCTCCGATTTACCGCCCAGCCGCTCCGGCATGATCTGATAGCCGGATCTCGGAAGGCTGAACAGATATGACCAGATCGGTTAGACACATCCTTGCTGCCCCCGCAGCTCTGTTGACGCTGATGGTCACCGCAGCATCTACACCCTCCGTCTCCTGGGTGTCGGATGCGGAATACGAAGCCACATGCCACTCCGACGCAGTCATACCTACCGAAGAGTGGGACCGTATACGCGGCGGAGAATGGGACCAGCTATACGACAAGATGATCCTCACGAAAACAGAGCCGACCAAGTCTGGAGCGACCAAAGCACGAAACGTCGTTCTCTGCAAGACAATCCACTGACCCCTTCCAGGCTCGTTATGCCTCCGGCGGGGTGCGCCTGCGGCAGGATGAAAGTGTGCGGCATGCAGACGAGCAAGAGGCACTTGCCCAGGGCAATTGGAGGCTCTTGCGTGAGGCCCTGACTCATCTGGCGCTGCCAGCCTCCGACCAGATCGAGTGGCTCGGGTCGGTGCTGTGCCCGGACGAGTTGGCCCTCGATTTCGACGGCGCTTATCAACCTTCCTGGCAGTCGCGGGAGGCCGGGTGGATCAGCGACGAGGTGGCGGGCTACCTCGACGAGATCGACGGACTCACTAACGACCTTACCGAGGAGGGCCCAGAGCCCTGGAGCGCCGCAGGATTGCAGTGCCATCCCACTTGGGAGCGCCTAAGAATCCTCGCTCTGGCCGCCCTTGCCCTCATGCCGCCAGCACCTTGGACCGGCCGAACAGTCGACTGATCGGCGGACCATTAGCGGGCCATTTAGCACGGTGACGAGGGGGCAACCACGGTCACTCATGACCGGCCCCGCGCCCAGGTCAGCGCCCCTACAGGCTGTGCTCCATGCAATTCCCAAGCTGACAGCGCGGACTTGATTCTCGTCAGCGGTCCTAAGGAGGGGCACGAGGCAGACAGGACAATCGGAGGCTGGGTGTGTGCCAGTTGTGCCAACGATGAGAGGACTGATGTGGCCGAAGCCCACGACGCCCTGCGGAACCACCTGGAGGACTTCTTCCGCGGACACCTGGTCGATTGCCTGCCGGGAGTCGCCGGCCCCATCGGGGAGCGGATCCCGGGATTCCGGATCTTCCGTATCGGGCCGGGGCCGCGATTCGGTGGTTGGACCTACGTAAGTTCAGGGTGCGCCGACATCGCCTCGGCCGACGGGCATGGCCTGGAGTTCGTCCTCACCGCGCGGACCGACGACTGGCAGCATCTTGAGTCGATGACCTGAACGCCTACTACCACGCCGGCCCTCCTCACCAGCGCCTTGATCACGGTCATGTCGTCCCGATCGGACGGCCGTGGTTCGCTGGCTCGGCGTGTGACCGATATCTGATCAGCCTGCCCTACCCCTTCGGCCCCGACTTCGAGGTCTGCGCGTGGGATGGCGGCCATGCCCGCATCCTATGGCTCCTGCCGATCACCCCGGCGGAACGCGACCTCATTATGAACGCCGGTTTGGAAGCCTTCGAATCGCTCTGCGAGGAGAAGCGAATTGACTACACCAACCCTCACCGGCCGTCAGTCGCCTGACGCTTCACGAGAAGGGACGACATCCGGAGCCGCACGTGACCACCCGGCTCGGGTTGCAGTTTGGGTTGCAGTTCAGCGCCGTACCATGCCGTTCCGAATAGATCAGCCGAGCACGTTGCTCCAGGTGGGACTGATCGGGACTGCCATGATCCGAGCTGCTGATGCGGTTTGGGTCTCAAGCCCATCCGGGGTTCAAATCCCCGAGCCTCCGCACTTCAAAGCCCCTCTCGCCGGCTTCGGCGAGAGGGGCTTTTGATCTCCAGGGCCCTGAGGGTCGCAGTTGTCGTTGCGACCAACTCTCGTATTCATAGACGAGTCGATGCTCTCCGGGATCTACGGCCTCGAATCACCCGCCTCCCACTCTCCGCTGTAGAAGATCTCCAGCTGAAGATGGGGATCGCCACTCTCGAACGGGATGGCGCTCGCGCTCTCAGCTATGCGATGCATGAGCGTCACTGAACGCACGAAGTCGTGAACGTTACGGCGCAGAAGAAGATCACTGTCGTGCCAGACGACCGCAACCTTAGGCTTCCCCCACTCCGGCAGGTCCCTGACGCAATCGTTGAAGGCATCCCAATTGCGGCCGTAGTAGTCGGGGAACTCCAGCGCCTTGCCGACCTCCTCCAGAAGATCCTCCTGGGAGCTGATCAGGCGACCGTCGAGCTCACAAAGCACGAAGCCGGCCTTCGCAAGCGCTGCAACCATGCCGGCCGTCGTTCTCTTCGGAACGAGGTAGGGCGGAGATGGCAACCCAGCGATCAGCTCTTCAACATCGACCCACTCGACACTCACCGGGCATACCTTCCGTAATGGCTCAAAGAAGCCGGGTCGGTCGGAATGACCGACAGGACGTCATCGTCCGCGACTGGTGACAGTCTCGGTGAGCATGAGGGCTCATCAGTTACGTCGGAGTTGGGCTGCTCGTTAGAAGCGGCTGTATCAGGCGGGGCCGACCTCGCTGATGTGGTATCGAAATACTTTCGCGTCGCGAATCATCGCTGTTTGGTCCTCGTTCGGTCCTGCGGTCCGAAAGGCATCGAGAGTCTCTCCGGATTCCCACCGCTCGTAAACGTTGATCCGCCCGGCGTCGATGAGGTCGGGGCTGAGCGCGAAGTCGAGGCAGCCGGACGAGGCTCGTGCCTGCTCGACCACGCTGATGCAGCCTTGAAGGTAGGAGTCACGAACACCGGGGTCCACACTGAGCCATCCGGAAATGATGATCACGTCGGCATCGTACAATCCGCCAACGACAGAACCGCAGCGTGCAGATCAGGCCATCGGCACGGACAGACGTAGTAGTCCCGAGACGCTGGGCGGTAACGAGCGGAAACCTCTCGGTGGGCCGCAGTGGTTGGTGGGCGCACACCCTGAACCACTATCCGCGTGATGTCGACGTCATGTCGCTGATCGAGATCATCGCGGACGGCCTGGAACTCGACCTGGCTCCCTACCTGTCCGTATGGGAGTCGACCACCACCGAGGCGGCGGCGCGTCACATGGCGTGGCTCATGAACGACTACACCCTCAGCGTCGCCCACGGTGCCGAGTGGTACGCCCTCCTGGACGACTGGATCAGAGGGCCGGCGCCCGCGGCGATCCTTGAGCGCGGGTTCTTCTCGGCCGGCTCGACGGAGGTCGCCCAGGAGCTCTCCGACGCGTTCGAGACCCACCACATCTGGAGCCGGCGCCGGTAACCTGCGCCCGGCCGCGTGGCCTGCAGTTTCGCCTGGTGGGCGACGGGTAGTGCCGGGGGCATGCGCGTCGGGAACACGGAGATCAGATTCCTGGGCGGCTGGGCCGGATGCCTGACCATGATCGTCCTGTCCGTGTTGCTCTCGATCGTGCTGACCGTCGTGATCAATCTGATCTTCCAGCCGTAGAGCCGACGCCCGGCATGCGCCGCGGGCCCACGGCCGACCCCAAGTGCCCCTTAAGTCGCGCAAAATGATCTTGCCAAGAATGTCCCAAGATCTGGTCTCTAGCGTCGTCAGCACAAGAACACGCCTGACGAACGAGGAGAGACGAAGCATGCGCACGCTCACGAAGACCGGTGCGATCGCGGCGGTGGCCGCCGCCTCACTGATGGGGTTCGGCGTCCCCGCGTTCGCCGAGAACACGGTGGTGGTGTGGAACTCGACCTCCATCGGCCCGACCATCACGACCACTCTGTCCCAGATCTGCCCCTCGACCGCCCCGTACCCGGTCAAGACCTCGGTCTCGTCTGGCACCAAGGACTCGTACAACTCCCAGTATCTGAACTACAAGAACCTGACGGTCGACGGCCGCGTCGTGAAGATGACGTTCACCAACTCCCAGTCGCTACAGGCCAAGCCCCAGGTCACCCTGTCGGTGAAGCTGGAGATCCTCTGCTCGAACGTGCCGCAGCCGCCCCTGAGCGGCGTCGAGCTGAAGCAGAGCACATCGATCGCCCCGGGCAGCGACGCCCTCGTCACCGTGAGCTGCCCGCCCACCCACTCCCGCGTCACCGGCCATGAGGAGCGGCACCCCGCCGGCGTCAGCGTCGTCGACTACGACCAGCAGGGGTCCTCGTACTGGGTCAGGTACCAGAACGACGACTTCCTGAACACGGCCTGGGCCGACCTCTACCTCACCTGTTCCGCCTAGTCTCCGGCGACCACGTTGACCTTCCCCTTCGGGGAGGCCGCACAGTGGTCGCGACCCGGGCAGCCGCCCGGAACGAGGGAGCCGTCCATGAGCCTGGTCAGCATCGGGGAGTTCGCCCGTCTGTCGCGACTGTCGCCGAAGGCGCTGCGCCTGTACGACGAGCTCGGCCTGCTGGTGCCCGCCCATGTCGACCCCGGCACGGGGTACCGCTGGTACGCGGTCACGCAGCTGGACCCGGCACGCCTGGCGGCCTCGCTGCGCCGGATCGGCGTGCCGCTGGCCCGGATCAGGGACATCCTGGCCCTGGAGCCGGCGTCGGCCGCCGGGGAGATCCGGTCCTACTGGGCCGGGGCGGAGGCCGAGCACGCCGCCCGGCGGGACCTGGTCGGTTCCCTCGTCGATCGTCTCGAGGGGAAGGATCACACCATGTACGAGGTCGACGTCCGCGACATGCCCGCGCGCCGCCTGCTCAGCATGATCCGGCGGGTCCACGAGGACGACCTGGTGCCGACCGGGCGGGAGCTGTTCATCCACCGGCTCCGGCGTGGCGGAGTCCCGCGCGTCGAGGGGATCGCGGGAGCGCCGTTCATCATTTACCACGGGGAGGTGAGCGGCGACAGCGACGGCCCGGTCGAGTGGTGCTGGCCCGTCCCGGAGGGCGAGGCCGCCGAGATCGCCGCCCGGTTCCCGGACCTCACCCTCCGTACGGAGCCCGCGCACCAGGAGGCGTACGTCGTCCAGGAGACGCCGGGGCAGTGGGCCGGGACGCAGGCCGTGAACGCCGTCGAGGCCCTGGCCGCGTGGGCGCAGCAGCGGCGGCGTGAGCCGTCCGGCGGTCTGCGGCTGGTCCTCGTCCCGAATCCGGCAAGTGAGGGACGGGGGCCGGACAGCCAGTTCGCCCTGCCGCTGCGCTGACCGCCGGGGATCACCGCTGAAAAGCCGGCCGGCTCAGTGGCGGTCGAGCTGACGCCTCATCGCGGGGAGGGCGAAGTCGCGCACACCGTCCAGCACCTCGTCGACCACGGCGGGATCCGGGGCCGTCCCCACCTCCCACCAGTGGTCATGGTCGCCGGGGAGGAGGCGGCCGATCCGCCTGTGCCACATCCACAGGCCGTAGAAGGTTGACGCGGCCGGGCGGGCCGGCAGCCCCCGTACCGATCTCTCCCGCTCCCACAGCTCCTTCGGCACCACGCTCAGGTTCACGGTGAAACTGACCAGCTCACGCGAGCTGAACGCCGACTTCTGGAAGCCCAGGAGCGCCCAGTGGCGGTCGTGGGGGAGCCGGTACAAGGGTCCTGATCCCACGAGGCCGAGCTCTCGCAGCGCCGGGGCGAAGTCCTCACGGAGCATCTGGCGGAAGGTTTCCTGCGCGGTCGCCACCCGACCATTCAACCGGCCGGCGGGCGGCCGGGGATCCCCGGACGACCCCTACTCCGGTCTCGGCATCCCCGAGCGGCCCGTCCCACAGGCGCCCGGGGACGCCGACCTCGATGGACTCGAGGCCGGCCGGAAGCCCTTATTGGGTCCTGCGGTAGGTCCACATCTCGGCCATCCGGTCGTCCTGGACCCGTACCAGCCAGATCAAGGGGGTCCCGGCCCCGTCCCGGCCGGCGGCGCCGACCACGGCGACCAGGTCGCCGTCGCCGAGCACGGCGTCGACCCGGAAGGTCAGGTCGGGCTGGGTCTCCCGCACCCGCTCGACGGCCCGGGCCACGCTCTCCGGCCCTCCGGCCTCGGGGTGGGCGTGGTCGAGCCAGTCCGGAGCGAGGACCTCGGGCGCGATGGAGGTGTCCCCGGTGTTCCACATCTCGAAGTAGCGGGCGACGACCTTACCGGCTGCGCTCGTCACGGTCGAGCTCCCTTCGCATGGGATCGCGTACGGCGGTGAGAGTGATCGGAACCAGGGTAGGTGGCGGGCCGCCGGGAGCCGACCGAGAGGACGTACGCCATGGGGACACGACCGGGGATGAGCCTCACGGCCACCGTTCTCGACGGCCCCGACCCGCACGCCCTGGCGGCCTTCTACCAGCGGCTTCTCGGCTGGCCCATCGGGGACCAGGAGCCCGACTGGGTCACGTTGCGCCCGGAGGGCGGCGGGCCCGGGCTGTCGTTCCAGCGGGAGCGGGCGTACGTCCGGCCGACCTGGCCCGCCGGGGACGGGGAGCAGCGGATGATGATGCACCTCGACATCGAGGTGGAGGACCTGGAGGCCGCCGGATCCCACGCGGCCGAGGCGGGCGCGACCCTGGCCGCCTTCCAGCCGCAGGACGACGTCCGCGTCTACCTCGACCCCGCGGGCCACCCGTTCTGCCTCTGGGTGCGCTGAGCCGCGCGGAGATCGCCTCCGGCGAGCGCTGATGCGAGGACGCGTTCTCACGGGGTATGACGCCTACGAACTGTCGTGCCCGAATGGCAATGAATGTCGTGATTGTGCCGTTCGGATGAGAATCGGGGGATCTCATGCTCAGACGGCTCATCGTCCTTCTCGCCGTCCTGGCCGGTATGTCGGCCGGTGGAACGGCCGTGCAGGCCGCAGCGGCACCCACGCCCACGGTAAGCGAGCAGGACAGGACGTTCCTCACCGAAGCCCACCAGGGCAACCTGTCGGAGATCCAGGCGGGGCGGGCCGCCCAGGAGCAGGCCACGAGCCAGGCGGTGAAGGACGCGGGCGAGCGCTTCGTCCGCGACCACACCACGCTCGACCGGCAGATCACCGAGGTCGCCGGAAAGCTCGGCGTCACGTTGCCGGACGAGCCGAGCGCCGAGCAGAAGGCCGCCCTCGAGAAGGTGAAGGCCAACAGCGGCGCCGCCTTCGACCGGGCATGGGTGGAGCAGGAGATCGGCGACCACCGCGCCGACCTGGCGGCGGGCCAGAAGCAGCAGTCGGAGGGCTCGTCCGAGCAGGTGAAGCAGCTCGCCCGGGACGCCGGCCCCGTGATCAAGGGCCATCTCGACCTGCTGGAGAACATCAAGGGCAGCGGCGGATGACCGTCCGAGCCGGGGTGAGGGGCGTGCGGCGTCCCTCACCCGTCTCGTGACAGGAGCCTGACGATCAGCCAGATGATGAGCGCCCATGAGGCAAGGCCGGCGAGGGTCACCACGACCAGTCCGCGCAGCCGGTAGCGCTTGCCGGGGGGCTCCCGCTCGTTCATCGTCCTCCCGTGGCAGGACGGCCTCTTCCCGTGCCGGCCTCCATGCCCCGCAGATACCCCGGCTTCGGCCGGCCTTCCCCTCGGGGCGATCACGCACGGAGATGTATCGGTCACGGACGATCACCGCATCCCCGCCCCCGCATGCGCCCCCGACGACAAGTGTGCGCACCGGCACCCCCTCGCGGGGGGCCGATGCGCACATTTGGCCTCCTCCGGAAGCGGCCGGCCTCGGGAGCGGCTACAGGAGCGCGCGCGGGTCCGCGTTCAGCCGGTGCGAGAGCCGTACGGTGATGAACTCGTCGTTGTCGGCCTTACCCGGGGTACGGCCGGACGAGAACGGGAAGTTGTTGTCGTTCAGGATGGCCAGCGTCCGGTCGTTCAGCAGGGCCACGTCCTCGATGGTCTGGAACGGGAACCGGAACGCCGGGCCGAAGCCGCCGAGGTTCCTGGGGTTCACGAGGTTCAGCAGGTCGGCCACGAGGGTCTTGTCCATCACGCCGTCGTGGTCGCGGTCGGAGCCGTCCACGAGGTAGACGCGCTTGAGCTTGGCGGCGTCGCCCTGCTCGTTGTCGCGCTCGATGATCAGGAAGCGGTGGTCGTCGACCGCGATCGCGTCACCGATGGAGTTGCCCGCGGCCTCCAGCCGGTACGTCCGCCACTTCGGCGCGTACGTGCCGGTGCGCAGGTCGAAGTCGTACATGCGCAGGTCACCCGGGGTGTCGCCGTCGACCGTGCCCTCCAGCAGCGGGTAGAGGTGGCGGCCGTCGACCGAGCGGGCCATGCCCTCGAAGCCCTTGCTGCTGCGGATGTTGGGCTGCCCGCCGTTAAGGTTCGGGTTCTCCGGGGCCATGACGCCCGGCAGCGGGATCGGGGCCTGCAGCAGGCGGCCGGACGGCGTGAAGTGCAGCAGGTACGGGCCGAACTCGTCGCCGATCCAGTACGTGCCGTCGAAGGCCCGCACGATCGACTCCACGTCGAAGTCGGCGCCGGTCAGCTTCCGGTCGGCCCGCGTCAGCGCGAAGGGCACCTTGTGGTCGGGGTCGGTCAGGTTGAACCCGCCGATCACCGAGACCTTCCCGGACTTGAGGTCGGGACGGATGTGGTGCACGCGCAGCAGGAAGTCCGCGCTGTTGGCCTTCTGGCCGTACCCGTTGTCCGACAGCACGTCGTACGTGCCGTCGTGCCGGTTGACGACGCCGCTGAAGCCCTGCACCGGCTGGCCCGGGAAGGGCAGCGTAATCCCGTTGACAGGGGCGGTCCCGGCCGCGGACCCGGACGGCTCGCTCCCCGGGACGTACGTCTCGGCCGGGAGGACGGCGAAGCCGGTCAGCCGCGCCTGGCCGAAGTCGGCGGGCTTGAGGTCGGCGGGCTTCGGGTCGGCGGGCTTGGGATCAGCCATCGCCGGGGTGGCCAGGCCCACGGTCAGGGCCGCGGCGCCCAGCATGATCGAAAGTCGTCTCATGCGGGGCACGTTAGGGACGCCGCGTGACAGACGGTGCAACAGCGTTCCGCGTGCAGGAGGCCAGAGTCATACGAGTTGAGCGTGGGCACCTGTCGTAAGGTGCCGTACATGCGGATCTTCACGGACCTCGCCGAGCTCAAGGCGGCCAAGGGCGAGCACCTCGGGTACACCGACTGGCGCGAGATCTCCCAGGAACGGGTGAACCTGTTCGCCGACGCGACCGACGACCACCAGTGGATCCACGTCGACGCCGACCGGGCCAAGGAGGGTCCGTTCGGCGGCACGATCGCCCACGGATACCTCTCTTTGGCGCTCGTGCCGTCGTTCATGCAGGAGCTGTTCCGGGTCGAGGGCATCCGCATGGCCGTCAACTACGGGCTGAACAAGGTCCGCTTCCCCCGCCCGGTGCCCGTCGGATCCCGGGTCAGGGCCGGCGCCGAGATCGTGGACGTCAAGGGCACCCCCGCCGGCACCCTGGCCAACCTCCGCGTGACGATCGAGGTCGAGGGCGCGGATCGGCCCTCCTGCATCGCCGAGACGCTCTCCCTGTTCGTGCGGGAGGACTGAGGTCCACTTGACCTGCGGGTGGCCGGATTATTGGCGCGAGCAGGGGTGTGGGGTCTGGTAGAGTTACACCCGTTGCCAGATCACCCCCTGGTGAGACAGGCAATCTGCGGCCGTAGCTCAATGGATAGAGCATCTGACTACGGATCAGAAGGTTAGGGGTTCGAGTCCTCTCGGCCGCGCAGCACGAAAGCCCAGATCATCAGCCGATGACCTGGGCTTTCTCGTGTTCCAGATCAGTTGCCGGTGTCCGGCTATGTCCGGCCGTCAGCCGTTGACTCCGGTTGATCTTTCCCGATGCCTTCCCACAGAGTCTCGCAGGCCGACAGCACACCGTGCCATTCCTTGGTCCAGTGCCGCAGACGGTCCCTGACGTTTCGACGGCTTTCCTCTGACGATGGGGCTTGTTCCCGTTACGGTCAGTGCATGCTGGTTATCGAGGCGGCCCGCCGGGGGTCGGCCGGAGGCGCGGCCACCGGGTTAGCGTCTGTGACGACTGCGGTGAGGGCTGCCAGGGATCCAGGCCGGGTCGGCCGGGATCGCACCCCAGGGTGTGTCAGATCGATCCCGACAGAATCAGGTCGGAGCCGATCCGTTTCCACGACGTCGAGCCGACGGATCAGCGCGCCGGCGCCTCCGCTGCGCCGGTCAGGCGGCTGAGCATTTCGACCCGTTGAGCGCGTACTCCACGGGCCGCGAGTTGGTGCCGGTCCAGGTGCCGATGAATCCGAAGGAGACGGTGGCCCCGCCCGCGATGTCCGGATTCCAGTCGGCGTGGGCGACCGTGGGGGACACGCCGTTGGAGACTTGGACGGCGTTCCAGATCTGGGAGATCGTCTGGCCGTTGGCGAAAGTGAAGGTGAGCCGCCAGCCGTGGACGGTGGTCTTGCCGGTGTTGAGGATCTTCACGTCGGTGTGGAATCCGCCGGGCCATTGGCTGTTAATGGTGTAGGTGACCGTGCAGCTGGTGGGTGGGAGCACGGTCGGGCTCGGCACGGGGACACCGTAGTCGAGAGTGTTGGGCGCCGGCGAGATGTTGCCCGCCGCGTCCAGGGCGCTGACCCAGAAAGTGTGGAGGCCGGGGGCGGCGATGCTGAGGGTCTGGCTGGTCGTGGTGCCCGGAACGGTGACGAACTCGGCGTGGACCGTCCCGCCGACCTCGTACCACTGGTGGCCGACCAGGTAGCTCACGACAGGCACGCTGCCGGCCTTGGCCCAACTCACGGTGGCGGTTGACCCGTTGACCGTCAGCATCTGATTGCCGGGGTAGCCGTACGGGTACCCACCAGACGGCGACGGCGACGGCGACGGCGGCAGGCAGGACGCCGACCAGCATCCCGTGGTGGCTTGGCCAAGTCCGGAGGCGTTGCCGGCAGCGTCCACGGCCGTGACCGTGTAGACCTCGTGCCCCTCAACGTGGCTGACCGCGAACGAGGTGCCCGTCACGAAGTAGCGGTAGAACTGTTCGGACTGGTTGATGTTGCGCAGGATGTAGTAGCCGACCACGCCGACGTTGTCGGTGGCGGGCGCCCAGCTGACCACGACGGTCGGTCCGCACTCGGTGAAGACCGGCCCGCCGTGCGGCGTGGGCGGCACGGTGTCGCCATTGGCCACGGCTGGGCTCGCCGTCCCCCATGGAATGAGCGCCGTCGGCGACGTGGGGCAGATGGTCGGCGTCGTGCTCGGGGTCGGCAGGACGCCTGCAGTGCTGCTCGGCGTGGGGGTGGCCGCTGCGGGAACTGCGGACTGGATGGTCGCCGCACCGGCAGTGCCGGCGACCAGCCCGATGCCGGCGACCACGGCGGCCAGCATGGCGAGCACGACGCTCACGGAGCGCGCACGCGGACGAGGCCGGGTGGGGGCAGCCTCGGGTACAGGTATGACAGGTTGGTGGGTCATTGGGGCCTCCGGGGGACGGCTTCAACAAGCGAACTCTCAACAAAGGCGGTCCCATACTACGAATTCGATCATCGACATGCGTTCATCATTGGATGCGCCTGGACAACCTCGTGCCAGCGTTCGGGGGAGAACGGTCAATGGGGCGCCGCGGGCGCGCTGTGAAGTCAGATCCTGTCGTCGTCCGGAATCGCGGCCGTGTCGTTTCAGATTCGAATTGTGTACGCGACGCCCTACGTGAGGGTGATCCCATGGGCTGCGGGCGGAACGGACTTAATCTCCCGGACCGGCCTCTCAGTGCTGGTGGACCGTGATCGGCCACAGCGCAAGGTGTACGCCGCACGGTGGGCGGTCGGCCAGGAAGATGCGGGCGCGGTCAGCAGCTGCGTGTGACCTTGAGGATGGTCGGGACCAGATTCCTGGAGCGTCTATTGACGCAACGCAGGCTGCCTCAAACACATCGCAGGCATCTGTCACGTCGTGACGAGCGGATGCTGTTCGGCAGTGAGAGCGGCTAGCCCCGTTTTCCGCAGGTCGGGTTGATTGGAAGGTCAGTTAACGGGTCCGGCCATCAGTCGTTGATCCGAGATGTCCCCTGACGGTCGTCTGGGTTCGCGCCCATGTCAGTCTCCGGTGACATGAGGGGTGGCCGGACCTTGATCATTCCCAATGCTTTCCCCGGACGGTCTCTATGGGGCGTATCGATGAACCTCATGCAGGTCACAGGCGTTACTGCTGCTTGCTGCGTCTCTCCCTACGGATCAGAAGGTCAGGGGTTCGAGTCCTCTCGGCCGTGCCACACGAAAGCCCAGCCGACATCGCCGTCCTCGACGCCGCGATCGCCCAGCAGATCACCCCGTTCGCAGACACGGTCGAACGCCTGGATGAGATCCCTGGCATCGGCCCGATCGCAGCCCAGGTAATCATTCCGGAGATCGGCCTGGACATGAGTCGCTTCCCCACCGCCAAACACCTCGCCTCCTGGGCCCGCTTCGCACCAGGAGTGAAAAAGTCGGCGGGTAAGAAGAAAGGCAGGGGTGCCACTGGTCCCGGCAACTCCTACCTGGCCCGCGTTCTGGGCGAGGCAGCCGTAACAGCCGGTCACACCGACACCTTCCTCGGCGAACGCTACCGGCGCATCGCCCGCAGGCGCGGCAACAAGAAAGCCGCCGTCGCGGTCGGCTTTCGCCGCCGCGGTCCCTGTGTAAGACCACACCGTCCACGGTGCCGCCCCTGGTGGCGGCGGCCATCTGCAACGCGGCGACGGTGAGGGCGGCGTCGTGGTGGGCGGAAATGGCGTAGCCGAGCATCCGGCGGGAGAACAGGTCCTCCACCGTGGCCAGATACAGCTTTCCCTCACCGGTGGGGATCTCGGTGACATCCCCGCACCACAGCACGTCCGGCGCGACCGCGGTGAACTGCCGCCGTACCAGATCAGGTGCCGCCACGGGCCGTTTCCTGGCCGTGGTCAGCCCTCGGGGTTTGCGGCGCTCGCGGGCGCACAGATCGTCCCGCTGATTCCGACGGCGACCCCTGACGGCAACGTCCCCTGTCGGAAGCACACGCCAGGCACCGTCAAGCAATTCCCTTGTCACACTGTCGACATTCACAGGGAGCACTCACCCACCGTTCGCTCAACATTAGCGTCCTGGTTGCCAAGGTGCCCGACACTTCTCAGCGACTACTGCCCGTGGTCTGCTGCGGGGACCTGCGAAGAGGACATCAACGTTGCGCAAGAATTGGCATGCGCCAATTACTTTGGTAATCGCGTTCCTGACCGCTGTTCCGCTTCTCGTCGCGGTGTCGCCCGCCTCGGCCGACGATCAGGTTCCGTCCACCGTGAAGATCAATGAGGTCGAGTCCAACGGCGGCACGCCGGGTGATTGGGTCGAGCTCGTCAACGTCGGCGCGAGCCCCGCCGATGTGTCCGGCTGGGTCGTCAAGGACAACGACGAGACGCACGTCTTCACCATTCCCGCGGGCACCACCATGGCCGCCGGTGCTTTCCTGGCGCTCGACGTCGATCCGGTCTTCGGGCTGGGCGGTGCGGACTCCGCCCGCCTGTTCCTGGCGGACGGCACCACACTGGTGGATTCCTACAGTTGGACCTCTCACGCCGCGACGACCTATGGCAGGTGTCCGGACGGTACCGGCTCCTTCGCCACCACCACAACATCCACCAAGGGCGCGGCGAACGACTGCTCCGGTCAGGCTTCCCCCTCCCCCTCCCCCTCCCCCTCCGCCTCGCCCTGGCCGGGCGGTGCCGCAGTGGCCGTCGCCGACGACGCCAACACCTTTGGTACCAACATGAGCGGCCTGGCCTACGAGGCGTCCGGCGGCTCGACGCCCGGCGTCCTTTGGGCGGTGCAGAACGGTCCAGGCACGCTGTACCGCCTGGGGCGCGGCCTATGACCCAAGCGCCTATCCGGGCCACGGCGACGGCCTGTTCTTCGTCGGCCTCGAAGCCAACGGCACCATCTACGCCTACGCGCTCGACCAGGCCGGCGGTGGATTCACCCGGGTCGCCACGATCGCGAGCGGGTTCCCCAGCGTGATGGACCTCCAATTCGAGCCCGAGACGAACCACCTCTGGGCGGTGTGCGACGACACCTGCACCGGCCGCACCGCGACGCTCGACATCAACGCCGGCGGGAAGTTCGCCGTCACCCATCTGTACGAGCGCCCGGGATCGATGCCCAACTTCAACAACGAGGGGTTCGCGATCGCGCCGCAGGCAGAGTGCGTGGACGGCCACAAGCCCGTCTTCTGGTCCGACGACAACAACGACGGCGGGCACGCGCTGCGCAGCGGAACGATCAACTGCACGGTCGTCGACCTCGACGGGGACAACGACGGCGTCAACGACGACGTGGACGTGACGTTCCCGCCGGGTACCTCGCAGGCGGGCGACCCGGCCAACGAGACGTTCTCCGACGCGCTCGCGGGCGGTGCCACGTCGGGCAGGATCTTGAGCCGGGGTGGCCGCACGCTGACGGTCTCCGACGCCCACAACCCCACAGGGGTACTGGTGAACGTCGGCGCCGGCTCCGCACCGGCGCAATTCCAGCTGGCTGGCAGCGGCGCGACGATCGCGCTGGGGAGAGGCTCCTACGAGCTCACCGGCTCGGGGAAGACCAGTACGATCAGGACGGTCGACGGCGAGCAGGCGGTCGTCACGGTGAGCGTGAACGGCCTGCCGATCACGCTCACCGTCGTGCAGGGCGGATCGGCCGCCTATACCGAGGCGTCGGCCAACGGCAGGGTCACCGGCCTGAGCGACATCCAGCGGACCGGGAGCGTCGGCGTCCGAGCGGACGGTGTGCCCGCGACCGCGTGCGCCGGCATCGTGATCCAGCACGTCATCGTCGCCGCGACCGGCAACGACCAGATCTCCGGTACCGGCGGCAACGACATGATCATCGGGCGGGGCGGCAACGACACGGTCAACGGCAACGGCGGCAGCGACTGCGTCATGACGGGAAGCGGCAACGACAAGATCACCACGACCGGCGGCAACGACTGGATCGACGCGGGCAGCGGCAACAACGTGGTCAAGGCCGGCGCCGGCGCGAACACCGTGGCGTCCGGCTCGGGCAATGACCAGATCACCACCGGCGACGGCGACGACACGGTCGACGCGGGCTACGGCAACAACACGGTGACCACCGCCGGCGGCGGCGACACCATCACGACCGGAAGCGGCAACGACGGCATCGACTGCGGTGACGGCGCGGACACCGCGCGGCCCGGCGGCGGCAACAACACCAACATCGGCAACGGATGCGAGACGTTCGGGACCTGATTGCGGTCGACTCCTCGGTAGGGCCGGCCGGGTTGGCCGGCCCTACGATTCCCGCGCGGGCGCACCTTCGCCATTGCCGACCTTCGGGGCTCGGAATCACACCCACGTAGAAACGTAAAGCGCGCAGCCGAGTCATTGAGGACTCCCGACACCACCGCATAACGCTCTCGTCATGCCCTGGACAGCAGGGCCATAGAAGATTAGCCCGTCAAACAAACCTCCTTGAGGAGCATGACACACATGCACAAAATCGTGACGCTGGCGGCAGCCGCCGCGGCCCTCACGCTGGGCACCGTGTCCCCCGCGATGGCCCAATCCAGCAATGGTCACGTCTTCACGCTCGCCGTCTATGGAGATGCCCCGTATGGGACGTCACCCACCGACACCGCCGAGTTCCAGGCGACACCCGGCTTCGTCAAGTCGATCAACGATGACGCACAGGTCAGCCTCATCGCCCATGTCGGCGACATCCACTCGGGCAAGCAGTACTGCACGCAGGCCTATGATCAGTCGGTATTCAACCTGTGGGCGAAGTACCAGAAGCCTTTGGTCTACACCCCCGGCGACAACGAGTGGACGGACTGCCACAAGGCAGCTGAGGGCGGCGGCACGTACAGCTCGGCCACGCAGCAGATCAGCTATGTCCTCGACCCGGTCACGCACCAGCCGGTCGATTACGCCAGCGGCAATCCCGCCGCCAACCTCGACCTGATCCGCTCGATCTTCTTCTCGAAGCCCGGCAGGACGCTCGGCAACGGGAAACAGCACGTGGTCTCGCAGGCGCAGGTCTATGACCGGGCGCACCCCACGGATTCGAAGTTCGTCGAGAACGTGATGTGGCAGCAGAAGGGCATCCAGTTCGTGACGCTCAACATCCCGGGCGGATCGAACAACGACACCGATGTCTGGTACGGCGCTCCGACGCAGAGTGCCGCGCAGAAGGAGGAGATCGCCGAGCGCACGGCCGCCGACCTGCGCTGGCTTGACCGGGCATTCTCTCAGGCTCAGGAAGACGGCGCCAAGGGTGTCGTGATCTTCACGCAGGCCGACATGTGGGACCTGGACGGTAACACTCCGGCACACCTGACTGAGTACGAGCCCTTCGTGGCGAGCATCGCCTTCCACACGGAGAAGTTCGGGAAGTCGGTCTTGTTGTTGAACGGCGACTCCCACGTGTACAAGTCCGACAACCCGCTGTCTCCGTCGGCCCCGTGTGTCGGCGAGGCAGGGGCGTGCACCTCGGTCGCGTCGACGCACCCTGGATACGACGTGCCGAACTTCCACCGGGTGGTGGTGCACGGCAGCACCTTCCCGCTCGAGTGGCTGAAACTGACCATTGACACCAAGGCGAACCACCCCGCGAGCGCCAACGCGTTCGGGCCGTTCAGTTGGCAGCGGATGACCCAGTCCTGACCCGCGTGTGACGAACCCGGGGGAGCGCAATCCTGAAACGCGGCTCCGCATCGCCCGTTTGAAGTAGTCGACGGCAAGGCGCAGGCGTGGGATCCGGGGAGGCTGCTGTACAGCAGCCCGTACAGCAACACCGCCTTCACGATCACACGTCACCGGACCGTACCTACCGCCTGAACAGGCCAGGATGCCGCTGACGAGCCATCTGCCCATCCCTACGGATCAGAAGGTTGGGGGTTCGAGTCCTCCCGGCCGCGCAGCTCAAAGGCCCCTCGCGATCACGCGAGGGGTTTTTTGCTACAGGGGCCGTCCTAAGTGGCCTTGATCTGTGTGGCGACGATGTCCGCCGCCTTCACGAGTTGCTCGTTGATCACGTGCGTAGACCCGGAGGGTGATGGACGGGTCGGCGTGGGCGAGACGGGCCGCGACGATGTGGACGGGAACGCCACATCGGCGGCTTGAGCGTACGGCCCTTCACGAAGCCCAACTTCCGCCTGCCCTCATCCCGGTCACCAACTCCTCGGCCACAGCCGGGTGACGGCGTCGGCCAGCGTCCCCGGCAGCGCTTTTCAGCCCGCCGTCAGCGAATGCCCCGCGATCGCTCCCGAAATGATCGCTGATCCTGCGGCCGACTATCCTTTCAACGACATACATAGGCGGCGGATGTTGAACGTCATGGGCTGAGGACCCAGACCGCTTCCCTCGCCTGCATGGCCTCAGAGACGGTGAGCATTTCGCAGCCCAATGAGGATCCCCAGGACCGGCGAGATCAGCGGCCGGTCACGCCGTCGACGAGTTCGCGCAGGATGTCGGCGTGCCCGGCGTGCCGGACGGTTTCGCTGGTCATGTGGGCGAGCACCCAGCGAAGCGTGAGGGGCTCGTCGGCCACTGGGTGCGAGGTGCGGACGTCGAGGCCGTCGGCGGCACGGATGTGCGCGTCGCTCTCGGCGATAGCCGCCCGGTAGTCGGCGATGACCTGATCCGCGCTCCGGTCGGGCGCGACCAGCATGCTGAAGCCGACATCGGCGTACTGCGGATCACCGGCCAGCGTGTACCCGAACCAGTAGCGTTCGGCGTCGGTCAGGTGCTGAACCAGCCCCAGCAGCGTTGTGTCCGACACAACCAGACGCCGGCGCAACTGCTCCTCGTCCACGCCGTCGACCTTTTTCAGCACACAGGACCGGGCGAACGACAGAAACGCAAGTGCCGTGTCCAGCTCGCCGCCGTCGTTGAGTGGCACACGTTCGCGTTGCGATTCGAGCATGGTCGCAACCTTACGGCTGGGTCGTGCCATTGCGGTGACCGGATGGAGTTGGTACGCGTTCATCGGCTCAAGCGAGACGAGCCCTATCCGTGCCCCCGACCCGCTGCCGCTCCGCGGTGGGCCGGGGCGCACGGGAAGATCGGTCAGGTGAAGGCGTGCCCGCCGCGCAGAGATCAGAGCTACAGTCCCCGACATGTCGCTCCCTCGCCGATTACCCCATTCACTCACACGCCGAGTTTCGACTCGTCCGGCCTTTCTCATCACGATCGTGGTTGGCGCGGCGCTTATCGGAGGCGTCGCGGCGCAGAACCTGCCCATTGGAAAGGTGTCGTTGATCACCTCTGAGGGGTATGCCCAGCTCGTTGCCGACGGCAGTGGCGGTTCGTTCACCCCAGACGGCGGGCAGACAATGCTGCTTCCAGCCGAGGTGCCGTGGACTGGTCGCGACGGCATGCTCCACATCGGTGGTCGCCCTGAATGCCTGTGGGGAGAAGGAGAGACCAGGAACATCGGTGCCCAGGTCGAGGCGGGTTATCGATGGATAGAGCTACCGGGTGGGGGCGGATACCCACTGGTCGCCTGGCTTCGATGCCTGTAGAAAGGCCCGTGACCAGGGATCACTTGGAAACGGGCCTTGGTGTTTTCCCGTCCGAGTGGCCCCCAGTCGACTCAGCGGACGAAGGCCCAGATCGAACCGTTGCCGCCGGAAGGTGCGGCGCCGACCGCCCAGACGGAACCGCTCTCCGGCTGGATGGCGAGGTCACGGACGGACGCGTTCTTGTTCGACGGAGCAGGGAAAGCGCCCGGCTCGACACTGTCGACGCCGATGTGCAGATACGCGCTGCCTCCGCCCTTGGCGTCGTAGACGATCCAGGCTCCGCCTCTGCCGTCGGGCTCCGCCTGGGCGCGCGGCTGGATGCCCAGTTCAGCGCGGACCTCGACGTTCCATCCGCCCACGTAGCCGGACAGCAGGAACGTCTCACCGCAGAAGGGGTGCTTCGCACCGCCGCACGGCCAGGCGACCCAGCCGACGGCCATCACGCGGCCGGTCTCGCCGTCGATCGCGACATCCGTCAGCTCTGAGATCTGGCCCGAGTGTGCGGACGGAATCACTGGAAGTGCGACCGCGCGCCAGGCCGTGCCGGTCCAGCGGGCCAGAGCCGCCCTGCCCCGCACCGAGCCCGCCGCCCACGCGCCGTCGAGTCCTTTGATCACGATCGGCGTCTTGACCTTGCGCCACACCGACCCGACCAGGCGCCGCAGCGTGGACTGCGCCTTCCACCCGGCGCCACCGTTCGCGGGGAACGCGTTCGCGTTCTCGATGACCCACAGATTCCTGCCGCTGGAGTACGCACGATCCACCCGGCCGTAGGGCCACCGCTTGACCTGCCAGCGCTTGCCGTCCCACCGGGCGTACCGCGACGCGCCGAACGCCCAGACCCTGGTGTCGGACGCCGACGTCAGCCGTTTCACCCGGAAGCCCGGCCCGGTGACACGCTTGAAGGTGGTCCGGCCCTTCAGCAGCAGCGACTCGGTGCCGCCCGCTCCGCGGCGCCTCGTCCCGGCGACCCAGGCCGCCCCACCCGGCGTCACCGTCACCGCGTCGTAGGAGTCGCGGAGGTCGGCATGGACGACACTCCACTGGCCGGTCGGCGCGACGGCGTCGGCGGCGGCCGGCACCGCAGTGACGAAGAACGCGACGGCTGCGGCGGTACCGCGCAACAACACTCCCATAAAGGGTGAGACGCGCCTTTCACGGGAAAAGTTGGCATGCGGCAGGGCAGGAGATGGAACTCAGCCTGGTACCCAGGACCCCCGTCTCATGGACGCGATCCTGGGCAAGCCGGCCGGGATGCTCCTGCTCGGCCGGAACGCGGTCCCATGACCACGCCATGCTCCTCGCGCAGACGGCGGAGGCGGCCGGCGCGCACCTGGGTCTGGAACCCGACGAACTCATGGTGACGAAAACCTGAACCTCATCAGTCGCGGCCCACCCGGAACGCCCGGCGGTAGGCGCCCGGCGTCGTGCCGAGGGTGGTGAGGAAGCGCCTGCGGAGGTTGGTGGCCGAAGAAAGCCCGACGCGGCGGGCGACGGCGTCCAATGGGAGGTCGCAGGACTCCAGCAGGTCCCGGGCCGTGGCGATCCGCTGGGCGAGCAGCCACTGGCCCGGGCTCGTGCCGAGCTGATCGGCGAAGCGCCGGGCGAGGGTACGCGTCGAGACGCCCGCGTGGGCGGCCATGCTCTCGATGGTCAGGGGTTCGCCGATTCTCTCGGTGATCCACTCCATCAGCGGTGCGAGCGTCCCGTCGATCTGTGCGGGATGCGGCGGCGCCGAGTACTGCATCTGCCCGCCCTCGCGATGGGGCGGCATGACCATGGTCCGCGCGATGTGCGCCGCGTATCGGGCGCCCTGGTCGCCGCGCACCAGGTGGAAGCACAGGTCGAGGCCGGCCCCGGCGCCGGCGCTGGTGGCCACGTCACCGTGGTCCACGTACAGCACGTCCCGGTCGACGTGGACGCGCGGGAAGCGGGCGGCCAGCTCGCCGGTCAGCGCCCAGTGGGTGGTCGCCCGTCGCCCGTCCAGCAGGCCCGCGTACGCCAGCGCGAAGGCGCCGGAGCAGATGCTGACCACCCGCGCTCCACGGGCGTGCGCGCGGCGCAGCGCCCGGACGACGGCCGGTGACGGTGGTTCCTCGACGGGCAGCCAGCCCGGGACGATCACCGTGCCGGCCCGGTCGAGCGCGTCCAGCCCGTCGGTCACGAGCATGTCGTACCCGGCGTACGTCGCGACGGGGCCGGGACGCTCGGTGCACACACCGAAGGTGTACGGCATCGGGAGCCCCGGCCGCTCGATCCCGAACACCTGGGCCGGGCAGCCGAGTTCGAAGGTCGACTGCGGTGGGCGGACGAGCGCCGCGACGCGATGCATGGCAGGAAAGTACCGCGTGATGTCTTTCCTGACACTCGGCGAGGCGGCGGTGGGCGCCCCAGGCTGGTCTCATGACGACAGAACAGAGCGCGCCCGCCTACGTGTGGTCGGCCGTCCAGGACGCCCCGGTCCGCGAGGTCTTCCCCGGCATCCGCCTGCGCCCGCTGTGGGCCGGGGACGACGGCGCGAAGGCCTTCGTGCTGGAGATGGACGCGAACACCTGCTGGCAGGGGGTCGACGTCCACGAACCGGGTCCCGAGGAGGTCTTCGTGGTCTCCGGCTTCTTCAACGACGGCGACCGTGACTACCCGGCCGGCACCTTCATCCACGCCGCCGCGGGCTCCTCGCACGTCCCGCAGACGACGACGGGCTGCACGCTGTTCCTCTTCTATCCGACCGGCTAGATCACCCGTGGTCACGGACCGTCCGCCGGCTCCTCGTGGAAGCCGATCTGCCGGTGGGTTCCGTCGCACAGCGGTTTGTTTCCCGAATGGCCGCAGCGGCACAGGGTCATCCTGGCGCGGGTCTCCAGCGGGCGGCCGTCCGCCCGCAGGACCGGCACTCCACCGGTGACCCACAGCGCACTGGCCAGCCCGTCCTCCTCCTCCAGGACCGAGACGGCCTGCGGGAGATCGGGCTCGATCGTGTCGCCTCCACGTTCGAGGGCGTAGCTGTAGGAGCCGGAGGGGCAGTGGTCGATGCGGCCCATGACGTCGGACCGCACGTCGCTGTCGCCGGTGTCGGGGAGCATCTCGGCGATCGACCTGGTGCGTGCGATGCAGAAGGCGGCGTGGACGCACAGTTCCCCCACCCGCCGGGCCGAGATCCCCGTTCCGTCGTGCACGTGCTGCAGTTCCTCGTACGGCCGGACGTCCGCGGTCTCCGTTCCGTCGAACCCGATCAACGCGTGGGTACCGTCACAGAACGGCTTGGAGCCCGAGTGGCCGCAGCGGCACAGGGCGTAGGTGTCCTCGGTCTCCAGCCGTTCGCCGGTCCGCCACGTCAGCGCCTTGCCCTCCGCGGAGACGATCTTCTTCTTCCGCCGGAGGGGGACGCCTCCGTACACCACGTACGGGCCGTCGCGCAGGACGACGATCCGCTGCCGGTCGCCCCTGCTCCAGTGGCGCAGCTCGGGCGGGACGTACTCGAAGGTGGGGCCGGCTGTCGTGCCCCCTTCGTCGGGCATCCGCAGCAAGGCCTGCGCCTGGGCCTTGAGCGCGTACATGGCGCCGGTGGCGACCGCGAGCAGCCGCGGGCTGCCGTTGAACGCCTGCTCGAGCAGGTGCAGGACGGCGCAGTAGGTGTGGTTGAACTCCTCCTGGGCCGTGCGGATCGCGCTGCCCGGCGCGTGGTCGGTCAGGCGCGGGTTGCGCCTCATCGGACGTACGCCGGCGAGGTCCACGGAAATCGCCTCACCGGTGGGCCCGGAGTCTGGGGTGTCGCCGCGCCGGTACCGCCGCCCGGCCTTGAGCTCCTGGAACCGGTAGTAGTGCGCGACCTCGTCCCGATCGGGGTGGAAGACGTCCCGGTCGCCGTCCCAGACGTCGCCGTGTCCGGTGCCCTCGCCCTGCTCGACGATCTCCTCCAGCGCCGCCAGCGCGGAGTCCAGGCCGTCGACCGCGATCAGCCGTCCGGCGGTGTGCCGGAAGTGGCCGGCGTTCACCTGGCGGGCCGGATCGCCGCTGAAGACCTCCCGCTCGCCGAGCCGGTCGCACAGATGCCGCAGCCCTTGTTCGATCGCGTCGTAGAACTGCCCGATCGTGGCGTAGCCGTCGCCCTCCGCCACGGCGCCGGGCGGCGCCGGCTGCTCGATCCGCAGGAACATCTCGAGGGCTTCCGCGCCGAAGGGAACCAGCGACAGTTCCAGCGAGGGGTCGCCGTGGGGCAGGGTCCGGGGATGCGGCGGCAGCATCCGCGGCGTGTCCAGACGGGGACGGCCGCCGACGGCGTTGAGCAGGTTCGCGGCCAGCGCCAGGTGCAGCATCTCCTCGGCGAAGACGCTGCCCACCACGTCGACGGCCTCCGGGTTGCGCTCCGGGTCGAGTGAGTACAGCGCGCACAGGTACGGCGGCAGGGTCGCGTGTTCCAGCTCGATCGCCCACTGCAGGTGCTCGCGAAGGCTGTCAAGCGTGTCGATCCGGGAGGTCTGCCCCGGTTGTGGCTGTCTCATTTGGGTTCGCTCTCGTGCTTCGGGCATCATGCGCCGTGGTCGCCGAGCGGGACGTCCTTCTCCAGCACTTCGACCGCGTTGACCAGGCCCCGCAGGCCGATCTCCTCGCGCTCGGCGTCCGCCGGGTCGAACAGCCAGTCGGTGACCGGCAGATCGGCGGCCTCCTCCGGACGGCTCGCCTCGGCCAGGGTCAGTTCGACCTCGACCTCGGCCTTGAGCTCGTACAGGAACTCGTTCTCGCCGTTGGGCGCGCTCATCTTTCCTCCGTACGTGGGCGTGAGTGGAACGGCTGCGTCGGCAGCCCGTGGTGATGGGGACGGTCAGGACGGGCGGGGGGCCCGGCGGTCCGCGCGCCGGGCGAGCTCGTCCTCGTCGACCAGGGTGAGCATCGGCGTCCCCGGCTCGCACAGCATGGTGACGGTGAAGCGGAGCGGGACGTCGTCGCGGTTGTTGCCGTCCTGGTAGTGGATGACGTCGCCGCCCGGCTCCCAGAACGCCTCCCCGGCGCGGACGACCCGCTCCGGCTCGCCCTCCAGCTCCAGCAGCATCTCGCCCTCCAGCACGTAGCCGAACGCAGGGCCGGAGTGCCGGTGCGGCGGCGTGCCGGGGTCGCCGGGCGGATACGCGATGACCACGGTCATCGCGTGGGCGCCCGCCGGGACGAAGGGCGGTTCGGCCTCCTGAAGCACGGTCAGCGCCGTCCGCCACGCGGTCGATCTCGGTGTGGACCGGCCGGTCGCCGGGTCGATGTCGGGCATGGAACGCACCTTTCGTGATCTGACGAAGGGCGAGGACGCGCTACTTCCCGTTGGCGTCCCGGTCGGCCCAGTCGCGGTAGCGGATCGTGCCGAGGGTCGCGCCCTCGTCCGGCACGAGCGACCGCTCACTCAGCTCGCTGCCGAAGTAGCGCGCGTGCTCGTCGGTGACCACCTCGCGAGGATCGCCCCAACCGGCGAGCACGTCGCGGAAGAACTCGTCCATCCGGAACCGCTCGGGTCCGCCGACCTCCACGTGACCGTTCAGCGGCGGCCCCATCGCGGCCCGGCCGACCGCCTGGGCGACGTCGTCGCCCGCCATGGGCTGGAAGAACACGGGCGCCATCCGGACCGTGCCGCCCTCCGTGGCCTCGTCGGCGATGCCCCTCACGAACTCGAAGAACTGGGTGGCGTGCACGATCGAGAACGGGATCGACGACTTCTCGATCAGGTTCTCCTGGACGACCTTCGCCCGGAAGTAACCGTTCGCGGGCAGCCGCTCCGTTCCCACGATAGACAGCGCGACGTGGTGACCGACGCCGGCCGCCGTCTCGGCCGCGAGCAGGTTGCGGGTGGCGGTCTCGAAGAACTCCAGCACCGCGGCGTCCTCGTAGGACGGGGAGTTCGACACGTCGACGACCACCGTCGCGCCCGCCAGCGCCTCGGCCAGCCCTTCCCCCGTGAGGGTGTTCACACCGGTGTTGGGCGCCGCCGCGAGGGCCTCGTGGCCGTGCTCGCGCAGCCTGGCCACCAGCTTCGACCCGATCAGTCCGGTCCCGCCGACCACCACGAACTTCATGACACACACCTTCCTTTTCACCGGCACGCGTGGTGCGGCCGGTCGTCAGCTAAGACAAGGCAGCCTCCGAGCTTGTGACAGCCGTCCCGGAATTCCACTCCCCGAGCCGGGCACGCCGCCGGGCGGCGGTCGCGATCGTGACGACGACCAGCAGCACGCAGGCCGCCGAGATCCCCGCGACCACGGTGGCGACACCGGCCCGGGCGGTCGCGGGCGGCAGCGACACAACGACGACGACGCAGCTGAGAACCGCGACGGGATGGATGACCGGCTCCTCGGCGACGAGCGCGTGCACCGCCCAGAGCAGGGCGAGGAACACGCCGGCCGGGATGGCGACCCAGTAGCCGAGCGCCACCGGCGACGCCGCCACCGGATGCCCGGTCTGCGTCACCGCCACCTCGAGCCCGGCGCCGAGGGCCGCCAGCGCGGCGAAGATGCCGTAGTGGCCGTACCCCCACAGGTACGAGCGTTGACGGCGGTCCCGCAGGCCCTCGCCGGCCTGGACGAGGAAGTACAGCCACCAGAGGGCGAACAGCAGGACGAGGCCGGAGAAGGAGACGACGACGAAGGGCCAGGTGATCCCGTCCGCGTCGAGCGCCCCCTCGACGCCCCGGCTCGCCGCGAGGACGCTCTCGCCGAGCAGGATGATCGTGAACAGGCCGTAGCGCTCGGCGATGTGGTGCGGGTGCCAGGTGGTGGGTCTGACCCGTTCCGCCCACCGGGGCAGCGCGACCTCCATGACGTCCAGGCAGAGGAAGAACGGCAGCTCGCACCAGGAGGGCAGCACGCCCGTCCCCGCGAGGAGGAAGCGGAGCATCCACCCGGTCTGCACGACGGTGATGCCGGCGGCGTAGCGCAGGGCCGTGCGCCGGCTCACCGGGTCGTCGACACCGGCCCGCACCCACTGGGCGACCAGCGCCATCCTCATGATGAGGTAGCCCACCGTGACGACGCTGAAGTCGCCGTGACCGGTCGCGGCCGGAACGCCGGCGGCGAGGACCAGCACACCGGCCATCTGCACCATGGTCAGCAGCCGGTAGGCGACGTCGTCGGTGTCGTAGGCCGAGGCGAACCACGTGAAGTTCATCCACGCCCACCAGATCGCGAAGAACACCTGGAGGAACGGGACCAGCTCGCCCAGTCCCCGGCCGTCGGCGACCGCGTGCGCGAGCTCGGCGGTGACGGCCGCGACCGCGACCACGAAGGTGAGGTCGAACAGGAGCTCCAGCTGGCTGGAGACGCGGTGCGGCTCGTCGATGGAACGCGCGCTCATCCGGACGCGGATCCGCAGTGTCGTGCTGGCTGGTGGCAAGGTTCGGCTCCCGTCGCTCCCGCGGCTGCTCACGGTGAGAAAGACAGGGCAGCATGGCGATCTGTGACAACGCCGGGCCGGGATCGTCATCGGCTCCAGGGCCCCCGGTGGCCGCCGGGGACCTCAGGGCGGGACCTCGTTACGCCGTGACCGCGGTCACGGCCTCGAGGATCGACGCCGTCACGGCGTCGGGCCGGGAGACGCTGATCGCGTGGGACGCGCCGGCCACCTGCCGTACCCCCCTGGCGCCGGCCCGGTCCGCCATGAAGCGGTGCACGGCGACCGGGATGCACAGGTCCTCGTCGCCGAAGACGAACCACGACGGGATGGATCTCCACGCGGGCGTGGTCGTCCGCAGCCCTCCGGCGAGAGCGATCTCCGTGGCCGGGCGCTGGGTCGCGCTCATCACGGCGGCCAGGCCGGGCGGCACGTCGGCGGCGAACTGCTGGGGGAAGGCGTCCGGCCGGATGGCGAACTCGACGCCGCCGGTGGTGACCGGGTAGGCGGTGAGGGTCTCGCCCAGGGTGCTCCCGGGGAGTCTGGTCGACAGCGCGAACGCGGACTCACCCTGGTCCGGCGCGAACGCGCAGACGTAGACGAGGCCGGCCACCGTGTCGCTGCCGGCGGCCTCGGTGATCACCATGCCGCCGTACGAGTGACCGGCGAGGACGACGGGTGTGCCGATACTCGCGAGCACGTCGCGCACATAGGCGGCGTCGCCCGGCAGGCTGCGCAGCGGGTTGGCGACGGCGACCACCGGCACGTCGTTCGCCTGCAATCGTTCGACGACGCCGCTCCAGCCGGCGGATTCGGCGAAGGCGCCGTGCACGAGAACGACGGTCGGATTCTGCCGGCTCATGATCGTTCCTCTCCGCGGTCAGCTCTCTTTCTATCCGGTCTGGCGTGCGCGTCCGGCCCCAGGCAGCGACTATTCGGCCCCGCTCCGACGCCCGTGGGTAATCGGACATTTCCTATCCGGGTATGTTAATCGGACGAAGAGTGTCCGAGTTTCGCCTCGGGCGAGTCGTGTGACGGACAGACCTTGACGGGGGTGGACGGAGATGAAGATCGCCGAGATGGACGGCGTGCGCGGACGGAGAGGCGACCATGACGGTCTCCGTGGCGGATGACCGGTCGGCAAGCGGGCTGGAGGCGGCCGCCGCGGCGTTCGTCCCTGTCCGGCCCCGGCTCCTCGCGATCGCGCTCCGCGTCCTGAGAGACGGGGGCGAGGCCGAGGACGTGGTGCAGGAGGCGTGGCTCCGATGGGCGCGCACCGACCGCTCGGCCGTCTTGAGTCCGCCCGCGTTCCTCGCCCTGACCACCACCAGGCTGGCCGTCAACGTCGTCCAGTCCGCCCGCAGGCGTCGCGAGACGTCCGCCGGTCTCTGGCTTCCCGAAGCGGCCGACCACGGCGCGGGCCCTGACACGGCGGCCGAACGACAGGAGGCGGTCGACGTGGCGGTCTGGCTGCTGCTGGAGAAGCTGACGCCGGCCGAACGGGCGGTGTATCTCCTCCGCAAGGCGTTCGACTACCCCTACCGGCGAATCTCCGAGATTCTTCACCTGCGTGCGTGCCACACGCGGCAACTCGCGCGGCGCGCCCACGAGCGCCTGGCCACGGAGCGACGTCAGCCGGTGAACACCACCGCGCACCGGCGCCTCGTGCGGACGTTCCTGGCCGCGGCGCAGACCGGCGACCTCGCCGAGCTGGAAGAACTTCTCGCCGCCGACGTCATCGGCTAGGGAGCGAGGCCGCGGGGAGACGGGTTCGCCGTACCCGGCCGGGCGGCCGTGGCCGCGCTGTCGCCTGCGCCTCACCGCCCCGACGTCATGCCGCGGTTGGCCCCGGCGAACCGGTCCGGTCAGGAGAACCCGGCGACCGGGTGCGGGACGTACGGGGCCTCGAGCTCGGCGACCTCGTCGTCGGTCAGGTGGACGTCCAGGGCCGCCACCGCGTCGTCGAGGTGGCGGGGGTCGGCGGCGCCCACGATCGGGGCGGAGACCACCGGATTGCGCAGCAGCCACGCGAGCGCGACCTGCGCCCGGGGGATGCCCCGCGCGGCGGCGATCGAGGCGACCTTCTCGACCACGGCCCTGTCTGCGGCCTCGGTGGCGCCGTACAAGCTGTCGCCGAAGGCGTCGGCCGAGGAGCGGCCGGTCACCGTGCCCCAGTCACGGGTGAGTCGTCCCCGGGCCAGCGGGCTCCACGGGATGACGCCGATCCCCTGGTCGGCGCACAGGGGCAGCATCTCGCGCTCCTCCTCGCGGTTCAGCAGGTTGTAGTGGTCCTGCATGGACACGAAGCGCGCCCACCCGTTCATCTTCTGGAGGTACAGCGCCTTGGCGAACTGCCAGGCGTACATGGACGAGGCGCCGATGTAGCGGACCTTGCCGGACTTCACCACGTCGTGCAGGGCCTCGAGGGTCTCCTCCATGGGGACCTTCGGGTCCAGGCGGTGGATCTGGTAGAGGTCGATGTAATCGGTGCCGAGGCGGGTGAGGCTCGCGTCGACCTCGGTGAGGATCGCCTTCCGGGACAGTCCGCCGCCGTTCGGGCCGGGCCGCATGGTGCCGT
This sequence comes from Microbispora corallina, assembly GCF_016863035.1. Classification (GTDB taxonomy): domain Bacteria; phylum Actinomycetota; class Actinomycetes; order Streptosporangiales; family Streptosporangiaceae; genus Microbispora; species Microbispora corallina. The sequence continues at coordinate 28,853 of NZ_BOOC01000020.1, forward strand.
GGACCTTGGTCGCGATGACGACCTCGTCGCGGCGGGCGAAGTCCTTGACGGCGCGCCCGAGGATCTCCTCGCTGGAGCCGGCCGAGTAGACGTTCGCGGTGTCGAAGAAGTTGACGCCCGCGTCGATCGCCCGCCGGAGGATCGACCGTCCCTCCTCCTCGGGCATGCTCCAGGAGGGGTAGCCGCGCTCGGGTTCGCCGAAGGTCATGCAGCCCAGGCAGATCGGGGAGATGTCGAGGCCGGTGGTGCCCAGCTTCACGTATTCCATGTTCGGTCCCTTTCCTTCACCAGGTCTGCTCGGCGGCGCGCACGAGGATCTCGTTGACGGCGACCCTGCGGTCCCGGGTCACGATGTACGACACGGCGTCGGCGACGTCCTCGGGGCGCAGCAGTTCCATGCCCTCGATCTGGCGCTCGATGGCCTGCCGCACGCCGTCGCGGATGTGCGAGCTCAGCTCGGTGTCCACGGTGCCGGGCTCGACCACGCTCACCCGGACGCGCTTGGGCACCGCCTCCTGCCGCAGGGCCTCGGTGAACCCGTTCACCCCGAACTTGGTGAGGTTGTAGACGGCCGTCCCGGGCCGCGCCACCCGGCCCGCGGTGGAGCTGATGTTGACGAGGTCCGCCACCCGTCGCGGGGAGTCCTCCGCCGCGCGGAGGAGGTGCGGCAGGGCGGCGTGGGTGACGTACAGGAGTCCCTGGACGTTGACCGCGAGCATGTGCTCCCACTCCTCGATCGGGGAGTCCACCGCCTGCCCGACGCCCATGAAGCCGGCGTTGTTGACGAGCGTGTCCAGGCGGCCGAGCCCGGCGACCACGCTCTCCACGGCCGTCGCGGCCTGCCGCCGGTCGGTGATGTCGGCCTCCACCACGAGGGCGGTCCCGCCGCCGGCCCGTACCGTGTCCGCGACCTGCTCCAGCCTGTCGCGTCGCCGTCCGAGTACGGCGACGGCCGCGCCCTCCGCGGCGAGGGCACGGGCGGTCGCCTCGCCGATGCCGCTGCCGGCGCCGGTCACCAGCGCCACCGTGTCCTGCAGTCGTGCGGTCATGATGTCTCCTCCGTGTGTCGGGTGCCGGGCGGTGGGGCTCTACCGCGGCTCGCCGCGGAGCCCGAGGCGCGGTAACCTCGTATCCGGAACCGGTTCCGCTTCGAACCATAACCGGAACCGGTTCCGCTTGCAAAACCGACGGGAAGGGGTGGGAGTGACCGGCACCGGCAACGGCGGCGCCGCGCGGCAGCCACGGCCGCTGCGCGCCGACGCGCAACGCAACGAGGACCGGCTGCTCAAGGCCGCGGCGGCCGCCTTCGCCCGCGACGGCGCCGGCGCCTCCGTCAAGGACATCGCCCGCGAGGCCGGCGTCGGCGTCGGCACGCTCTACCGCCGGTTCCCCTCGAAGGAACTGCTGATCGAGGCGATGTACCGGCACGAAGTGCGGCTCCTGTGCGAGGCAGCGCCCGAGCTCGCGGCCGCGCTGCCCCCGGCGGACGCGCTGCGGACCTGGATGGCGCGCTTCATCGACTTCATGGCCGCCAAGCACGGCATGGCCGAGGCGCTCCGCGTGGTGCTGACCGACGAGGGCGAGCGGCTGCAGACCCGCGCCGACCTGGCCGAGGCGATGGGCTGCCTTCTCGCGGCCGGGGCGGACGAGGGGGCCACGCGGGCGGAGGTGAGAGCACAGGACGTCCTCATGGCGCTCGGCGGAATCAGCGTCATGGCCGACACCGAGCAGGATCCCGGCCTCGCCGGGAAGCTCATCGACCTCCTCCTGCACGGCGTCCTGACGAGCTGATCGGCCACCCCGCGAGGCTCACCTGCCGGATGCGGTCTCCGGTGCCCGGCGTCGCAGGATCACCCACCGGCCGGCGAGCCCGATGGCGAACATGGCCGCGCCGGCGACCACGGACGGCCAGGGCAGGGTGACGACCAGGGTCAGGCAACCGGCGACGCCGAGCAGGTTGAGCCAGCGTGGCCAGCGGCGGTCGGCGGCGGGCTGGGTGAACGCGGAGGCGTTGGCCACGGCGTAGTAGACGAGGACGCCGAACGAGGAGAAGCCGATCACGCCGCGCAGGTCGGCGACGGCCACCAGGACGCCGACGACGACCGCGAGGGCGATCTCGGCGTGGTGCGGCACCCGGTACCGCGGATGGACGGCCGCGAGCCGGCCGGGCAGGTCGCGGTGGCGGGCCATCGCCAGGGTGGTGCGTCCGATGCCGGCGATCAGGGCGAGCAGCGCGCCCAGCGCCGCCAGCGCGGCGCCCACCCGTACCACCGGGGCCAGGACGCCCGCGCCCGCCGCCTCGACCGCGGTCGTCAGCGGTGCGGTCGAGGCGGCCAGCCGGTCAGGCCCGGCGGCCAGCAGCGCCGCGACCCCGACCACCAGGTAGACGGCCACCGCGATGAACAGGGCGGCCGGGATCGCCCGGGGAATGGTGCGGCGCGGATCGCGGACCTCCTCCCCCATGGTGGCGATGCGGGCGTACCCGGCGAAGGCGAAGAACAGCAGCCCCGCGGCCTGGAGGACGCCGTAGGCGCCGCCCGTGCCCAGGGCGGCCCAACCGCCCAGACGCGCGGTGCCGGCGTGCCCGCCCAGCGCGATACCGGCGACCAGGACGGCCAGGGCGGTCAGGCTGGTGGCGACGAGCACGCGGGTGAGCAGGGCGGTCCTGGTCACGCCGCGGTAGTTGAGCGCGGTCAGTCCGAACACGGCCGCGACGGCGGCGGCGCGCTGCGCCCACCACGGGCCCGGTACCGCGTAGGAGGCGAAGGTGAGCGCCATGGCGGCACACGAGGCGGTCTTGCCGACCACGAAGCCCCAGCCGGCCGTGAACCCCCACCAGTCGCCGAGGCGTTCGCGGCCGTAGATGTAGGTGCCGCCGGAGGTGGGGTAGGCCGCCGCGAGCTGCGCGGAGGCGACCGCGTTGCAGTACGCGATCACGGCGGCGATCACCAGCCCGGCCAGCAGGCCCGTCCCGGCGGCGCGGGCGGCCGGGCCGAACGCGGCGAACACGCCCGCCCCGATCATCGACCCGAGCCCGATCACCACCGCGTCCCCCGTGCCCAGCCGGCGTGCCAGGCGGTCGTCGCGGTCCGCCCCCGGTACGCCGGCGGACTCCGGCTGGGATGCCATCCCGCACCTCCCGGGGAGCTGTTCCATCAAACTGGTTTGATGTATCGTCCTGGGCATGGCGTCGTCGAGTCAAGTCGCCCCGGCCTTCGTCCGCCTGGCCGCCCATCCGCTGCGCTGGCGGCTGCTGACCGAGCTGGCCGCCGGCGACCTGCGCGTCCGCGAGCTGACGACGCTGGTGGGCGCGCCGCAGAACCTGGTCTCCTACCATCTGCGGCTGCTGCGCGACGGCGGCCTGGTGGCGGCCACACGCAGCAGCCACGACGGTCGCGACAGCTACTACCGGCTCGACGTGGACCGGTGCGCGCAGGCCGTGGCCGGCGCCGGCGCCGCCCTGCATCCGGCGCTGGGCCACGTCGCCCCGCCACCGGCGGGCGGGTACAAGTGGCCGCGTCTCGCGGTGCTGTTCGTGTGCACGGGCAACAGCGCCCGTTCGCCGATCGCGGAAGCCCTGCTGCGCCACCACACGTCCGCCGGCGTGACCGTGGCGAGCGCCGGCAGCCGGCCCAGGCAGCGGATGCATCCCGATGCCGTACGGGTGCTGCGGGAGCGGTACGGCATCGACATCGCCGGCCTGGGGCCCCGCCATCTGGACACGGTGCGGGATCGCCGGTTCGACTACGTGATCACCCTGTGCGACCGGGCCCGCGAAGTCTGCCCCGAGTTCGGCGACCACACGCGGCGGGTCCACTGGAGCATCCCCGACCCGGCCTCAGGCGACCCCACCGAGCGGACGAGCCGGGCCGCGTTCGCCGACACGGCCGCGGACATCGACGGCCGCGTCCGCCACCTCCTGCCCGTCCTCGCCCAGACACCGGAGGCTCATCCATGACCGCATCCGACCAGCACGCCGGCGTCCGCTACGTCGTCGACGACGTCCGAGCAGGGGTCGACTTCTACACCACCCACCTCGGCTTCACCGTGAACAGCTCCTCCCCGGCGTTCGCCGACGTGGTGCGCGGGCCGCTCCGGCTGCTGCTGTCCGGACCCGGCAGCTCCGGCGCCCGCGCCACCCCTCCCGACGTCGGCGGCGCCGGCCGCAACCGCATCCACCTGAACGTCGACGACCTGGACGCCGAGATCGCCCGGCTGCGCGCCGCCGGCCTGTCGTTCCGCACCGAGGTGGTCGCGGGGCCCGGCGGGCGTCAGATCCTGCTCGCCGACCCCGCGGGCAACCTGGTCGAGCTGTTCCAGCCCGCCCACCGGCCCGGCGCCCCCACACCCTGACCGCGACCGGTACCCGAGTGCCGATACGGTGCGGCCCATGCATGGCGATGAAATCCCGGCCGCCCGGCCGGACTCCAGGGTGGTCCTGCGCCCCCTCACCGGCGGCGACCAGGACGAGTTCCTCGACCTGGTGAAAGCCAGCGCTGGCCTGCACCACCCCTGGATGTCGCTCCCCGCGACCCCCGAGCAGTTCCAGGCGTACCTCGCGCGATACGAGAAGCCCGACGAGGAGGCGTTGCTGGTCTGTGTGCGCGGCACGGGAGCGATCGCCGGCGTCGTGACGATCAACAGCATCATCCGCGGGCGGTTCCAGTCCGCCTCGCTCGCGTACGCGGCCTTCACGCCCAGCGCCGGCCAGGGCTACCTGACCGAGGGCCTCGACCTGGTGGTGCGCCACGCCTTCCAGCGGTTGCGGCTCCACCGGCTCGAGGCCCAGATCCAGCCCGGCAACCACGCGTCCCTCGGACTGGTCCGGCGGGCCGGTTTCCGCCACGAGGGGCTCTCGCCCGAGATCCTGTTCATCGACGGCGCCTGGCGCGACCACGAACGGTGGGCCATCACCACCGGCATGGTCGACATCGGGCCGGTCGAACCCCATCCCACCCTGCCCGGGCACTGAGTCAGGGGGAGCACCCCCGGCTCAGGGCGCGGTGAGCTGGAAGTCGGCCGCCTGGCGGGTGAACAGGCGGGCGTACGCGCCCCCGAGGCTCATCAGCTCGTCGTGGGTGCCCTGCTCGGCGATCCGGCCGTCGTCGAGGACGACGATGTGGTCCGCGCCGCGCACGGTGTTGAGGCGATGGGAGATGAGCAGGCAGGTGCGGCCGGCGCGCTGGTCGCGCAGCCGCTGGTGGACGGCGTGCTCGGCCTCGGGGTCGAGCCCCGAGCTGGGCTCGTCGAGGATGAGCAGGTCGGCGGTGTCCGCGCGGAGGAGGGCGCGGGCGAGGGCGACCCGCTGCCACTGCCCGCCGGACAGGAGCACGCCCTGCCCGGAGTCCTCGTCGGGGTCGGAGGCGAAGAACCGCGACAGGATGGTGTCGTAGCCGCGGGGCAGGCCGGCCAGTTTGTCGTGGATGTCCGCTCGCCTGGCCGCCTCGTGTATCCGTTCCGGCCGGTCGAGCGCGTCGATGTCGCCGACGGCGATGTTCTCCGCCGCGGTGAGGTCGTAGGCCATGTGATCCTGGAACACGGCTCCGATCCGTCGGCGCAACCCGGTGACGCGCAGGTCGCGCAGGTCGGTCCCGTCCCAGCGGACGCTGCCGCGCTCCGGGTCGTACAGCCGGCACAGGAGCTTGACGACCGTGCTCTTGCCGGCGCCGTTCAGGCCGACCAGGGCCACGCTCCGCCCGTGCGGGATGGTCAGGTTCAGGCCGCGGAGCACGTACGGATGGTCGTCGTCGTACCGGAACCACACGTCGCGCAGTTCGATGCCGCGCCGCAGCGGCGCCACCTCGCCGCCGGCGGCGGGTTCCGGCAGGTCGGGCCCGACGGTCACGACGTGGGCGTAGTGGCCGACCAGGTCGAGTGCCTCGTTCAGGTGGGCCAGCCGGATGACCACGCCGGAGAGGGACGACTGCGTGCCCGCCACGGCGGCCGTGAGGACGGCCAGGTCGCCGATGCCGGCCTCGCCCGCCGATATCCGGGCGACGAGCACGATCAGCGCGCCGCCCGCGATGACCGTGCTGAGGGCGGTCAGCACCGCGTTGTAGCGGATGGCCGTCAGGTCCATCCGGCGGTCCGCCCGCTGCTCGGCGGCGAGCCCGTCCAGCATGCGTCCGCGCAGGAAGCCGCCGATGTCGAACAGCCGGATCTCCTTGGCCGCCCGGTGGTCGAGCATCAGCGTCTGGTAGAACATCCGGCGGCGTTCCGCGGGGGCCATCTCCCAGCGGAGACGCGCGCGACGACGGCCGAGCCGGAGCTGGACGATCAGCTCGGGCGCGGAGGCCGCCGCCACGACGGCGGCCAGCGGCGGGCTCAGCGTGGCGAGGGCGGCGAGGAGCCCGGTGATGGTCATCCCGCTGCGCACCACTCCGAGCGCCGACTCGGTGACGAGCTGCGGTGCGGTCTGGGCGGACTGCTGGGCCATCTGGAGCCGGTCGTGGAACCCCGGGTTCTCCAGCCTCGTCAGTCCCTGCATCCGGCACACCGCGGCGAACAACTCGTCGCTGGTGTGCCAGATGATGCGGCGCTGCTGTTCCCGCTGGACGTACCCGGACAGATGGGGCAGCAGCGCGGTCAAGGCTCCGAGCGCCGCCATCGCGGCGGCCACTGGGGTCGTCGACGGGCCCGTCCCGGCACTCAGGCGATCGATCATGACCTTGGTGAGCCAGGTGATCGCGACGGGAGAGGCGCCGCCCAGGACCGCCATGACGAGCTGGGACAGGGCGAGTGCGGGTCCGGCGCGCCAGACGAGCGCCAGGGTGAGCCGCAGCGGCTCGAGCCGCGACCTCACGCCGATCGGGCCGGGGCCGGCACGGCCGGCGGCACCGGCAGCTCCGGCTTCAGGCCGCTGGCTTCGACGGTTCCGTCGGGGCCGACCAGGAAGAACGACGGGAAGGCCGCGATCGCGAACGCGTCGGCCATCGCCCCGCCCTCGCTCTCCAAGACGACGCTCACCTCGTCCGTCAGCGCGGCGAGCAGGCCGGCGGACTCCTGTTCGCCCTCCACGACCACCGCCAGCACCCGCATCCCGTCGGATGCGGCGGCGCGGGCCGTCGCGACGAAGGCGGGCGCCTTCGGCAGGCAGTGCGGGCAGTCGGTGCTGAAGAACCCGACGAAGGTGCGCTCGCCCGCGAAGTCGTCCGCGGTGACCTTCGTGTCCGTCACCGTGACCGCGGAGAAGGCCGGGACCTCGGCGCCCACGGCGAGTCCGAAACTCCGGGGAACCCTCCCGGCACTGGACTCCTTGGAGAGGGTCCGGAGCTTCCTGATGACCGCGCCGGTCAGGAGCAGGTTCACCAGGACGAGCCCGCCGAGCAGGATGACGGCGGCGACCAGGACGGCCATGGGCGTTCCCTTCGATTCGAGGGTCAGCGGAGGAGGTGGAGCAGGTCGTCGAGGAGGACGACGGCGCCCACGGCGACCGAGGCCCCCAGCAGGCAGAGCGCGGCGGCGGGCGCCGCCACGGGCGTCCCGCCCGTGGCGGACGTCGCGGCGGCCCCGGCCACCGCGCATGCGACGAGGACGACGTTGCGCGCCACGTGCCGGCGGCCGATCGGCTCGTCCGAGCCGCCCAGGCACCGGCACGGCCCCGTCGTCCCCCGGCGCAACGCTGTGGCCAGGACCACGGCGAACCCGAGGAGCACGCCCCCGGCGAGCAGGAGGCCCGGTCTGCCGTCGCCGCCGAGCCCGGGCGCCGCCAGCATGACGACGGTTCCGGCCTCGACGGCGACGACCGCCACGGCGGCCGGCGTCCCGAGGCCCGTGGGAAGGCCGCCGAGCCGCCGTACCGCCGTGGTGAACTCGCCGAACGCCTCCCGCGTGCGCAGCTTCGTGAGGACGGAGATCAGGAAGACCCCCGTCAGCACGAGCCGGACGGTCAGCACGGCGTAGACCATGGGACGTGGAGCCCGTCAGCAGTAGCCGATGTTCTGCCAGGCGCCGCTGCAGCTGCTCCGCCAGTACGTGATGCAGAGGAAGCCGGTCGGGTTGGGGTAGCAGTCCTTGTAGCGGTCGCAACCGCCCGACGGCCAGTAAGTGAAACAGTTGTCGGCCTGGGCTTCGGCGCCCGGGAGGAGCCGTGCGAGCAGCCGGTCTCCCAGGCGGTTCAGCGTCCGGATCATGCGTTCTCCCTTCAGGGGTGCGGGCGTGGTAGGCCGCCCGCCCAGTGAGGATGCTCGACGGCGCCTGCGCCGCGGTTGCGGCCGGCCGCCGGATGGCGCTACCGCGGCGCAACCGGGGCAGGTCAGAATCCCGATCGGGCTGACCGGGCCGGAGGGGTGCCGATGCGACGTTTCGTGATGCTGCTGCTGTTCCTCGCCGTCGCCGCCGGGCTGGTCGCGGCCCGGCGCCGCTTCGTCGTGGTACGGGTGGCCGGGACGAGCATGGTGCCGACGTACCAGCCGGGCGACCGGGTCCTGTTGCGGCGCGGCGGGCGGGTGGCCCTGCGGCGCGGCCAGGTGGTGGTCTTCCGGCGCGTCCAGCCGGACGGCGCCCGCTCCTCGGGGCGGGACCTGCGCGGGACGGAGTGGCTCATCAAGCGGATCGCCGCGACGCCGGGCGACGGGGTGCCCGCCGAGGTCGCGGCGCGCGTGCAGGCGGGGCCGGACGACGTGGTCCCGGCCGGCCGGTTGGTGGTCCTCGGCGACGGCCCGATCAGCCGGGACTCCCGGCACTGGGGGTACCTGCCGGTGAACGAGGTGCTGGGCGTCGTCGTCCGCAGGTTGTCCTGAAGGCCTTCGCTAGCCGGGCACTCCGCCCCAGCCGGAGAGTCCGGCGGTCCGGGAGGCCTCTTCCGCTAGCGACGCGGCGATCTCGGCGGCTCCGCCGATGTCGCCGAGCCGCTGGAACAGCCCGTGGGCGGCCGTCCACGACCGCGCGGCCGCGACCGGGTCGCCGCGGTCGCGCTGGGCGCGGCCGAGTGCCCCGAGGGCGAGCGCCTGCTCGTGGAGGTCGCCCAGCTCGCGGGCCACGCCGACGGCGTCGGTGAGCGTCCGCACCGCCTGCTCCGGCCGGGCGTCGAGGCGGTGCGACTCGCCCAGGACCCGGAGCCCGGCGGCCTGCCCTGACGGCACCCTGAACTCGCCGAACACGGCCAGCGCCGGCTCGACCAGCCTCGCCGCGTCCCGGCGCCCAAAGCGGAGCCGCAGATCGCCGAGGGCGAGCAGGAGATACGCCTCGGCCAGCCGCTCCCCACGCGGCCGGCAGACCTGCAGGCCCTCCCACAGCAGGTGGGAGACCCGCCTGCTCGCGCTGTGGTCCCGGCAGGCGGTGGCCAGCTCCCACAGGGTGAGGGCCCGGGTCAGGACGCCGCCCCCGCGGACCGCCAGGCGCAGCGCGCCCTCCGCGCAGGCGGCCGCGTCCGCGTGGCGGCCCTGCTCCCGCCAGGTGACGGCCTGGACGTACCAGAGGCGAGCCTGGGCGAGGTCGTAGCCGATCTCCTCGGCGGTGGCCATGGCCTCGTCCGCCACCGCGCGGGCCTGCTCGGGGTCGCCCGCGCGACACAGCGCGAGGGCCCGCAGGCACAGCAGGTCGACCTCGCCGTGCCGTTCCCCCGCCGTCCGGAACACCGTCAGGGCCTCCTCGGCCTTGTCCGCCGCGACGTCCCGACGAGGCTCCACTCCGGCCATGCGCAGGTAGCCGAGGTCGCGCGTCATCGCCGCCTCGCCCCACTGGTTGCCGCTCGCCGCGCATGCCTTCAGCGCCGCCTCGTGGGTGGCCGACCAGTCCCGGTAGTGGCCGCGGACGGCGTAGTAGCCGGCCGCCCGCGCGGACAGCTCCCAGGCCAGCTCGTCCAGGCCGAGACGGCAGGCCTGCGCCACCCCGGCGGCCAGGGCCTCCCGCTCGCTGTCGAACCAGGCGAGCGGGTCGCCCACCAGCCTCCGCGTGGTGACGGGATCGGCGTACCAGCGGGGGGCCGTCCCACGGATGTCGGAGGCCACCTGCTCCGGCAGACCGCGGCCCGCCGCGTCGGCCATCGCGAGCAGCCCGCCGAGGACACGGGTGACGGCCTTGTCCCGTTCGCCGGGGGCTTCCTCCAGCTCGGCGCGTTCCCGGGCATAGAGCCGGACGAGGCCGGGCAGGCGGTACCGGAACCCGCCGCCCCCGTCGCCGCCCTCGCAGCGCAGCAACTGGGCGTCGACGAGCAGATCGGCGTACGTCTCGGCCTCGCGCACGGTGACGTCGAGGGCCGCCGCGAGCGTCCAGGCGGCGAACGTGGGGACGTCGAGCAGGCCGAGCAGCCGCAGCGCCCTCCGCGCGGCCCTGTCGAGCCTGTCGTAGTCGGCGGCGAGGCCGGTCCGCACCGACAGGTCGCCCGCGGCGAGCTCGTCGAGGCGCCGCCGCTCGTCCCGGAGGCGGTCCGCCAGGTCGTCGAGCCGCCAGTGCTCGCGCAGTGTCAGCTTGGCCCCGGCGATCCGCACCGCCAGGGGCAGGTGATCGCAGAGCCGGACGATCTCGGCCGCGACCGACGGGCCGGCCGCCACCCGTTCCGGTCCCGCGATCCGCCCGAGCAGCTCCGTCGCCGACGCCGGGTCGAGGGCGTCCACGCGGACGCAGTGAGCGCTCAACCCGGCGGGCCTGCGCCTGCCCGTGATCAGCACGGCGCAGCCCGCGCCGCCCGGCAGCAGCGGCCTCACCTGCTCCTCGCCCGCGGCGTCGTCCAGCACCAGCAGCACACGGCGGTCGGCCAGGACGGCACGCAGCAGCCTCTCCCGCTCCTCGACGCCGTCCGGCACCTCCCGCGCGTCCACCCCGAGGGCGACCAGGAGGCGCGCCGTCGCTTCGGCCGGGTCGACCGGCCGCTCCCGGGTTCCCCGCAGGTCGAGGTAGAGGCGGCCGTCCGGGAACGTCTCCCGCAGGCGGTGGGCGACGTGGAGCGCGAGCGCGGTCTTGCCGGCGCCCGCCCCGCCGTACAGGGCCGCGACCGTCACGGTCGGGGAGGGCCCCGCGTCGGCGAGCCACCGTCGCAGCGACTCCGCCGTCTCGGTGCGGCCGGTGAAGTCGGCGACGTCCGGGGGCAGGTGGCAGGGCGCGACCGCCGCCGGCCCAGTCCGTCCCTCGCTCGTCCGCTCCTCGGCGTCGCCGTTCCCGGTGTCGAGGTGCGCGCCGTGCCCGTCCCCGTCGTCCGTCTCCGGCCCGAGGAGCTCGTCGACGACCGAGCCGGGCGCGTCGCCCCGCAGGACCGCCTCGTGCACCCGCCGCAGCATCCGGCCCGGCTCCACGCCGAGTTCCTCGCCGAGCACGGTCCGGGCCCGCCGGTACACCTCCAGCGCCTCGACCTGACGCCCGGCGCGGCACAGCGCCAGCATCAGGCAGGCGTGCAGCCGTTCCCGGTACGGATGCAGGCCGGCCATCTCCGTCAGGTCCGTGACCAGTTCGGCGTCGCGGCCGCGGGCCAGATCGACGATCGCCAGCTCCTCATGGGCGAGCAGCCGCTCCTCCTCCAGCCGCCGGGCCTCGTCCGCGACGAGCGCGACGTCCTCGACGCCGGCGTACGCGGGACCCCGCCACAGGTCGAGCGCGCGCCGGAACAGCGCAGCTGCCGTCGCCGGGTCCGCGTCTCTCCTCGCCGCCCGCCCGGCCGCCGCGAGGTCGCGGAAGCGCAGCGCGTCCAGCTCCGACGGCCGTACGGTGACGGCGTAGCCGCCGGCGCCGTGAACGATGCGATCACGCTCGCCCATCGCCCGCCTGAGCCGCAGGACGTACACCTGGAGGGTCTTGTGCGCGCTGGGCGGCGGATCGTCGCCCCACAGCGACTCGATCAGCGCCGGCACCGCCACCGGTCTGCCCGCCGCGCAGAGCAGCGTCGCCAGCAGGCGCCGCAGCATCGCCGCGCCTAGTGGGACGGGCACCCCGTCACGGCTCACCCGCAGCGGCCCGAGAACGTCGAACTGGAACACCCCTCACCCCCGAGAGAACCCGGCCGCCTGCGGCGGCCCCCATCCATCAGCCGAGGCCCCGCGATCGTGGAGCGTGGGAGCGCTCCCACTTCAGTCGTGCCTGGACGTTCGCCTTCTCGCCGAAGGACATCGCGGGCCTGGACCGAGCATCGAAGACGCCGGTATAGACGAGGTATAGGCCCAGATGGCACCCCCTTTTCGACATCGGTACGCTTCGATCTCAGTACCTGTCTCCGCGGCAGGACGGGCCGCGGGGGAGATCCCAGGGGGACTCGTGGTGATCGTGCAGCGGATCGTGATCCGGTGGACGAAGCAGGGGCGCGGTGCGGCGGAGGCCGCACGCCGGCGCGAGGTCCCCGCGGCGTTCGCGCTGCCGCCGATGCCGGACGCGCCGCTCGTGCGCCACGACCTGCTCGCCGAGGAACGGGCCGGGTACGCCCCGGCCGCCGTCGTCAGCGACCACACCCTCCCGGTCAGGCTCGACGGGTTGCGGTTCACGGTGTCGGAGGCGGCGCTCCACGTGACGCGGACGCCGGTCCCGGCCGCGTACCCGCGGGATCGTTTCCCGGGCCAGGTGTTCGTGCTGCGGCCGGGAGAGCGTGCGCGTTACCAGGCCAACTTCCGCTTCAGCGGGTACGGCACGGATTGGTACTACGAGCACTGGATCGTCAACATCGCCCACGAGCCGTGGCGGCGCGACGTGTTCCTGGGCGAGGACGTCGGCCACGAGAAGGACGAGCGCGTGTCCCTCTACGGCGGACCGCGCTGACCTGGCATTTTCTGTTGCCGCGCATGCCGCCGGTGGCGTTTACCGGCGTACGGAGAGGCAACACCAGGACGGTGCCCATCGGGCATTTCCGTGGCCGTGGCAGGCCGGCTCGACACCGGCCTGATCGGCGAGGCGACGGAGATGAGCACCAGGAAGGGGTCTCGCCATGCGAGCGACTGTGATGTACGGCGCCGGGGACGTGCGGGTGGAGGACGTTCCGGACCCGGAGCTGCGGGAACCGACCGACGCCGTGGTGCGCGTGCTGCGCTCGTGCATCTGCGGCAGCGACCTGTGGCCGTACGGCTCCCTGCCGCCCTCGGAGCACGGGGAGCGGATGGGCCACGAGTTCCTCGGGGTCGTGGAGGACGTCGGCTCGGAGGTGTCCGGGCTGAAGGCGGGCGACGTCGTGGTCGCGCCGTTCGTCTGGTCGGACAACACGTGCGATTTCTGCGCCGAGGGGCTGCAGACCTCCTGCCGGAACGGCGGCCAGTGGGGGCACGACCTCGACGGCGGTCAGGGCGAGGCCGTACGGGTGCCGCTGGCCCAGGGGACGCTGGTGCAGCTGCCGGTAGGGGAGGACGACCCGCTCCTGTCGTCGCTGCTCACCCTCTCGGACGTCTTCTGCACCGGCCACCACTGCGCGGTGAAGGCCGGGGCCGGCCCGCGTACGACGGTCACCGTGATCGGCGACGGAGCGGTGGGACTGTCGGCGGTGCTGGCCGCCCGGCGGCTCGGCGCCGAGCGGATCATCCTCATGGGACGCCACAAGGACCGCACCGACCTCGGCCGCGACTTCGGCGCCACCGACGTGGTGGGCGAGCGCGGCGAGGAGGCCGTCGAACGCGTACGGGAGCTCACCGGCGGCGACGGCGCCCACAGCGTCCTGGAGTGCGTCGGCACGAGGCCGGCGATCGAGACGGCGCTCGGCGTGGTGCGCGACGGCGGCGTTATCAGCCGGGTCGGCCTCCCCCAGTACGGAGACGTGCCCATGGGCGCGGACGCGTTCATGCGCAACATCACGCTGACCGGCGGCGTGGCGCCCGCTCGGGCGTACATCGAGGAACTGCTGCCGGACGTCCTCGAGGGCAGGATCGACCCGGGCCGGCTGTTCGACCGCACGATCGGCCTGGACGGCGTGCCGGACGGCTACCGCGCGATGGCCGACCGCGAGGCGCTCAAGGTCCTCATCCGCCCCTGAGCCGTTCACCGGACGCGCCGACCGCTGAGCAGGGCGTTCCGGAAGCCTCCCAGGCCGGGATCGGGAAGGCCCAGCTCGACGGGCACCCCGCTTCGCGACACCTCCTGAAGGATCCACGGCCAGGCGGGGTCCTCTGCGTCGAGCAGCGCGTCAACGTCTCGCATCCGGATCATGGTGCCGGGTGAGGGAGCTCGACGCACGGCGTTCGGCGCGGGTGCGGAGGAGCTCGGCGGTGGGCTGGTCGGCGGGGAGGAAGGCCTCCAGGTGGAGCTCGGCGAGCGTGACGTCCGTGGCGGTGGCGAACGAGGTGAGCGTGGTGATGAGGCGCAGCTCGCCGTCCGCCGAGGCCAGGCGCAGGGGAACCGCGAAGCCGAGGTGGTCGGGGCCGACCGGGACCTGCGGGACGTACCTGGCGAGCTCGTCGACCAGCGCGTCGAGGCGCGGGTCGGGGCTGCGCCGCGCCCTGGCCCGGAGGTTCTCGATGATGTGACGGCCCCACTCGCCCAGGTTCCGCACCCTCGGCGCCATGCCGTCCGGATGCAGTATGAGCCGCAGCAGGTTGACCGGGGGAGCGAGCAGCTCCGGGGACGCGCCTTCGGTGAACACCTCGACCGCGTCGTTGACGGCCACCAGTCGTCCGTACGGCGCGATGACGAGCGCGGGGTACGGCAGGTGGCCGTGCAGGATCTGCTCCAGAGCAGTGCGGACGGGACGCAGCGCCGCCTCGTCCAGGCCGGATTCGGTGAACACCGGCGCGAACCCGGCCGTGGCGAGCAGGTCGTTGCGTTCCCGCAGGGAAAGGCCGAGGGACTCGGCCAGCCGGATCACGATCGCCCGCCCCGGCTGCGAGCGGCCGCTCTCGATGAAGCTCAGATGGCGCTGGGTGGTGCCGGCCAGCGAGGCGAGCTCGAGCTGGCTGATTCGGCGGGACCGGCGCCAGCGGGCCAGCTCCGATCCCACTCCGTTCCGCGTGCTGGTCACCCGCCCTTTCTAACGGCCGCCTACGACATTCGGCGATTCCTCCCGGGAATCGAGGGCGAACCCGCAGGTGCCGGGCACCCCGTGGTCCGGCGGACCTGGCTGGTCTGGCCGGCCGACTCCCGCCGCCGTGACGTGGCCGTCTTCGTCTCGGGTTTCGCCGAGCCCGGATGACGGCCGTACACGTGCCTTGCGACGCCGTCAGGCGCGTCCGCGCCTCCGGAACAGCGAACGCCCGCGGCGCGGCGGCGCGGGGGCCGGCGGGTCCTCGACGGGGTGACGGGCCCGCCACTCGGCGGCGATCTCCTCCACGTCGAGGAGCCCCTGGAAGACGGGCGGGCCGGACAGCGGCCTGGTCCGGCTCTCCCGGATGCGGTCGTTCACGGCCTCGACGATCCGCCGGCACTCCGCCTCGGTCCGGGCGTCGAGCGCCGCGGCCCGGGAGTCCTCGGCGTCCTTGCGCAGGGCGAGCGTCCCCGGGAGGGGGAACGAGAGGTCCTCGGACTCCAGCTTCTGCTTGATCCACCACATCTCGTCGTACGGCTTGCCCTCACCGGGGAGGGGCTTGCCGGCGCCCGGGAGGTCGTCGAACTCCCCGCGCTCGGCGGCCTCGCGGATCTGCCGGTCGATCCATGTCTCGAAGCTGACACCCGGCGGCTTGCGGTTCGTCACGACCCACCCCTCGGCCCACGATCAGCCCTGCCCCTCCGAGGATACGTAACGCCGTCCCGGCTCCTCGGCGGGCGGGCTCGCTGCGGGCGAGTTCCGCAGCCTCCTGAGGGCGTCCTCGGACGGGCTGCCCGGCTCGGCCTCTCCGAGGAAGACGCACAGGTCGGGGGCGCTGTCGATGCGCACCGTCTGGTGCCGCAGGGTCATGTCCCCGACGTCGGGGTGACGCAGGTGGACGAACTCCTGGTTCCTGCCCCTGACGTCGTACCGGGCCCACAGCCGGCGGAACTCCTCGCTGCCGTCCGACAGCTCCTCCACGAGTTCGAGCAGGAAGGGGTCGTCGGCCGCCCCGCCCTCAGCACGGAGATGGGCCACGTCGGCCTGGGCCTCCTGCTCCCATTTCCGGTAGAACTCGCGGGCCCGCGGATTCAGAAACGTCAGCCGGATCAGATTGTCGTTGTGCTCCATGTCGCCGAAGATGGCCCTGGCCAGCGGATTCTTCGCGAGGATGTCCAGCCGCCGGTTCACCACGAACGCGGGCGCGTGGTCCCACTTCTCGATCAGCCGCAGGATCGTGGGAGTGAGCTGGCCGGCGGTGTCGGCGGGCCTGTGCCGAGACGACCGCGGGCGGGCCAGCTCGTAGAGGCGCTCGGTGGCCTCGGCGTCGAGCTGCAGGGCCCGGGCCAGCGACTCGATGACCTGCTCGGACGGCCGGCGTTCCCGCCCCTGCTCCAGCCGGGTGTAGTACTCGGCGCTGACGCCCGCCATCATGGCCACTTCCTCGCGACGCAGCCCGGGAGTCCGCCGCCGGCCGACCTTCAGGCCCACTTGGTCCGCGGTCGTGACCTGCCGGCGAGCGCGGAGAAAGTCCCCCAGTGGGCTCCCAGTCACCATATCGACACGTTACGGGCTGTATTACAAAAAAAGGTAGGTCGTCCTGGTATGTCCTATTGGACGTGGACACCCGTAAAGAGGGCGGGCCCCGCGCTCACGGCCGGACAGGCCGCCTAACCTGGAGATACAGGTGTCCGAAGAGAGGCGCCGGTGAGATGGACACGATGGTCGACTACGAGGCGGTATTCGCGGTCAGTCCGACCCCCTCGCTCATACTCACGCCGGACCTCGTCATGGTGGCGGCCAACGCCGCCTACCTCGAGGCGATCGACAGGACGGCCGGGGAGCTGCTCGGCCGCCACCTGTTCGCGGTCTTCCCGCCCAATCCGGCGATGATCGAGGAGTGCGACACGCAGGGGGCGGACACCCTCGGCGCCTCGTTCGCGCGGGTCCTGACCACCGGCCGGCGGGACTTCATGCCGGTGCAGCGGTACGACGTGGAGACGCCCGGCAGCCCGGGGATGTTCGAGGAGCGCTACTGGAGCACGGTCAACACGCCCGTCCTCGGCCCCGGCGGCGACATCGAGCTGATCATCCACACGACCGAGGAGGTCACCGAGTTCGTGTCGGCGCTCCGCCGGTCGAGGGAGGGCGTCCGGGGCGCGCGGACCCGGCTGGAGCAGGTCGACGTCGACGTCTACGCCCGGGCCGGGGAGCTGCAGATGCTCAACGAGCAGCTCATCCGGACCCACAACCGGCAGCGCGAGACCACCTCGGCGCTGCGCGAGGCCATCGAACAGCAGCGCCGGCTCGTCTTCGACGCCTCCCACGACTTGCGGAACCCGATCACCGGCCTGCTGACCGAGCTCGAGGTGGCGCTCGCGCAGCCCGACATCGATCTGCAGGGCATCCTGCGCAAGCTCCTGCGTGACGCCGAGCGGCTGAACGAGATCGTCGCCGACCTGCTGGAGGTCGCCCGCCTCGACGCCGGCACGCCCGGCGGCGCCGAAGTGCTGGACCTCGGCTACCTGGTGGCGGAGGAGCTGGAACGCCACTCCCCGGCGGCCGCCGCCCTCCGCACCCGGCTCCAGCAGCACGTGATGGTGCGCGCCTCGCGCATCAAGCTGGCCCGGCTGCTGGACAACCTGGTGGCCAACGCCGAGCGGCACACCCGGTCGACGATCGAGATCGTGGTGTCCGTCGAGCCGCCCGAGGCGGTCCTTGAGGTCATCGACGACGGTCCCGGCATCCCGCCGGCCGACCGGGAGCGGGTCTTCGAGCGGCTGTGCCGGCTGGAGGAGGCCCGTCTCCGGGACCCCGGCGGCTCCGGCCTCGGGCTGCCGATCGCACGGGAGATCGCCCAGACGTACGGCGGCCGGCTCTACGCGGCCGACAGCCCTCGCGGCGCACGCCTGGTGCTCCGCCTGCCTCTCGCGGCGGCGTAGGCGAGATCGGCCTGACCCGCCGTCCCACGGTTCCCCCTCAGGAGCGGGACTCGTGGGCCCGGTCGCCGCAGACCTCGTACAAGTGCTCTCGCCCTGAGCGTGCGCCACCACGTAGGGGTCCGTCTCAGAACGAGCTTTGCATCGTCGCCGGGCCGCTGCTACGGTCGTTCCATTCCAAGACGACCGGTCATTTTGAAAAGGAGGACCGGAGCATGTCCGGCTATCGAGCATTCACGGTGTCGGGGGCGGGCCACTGGGCCCTCGCCGAGCGGGAGGCGGCCCAGCCGGGCCCCGGCCAGGTGCGGCTGCGGGTGGAGGCGTGCGGCGTCTGCGCCACCGACGCCCTCGCGGTGAACGGCCTGTTCCGTCCCGACCCGTCGGCGCCGATCGTGCCCGGCCACGAGATCGTCGGCCGCATCGACGCCATCGGCGAGGGCGTGACCGGCCGGCACGTGGGCGAGCGCGTCGGCGTCGGCTTCCTGGGCGGCCACTGCGGCGTCTGCGAGCAGTGCCGCCGCGGCGACTTCGTGAACTGCACCGCCCAGCCGTTGACCGGCACCACGGTGGACGGCGGCTACGCCGAGGTGGCGTACGCGAAGGCGAACGCGCTCGTCGGGATCCCCGAGGCGTTCGACTCGGTGGAGGCGGCGCCGCTGCTGTGCGCCGGCCTGACCGTCTACAGCGCGCTGCGCGACCTCGGCGCGCGTCCCGGGGCTCTGGTGGCCGTCCAGGGCATCGGCGGACTCGGGCACCTCGGCCTGCAGTACGCGAGCAAACTCGGGTACGAGGTCGTCGCGATCAGCCGTGGCGGCGACAAGGCCGACCTGGCCGCGTCGCTGGGGGCCCGGCACTACATCGACGGCGACGCCGAGGAGCCGGGCGAGGCGCTGCGCAGGCTCGGCGGGGCGGCCGGGATCATCGCCACCGCGGCCAGCGGCGCGTCCATGTCGCCGCTGATCCCGGGGCTGGCGCCGCGCGGCCGGCTGATCGTCGTGGGCGCGGGGCTCGACCCGATCACGGTGACGCCCGGCGACCTGATCTTCGGCGAGCGCACGATCAGCGGCACGATCACCGGCCGGACCGTCGAGGGCGAGGACAACCTCGCGTTCACGCTGAGCCAGGGGATCCGGCCGATCACCGAGGTGCTCCCCCTCTCCGAGGCGCCGAAGGCGTACGAGCGGCTGAGGGCGGGCCGGGCCCGCTTCCGTATCGTGCTCGACCCCGCGGCCTGAGACCCGGGCGGGCGGTCCGGCGAGCGGAACGCGGAGAGGCCCGCGGCCTCAGGGGGCGCGGGCCTCGGGAGAACGGGTGCTCAGCCCTGCTGTGCGGCGGCCGCGCCGCCGGCGGGCAGTGCGCTGCCCTTCTTCCACTGCGTCCAGGTGAGCTGCCAGTAGCTCCAGCCGTTGCGCCAGTCGAGCTTGCGCTTGGTGCCGGTGATCTTCACGACGTCGCCGCGCTGGGCGATGCCGTAGAACCACCTGGCCCCGGCCGGCGTCGCGCGGACGCACCCGTGGCTCTGGTTGGACTTGCCGAGGAACTGGTAGTCGCCGGCGCTCTGGTGCACGTACTCGCCGCTGTCGGAGATCCGCACGGCCCACGGGATCTGGAGCTTGTAGTAGAGCGGGTTCTTCGGGTCGGTCACGCCCATCCAGGCGGAGGTCATGGTCTCCACCCGCTTCTTGCCCATGGTCAGGTGGACGCCACTGGTCGTCAGGTAGACGTCCACGCCGTTCCTGATCAGGCCGCCGCGGCCCGCGCTGATCGGGATGCTCTTGACCAGCTTGCCGTCCCTGCGGACCTTCATCACGTGCTTCTTGGTGTCGACGACCGAGATGTTGGCGGCGCCGACGGCGAAGCGCCGGGTGACGTCCTTCGCGCTCTCGTTGCCCGGGATCTGGCTCAGATGGGCCGTGAAGGTCACCTTCTGGTGCGGGTGCCAGTACGTGCGGGTGCGGTAGACGGCCTTGCGGTCGGAGACCCACCGCCACGCGCCCTCGACGGGCTTGTCCGCCTGGACCTGCAGGGCGGCCTCGGCCGCCGCGCGGTCGGTCACCTTCCGATCGAACGTGACGATGATCGGGAAGCCGACGCCGACCTTCTCCACGTTCTCGCCCATGGGCGTGATGTCGGCGATGCCGAGCGGCGTCTTCCGCTGCGTCGTCGAGGCGGCGGCCACCCTGAGCCGCGCCGGGGGCGCCGGCGAGGCCGTGCTCTTCGCGGACGCGGCGACCTGGGCGGGGGCGGGGGCCGCGGCTCCTGTCGAGCAGGCCGTCGCCGCGGCGAGGGCGACGGCGGCGAACGACGCGCCGGCCGCCCGCTTCAGGGTGTTCACGGTCTTCTCCTCATAAACGTGCGTGGTTCACTCCAGGCACTCGCCTGGCATTCCTCCACACGTAGGACGACCGAATGCCCTGATATGTGCGCAGACCATGGCAACGATCACATAACGGAACCCCGGTAGGTGCGGCCCCGGCCCGCGCGCCTCCACCGCCCGGCCGGCGTCACTCCGGCCAGTCGGAGTTCTGGATCACCTCGACGAAGTCGATGTGCCGGAAACCGGGCACGAAATGCTCCAGCACGTCGGCGTTCACCGTGCCGAACGTCGTGTCCGGGCGGTCCTGGAACCCCTCGGTGAACGCCGCCAGGATCTGGCGCTTGAAGTCCGGCCGGGGATGGGCGGCCGTGACCGCGGCCACATCCTGCGGATCGAGGTCGCCGTAGCCGATCCCGAGCACGTCGGTCTCCACGCCGGCCGTCACGAGCGCGATCTCCGGCTCCAGCCGGTACGGGATCTCCGGGGTGGTGTGGAGGGCGATCGCCTCCCACACCGTCCGGACCTCGGCCTCGGGCACCCCATGGGAGGCGAGGAAGCGCCGGGCCTCGTCGGCGCCGTCGATCTCGAACCGCTGGTCGGTGCGCCGGTACCGCTCGGTGAGCCCGAGGTCGTGGAACATCGCCCCGACGTAGAGCAGTTCGGGGTCGGCGTCCAGGCCGAGCCTGCGGCCCTGCAGCGAGCCGAAGAGGTAGACCCGGCGGGAGTGGTGGTACAGCAGCGGTCGCGCCGCCTCCCGCACCAGCTCGGTCGCCTCCGCGGCGAGCTTCGAGTCCGGGATGGCGACGCCGGCGACGGTCTCGGACATGAGGGTGGTCTCCTTCCCTGGCGTCCCCGCGACGGGGACTTTCCTGGTCAGCACCACCCTCGCAACCGGGGCCCGATGAGCGCCCCGTCCGAAGGGACGTATTCTCCACAGAAACGGACATGTCATGCCAGAGGTGGGGGACGGTGGCGACGGCACGGCGGGGAGGCGCGCACCGCGTCGGCATCCTCGTGTACGACGGGGTGAAGCTGCTGGACGTGGCCGGCCCGAGCGAGGTCTTCAGCGAGGCCAACCGGATGGGGGCCGACTACCGGCTCGTGCTGTGCTCGCCGGGCGGCGAGGGGGTCGTCACCTCGACGGGCATGCGCATCCCCGTAGACGCGGCCGCGGACCGGACCGCCCGGTTCGACACGGTCCTGGTCATGGGGGGTGACATCTTCCCCGGGCGGCCGGTGGGCCCGGAGCTCCTGGCGGCCGTGCGGGACCTCGCGCAGCACGCCGACCGCATGTCGTCCATCTGCACGGGCGCCTTCATCCTCGCCGCCGCCGGCCTGCTGGACGGCCGCAGGGCCACCACCCACTGGAGGCATACCGGCACGCTGGCCAGGTCGTTCCCCCGCGTCTCGGTCGAGCCCGACGCGATCTTCGTGCGCGACGGCCGGTTCTACACCTCGGCCGGGGTCACCGCGGGCATCGACCTGGCCCTCGCCCTGCTGGAGGACGACCACGGCGACGAGCTGGCCCGGCGGGTCGCCCAGTCTCTCGTGGTGTTCCTGCAACGTCCGGGCGGCCAGTCGCAGTTCTCGCCGTCGCTGCGCGGGCCGCGCCCCCAGACACCGGCGCTGCGGGCGGTCTTCGACGCCGTGGCGGCCGATCCCGCGGGCGACCACGCCGTGCCGCGGCTGGCCGCTCGGGCCGGGATGAGCCCGCGCCACCTGTCCCGGCTGTTCCAGAGCGAGGTCGGCATGTCGCCCGCCAAGTACGTCGAGCTCATCCGCTTCGACGCCGCGAAGGCGATGCTCGACGCCGGGCACTCGGTCACGGCGGCGGCCGAACGGGCCGGGTTCGGCAGCTCGGAGTCCCTGCGGCGTGCCTTCGTCCAGCACGTCGGCATCCCGCCACGGGCCTACCAGCAGCGGTTCCGCTCGGCCTACCGCGGCGCCGCCGGCGAGGCGCGCCGGGGTGCGGGGGACGTCGCCCCTCGGGGCTTCGCAGACTGAGACGCGGACGCCGCCCGCCCCGCGGACGGCGGGACGGGCGGCGAAGGTTCCGGCGCGACCGGCTTCTAGTGGACCGAGGCGGCCGCCGCGGCGGAGGCGGTCAGGGTCCCGGTGCCGGTCCCCGTGCCCGTACCGGTGCCGCCGGTGCCGGTTCCCGCGCCGCCGACGCGGGCGCCGATGCCGAGGTCGAGGCCCACGTTCAGCCGGATGGGCAGCAGGATGGTCAGCCCGATGACGATGCCCGGCCGCCGTGTGACGGTCGGCGTCGGGCTCGGCGTCGGGCTCGGCGTGGCAGTGTGCGTGGCCGTGTGCGACGCCGTCACCGTGGGCGCCGGGGTCGGGTTGGCGTGGGCCGGGCTCGTGGCGAGCAGCCCGGCCGAGGTCAGCAGGGCAACGGACATGGTACGAGCGGTGAAACGCATTGGCGATACTCCAGCTTGATTACTAAACGTAACGACTGCGTACCGCTTCGTATCCGTGATCAGACAGCGGAAACGTGACCTCATCCCAAGGGATCACGAAAAAGCTCCCGTCCGATGCCCCTTCCGACGTGTGATCACCCTGTGGGCTGGTAGACATACGACAACATGCTCGCCCTGACCCCGCTGGGCGGAGACACGACGATGCCCGATCAGATGGATCCGACACAGCGCTTCGCGATGTCCGTCCGCGTGCAGGAGGACGTGATGGTCGCGAGCGCGTCCGGAGATCTCGACTACAACCACGCCGCGCAGTTCCGGGAACGCCTCACCGAGGCCAGGGACACGCTCACGCCGCTCGCGCTGGTCCTCGACCTGAGCGCGGTGACGTTCTGCGACTCGATGGGGGTGGGCGCGCTCGCCGTCCTGCTCAACCAGAGCCGCGAGCACGGCGTCTTCCTCGTCCTCAGCGCCCTGCCCGCCCACCTCGAACGGGTGCTCACGCTGACCGGCCTGCGGCCCGCCTTCCGGGTGGAGCCCACGGTCGACGACGCCGTGTCGGCCGTACGGGCCCACCGGTCGCCGCCCGTCTGACCCGCGCGTGAACCCGCGACCCGCGGATCCGGCCGCGCGCACGGCTGACCGCGGCGCCGAGACGAAGGCCTCGGCGCCGCGGCCGGCTCGATCGCTCGATCAGCTCGCGGTGCAGGCGATCGGCGAGGGGACGGCGTTCGCGCCGGGGGCGGTGCCGGTGAAGCCGAACGTCGTGGAGGCGCCGGGCGCGAGCGAGCCGTTGTAGCTCACGTTCTTCACGGTCACCGAGGCGCCCGACTGGGACACCGTTCCGTTCCACAGCTGGCCGACGGTCTGGCCGTTCGCGAACGTCCAGCCGACCGTCCAGCCGGAGACGGCGGTGGTCCGGGTGTTCGTGACGGACACCTCACCCTGGAAGCCGCCGGGCCACGAGTTCGTGATCGTGTACGTCGCCGTGCATCCCTGCCCGGAGGTGGGCGTGGGGGTGGGTGTGGGCGTCCGGCTCGGCGACGGGCTCGGCGAGGGGCTCGGCGACCGGGTGGGGCTGGGGGACGGCGAGGGCGTGCCGCCGCCCGAGGCCTTCAGCACGGTGATCGAGTACGGCGGGAGCGTGATCGAGGTCGCCGAGGAGCCGGTGGTCGTCGAGATCGAGGTGGCGCCCTTCTTCCACTGCAGAACGGTGCCGCCCCCCGGGGAGAACCCGGAGTACGACAACGCGACGGTCGTGGAGTTGGACGGGTCCTTGTTGACCAGGAGCACGTTGACCCCGCCGGAGGTCTTCACCGCGTGCGCCGCGAGCAGCGGGTTGGACGACGTGGCCTGCACGATGGCGTCCCCCGGCGACCCGGCCCTCCCGGCCATCGCCAGTCCGTAGTAGGGCGGGAACGGCGTGTTCAGGGCCGGCTCGCCCGAGCTTCCCGACGACAGGACGCCCTCGTCGTGATAGTCGGCCGTGCCGTCGTCGTTGGTGCCGGGTGACTGGCTCGTGCCGTTGTGCGTGTTCCACCAGTCGAGGTTGAACGCGCCGTTCTCGTACCAGGCGAACCGGGTGTCGGCGGCGAACAGGGCCGCGGTCGCGCTGGTGAGCTGGTAGCCCGGATTCATCTCGGTCACCGCGATGCCGATGCCCGGTGCCCTGCTCCCCGCGTACTGGCCGATGAGCGACCGGAGCGTGCTCACCATCGACGGGATCTGGGCGGCCTTGGTCAGGCTGTCGGCGGCCGAGGACGCCCCCGGGTACCAGTGGACGATCACGAAGTCGGCCTTGTCCTGCACGATCGACATCACGGTGTGGTTCCAGTCGGCGCCGTCGCCGGAGCCCACGACGCCGTCCGGCCATCCTCCGGGCGTGGTGAGAACCACGCCGACCTTGATGGAGGGGTCCACGGCCTTCATCGCCGAGATGTACTGCAGCACGTTGGTGGCGTACGCCCGGGGGCTCTTGTCGGAGTGGGTGTCGTTCTCCCAGCCGGAGCCGTAGTGGCCGTTGCCGTAGACCTCGTTGCCGATCTCCCAGAGCTTCGCGCCGTACCCCTTGGTGACGTTCGCGTACCGCACCCAGTCGGCCGCCTCCTGCGGGGTGCCGCTCCCGTAGTTCGCGATGATCACCGGCTGCGCGCCGATCGCGCGGACCGTGCCCATGTACGTGTCGAAGTCGGTGCCGGGCGCGACGTAGCCGCCGTCGGCCGTGTTCGTCTTCCAGTGGTAGATGTCGCCGTACGAACCGCCGGGGTAGCGGACCGCCGTGACCCCGGCGTCCTTGAGCAGCCCGGAGACGGCCGAACTGTTCATGTTCCCGTCGTAGACGGCGGCGTTGACGCCGTGCCCGGCGGCGGGGATCGTGCCGCGGCTCGCCGCGGCGTCGACGGTGACGGTCGCGGTGGTCGCCGCGGACGCGGGCGGCGCGCCGAGCGCCGCGGAGGCGGCGGCGAGTGCCGCCGCCGCGATCAGGGCCACGCCGGCACGCCGTCGGGGGTGGAGCAAGCCGTGCATGAGGACTCCTCGGGGACGTTCGCGTGCGGGTCCGCCCGCACGGCGCCGTGGTGGGCGCGAACACGGGGATCCTTGCCTCGGCGGCTCGAAAGGGTCAACGATGCGAGCGCTATCAACGCTGCGACCTGCTCGTATTTTTGACGGACGATGCAACTTTCACCGTGGGCGAGCGCATCGCGGCCGTCGTGCGGAGGGGCCGTAGGATCGGCGCCATGCGCGTGATGACGCTGGCCGGTCTTCCCGGCGGGCCCTCGGTCCCGGCCGCCGACGACGCCGAGGCGCTGCGCGTCGCGGCCGCGTCCTTCACCGGCCCCGAGCCGGTGGTCGCGGTCGACGACGACGGACGGGTGCGCTTCCTGCGGCGCGACGTGACCGGCGCGTTCGTCGCCGTCCAGGAGCGCCCGCCGGTCGCCGAGGCCCTCGGCCTGCTCCCCCACCCCGAGGGCGGGTGGTACCGCGAGACGTGGCGGACGGCGGCAGGCGTCGAGCCCCCCGGCTACGGCGGCCGCCGCAGCACCGCGACCGGCATCTACTTCCTGCTCCAGCCCGGCGAGGAGTCCGTCTGGCACTCCGTGCGGTCGGACGAGGTGTGGTTCTGGCACCGGGGCGGCCCGCTGGCCCTGGTGCTGGGCGGCGCGGGCGGGCGTCCCGGCGCGGAGACCGTGATCACGCTCGGCCCCGATGTCGAGGACGGCCAGGTGCCGCAGGCGCTGGTGCCCGCGAGCACGTGGCAGGCGGCCCGGCCGGCCGGGGCCGAGGGCGTCCTGGTGAGCTGCGTGGTCTCCCCGGGGTTCGACTTCGCCGACTTCACCGCCCTCTGACCCATCCGGCGTCGTCGCCATGGCGCCGCGCGTCGCGCGACTCCCGAGATCGAGTACGTCACCCCGCCGGAGCCGCGGTCAGGCGCCGGGAAGGCCGACCCGGTCGGGCACCTGCCGGGGCAGGCCGCGCAGCCAGCCCTCGACGTCGTCGGGCCACCACCGGCCGGCCGACAGGTCGCGCAGCGCGTCCCGCACCGGGCCCGCGGAGGCCGGCGCGGGCACCACCCGGGTGGGCGCCGCCCCGGCCAGCACGCCCATCCACCAGTGCCGCCGGGTGGGCGGCAGCCCGTCGGGGTCGAGGACGAGGTAGTAGTCCGGCAGCACGACCCGCTCGGCGCGCAGTGCCCCCACCGCGGCCTCGACGGCGACCTCGAGCGCGCCCACGGGAGCCGTCCCGTCGAAGAAGCCCACCCAGGCGTCGCCGACCTCGCCGAGGGGGTCGCCGTCGTGGACCACGTACGTCGTCGCCGCCCGCGCCGCGGCGTCGGTGACCTCGGCAGGCGACCGTTCCCCGCCGACGATCGCGCGGACGTTGTGCAGCCCGCCCAGGCCCCCGACGACCTCCGCCGCCCGTTCGCCCGCCACCACGACCACCGTGCTGCTCAGCCGTCGCATACCGGGCAGTCTAGGCGTTCTGTCCATGCTCGTCGCCGACCTGGCGGGCCGGCGGGTGAGGGGGCCGCGCCGCAGGGTAGAGCCTCGACAGTCACAGGGGGAGACGAGAAGGGAGCCGCCGTGCGGGACGACGACCGCTGGGTGCTGGCAGGCGACGGGTGGACGGCGAGCGCGAGCGCGGACGGCCTGACGATCGAGGACCCGGCGACGGGGGAGCCGGTCGGCCGGGTGCCGGCCGGCTGCGCGGAGGACGTCGGACGGGCCGTCACGGCGGCCAGGCGGGCGCAGCCCTCCTGGGCGCGGACGGCGCCCGCCGAACGGGCGGCCTGCCTGCACCGCGCCGCCGGCCGGGTGAGCGAACGCGCCGCCGAGCTGGCGGAGCTGGTGACGCGGGAGATGGGCAAGCCGATCGGCGACGCCCGGGGCGGTGTGGAGGCGGGGATCGGCACACTGCGCCAGTACGCCGAGCTGGGACCCCTCCACCGCGGCCGCAGCCTCCAGGGCGGCTGGAACGCGACCGACCTGATGGTGCACGAGCCGCGCGGCGTCGTCGCCGTGATCACCCCGTGGAACGACCCCGTGGCCATCGCCTGCGGCCTGATCGGAGCCGCCGTCGTGACCGGGAACGCGGTCGTGCACAAGCCGTCCGAGCGGACGCCGCACACCGGCGCGCTACTCGCCGAGCTGATGGCCGCCGAGCTGCCGCCCGGCGTGCTGACCGTCGTGCCGGGCGACCGGAGGGCGGGCGAGCCGCTGGCGGCCCACCCGGACGTCGACCTGGTCGCGCACGTCGGCTCGACGGCCGCCGGCCGGGCGATCGCCGCGGCCGCCGCGCGGACGGGCGCCGCCACGCTCCTGGAGAACGGGGGGAAGGACCCGCTGATCGTGGACGCGGGGGTGGACGTGAAGTGGGCCGCCGGGCAGGCCGCCACCGGCTGCTTCGCCAACGCCGGGCAGATCTGCACCTCGGCCGAGCGCGTCTACGTGCACCGCGACGTCGCCGACGCGTTCCTCGCGGCGCTCGTCCAGCGGGCGGAGGAACTGCGGCCCGGCCCGGGGCTGGACGAGGGGACGACGCTCGGCCCCCTCGTGGACCGGGCCCAGCGAGACGTCGTCGACCGGCACGTGCGCGCCGCCGTCGAGGCCGGCGCCCGCGTGCTGACCGGCGGACGGGTGCCGGAGGGGCCGGGCGCGTTCTACCCGCCCACCGTCCTGGCCGGCTGCACCGACGAGATGGAGATCATGCGCGAGGAGACGTTCGGCCCGGTGGCGGCCGTCCGGGTTGTCGGCTCGTTCGGCGAGGCGCTGGAGCTGGCCCGCGTCTCCCGGTACGGCCTCGCCGCCACCGTCCTCACCCCGTCGATGGCCAACGCGCAGCGGGCGTGGCGCGAGCTCCCCGTCGGGACCGTCAAGGTCAACGCGGTCTTCGGCGGGGCGCCCGGCGGGGCGGCCCAGCCGGTGCGCGGCAGCGGCCACGGCTTCGGGTACGGCCCCGAGCTCCTCGACGAGATGACCCACACCAAGGTCGTCCACCTCACCCCGCATCCCTAGCGGCGCCCGGAGATCGGGACCGTGTTCGCCTCTCCCGCGATCAAGGCCGTACCATCGGGGATGTACGACGAGGGGAGTGCCGTGAACGAGATCAAGGCACCGGCGGGCGTCGACCCGCTGAAGCCCAGCGTCGCCCGGATGTACGACTACTACCTGGGCGGCAAGGACAACTTCGCGGCGGACCGGGAGGCCGCGGAGAAGATCATCGAGATCCTTCCCAACCTCCCCGACATCGCCCGCGAGAACCGCGACTTCCTGATCCGGGCCGTCACGTACCTCTCCCGGCAGGGCGTACGGCAGTTCCTCGACGTCGGCGCCGGGCTTCCGACGCAGCGCAACGTCCACCAGGTCGCCCAGGAGCTGGCGCCGGAGTCCCGGATCGTCTACGTGGACAACGACCCCATCGTCCTCGTGCACGCGCGGGCCATCCTGGCGGAGAACGACCGGGTGCGCGCCATCGAGGCGGACATGCGCGAGCCCGAGGCGCTCGTCGACCATCCGGAGGTCCGCGAGCACCTCGACTTCTCCCGCCCCGTCGCCGTGCTGCTGCTCGGGGTCCTGCACTTCATCCCGGACGACGAGGAGGCCGGGAAGATCGTCGCGGCACTGCGGACCCCGCTCGCGGCGGGCAGCTACCTCGTCGTGTCCCACGGCTCGATCGGCGAGCTGAGCGAGGGTCAGGAGGAGGAGGGCCGGAAGGTCTTCAGCCAGACCTCCGTCCCCGGCACCACCTCGCGCTCCCTCGACCAGGTGCGCGCGTTCTTCGATGGCCTCGACCTGGTCGAGCCGGGAGTGGTGCCGCTGCACGAGTGGCGGCCCGACGCCGACTACGCCGTCGTGCGGGAGGGCAAGGCCGGCGCCCTCGGCGGCATGGGCCGAATCTCCTGACGCTCCCCCGGTGATCGGGCCGGTGGCGGAACGGGGCCAGGTTTGACCCGACACTGGGCATGAGTCGCGTGATCGGGGCGGATGTCCCGCTTACCGTCGTCCCCGTACCGTCCACGACCTCGGGGGAGACTCATGCTCATCTGTACGGCTGCCGCCGCGCTCGCGGCGGCCCTCTTCGCCGGACCGCTCGGAGCCGCCGGCAACGGCCCCTCCGGCGACGCGTCCGGATCGCTCCCCCAGGACGCGGCGCCCTACTCCGAAACGCCGTACTCCGAGGCGCCCTACTCGGAAGACCCCTACGCGCCCGCGGACCCCTCGGCCGCCGACCCGGGACCCGTCGACGCGCAGGCCGCCGATCCGGAACCGGTCAACGCCACGACCGGGACCCCTGAGATTTCGCAGCCGGCGGCCACCCAGGCGCCGCCCGCCACGACGACCTCCTACGTCCCGCGGCCCGCCGCCACCCCCAAGGTGATCCACAAGATCATCAAGGGGAAGAACGGGATCCCGCACGAGATCCTGGTCGTCCCGATCCCCGCGGACCCGGGCCAGAAGGGGCCGGTCCCCGTCGCCATGCCCGACCTCGGCTATCAGGCGTTCCACTCGCGGTCGAAGCTCCGCCGTCCCGAGCACAAGGCGCGCAACGCGGGCAAGGGACATGGCAGGCGGACCAACCGGGGCAAGGCGCGCGACCGGGGCCGCGGCGCGGGCTCCCAGACGGACCTGTGACATCCGGGTTTTCCGCCATCGTGCTCTCCTGATCGGGAAATGCCGCTTATCTCCCGCCTCGCCGTGATCGTTGTGGGTAGCGTTGCGACGTCCTACGCAGGCGGGAGTGGAGATGACGGCGATCCTGGACGCGTCGCGGCCGGTTCCCTTCGACGCGGCGTGCCCGCTCGTCGGGGTGGAGGAGGAGTACCTGCTCGTCGACCCGGTGACGCGGGAGGTGGCGCCCGGCGCCGCGGCGGTGGTCGAGCGCGCCGCCGCCGAGCTGGGCGGGCGGGCCGGCACCGAGATCACCCGCTTCCAGGTGGAGGCGAGGACCGACCCCTGCTCCCACGCGGCGGAGCTGGAGGCGCAACTGCGGGGGATGCGCGCGGTGGTGGCCGCCGCGGCCCGGGCCGAGGGGCTGGCCGCGGTGGCCTCCGGGACGCCCGTCCTCGGCGACGCGGTCCCGCCGCCCATCACCGACCACCCCCGGTACGGCGTGGGCATCGCGACCTACCGGGCGCTGCACGACGAGCAGAGCATCTGCGCGGGCCACGTCCACGTGCACCTGCCCGACCGGGAGCGGGCCGTGCTCGTCTCCAACCACCTGCGGCCGTGGCTGCCGGTGCTGATCGCGCTGACGGCCAACTCGCCGTTCTGGACCGGCCGGGACACCGGGTACGCGAGCTGGCGGACGCTGTGCTGGAACAAGTGGCCGGTGGCCGGCCCCCCGCCGTACTTCGCCTCGCTCGCGGACTACGAACGGCTGGTCGGCACGCTGACCGAGGCCGGGGTGCTGGTCGATCCGGGCACGATCTTCTGGGACGTGCGGCCCTCGTCCCGGCTCCCGACGATCGAGGTCCGGGTGACCGACGTCCCCGCGACGGCGGAGGAGTCCGTGCTGCTCGCCATGGTCGTGCGGGCGCTGGTCGTCACCGCGTCGCGGCGGGTGGAGCAGGGCGACCCCGGGCCGCTCCTGTCGGCCGAGCTGCTCCGCGTGGCGTACTGGCAGGCCGCCCGCGACGGCCTCGCCGGCGACGGCGTCGACCCGGCGACCGGGGAGCGACGGCCCGCAGGAGAGCTGGTCGCGGCCCTGCTGCGGCACATCACGCCCGCCCTCGAGGAGACGGGCGACCTGACGACGGTGTCCAGGCGGCTGGACCGGCTGCGCCGCACCGGCACGGGCGCCGACCGGCAGCGGGCCGCGCACGCCCGGCGCGGCAGGCCCGCCGACGTGGTCGACCACCTCGTCGCACACCTGGTCGACGGCGTCCTGGAGGCGTGACCCCGGCGGGTCTACCCGACCAGCTCGGAGAGGAACGCGCGCAGCGGCTCGACGTGGCGGACCGGGTCGCGCCACTGGGCCAGCAGGTCCTCGAGCAGGTGCCGCTCCGCGACCTGCTCGCCTCCCCGCCAGGCTCGTACGACCGGGTGGAGGAACGCGCTCTCGTGGGCGCGCTCGGGGACCGGGTGGCGGCGGATGGCGAAGACGTCCGGGTGGTCCCGCCGGCCCCACCGCAGCGTCACCGTCAGGCAGAGCCCGTCGCCGCCGAACCGCTCGACCGCGTAGTCCTCCGGCAGGTCGGCGACGTGGCGGATCCGCGACCCGTCCACCACGTAGACGTCGCACAGGTACTCGAACTGCGTCCACAGCGCCGAGCTGTAGTTCACCCGCTCCAGGATGGTCGAGGTGAGCTGGTCGGCGTCGACCGGAAGCACCCGCTCCACCAGCGGGACCCCGTCGTACCGTTCGGCCAGCAGGGCGGCGAGCGTCCGCAGGTTGTAGCGGAAGCCGTCGATGAACGCCGACGAGGCGCGCTTGAAGTCCCGGGCCTGCATGAGCGTGCCCGCGAAGTAGAGCCCGTCGACGTTCGCCGACTGGAAGTCGGGGCGGATCGCGGGCATCCGGCCGTTCGGCGCGAGGGCGGGACGGCACGACTCGCCGAACACCCCGGTGTCCATGGTGAAGCCGGTGCAGCGGATCACCGCGTCGTACTCCAGGAGCGCCTGCTCGTCGTCGGCCAGCGTGTAGGTGATGGCCGCCTTGTAACGGTCGCCCTCCCGCCAGATGCGGTCGACCTGGCATTCGAGCACGCCGTGCAGCGTCTTGAACCAGTAGCTGTCGAGCAGCGCGCCGTACTGGCCGCGCACGTGGCCCGGGTGCTTGCTCGTCCAGGCGAGCCGTACGGGACTGGGGCTGGCGAGGTGGATGACGGCGGCGTGCCCGAGCAGGGCGTGCGCGGTCTCGAACGCCGAGTTGCCCTTGCCGATGACGAGGACCCGCTTGTCCGCGAACCGCGCGCCGTCCGGCGGCACGTCCTCGTAGCCGACGGCCAGCTCGATGCCGGGGATGTCCGGCACGTGCGGCCCGCCCCAGCCGGTCGCCACGATGACGCAGTCGGCGCGGAACTCCTCGCCCGACGCGTGCACGACGAACCGCCCGTCCGCCTTCTCGATCCGTTCGACGGGGGTGGAGAACCGCACGTTCAGCCCGTGCCGCCGCCGGAAGTCGCCCAGATAGCGGACGAGGTCGTCGGCGTGCGGGAAGTACTCCTCCGAGTAGTGCGGGAACAGCAGCGAGGGATCGTCGTTGAGCAGGGAGTTCCAGTCCCAGCGCAGGGCGATCTCCGGGTCCTTCTCGCTGATGTGCACCTTGTTGAGCGAGATGAGCCTGCGGTGGCGCGGATAGCGCCGGAAGAAGGCGCCGGGGGCCGACTCGCGCTCCAGGACCAGGTAGTCGGCCCCGGCCCGGTGCAGGAAGTAGCCGAGCTGGAGGCCGCCCGGGCCCGCGCCGATGATCAGGTAGCGGTGGTCGCGCGCGTCGTTCCCGCCGCGTCCCTCCTGGTCGCCGGCCACGCCGTTCAGGAGGCGGTCGTCCTGGCCGGCGCCGCTCCCGTGCCGGTCGCCCGTCGCGGTCCCCCCCACGCCCGTCAGCCCCGGAGCCCGGCCGGCACGTGCGCGTAGCCGGTCGTGACGATCTGCTCGGCCATCGCCGCGTACGCCTCCGGGTCGTCGGGTGCGGACGTGGCCAGGCCGTCGACGTACCGGTTGAACATGCAGAACGCGGCGGCGATGAGCACGGTGTCGTGGACCTCCAGGTCGGTCGCGCCCTCGGCCCTGGCCGCCCGCACGTCCTCCTCGGTCACCTCCCGCCCGCCGCGCTGCACCTTGCCGGCGATCCGGAGCAGGGCCCGCAGCTTGGACGGCACCGGCGCGGCGTCCAGGTCGGCGCGTACCTGCTCGACCAGCGGCATGCCCTCGGGCAGCTGGGCGGCGGCGAAGGCGGCGTGGGAGGAGAAGCAGAACCGGCAGCTGTTCAGCGACGACACGTACGCCGCGATCAGCTCGCGCTCGCCTCGCGTCAGCGTGCTCTCCTGCCGCAGGAGCACCTCGGCCAGCGCGTTCAGCGGGCCGGCGGTCTCGGGCCGGAAGTCGAAGAGCCCGACGATCCCGGGCTGGTCGGTCGGCAGGCTGATGTGGGGCATGGCACTCCATCGCGAGGACGAATCTGGGCGAGTCGGGATGAGCGTCGTGCGTACGGCCGTGCCGGGAAGAATGCACCCGACAAAGGCTCATGATCCGTACATTCCGGCTCGGCTGTCAACGCCCGATTTCGTCTGACCCGATATTCGCCACACCTGCGCACGTCACCGCAGCGGTAACCGCACTATGGCCGTATGGTAAGTCCGCCCTCACTCCGTTGTCGCTAACACTGATCGGGGCATGGAGTCACTGAACCGCCCAAAATAGGCCAGCCTCACTACCCGGAGGTCGCTTATGCCGGAAAACCCGAGCGTGACGATTGCGCGAGACTTCTACGACGCCCTGGCAAAGGGGGATCTCGATTCCATCCGCAGCGACCAGCTCGCCGACGACGTGGTCTTCCACGTTCCGGGACGCGGGTCGCTGGCCGCCGAATACCGCGGAAAGGACCAGGTGCTCGGATATCTTGGGCGGCTCGGCGAACTGACCGAAAACACCCTTCGTTTCGAGCCGGATTCGTTCCTCCTCGGTGAGGACACCGTCGCCGCCGTCATCCGCGTCCGGGGCGAGCGGGCCGGCCGCAGCCTGGACGACCGCGGCGTCCAGGTGTTCAAGATCGCGGATGGCAAGATCGCGGAGCGGTGGAGCTACCCGTACGACCCGTACGTCATCGACGAGTTCTTCGCCTGACCGCGGGCCCGCCGGGGGCGCCGGTCCCGGAGACCGCCCGGGACCGGCGCCGCCGCGCGAGCCTCGCCGTCAGCCCTGGGCCAGCGCGTCGGCCAGGACCCGCACGTACCCGGTGGCCAGACGCGCCCGCTCCTCGTAGTGGACGGGATCGTCGGACGCGACCGTGGCCAGGCCGTCGACGTACCGGTTGAACATGCAGAACGCGGCCGCGATGAGCACGGTGTCATGGATCTCCAGGTCGGTCGCGCCCTCGGCCCGCGCCTGCGCCACCTGCTCCTCGGTCACCTGCTTGCCGCCCTGCTGGACCGAGGCCGCGATGCGCAGCAGGGCCCTGAGCTTCGCCGGCACCGGGGCCGCGTCGAGGTCCTGGCGGACCTGCTCCACCAGCGACATCCCCTCGGGCAGTCGCGCGGCGGCGAAGGCCGCGTGCGTGAAGAAGCAGAAACGGCATTGGTTCAGCCCGGACACATAGGTGGCGATGAGTTCGCGTTCTCCCCGCGTGAGCGTGCTCTCCCCGCACAACAGCACGTCGACCAACTGGTTCAGTGGCAGAGCCGTTTCCGGCCGGAATCGAAACAACCCCCGGATCCCCGGCTCGGCGGAACTCAACGTGATGTGCGGACGGGTGGCGCCACGGTGATTGGTCTCCCCTTTCACAGGCGGCGGCGGCCATTCCCTGACGGCGTCGGACAAAGGGGTGATGGACAGCTTGGCGGCCACGTTCGGGCGTTCCGGCGCGGCGACGGCGCTCGTCATTTCCCTACCCTCTCCTCGGATTCGGTGATCGGCTCTCGCACCACCAACTGTGCGGCGCGGCCACACCCCGAACCAGAAGAATGGCGGTCAGCAAGCTGCCCGCGCCTGCCATTTTCCTGTCAATTCAATCCTTGACAGGAGTTTCGGCATGAGTATTTCCCGACGCTCACGCGGGAACGAGGTCGGGCGCCGGGTGCGCGTGGTGGGCGTGGGCGTCCCGCTCCCTGGCCGCCTGGGCCGTCACCGCCTCCCGCGACCACCGCTGCGCCAGCACCCCGCCCAGGGTCGCGGCCGCCGCGCTGCCGAGGCCGATCGTCCAGCCGACCGGCCCGAGCGGCCGGCAGCCGAAGAACGTGCTGACGCCCGGGACGGTGACGATGAGGCCGAGCACGGCGAGCGAGGCAAGCGCGGCGAGCACCACGACCCTGTCGCGCCCGCCGCCCGCGATCGTCTGCATGAGCTGCGCCCCCACGAGCGCGACCAGCCCGATCGTGTCGGCCCGCCCGCGGGTGCCGCCCACCCGGCCGAGCAGCCATCCCGCGGTCGCCGCCGCCGCGGTCACGGCGGCGCGCAGGTAGATGTCCCTGGTGAGGGAGGCGCCCAGCGAGGCCTCCGGACCCTCGGCGAGCAGCTTCTCGGGATCGGTCGAGGCGGGCGGCCGTACGGCGACGGCCATCGCCGGCACCATGTCGGTCAGCAGGTTGACCAGCAGGAGCTGGCGGGCGTTGAGCGCGCTGCCGCCCGCGAGCAGGTTCGTCCCCACCGTGAAGGCGATCTCGCCGATGTTGCCGCCGAGCAGGATGCTCAGCGAGTCGCGGACCGAGCTCCACATGGCCCGGCCCTCGACGATGGCGTCCACGATCGTCTCGATCCGGTCGTCGGTCACCACCAGGTCGGCGGCGGCCCGGGCGGCCGGGGTCGCCCGCGTGCCGAGCGCGATGCCGACGTCCGCGGTCCGGATGGCGGGCGCGTCGTTCGCGCCGTCGCCCGTGACGGCCACGACCTCCCCGGCCCCGCGCAGGCAGGTGACGATGCGGGCCTTGTGCGCCGGGGTCGCCCGGGCGAAGACCGCCACGTCGGGCAGCACCTTGGTCAGCGTCTCGTCGTCCATCGCGTCGATCTCCGGGCCGGTCATGACCCGCTGCCCGTTCAGCGCGTTCAGCTCGACGGCGATCGCCTCGGCGGTGCTCGGGTGGTCGCCCGTCACCATGACGATGCGGACGCCCGCCCGCATCAGCCGGTCGACGCTCTCCGCGGCCGTCGACCGCACCGGGTCCGCCAGGCCGAGGAACCCCAGGAAGCACAGCTCGTCGATGCGCGACTCGTCGAGGTCGCGGCGGTCGGACGCCGGGCGCTGCGCCACGGCCAGCACCCGGTAGCCCTGCCGGGCGAGCCGGTCCACCTCGCGTTCGAGCTCGGCCCGGGCCGCGTCGTCCAGGGGGACCGGGCCGTCCTCCCGCTGCACGGTGCGGCAGTGGGTCAGCACGATCTCGGGTGCGCCCTTCACGCTCAGCAGCTGCCCCTGCTCGGTGTGGCCGAGGACGGCGTGGTAACCGCGTCCCGGCTCGAACGGCATCTCGTCGACCCGCTCCCAGGTCTCCAGGCCCTCCTGCGGGGTGACGCCGATCCGGTGGGCGCCGTCGAGCACGGCCCGGTCGGTCGGGTGGGCGATGACCCTGCCGCCGCCGTACTTGGGGCTCGCCCGCACGGCGGCCGCCAGGATGCGGCGCAGGTGCTCGGTCGGCTCCTCCACGGTGCGGCCCCCGCGGCCGTCCGACAGGTACCGCAGGCTGATGTGCCCCTCGGTCAGGGTGCCGGTCTTGTCGAAGCACAGCACGTTGACCCGGCCGAGCGCCTCGATCGTGGACGGGTTGCGCACCAGTGCCGCCCGCCGCGACAGCCGCCGCGCCGCGGCGAGCTCCGCGACCGTCGCCACGAACGGCAGGCCCTCGGGGACGGCGGCCACGGTGAGGCTGACGGCGGGTGTGAGCGCCGTGGCCAGAGGTCTGCCCCGCAGCAGGTCGGTGATCAGCAGCAGGGCGCCCGCGCCGATGGAGATCGGCAGGATGCGGCGGCTCAGCTCGCGCAGCCGCAGCTCGACCCCGGTGGGCGGGCTGGGTTCCGCCGCGAGGCGGGCGCTGCGCCCCGACTCGGTCAGGTCGCCCGTCGCGACGACCACCGCCTGCCCGCTCCCGGCCGCGACCGTGGTGCCCTGGTAGACCATCGAGGTGCGGTCCGCGATGGCCGCCGCGACGGTCGGCGCAGCCGTCTTCGTGACCAGCTGCGACTCGCCCGTGAGCGTCGACTCGTCGAGCTCCAGGCCCACCGCCTTGATGACCCGGGCGTCGGCCGGCACGGCGTCGCCCGCCCGCAGCTCGATGACGTCGCCGGGCGCGAGCTGCTCCTTCGTCGCCTCCACCGTGCCGTCCGGGCGGCGCAGCCGTACGAGGACCTCGGTCGACTCGGTCAGGCGCATCAAGGCCTGGTCGGCCTTGAACCGCTGCACTCCGCCGAGGAACGCGTTGATCACCATGACTCCGCTGATCAGCACGGCGTCGAGCGCAGAGCCGACCAGCGCGGAGATCCCGGCGCCCGCGGCGAGGGCCGGGGTGAGCGGGTTGGCCAGCTCCTCGACCGTCGTGCGGGCCAGCGAGTGCGGCCCCTCGGCCTCCTCCTGGACGAGCTCGCCGCGCCGCTTCTCGGCCTCGTCCGCGTTGAGCCCGTGAGGCGAGGAGCCGAGCCGCGACAGCACCTCCTTGGCCGACATGGCGTGCCAGGGCGTGGGGTCGGCGCGGACCGGCGACGGCCGGCGGGCGAGGCCGCGCGCCGACCACTCGCCGAACGCGATGGCGCCGAGCGCCACGGTGGCGCTCACCCACTGAACCCGCCGCAGCGCCGTCCGCTCCGGCCCGGCGAACGCCATGAGGGCGCCGACGATCGCGCCGATGGCGCCGAGCCGCACCCCGTTCCTGCTCGTGTTCACCGCCAGGGGCAGGCAGCTGAGGAACAGGTGCACGCCGTGCAGCGGCCCGGCGACGTCCGCGTCCCACGGCACCAGGCCCTCGGCGTCCATCACCCCGACGCCGATGTCCGCCTGGGCCAGGCCGTGCCGGCCGCGCCGCGACACGAGGACCACGGCGTGGCCCTCCTCCTGGAGCTCGTACACGTGCCGGCCGAGGTCCTCCCCGCCCGGCACGACCCGGGACACGGCCAGCCGCTGGGCCAGGCCGCCCTCCTCCCCGGCGAGCACGACGGTCCCCGCCGCCTTGGCCGCGGCGACGACCGGGACGGCCAGCGGGTCGATCTCCCTGGCCAGCCCCGCGACGGCGACCGGCGTGCCGTCCCTGGTCACCTCCAGCGCGCGCAGCCCCCGCTCCCGCCAGGTCTCCGACACGTGGGCGAGGCGGTCGTCGTCCACGTCCGCGAGCGGCCGGACCGTCCAGCCCTCGTCCGTACGGGTGTCTCCGGGGTCGGAGAAGTCGATGAGCGCGTACAGCCGCGAGTAGAGCTGGTCGGTGTCGACTCCCTCGACGAGCGGCTCGACCCGGTCGATCGTCCAGGAGCCGGTCGTGAGGGCGTCCGCGTCGAGGATGACCGTGTCGACGCGGTCCATGCGGCGCAGGGCGTCGCCCTCGAACACCACGGTGTCGTGCCTGCCGAGCGCCCGTCCGATGGCCCCGGAGAAGGCGTCCCGAGTCACGTCCGCGATCCTCGGGGTGGCGGAGATGAAGACGGGCAGCGCCCGTTGCCCGCCCGTGAGGATCCGCGTCACGGCGTACGCGCCGACCGCCACCGGGCTGACGACGTCCGCGTACGACTCGATCGGGCCGTGGGGGAGGTGGGTGGGCCGCGGCCGGGTGCGGGCCCTGATGTGGTGGTAGGCGCCCGGCCTGTCGGCCAGCCGCTCCTCGAGCTGCTCCCAGGCGTGCCGGCCCGCCTTGGCCTCGACGAAGCGGCCGAACGACACGGCCGACTGCACGACGAGCGCGACCGGGCGCAGGGTGAGGGTCGTGGCGACCAGGTTGGTGACGGTGAACAGCGCGTTGGCCGGTCCCCGGCCGATCCGCCTGTCGAGCTGCTCGCGCACGGTTGGAGTGGCGTCGGCCAGCTGCAGGACGGCGGGGACGATCGGGGGGAGCTGGGGGAGGCGCACGACACTGCCCGCGATGGCGAGCCCCACGCTGGTGACGCCGGCGGCGAGCCGGATCGTGGCGCGCGCGTGCTCCTCGGCCAGCCGGACCGGCGACTCGTGCGCGCGCTCCTCCAACGAGTCGAGCTCGGTCGTGACGCGCAGCAGCTCGTCGCGGTCGACCGCCTTGGGGTCGCAGGCGACGAACACGCAGCCGAGGCGGCCGTTGACCTCCGCCCGCTCGACGCCCGGCTCCCCGGACAGCCGCTCCTCCAACCGTGCGGCCGCGTGATGCGTCCCCGGACCGCCGATCCCCCGCAGGTCGATGCGCAGTCCTCCGGGGCAGGGCCGCACCTGCCGGGGCGCCGGGAGCAGGTCGCGGACGGGATCCGGCAGCACGCCGCGAAGCAGCGTGGCGGACGCCGTGAGCACGTGGGTCAGGAACATTCAAGTCTCCAGCGGACGAAACCCCGGACGGGGAGGATCTCCCGGGCAGCCCCTTCGCGGGTCCCGGGCGCGGTCGGCACCGTCGCCGCCGTCAGGCGGGCGCGGCGGCGCCGCACCGGCGCCTGTGCGGATCGCCGCCGGCCCTCGTCGCGGGCCGCCGGACTCTCCGGGAACGCGTCATCACCCCTCCTCAGGGAAGCGGGGGGTGGTTGCGGAACAGGAAAGCCGCCCGTGATGACCCGTCACAGGCGGCGGACGAGACGGCCGTACAGCCGCCCCTCGGTACCTTTCCTCCTCCGGGACCAGCGGAAACGCGTCCACGACAAATAGACCGCCTCGGCCTGGATCAGGCCGGGCGGCGGGGGGGAGAACAGAGGCGGCGGCCCTGCGCGGGCACCGGAGAGATCAGCCGATCTGGAACGAGGACCAGGAGAGCAGGCCGAGCAGGCGCCGCAGCGACGGCTGCACGTTGCGCAGGCGCACCGGAGGGCCGAGCGGGTCATCGGAGAGCATGGCCAGGGTCCGCAGGCCGTAGAGATCGACGAACTTGAGCTCGGCGACGTCCACGATCACGACGCCGGCGGCGTCGCGGCTGCCGGCGAGGGCGGATGCGACGGCGTCGCCGTTGGTGAGGTCGAGCTGGCCTGCAAGGGAGACCGAACCGTCGTCGGCCGACCTGACGCTGATCTGCTGGTCGACGTAGAGGACGTCGTAAGGAGTGGATTCGAACGACGAGATGATGGTCATCACGTGAAGCGCCGCCTTCCTGTAGAGGGGCGGACACCTTCGAGCATCCTCGTCGCTGACTCGCCGTGTCAACTGGAGGGGACGGCGCCGGCCCCCCTCCCGCGGGGCCGGCGCGCCCTCCGTACGGGCTCCCGTCAGCGGATACGCGCCCGGGCGCGGGAGGAGGAGAGGGTGACGCATCTCACGTTAGAACCGCGCAGGACCGCGACGGTTCGGTCAGTGGGAGACGTACAGGACCTTCCAGGTGCCGGCGTAGAGGCAGTTGAGTGACGGCTTCGACGTGGCCTCGGAGCAGACCTTGAGCTCGACCTCGTACGTGTTGGGGTAGGTGAAGGAGAACGACTTCGGCTTCGTGGCGTTGCAGGTGCGGTAGGCCTTGTGGATGAAGGGCAGGTTGCCGTCGGCCTTGCGGTAGGTCACCCGGAACACGGCCCAGCCGCAGGAGGAGCCCTTGGTCCGGTCGTACACCTTGCCCGTGACGTGGGCCGTGCCCACGGCGGGGATGGTGCCGCTGAGCCCGGTGACGGAGATGGTGCCCGAGGCCTTGGCGGCCTTACCGGGCGCGTAGGCGGGGCCCCACGACTTGGGGGCGGCGGACGCGGCGGCAGGGGAGCCCGCGGACGCCTGGGCCGCGGCGGGCGCGATCGTGACGAGGGCGGCGGCGACGGCGATTCCGGTGAGGACACGGGCGGCGGTCATCGGGAGGTCCCTTCTTGCGCTGGCGAAGATGGGACGAGTGTCGGCCGCCCGGCTTTCAACCCGCTTGCCGTCGCCTGAACCCGGCACCTGAACCCCGGAGTCCCGCACGCGGTGGGCGGCGGGGTCAGGGCTTGCGGGCCACCCCGCCGACGAACGTGTGATACGTGATGCCCTGCTCCACGGGCTCGTCCGGGTCGGCCCGCCACGCGGCGACGGGCACGAGGCCGGGCTCGACCAGCTCGAAGTCGCCGAAGTACGCCAGGATCTCCTCGCGCGTGCGCCACCGCCCGGTGCCGAGGTGCTCGTTGAACAGCTTCTCGGCCGAGTACGCCTGCGCGGACACCTCGGGAAGCTTGTCCCCCGGGTTGTGGAAGTGCGACAGGGCCAGGTAGCTCCCGTCCGGAAGGGCCGCCCGCAGGCGGGCCGCGATCCCGCCCGGGTCCTCGTGGTCGTTCAGGTGATGGAGGATCGCGAAGAGCAGCAACGCCACCGGCTGGTCGAAGTCGATGAGAGCCCGGATGTCCGGGTGGGAGAGCAGCTCCTCCGGTCGGCGGAGGTCCGCCTGGACGACGGTGGTGCTGCCGTTGCGCGCCAGCAGGGCCCGTCCGTGGGCGAGCACGATCGGGTCGTTGTCGACGTAGACGACCCGCGCGTCCGGCGCGACCCGCTGGGCGATCTCGTGCACGTTGCCCTGCGTGGGCAGGCCCGACCCGATGTCGAGGAACTGCCGGATGCCTGCTTCGGTGGCGAGGTAATGGACCGCCCGCTTCAGGAAGCCCCGGTTCGCCCGGCCCGCGGCCGGCGCGTCAGGGGCGATCTTGAGGGTGAGCTCGCCGACCTGGCGATCGATCGCGAAGTTGTCCTTGCCCCCCAGAAAGTAGTCGTACACCCGGGAGATGCTCGGTTTGGTGGGGTCGATACGCGTGGACAGTTCCGTCTCCGGTCGCGCCCGGCCGTCGTCCACGTTCCGATCCTCGTCGGCCATGGTCCCGTCCCTCGCCTCGTCGCACTCCGTCGTGATCACGATAAAGCGAGAAGTGTCGCCAGTGAAGGCACAATGCGGCGAATGTCGGCGTGCGGGCGGATCTGAGGGTCAGACGGAGACACCCAGGCCGCCGAGCGTCGGACGAAGAGGCGCTCGCGGGTCCGGGCGCCGATGAGGTCAGACGGAGACGCCGACGCCGCCGCGCGTCTGCGCGCCGAACCGCTCCTGCTCCCTGGCCAGGTCGAGCGGCCTGATCCGGGCGCGCCCGGCGATGATCTCCTCGGTCAGCAGGTCGGCGGGCACGAGCCAGGACACCTCGAACTCGATGCCGTCGGGGTCCTTGGCGTACAGCGCCTTGGTCGTGGAGTGGTCGGACGCGCCCACCAGCGCGCCTGTCTCCGACAGCTTCTCGGCGATCCGCTGCAGCTCGGCCAGCGTGTCGACCTCCCAGGCGAGGTGGTAGAGGCCGACGGTGGAGCGTCCGGCCTCCGACGGCCCCGCCTGGCCGCCGATCTGGAAGAGCCCGAGGTCGTGGTCGTTGGACGAGCCCGCCGCCTGGAGGAAGGCGGCGCCCGGGAACGCGTTGACGACGCGGAAGCCCAGGGCCTCCTGGTAGAAGGCGACGCTCCGCTCGACGTCGCGGACGTACAGAACCGCGTGGTTGAGCCGCTGGATCGGCATGGCCCCTCCTATTACTTGAACTCTCAAGTGATTCTACATGACGGCGGTTTTCCGGAAACTGTCGGTGCCGGGTCGTACTGTGTCCGGCGGACCGAGTCGGGCAGGGGGAGGCGCGATGACGATCGACAGGGCCACGCGGGCGCACGAGGACAACCAGACGCTGTTCCGGGCCGTGCACGAGGTGGCCGTGCGCCACGGCGGGCAGCCGTTCCACCAGGTCGTCGCGGCGCTGACCAGGACCCTTCCGCGCGAGCCCCATCTGGGCGCCGACGAGGTCCGGCGCATCGCGGAGGAGATCAGCCTCGGCCGCGACCCCTCCGGCCTCTGACGGCGGAGCCCGCCGCGCTCAGGGGTGCAACAGGGCGGCGGGGTCGGCGATGACCTGCTCGATCACCTGACCGGCCGCGCCGAGCGCGGCGGCCTCGGTGCCGAGGCGGGAGACGACCACGGGTGGCACGATGTCGCGCATCTGCCCCAGCCGGGCGGTGAGGGTGGTCGCCACCACCTCGCCGATCCAGGGGAACAGCGGC
This sequence comes from Microbispora corallina, assembly GCF_016863035.1. Classification (GTDB taxonomy): domain Bacteria; phylum Actinomycetota; class Actinomycetes; order Streptosporangiales; family Streptosporangiaceae; genus Microbispora; species Microbispora corallina. Next base: position 71,648 of record NZ_BOOC01000020.1, read on the forward strand.
GCGTAGATCCCGCCGAGCACGATCGCGTCCGGGTCGACCAGGTTGACGGCCGAGCAGAGGGCGACGCCGAGCGCCCACCCGGCGCGCTCGCACGCCGCGAGGGCTCGCTCGTCCCCGGCCTCCAGCCGGGACAGCACCCACGGAATCCCCCGGCCCGCCGACTCTCGCGCCGCCTGCGCCCGACGCGCGGTGTTCGGGTCCGCACCGTCAGGGCGCGCGGCGTGGAGCTGGGTGGCGTCAAGGTGTGCGGCGCCGGGCTGGGCGGTGCCGGGGTCCACGCCGTTGGGGTGCCCGGTGTCGGGGTGCGCGCCGTCAGGCTGGGAGGGGTCGGGGCGGGCGGCGTTGAGGAGGGCGTCCTGCCCGGCGTACTGCTCCAGGCAGCCTCGTCCCCCGCAGCGGCAGGGCGGGCCGTCGGGGGCGACCACCACGTGGCCGAGCTCGCCCGCGAAGCCGTGGGCGCCCCGGAAGAGCCGCCCTCGCACGACCAGGCCGGCGCCGATGCCGATCTCACCGGACACGTGGAGGAAGTCCGGCAGGCCCGACCCGAACCACAGCTCGCCCAGCGCCGCCAGGTTGGCCTCGTTCTCCACCCGCACCGGGAACGGCAACCGGAGCAGGGATGACAGCGGCACGCCGCGCCAGCCGAGGTTCGGCGCGTTGTGCACGGTCCCGCTCGCCAGATCCACCGGACCGGGCACGGCGAGTACGCCGCCGACCACCCGAAGGCCGCTGTCCACAGCCTCGTCCACAGCCTGCGCCGTGAGATCCCGGAGTCGCGCGATCACATCCACAGGCTGTGCGCTCCGGTTGTCCACAGCCTGTGTACGGCGCAGCCGCACCGTCCGGGCGAGGTCGACGACCTGGACCGACAGGTAGTCGACGTTGATCTCCAGGCCGACGGCCGCCACCTGTGAGCCGCTGACCCTCACCTCGACCCCTGGCCGGCCGCGCTCGCCGTCCCGGACCGTGCCGGCCTCCACGACGAGCCCGGCCTCGATCAGGTCGGCCACGAGCTTCGAGACGGTCGTCTTCGTCAGGCCGGTGATCTCCGCCAGCGCGGCGCGGGTGAGCGACCGGCGGGCGCTGACCTCGCCGAGCACGAGCGCGAGGTTGCGCGCCCGCATCGCGTCGTGCCGTACGGCCTGGGTCATCACACCATCCACTGTCGGGCGTTGAGATCACGGACACGCCCTCTTGACCTGCGGGGCGTGACGAACCATATTTAGTCCACAACATAGACTAATTCGGAGGCGACTCATGTACACCCCCACTCCCGAGGACCGTTTCACGTTCGGGCTGTGGACGGTCGGCTGGCAGGCGCGCGACCCGTTCGGCGACGCGACGCGCGCGCCGCTCGACCCGGTCGAGTCCGTCCACCGCCTGGCCGAGCTCGGCGCGTACGGTGTGACCTTCCACGACGACGACCTCCTCGCCGTCGAGCAGGACCGGGCCAGGGCGATCGAGAACTTCAAGAAGGCGCTCGCCGAGACCGGCCTGAAGGTGCCGATGGCGACGACGAACCTGTTCACCCACCCGGTCTTCAAGGACGGCGGGTTCACCAGCAACGACCGCGACGTGCGCCGCTACGCGCTGCGCAAGGTCATCCGCAACATCGACCTCGCCGCCGAGCTGGGCGCGACGACGTACGTGTGCTGGGGCGGCCGCGAGGGCGCCGAGTCGGACGCGGCCAAGGACGTCCGGGTCGCCCTCGACCGTTACAAGGAGGGCTTCGACCTCCTGTGCCAGTACGTGATCGACAAGGGCTACAACATCCGGTTCGCCGTCGAGCCCAAGCCCAACGAGCCTCGGGGCGACATCCTGCTGCCGACGATCGGCCACGCCCTGGCGTTCATCAACTCGCTGGAGCACCCGGAGATGGTCGGCCTCAACCCCGAGGTCGGTCACGAGCAGATGGCCGGGATGAACTTCGTGCACGGCATCGCGCAGGCGCTGTGGCAGGGCAAGCTGTTCCACATCGACCTCAACGGTCAGCACGGCCCGAGGTACGACCAGGACCTCATCTTCGGCCACGGCGACGTGAAGAGCGCGTTCTTCCTGGTCGACCTGCTGGAGAACGGCGGCTACGACGGCCCCCGCCACTTCGACTACAAGCCGCTGCGCACCGACGACGCCGACGACGTCTGGGTCTCGGCGGCCGCGAACATGCGGACCTACCTCATCCTCAAGGAGAAGTCCAAGGCGTACCGGGCCGACCCGGAGGTCCAGGAGGCGCTGGCGGCCAGCCGGGTGCCGGAGCTCGCGCAGACCACCCTCGGCGAGGGCGAGACCTACGACGACCTGCTCGCCGAGTCGTTCGACGTGGACGCGGCGGCCGAGCGCGGCTTCCACTTCACCCGGCTGAACCAGCTCGCCCTGGAGCACCTGCTCGGCGTGCGCGGCTGACCGGGACCGGAGGACGAACGTGACGCTCGTCGCGGGGGTCGACTCCTCGACCCAGAGCTGCAAGGTGGTGATCAGGGACGCCGAGACCGGCGCCCTGGTCCGGGAGGGCCGCGCCCGTCACCCCGACGGCACCGAGGTCCACCCCTCGCACTGGTGGGACGCCCTCCAGAGCGCGATCGCGCAGGCCGGGGGGCTCGACGACGTGGCCGCCCTCAGCGTCGCGGGGCAGCAGCACGGCATGGTCTGCCTCGACGAGGCAGGCGAGGTCGTCCGGCCCGCGCTGCTGTGGAACGACACCCGGTCGGCGCAGGCGGCGGCCGACCTCGTCGCCGAGCTCGGCGGCCCGGAGAAGTGGGCGGAGGCCGTCGGCAGCGTGCCGGTGGCCTCGTTCACGGTGACCAAGCTCCGCTGGCTCGCCCGGCACGAGCCGGACGCGGCCGCCCGCACCCGTGCCGTGTGCCTCCCGCACGACTGGCTGACCTGGCGGCTCGCCGGCCGGCCCGAGGTGATCACCACGGACCGCGGGGACGCCTCCGGCACGGGCTACTGGTCGCCGGCCACCGGGGCGTACCGGACCGACCTGCTGGACCTCGCCTTCGGCGCGGTGCCGGACGTGCCGAGGGTGCTCGGCCCGGCCGAGCAGGCGGGCGCCGCCGGGCACGTACGACTGGCCCCCGGCACCGGCGACAACATGGCGGCGGCGCTCGGGGTCGGCATGCGCCCCGGCGACGTCGTCGTCTCGATCGGCACGTCCGGGACGGCCTTCGCCGTCGCGGAGGCGCCGTCCGCCGACCCGACGGGCAATGTCGCGGGGTTCGCCGACGCGACCGGCCGGTTCCTCCCGCTCGCCTGCACGCTGAACGCGGCGCGGGTGCTGGATGCGGCGGCCCGGATGCTCGGCGTCGACCAGGACCGCTTCAGCGACCTCGCGCTGGAGGGGCCCGCGGGCGCCGACGGCCTGGTGCTCGTGCCGTACCTGGAGGGCGAGCGCACCCCGAACAAGCCCGGCGCGACCGGCGCCGTGCAGGGGCTGCGGCTGTCCACCGCCACCCCGGCGCACCTCGCCAGGGCGGCGGTCGAGGGCATGCTCTGCGGGCTCGCCGACGCGCTCGACACCCTGGGCCTGACCCCCGAGCGGGTGCTGCTCATCGGCGGCGGGGCCCGGTCGGAGGCGGTCCGGCGGATCGCGCCGACCGTCTTCGGCCGGCCGGTGCTCGTGCCCACCCCGGGGGAGTACGTGGCCGACGGGGCGGCGCGCCAGGCCGCCTGGCTGCTGACGGGCGGTGCGGAGCCCCCGCACTGGGCGTCGGGGGAGACGGCCCGCTACGAGGCCGACCCGGTTCCGGGCCTGCGCGACCGCTACCGCGAGGCCGCCGCGCTGCAGTGAGCCGGCGGCCTGCCGGGATGCCGTGACGTCGTCCCCTGCCCGCGCCACCCGCGCGCCGGGCAGGGGCACGACGGGGATGCGGCCCCACAGCCGGGGCAGGGGTGCCAGGGTGCGGGTCCCCGAGCCCGGGGTAAGGGAACGCCGGGGGTGATGCGTGCCCACCGGCAGGAGAACAGGTGGGGCGGGTCCCAGGGCCGGGGCGGGGGAATGCCCCACCCTGAGCCGACCCTGACGGGACATCGGGGGGAACTACGCGTTGTCCCGGATGTCTGGGCGGCGTTCTTCGGGGGATCCTCAAGACATGGTCAAGAGGCTCTATCCCGTCGCCGCCTGCGCGGGCATCCTGCTCGCGGTGGTCACCGTCGTCGCGACGCAGGTCGGCGGGGCGCCCTCGCCGGACCCGGTCTCGACCACCATCAGCGAGTACGCCGCCCGCGACGGCGGCAGCGCGATCGAGACGGCGATGGCCGTCCTCGGTCTGGCGTCGCTGGCCCTCCTCGCGGGCATGCGGTCGGTGGGCGCGCCGATCGAGGGGTGGCCGGCGCGGCTGCTCGGCGTGTGGAGCGCCTCCCTGCTCGGGGCGGCGATCGTCCCCTCGACCGCCGCCGACCTCGGCACGACCTGGCAGGCCGAGGTCCACCTGGCCCTTTCCGTCGTGGCCTTCGTCAGCGTCCCGGCCGCCGCGACCCTGATGGTCCCCCGGCTCGCCGCCGACGAGCGATGGCGGCCGGTCGCCCGGCCCGTCGAGTGGCTGGCGCTCGCGTCGGGGCTCGGGCTGGCCGCGATCACGTACGTCGCACTGCCCGGCCAGGGCGTCATGATCGGCCTGGTGGAGCGCCTGCTCCTCACCGCCGAGGTGGCCGTGCTCGGAGTCCTCGCCGTACGGCTGCTGAGCCTGACCTGGGCGCCGGTCCTCCGCGAGCGGCTGGTCGAATGGCGCGAACGGCGGAATTTCGTAACTTATCGTTAACTTGCGGTAGAACGGCCGCCCCGCTCCCGTGGTGGTACGGGCGAGGGGCGGCCGACGGGGCTCCTACCGCTGGGCGGCCGTGAGCATCTTGAGGGCGTGCTCGACGAGCGTGACGAGCACGACCTTGGCGGAGGCCCGCCGGCGCACGTCGCAGAGCAGGACGGGCACGTCGGGGTCGAGGTCGAGCGCGATCCGCACGTCGTCGGGCTCGTGCCGGTCCGCGCCGTCGAAGCAGTTCACCGCGACGATGAACGGCGTGCCGCGCTGCTCGAAGTAGTCGATGGACGGGAAGCAGTCGGTGAGCCTGCGGGTGTCGGCCAGCACCACGGCTCCCAGAGCGCCGTACGACAGCTCGTCCCACATGAACCAGAAGCGCTCCTGCCCGGGCGTGCCGAACAGGTAGACCACGAGTCCTTCCCGGATCGTGATCCGGCCGAAGTCCATGGCGACCGTGGTGGTCGTCTTCCCTTCGACGCCGTCGGTGTCGTCCACGCCGACGCCCCGGTCGGACAGGACCTCCTCCGTGCGCAGAGGCCGAATCTCGCTGATCGCCCCGACCAGCGTGGTCTTGCCGACGCCGAAGCCGCCGGCCACGAGGATCTTGAGGGCGACCGGCTCCTCAGAGGGCGCGAAGGCCATTGATCACTTCCTTGAGAATGCGCTCGCTTGGCAGCGGCGCCACCTTGCCAGGAGCACGTACGGCGACGAGTCCCAGGTCGAGCAGATCCCCGAGCAGGACGCGGACCACCCCGAGCGGCAGGTCCACCTCCGAGGCGATGTCCGCCACCGACGCGCCGTGACGCGTGATCTCGAGGATCCGCCGCTGCTCGGGGCCGAGGCCGGCGCCGACGGCCGGTGACGCGCCGGTGGCGGTCACCATGGCGATCAGGTCCAGCTTCTCCCCGGACGAGCGGGTCCGGCCGCCCGTCAGGGCGAAGGGCCGGACGACCGGTCCGGCCTCCTCGTCCATCCACTGGGGTCCCGTCATCTGGCCCCCCGCATCACGGCGAGATCCGTCGCGGACTCGTCGAGATGTGCTGGCCGACGCGCTTGACCAGCATGGCCATCTCGTAGGCGATGTGGCCGACGTCGGCGTCGGACGCGGCCAGCACGGCGAGGCAGGTGCCCTGGCCGGCCGCGGTCACGAACAGGAAGGCCGCCTCCATCTCGACGATCGTCTGCCTGACCTCGCCGCCGCCGAAGTGCCGTCCCGCGCCCCGGGCCAGGCTCTGGAAGCCGGCCGCGACGGCGGACAGGTGCTCCGCGTCCTCGCGGCTCAGCCCTTGCGAGGCTCCGACGACGAGGCCGTCCGTGGAGAGGATCACCGCCTGGCGGACGGCGGCGACCCTGCTGATGAGATCGTCGAGCAGCCAGTTCAGTTCGCCGGTCGTCGTCGCTTTGCCGGTCATTCCTCACCCTTCTCGCCGTGCCTGGTCTGTACGTGGTCGCCGGTCGCGCCGCCGGGCGGCTGCTCGGAGTCCTCGCGGCCCCGCAGCGCCCCGCGCTGGAAGGCGGAGAACATCGCCCGCGCCTCCTCAGGCGAGCGCTCCTCGGGTGCCGGTGGCGGCACGGGGGCCTGCAGCGGCTGATCGCGCAGCTGCGGCGCCATGCTCGCCTGGCGCACCCGGCGGGGCAGGCCGGCGTGCATGCCCTTCGGGGCCGACACGCGGGGCCGGGGGACGCCGCCCCGCTCGGGCGCCTCGAACGGCCCGTCGCCGGCGGGCTCCGCCGGGATCGGCCGCAGGCGCGGGACGTCCCGGGCGGGGGATACGCGATGGGTGGCCTCGGCCGGTTCCCCGACCGCCGGCTCGCTTTCGAGGTCGTCGCGGATCGCCGAGGGCACCGCCTCGGTCCGGAGGGCGGCGGGGGTGAAGAACGGCGACGACTCGGGGCCGTCCCCGTCGTCGTCCGCGTGGTCCGGCGCGGGCGCCTCGTCCGCCGCTCCGTTCCGCCCGAGGTCCGCAGACCCGTTCGGCGAGCCGGCGTACGCCGCGGGACCGGCCTCGGCGGCCTCGGCGTCCACCGGGCCCGCGTAGGCGTCCGTGCGCCGGGGGCCCACGGGCCCGCGGTCGGTGAAGAGCGAGCCGTTGAGCACGGGCGCGTCGCCCTGCCGCGCCGCGCCCCACGCGGCCGCCGTGCCGGCGGGATCGTCCTCGCCGGCGGCCAGGGCGGGCTTGGCGTGCGCGCCGGTGCGGACGGCCGAGCCGTTGATCGCGGCGGGGGAGCCGTCCCCGGCCATGAGGGCCCGGGGGACGAGCACGATGGCCGTCGTCCCGCCGTACGGCGAGCTGCGCAGGACCACCCGGATCTCGTACCGCGAGGCGAGCTGGCTGACGACGAACAGGCCGAGCCGGTCGCTGTCGGCCAGGTCGAACTCGGGCGGGTCGGCCAGCCGTGCGTTGACCTCGGCGTACTCCTCGGGGCTCAGCCCGAGGCCCCGGTCCTCGATCTCCAGGACGATGCCGTTGGCCACGACCTCGCCGCGCACCTGCACCTTCGTCTGCGGCGGGGAGAAGATGGTGGCGTTCTCCAGCAGCTCGGCCACGAGGTGCACGATGTCCGCGACGGCGGTGCCGCTGATCGACGTGTCCGGCATCGGCATCATCGTGATGCGGGTGTAGTCCTCGACCTCGGAGATCGCGGCGCGGACCACGTCGATGAGCGGCACCGGCTTGCGCCACGACCGGCCGGGGTTGGCGCCGGAGAGGATGATCAGGCCCTCGGCGTGACGGCGCATGCGGGTCGTCAGGTGGTCGAGCCGGAAGAGGTCCTCCAGGCTCTCCGGGTCGTCCGCGCGGCGCTGCATGGAGTCGAGCAGCGTGAGCTGGCGGTGGAGCAGGCTCTGCTTGCGGCGGGCGAGGTTGAGGAAGACCTGGTTGACGCCTCTGCGGAGGTTGGCCTGGCCCACCGCGGCCTCCACCGCGGTCCGCTGCACCGAGCTGAACGCGTGGGCGACGTCCTCGATCTCGTTCGAGCCGCCCGCCTGGATCGGCGGCGCCTCGGCCTCGACGTCGACCTCCTCGCCCCTGCGGAGCTTGTCGACGACCTGCGGGAGCCGCACGTCCGCGAGGTCGAGTGCGGCGTCGCGCAGCCCGGCGAGGTCGCGGGCGAGGCGGCGGCCGAACCGGACCGAGAAGACGATCGTGATGATGATCACGACGAGCCCGAGCCCGCCGGCGACCCCGATGCGGGCCATGATGCCGCCGGCCACCGAGGTCGCGTTCGCGGTGAGGGCGTCGGAGGCCTTGACCCGGGCCGCGTCGAGCCGCATCCCCAGGCTGTCGACCGTGGACGCCCACTTGTCGCTGTCCTGCGGGAGCGGGCCGCCGGCGCGCACCTGGTTCACGATCCGGTCCTCGAGCCCCGCGAACCGGTCGAACAGCGGCGAGGTCAGCACCTGCTCGTACGGCTCGCGCATCGCGCCCGTCAGCACCGGCCGGTTCTTGGCGTACAGGAACCGGCGGGTGGAGACCCACTCGCTGAACGCGTTCTGCTCGTCCTGCGACATCCGGCCGCTGGCGAGCGCGCCCCTGACCAGGGCGTCCTCGCGGGCGATCATCTCGTACGCGTTGCCCATCCCCTGCATGGCGGAGGCCTGCTGGAAGATGGCCAGGTCGGGGACGGACACGAGCCGCTCGTACAGGGCGAACATGTCGTCCATCAGGCCGTCGTAGGCCGTGATCGCCTGGAGCCGGCTCGACTTGCCGAGCGTCACGCCCTCGCGGATGGAGGGCAGGCGGTCGACCGAGGCGATCATGGTGTCGAGCGGGACCCGCAGGTCGTCGCCGGCCGCCTCGCGGGTGGCGTCGTCGGTCGCGGCCCTCTTGAACTTCTCGGCCGCCGCGCTGGTCTTCGCCTGCTGGTCGGTGAGGGCGGCGGACCCGGTCTGGCCGGTGCTGAGCACGCCGACCGTGAGCGCGCGCTCCGCCTGGATCTGCAGGCCGAGGTCGGTGGAGGTGACGCCGATGGTGTCGTAAAGCGTCTTCGAGTGGAGAAGGACGAGGCCGTCACCCACCGTTAATTTAAGGACAAACCCCCACATAGCGCTCAACATGAGCAGTGGTAGGAGCAGCAACAAGAAGATCTTGAACCGAATCGACCGGTTTCTCGAACCCATGGCCACTCCTGCAGTGCTGGAGGCTCGCGCCGCATTTATGGGGAAATGCACCTCCGGAAGATCGCACAGAAGGCTAGCACCGATACAGTTCTGGCGCAGTGGAGGATCTGATGATTACTGTGATCACCGGGGCGAGTGCCGGAATCGGTGCAGCGTCCGCCCTTGATCTCGCCCGGCAGGGGCACCAACTTGTGCTCGTGGGGCGGAACCCGGAGAAGCTCGGCGCGGTCACGCGGCGTGTCGAGGCGATCACGGGAACGCCCCCGGACACGTTCACGGCGGACTTCGCGTCCCTCGACGAGGTCCGCGGGCTCGCCGCCGGGCTCCTCGACCGGTACGAGCGGATCGACGTCCTGGTGAACAACGCGGGCGTGATGAGCCCCGACCGCCGCACGACCGGGGACGGCCACGAACTGATGATCCAGGTGAACCACCTGGCGCCGTTCCTGCTGACGAACCTGCTGGCCGACCGGCTGAAGGAGTCCTCCGCCCGGATCGTCACCACCTCCTCGCGGGCCGCGCGGACCGGCCGCCTCGACCCCTCCGACCTCGACCGTGAGCGGCGGCGCTGGAGCGGCTGGCTGCAGTACGGCGACTCCAAGCAGGCGAACGCGCTGTTCACGGTCTCCCTGGCCGAGCGCGGGTTCGCGGCCACCTGTCTCCATCCGGGCGTGCTGCGGACCGAGTTCGCCGCCGGCACCTTCTTCATGAAGCTCGTCATGCTCGTGCCGGGCATGGGCGAGGCGCCCGAGGCCGGCGGGGCGAGGATCGCGCACCTCGCCGCCCATCCCGACGGCGTCACCCACGCGGGCCGGTTCTTCGCCAGGAACAGGCCGGCGGACGTGCCGGAGCGGATGCGCGACGCGGCGCTCGCCACGGCTCTGTGGGACGCCAGCCTCGCGGCCACCGGCCTTCCGGCGGCCGCCTGAGAGCCGCCCGGCCCCGCTCGCTCAGGGGGCCGGTCGCGGTCCGCCCGGGTCTCAGAGGACTCCCAGCAACTGTTCCGGGAATGTTCGTCCGGCGTTGGAGCCGAGGGCACCGGGCGGTGACTAAGGTCCGGCTCCGTGACCGCGACCGTTCCCGCCCCCGCCCTCCCGTCCGGTACGGCTGCCGCCCGCGACCCCCTGCTGGACAACGCCAAGTACCTCGCCATCCTCCTGGTGGTCTCCGGCCACCTGATCGAGGACCTCCGGGACGTGCCCGCGGCGCACGCGCTCTACTTCTTCGTCTATTTGTTCCATATGCCGCTGTTTATTGTTATCAGCGGCTATTTGTCCCGTAATTTCACGTTTTCGGCTGGTAAGGCGAGGAAGCTCATCACCGGCCTGGCGGTGCCGTACGTGATCTTCGAGGTCGCCTACTCCCTGCCCCGCTACTTCCTGTACGGCAAGCTGGAGATCAGCCTCCTCGACCCGTACTACCTGACGTGGTTCCTGATGTCGCTCTTCCTGTGGCGGCTGTCCACGCCCGTGTGGCAGCAGCTGCGCTGGCCGCTGACGGTCGCCGTCGCCCTGTCGCTGCTGTCCGGGACGAGCGCGCTGCCCGACGAGCTGTCGATGAACCGCACGTTCGGCCTGCTGCCGTTCTACGTGCTCGGGCTGATGCTGCGTCCCGAGCACCTCGACCTGCTGCGCCGCGGATGGGCGCGGATCACGGGCGCCGTGATCCTGGCCGGTGGTCTCGTCGTGGCGTTCCTCGTCCACTACGACGTGCCGACCGAGTGGATCCGCTGGCGGCACGCCAACCACCAGATCGGGGTCGGCGACGTGACCGGCACGCTGATCCGGCTGGCCATGCTGGCGGCCGGCGCCCTCCTCGTGGCCGCGTTCCTGGCGATCACGCCGAGCCGCCGGACCTGGTTCAGCGGCCTCGGGGGGGCCACGATGTACGCCTACCTCCTGCACGGCTTCGCCGTGAAGGTCGCCGAGCGCTTCCACTCCTCGCTCGTGAACCCCGTGGGCGTGGCCGCCATGATCGTCTTCGGTGTCGTGCTGGCCACCGTCCTGTGCACGCCGCCGGTCCGCAGGCTGTTCAAGTGGGCGGTGGAACCCGACATCTCGTGGGCCTTCACCAGGCTCCGCCGGCCCGGGGGCCGTCCCGGGGAGCGGGGAAGCGGACGGACCGATGGCCAGGAGGCGCCCCACTCGCCGCGGCACGCCGTCAAGGCGTGACGCCGGAAACGGCGTACCCAGGGAAGGGAATAACCGGAACGTTTCCCAAGAACCGTCCGTTGTCGGGGTGAAGGCGAATGCGCGGCCGTGCGGCGGCGGGTGACGGTTTCGTTTCCGCACCTGTCGTCAATCGGCGCCACGGGGTAACGTGCGCTTTCGCGGTGAAGTGAAACGACGGGGTGACACGGGTGGTCGGCAGGCAGGGCAGAGTCACGGGGAAGATAGGCCCCGGCCTTGTCGGCGAGGTGATGGTGGCCATCCGCGGGGGTGTCGAGGCGTTCTACGCCTATCCGAGCGTGCCTGACGAGGAGATTCCGGTCGGATCGATCGTCATCGTCGTGGAGTTTTCACCGCCGCGCACGCTCTACGTCGCCCGCGCGGTCGTCTGACTCCTCTCCCCCCACTGCGGAGGCACGCATGCCCACGGAGATCGTGGTCCTGGGTGGCGCGATAGTCGTCGCCCTCATCGTCCTCATCCTGGTGTTCAAGGCCGTCTGGCGGGTGGCCGAGCCCAACGAGGCGCTCATCATCTCGGGCCTCGGCGCCCACACGAAGAACGAGCTGGCCGACAGCCTTGGGTTCAAGATCGTGACCGGCAAGGGCACGGCCGTCCTGCCCGGCTTCCAGAACGCCCGCCGGCTGCGGCTCGACAGCCGCGCGACCAACCTCCAGGTCTCCTGCGTCACGCAGCAGGGCATCCCGGTTCAGGTGCGCGGCGTCGTCATCTACAAGGTGGGCGACGACTTCGCCAGCATCGCCAACGCCGCCCGCCGCTTCCTCGACCAGCAGGACTCGATGAACGGCGCGATCCACGAGCTGTTCACCGGCCACCTGCGCTCGATCATCGGCAACCTGACGGTGGAGGACCTCATCCTCAACCGCGAGCGGCTGACGAGCGAGACGCGCAGCTCGGCCGCCGACGAGATGAGCAAGCTCGGCCTGGTCGTCGACTCCCTGCAGATCCAGGAGATCGACGACGAGACCGGCTACATCACCAACCTGGGCAAGCCGCACGCGGCGAAGATCGCGGCGTCCGCCCGCATCGCCGAGGCGCAGCGCGACCAGGAGGCGACCGAGGCCGAGCAGGTGGCGGCCGCGAACAAGGCCGCGGCCTGGCGCGACGCCCAGATCAAGCAGGCCTCCTACCAGGCCGAGATCGACGAGGCGCAGGCGCGGTCCCGGCAGGCCGGCCCGCTGTCTGAGGCGTCCGCCCGCCAGGAGGTCGTCGTCCAGGAGACCCGGGCGGCCGAACTGGAGGCCCAGCTTGCCGAGCAGCGGCTGCAGTCGCAGGTCCGCAAGCCCGCCGACGCCAAGGCGTACGAGACCGTCACGCTCTCGCAGGCCGAGCGCGACGCCCGCATCGCGCAGGCCGAGGCCGAGGCGCGGGAGACCGAGCTGCGGGCCGTGGCGCAGGCGTCTCAGGTGAAGCAGGCCGCGGCGGCGGACGCCGAGTCGGTCCGCGTGCGTGGTGAGGCGGCGGCCGCGGCGACCAGGGCGACCGGTCTCGCCGAGGCGGAGGCGTCCCAGGCCCGGGGCCTCGCCGAGGCGGAGGCGGCCAAGGCGCGCGGCCTGGCGGAGGCCGAGGCGATCCGGGCGCGCTCGCAGGCGCTGGCGGAGAACCAGGAGGCGGTCATCGCCCAGCAGCTCGCGGAGAACTGGCCGCAGATCGTGGAGGCGGGCGCGAAGGCGTTCGGCAACGTGGACCACATGGTCGTGCTGAACGGCGCCCAGGGCGTCGAGGAGATGCTCGCCAAGGCCCTCACGCTGGGCGGCGCCGGCCTCGGCCTGGCCCGCTCCCTGCTGTCGGGCGGCGCCGCCGGCAACGGCGCCCCGGCGAGCGTCAACGGCGCCGAGCCGAAGTCCCTCAGCGAGTCCTGACGCGCCGTCCCGGGCGTCCCGCTGTCAGGCGTCCTGACCGGCCGTCCCGCCGGAGAAGAGCCGGCGGAGGCGGCCGGGCGGGTGCCCGAGCTCCGCGCGCACGGTCCGGGTGAGGTGCGCCTGGTCGGCGAAGCCGAGAGCGGCGGCGAGGGCGGCGAGGTCGCCCTCGCCCTGCTCGATGCGGGCGAGGGCGCGGCTCACCCGGACGCGGTTGCGGTAGCGGCTGACCGTCATGCCGACGTGCCGGCGGAAGGTCCGGCTCAGGTGGGACGGCGACACCCCGAGCGCCTCCGCCAGCCGTACCAGGTCGGCCGCGTCGGGGTCGTCCTCCAGGATGGCCTCGCGGGCCCGGTCGGCCAGGTCGCCGCGGGCGGAGCCCGGTTCGCCCGGCGGGCGGACGGCCGCCGCGAGCGCGTGAACCAGCCGTTCGGCCGGGTCCGCGGCGTCCTCGCCGGTCCGCAGGAGCATCCGGTGGGCGAGCTCCACGCGGCCGTCCACGGCGACCGAGGGGCCCGGCGCGTCGTCCGCGACCACGGCCTGCCAGAGCGAGGGGCGCACCTGGATGAACGTGCACACGTCCCCTCCGGAGGGGTGCGCGAACGCGTACTCGCGTCCCGGCGCCTGCACGTAGCCCGTGGTGGGATCGGCCACCACGCGATGGCCGTCGCTGCGCACCCGGAACATCCCCCGGTGCACGAGCACGATGCCGTTCGTCGCGCCCTCCTCGGGCGCCGACCAGGCGTGATGCCGAGCCGTGCAGGAGACCACCCGGACGGAGAAGTCCGGCGTCTCCACGACCGCCCTCCACGTGCGCACCGATCCACTCTACGGGCAAGAATCTTCAAGACCCGGGCCTCCGGCACGGCGGAGCCTGGTGCCCATGACGATCTCGACGACCCGGCCGGGCACGGTCCTCACCGTGCTGCTCGCCGGGCAGACGATGGCATCGATGGACGGCTCGATCGTCACGGTGGCGCTGCCGTCGATACGGCGCGACCTGCAGGCGGGTGCGCCCGTCCTGCAACTGGTCCCCTCGGCGTACCTGCTGACGCTCGGGGTCCTCGTCGTGACCGGCGCCCGCCTGGGCGACCTGCTCGGCCACCGGCGGGCGTTCCTCTCGGGGCTGGCGGCGTTCACCGCGTCGTCCCTGCTGTGCGGTCTCGCGCCGGCCGCGCCGGTGCTGGTGGCGGCCCGCGTCGCGCAGGCGGCCGGCGCGGCGCTGATGATGCCGCAGGTCTTCTCGCTGATCCAGCTCCGCTTCGACGGGGCGGCCCGCAAGCGGGCCATCGGCCTCTACTCGATGGTGCTCGCCCTGGGCGTCGCCCTCGGCCAGCTGGCCGGCGGCGTGCTGGTCGCCGCCGACCTGTTCGGGCTGGGCTGGCGACCGATCTTCCTGGTCAACGTTCCGGTGGGCGCCGTCCTGGTGGCCGTGGGCCCGCGCGTCCTGCCCGAGGGACGGCGGGTGGCGCGGCGGCTCGACCTCGGCGGCGTCGCGCTGCTCACCGCGGCCATGGCCGCCCTGGTCGTCCCGCTGATCTTCGGCGGGCAGCACGGCTGGCCGTTGTGGGCCTGGGCCTCGCTGTGCGGCGGCCCGGTGCTGCTGGCGCTGTTCGCGGGGTTCGAGGGCCGGGTGGCCCGCGCGGGAGGCGTGCCGCTGCTCGACCTCGCCGTGCTGCGGCCGCCCGGCGTGCGGCCCGCGCTGCTCACCTGCTGCGCGGTGATGGGCTGCTACACCGCGTTCCTGTTCACGCTGACCCTGCACCTCCAGGGCGACCTCGGGTTCGGCGCGCTCGCCGCCGGGCTCGCCTTCCTGCCGTACACGGCCGGCTTCGCCGCGCTGAGCCTGACATGGGCGCGGCTGCCCGAACGGGCGCAGTCGGCCCTCCCGGTCGCGGGGCCCGCCGTCTTCGCCGGCGTCGTCCTGGTCGTGGCCGGGTTCGCGGGAGCCGTCCCCGGGGCCGGGTGGCCGGCGGGGCTCGGCACGCCCCTGCTGTTCCTGGCGGGCGCCGGGCACGCCGCGGGCTACAGCCCCCTGATGGCGCAGGTGGCCGCGGTCGTGGGCCCGGACCGGGCCTCGGCGCTGTCCGCGCTGAACTCGACCGGCCCCGTTCTGGCGTCGGTCGGCGCGGTCGCCGGGCTCGGCGGCCTCTACCTGGCCGCCGGAGCCGGGCCGGCGCTGGCCGTCGTCGCCGCCCTGCTCGCCGCCGGGGCGCTGAGCGCCGCCGTCGCCCGTACGGCGTTGCGCCGCCGCGCTCCCGTCGAGGAGCACGCCGCCGCCGGATGACGCGCGGCTCAGTCGAAGGACAGTTCCCTCGTACGGCGGGGCATGAGCAGCAGCGCGCCGACGCTGAGCACGGCGACCACCACGAGGACCAGGAAGACGTTGTGCACCGCGTCGTACAGGGCCGAGCGGACGAACGCGGCCACGGCCGGCTGGGCCGGCGCCTGCCCGTTCAGCACGGTGTCGGTGGCGTCGACGCTGGCGGGCAGATGCCCGGCCACCCCGGCGGGCGGCCGGGAGAAGCGGCCGGACAGTGTGGCGTTGGACACGGCTCCGAGGATCGCCGCGCCGAGGGCGCTGCCGATCGAGCGGCAGAACATGTTGGTCCCCGTGACGACGCCCCGGCGCTCCCAGCCCACGACGGACTGCACGGCCACCATGGTCGGGCTCGCCGACAGGCCGAGGCCGACGCCGACGACGAAGCACGCCGCGGCCACCTCCCACAGCTCGGAGCCGCGGCCGAGCAGGGCGCACAGCACGGTGCCCGCCACGACCACCACCGTGCCGATCAGCGCGGTGTCGCGGAAGCCGAGGCGCATGTAGACCCGTCCCGACAGGGCGGCCGCGATCGGCCAGCCGAGCGTGAGCGCCGCAAGGGCGAACCCGGCGACCAGCGCGCCCGTGCCGAGCACCCCCTGCGCGTACGTCGGGACGTAGGAGGTGAAGCCGATGAGCAGGGCGCCGACGCCGAGCCCGACGAGGTTGCCGCCGGTCAGCGTGCGGCGGCTGAACACCCACAGCGGGAGGACGGGCTCGGCCGCTCGGCGCTCCACGAGCACGAAGGCGGCCACCAGCACGACGCCCGCCCCGAAGATGAGGAGGCTGACGGGGGACGCCCACTCCCAGGCCACCCCGCCCTCCAGGAGGCCGAGGATGAGCAGCGACGACCCGGCGGTGAGGAGGGCGGCGCCGAGGTAGTCGATGGTGTGCGAGCCGCCGGCCACCTTCTCCTTGAACCGGCGGGCCAGCGTCCACGCCGCCAGCGCGCCCAGCGGCAGGTTGACGAAGAAGATCCAGCGCCAGGAGACGTACTCGGAGAAGAGGCCGCCCAGGGTCGGGCCGACCACCGAGGAGATGCCCCAGACGCTCGCGATGTAGCCCTGCACGCGGGCCCGCTCCTCGACCGAGTAGAGGTCGCCGACCATCGTGATGCTCATCGGCTGCACGGCCCCCGCGCCGATGCCCTGGAGCGCCCGGAAGCCGATCAGCGCGCCCATGCTCCAGGCGGCGCCGCACAGCGCGGAGCCGAGGAGGAACACGGCGATGCCGACGAACATGACCGGCTTGCGGCCGAAGACGTCGGCGAGCTTGCCGTAGATGGGCACGGTGACCGCCTGCGTGAGCAGGTAGATGGAGAACAGCCACGGGAACTGCGAGAAGCCCCCGAGGTCCCCGACGACGGACGGGACGGCCGTCGCGATGATCGTGCTGTCCAGCGCGACCAGGCCGGTGCAGAGCATGATGGCGGCGAGCACCGGACCGCGTTCCGACCTGAGACCCACTCCCGTCCGCGTCGTTGCCGTGGTCACGCCCTACCCCCGTCGTCCGGTCACGCATCAGATCGGACCGCGGGCGGCGGTCCCAGCAGTTCGCAACCGGCACGCCATCCCGATAATTCCGATATCTCCCAATGGGAGGTTATCGGTCAGATGAGGACGTGCGCCTCCGGGTTCCCGGCGAAGCAGAACTGGGCGTTGCGGGTGAGCTTGTAGTCGGCGGCCTGCCAGGTGTGGGCGGTCGCGTCGGAGCCGCGCATGTAGACGAAGTTGAAGCGGTCGGCCGAGTAGATCCGCACGCCCTCCTCCTTGCAGCGCCGCACCAGCCGCGTGTCCTCGCCCGCGTTGACCGCCTCGAACGGCATCGAGCGCAGCAGATCGGCCCGGGCGACGATGGTGGCGCCCTGGATGAGGTGGGCGTACCGGTGCTCCAGGCCGGGCAGGCGGAAGACCGTGACGTCCTGGTCGGGGAAGTAGGTGTAGTGGGCGCCCTTGCCGACCATCTCGGCGTCGGCGTAGTCGAACGCCCGGATCAGGTCAGACAGGTAGTGCTCGCCGTACAGGTTGTCGTCGTCCATCTTGGAGATGAGCTCGCCGTCGGCGTGCGCGATGCCGTGGTTGAGCACCTCGCCGAGCGTCCACGAGGGGTCGGCCGTCAGCACCTTGACGGCCGGGATGCCCGCGGCCAGCGCCTTGTCCCTGACGACGCCCGGGTCCTCCGACAGGCCGTGCAGCACCAGCACGAGCTCCAGGTTGCGGTGCCGCTGGCGGGCCACCTGGCTGATCGCGTGCTCCAGTTGCCCGGCCCGGTTGGTGGGCAGCACCACCGAGACGGACGGCGTGCGCGAGGCCGCCGGGCGCCCGAGGTCGGCGAGGATCTGGTCCACCCGGTGCGAGAACAGGTGCCTGTCGAACACCTCCCGCATCGCGAGGTGGGCCTGGCGGGCCCGCAGCTCGGGGCTGTTGATGAGGTACAGCGCCCGGTTGTAGGCCTCCTCCTGCGAGTGGGCCACCGGGATGAGCGGGCCGAACGTCTCCTCGATGGCCCGCGACCAGCCCGACAGCACGGTGGTCGAGCAGGCCGACAGCTCGAACACCCGCCGGGCGCACATCGTCGGGGAGTCGATGACCGAGTTGACGTTCAGGAAGACCTTGTACATCTTGTACGCGGCCAGCATCTGCTCGTATGGCAGCTCGCCCACGATGTGGGGGCGGTACTCCTCGGGCCAGGCGTACTTGTCGTCCACTGTGCCGTTGCGGGCGAAGATGTGCAGGCCAAGCTCGCGTGTGGGCGCGAGGACCGTCTCCATCTGCTCGCGCCGCTCGGGGTGCTTGTCCCGGAAGTACATGCCCGCGAAGACGATGTCGTACGGCCGGCCCTGCTTGGTCTGGATCGGGTTGTGGATCCGGGGCTGGGCCGCGAACTGCAGCACGCCGACGCGATCATGTCCCAGGACTTCACGATATTTCGGGATCATGTCGCCGTCGCACGTGTACACGTAGTCGAACAGCTTGGCCGTGTCGATGAAGAAGTCGAAGTTGGGCGGGTCCTCCTTGTTCCAGAAGACCGTGGGGATGCCCTCCTCGTTGCACCAGGCGATGAGGTCGCGGAGCTCCTGCTTGGGTGCCTTGGTCCCGGTCATCTGGTAGCGCCAGCGGCCCTGGTTGCCGTGCCAGGCCGACTCGCAGAACAGCATCTCCGGCCGTTTGTCGGCGAAGACCTCGCGCCAGTCGTTCAGGCCGAACTCGATCTGGTCCCACTCGTACCGGAACGCCATCCGGGAGAAGTCGTCCAGGATGACGGCGACCCGCAGGTCGGGCCGGACCACCGGCCCGTCCGGCCACTGCAGCGACGGGATCCTCACCTCGGGGCCCCGGGCATCGGCCAGCTTGGCGGCCTCGGTCACCGGCAGGGGCGGCTTGGGGCTCTTGCGCTCCTTCATCGCCTTGCCGAGGTCGCGCGGCAGCTTGACGATCTTCGCGGGCCGCCCGGCGCCGGTGAGCGCCTGCGCGACCCGGTACGGTCGCTGCGTCTGGGTGGCCTTGAGCTTCCAGACGGCGTAGTCGGCCCGGGCCTCCTCGATCGCGAGCTTCTTCTCCAGCTCGCGGATCCGCTGCTCGTAGCGCTCGACGAGCTTGCGCTCCTCGGGCAGCCAGTTCGCCGGGCCCAGGCGCTGGAAGCGCGGGCCTTCCGAGGTCTCAGGAGTCTCGTCGCTCTCAGCCATGCCTCTCCCCCTTACGGACAAGCCATCGTAAAGGGGCTGCAAGGACCTTTGTGCCGATATAGGGGTTTCAATGGGCTGGGCCGGCGGGATCGCTCGTGGCGAGGGTGGTCAGCACCGAGCGGAAGCGCTCGACGAGGGGATTCCCGTCGTTCGTCCGCCAGACCATGTGGAGGGTCGTGGAGGTGCCCTCCAGAGGGCGGGCGCGGACGCCGACGCGGCGGAGCGCGCGATGGGAGTCCGACATCACGGCCGCGCCGAACCCGGCCGCGACCAGGGCCAGCACCGTCTGCACGCTCCGGCCCTCCGCACCGATACGAGGTGTCACGCCGGCGTGGTCGCACAATGCGATGATCTCGTCGTAGGAGTGCGGGGAGACCTCCCGCGGCCACACGACGAGCGGCACCTGGCCGAGCGCGGTCAGGGGCGCGGCGCCGGCCCCGTGCGCCAGCGGATGCGCCGCGGGCAGGAACAGGCTGAGCGGCTCGCGCCACCAGGAGCGCGCCACCAGACGCGGGTCACGGGTGGGCAGGCGCTGGACGGCGATGTCGAAGCGGCCGTCCAGGACGCCGCCCGACATCTCGGCGTCGTTGAAGCTCTCCACCAGGCGCAGCTCGACGCGGGGCATCTCCCGGCGCAACCGGCCGAGCGCGCCGCCCAGAGGGCCGTTGATCCCCGAGCCGGCGAACGTCACCGTCAGCCGTCCGGCCAGCCCCTCGGCCGCCAGCCGGACGTCGTCCAGCGCGGCCCGCGCCTCGGCCAGGACCGTGGTGGCCCGGGCGACCAGCGCACGGCCCGCCGACGTGGGGACCATCCCCCTGCCCTCGCGTTCGAACAGCGGTGTCCCGAGCCGCCGTTCCAGCTCGTGCACCTGCCGGCTGAGCGTCGGCTGCGTCAGGTGCAGGCGCCGCGCCGCCGCGCTGATGCTCCCCTCCTCGCAGATCGCCACCACGTACTCGAGCAGTCTCAGGTTCATCCATACCTCCGAGGCATAGGAGATGCAGATTTCCACGCCTGCGGAGCGGGACAGGAGGCGGGAGGGGCGAGGCTGGTCGCAGCAGGGCCGCCGCCCAGGCAGCCCGGACCGACCGGATGGAGAACCGATGAACCGCGAAGAGCGCTACGCGTACGGCCTCAAGGTGCTGGACGAGGTCGACGGCGAGGCCGGGCAGCGTGTCGTCGCGTCCCTCGCCGACGTCTCGCCCGAGCTCGGCCACCAGGTGGTGGCGTGGGCGTTCGGCGACATGTACGCCCGCCCCGAGCTGTCACCGCGGGACCGGCAGCTCGTCACCCTCGGCGTCCTGACGGCCCTCGGGGGCTGCGAGATCGAGCTCGACGTGCACCTCAACGCCGCGCTGAACGTGGGCCTCACCGCCACCGAGATCGCCGAGGCACTCCTGCACTCGGCGGTCTACGCGGGCATGCCGAGGGCGATCAACGCCACGCTGGTGGCGAAGAAGGTCTTCGCCGAACGCGGTCTTCCCCCCGTCCAGAACCTGTCCTGACTAGCGCAGGGCGCCCTTGGCGGCGGGGGAGAGGTTGTCGCCGCGGAGCCAGGCCTCGATGACGCGGGCGATCCTCGGGCCCGCCGCGCCGTCCCACAGCGGCGGCAGGTCGCCGCTCGGCGTCGCGGCGCCGTCCGCGAGTGCCTTGGACGCCGCCGGCAGCGAGGCCGGGGTCACCAGGCGGTTGGTCCCGTGGGTCACCGTGATGGGCCGCTCGGTGTTCTGCCGCACGGTCAGGCAGGGGACGCCCAGCACGGTCGTCTCCTCCTGCACGCCGCCGGAGTCGGTGACGACCAGCGCCGCGCCCCGCACCAGCGACAGGAAGTCCACGTACCCGAGCGGGTCGACGATCTTCAGGTTCTCCCGGTCCACCAGCCCGGCCTCGGCGAGCCGCTGCCGCCCGCGCGGGTGCAGCGGGACGACCACCGGCACCTGCTCGGCCACGCCGAGCACCGCGTCAACCAGCTCGCGCGCCGCCTCGGGGTCGTCCACGTTGGCCGGCCGGTGCAGGGTGGCCACCGCGTACCTGCCGGGGACTCCCAGCCGCTCCCGCACCGGCGCGGGGTCGAGCTTCGGCAGCGCGGCGAACAGGCTGTCGATCATGGGGTTGCCCACGAGGTGGACCCGGGCGGGGTCGACGCCCTCGTTGGCGAGGTGCGACAGCGCCTCCGGCGAGGTGGCGAACAGCATGTCGGCCAGCGCGTCGGTGACGACCCGGTTGACCTCCTCCGGCATCTCCCGGTCGAACGAGCGCAGCCCCGCCTCCACGTGCGCGGTCGGCACGTGGAGCTTCGCGCACACGAGGATGGCCGCCAGCGTGGAGTTCACGTCGCCGTACACGACGACGAGCGCCGGACGGTGCTCCTGCACGATGTCCTCGAGCCCGACGAGCAGCGCCGCGGTCTGCCGGGCGTGGGATCCGGAGCCGACGCCGAGGTTGGCCAGCGGCTCGGGCAGGCCCAGGTCGGCGAAGAACACGTCGGACATCAGCGCGTCGTAGTGCTGGCCGGTGTGGATGATGCCCTGCCGGACTCCGAGCGCGGCCAGCCCGTTCACGACGGGAGCCGCCTTGACGAAGTTGGGCCGGGCGCCCAGCACGTGCAGGACGAGGGGGTTGTCCCTCATTGACCTCGCCTTTCATACGGACCTGGGGCAAACGTTGCCTATGGTACGGTCACGCCGTGGAATCCGAGGCCAACAAGCCCGCAGAGGCCGTGCCCGCGAACGGCGGCCCGGCACCGGCCACCGGGATCGCCGCCGCGTCGGCCAAGGCCGGACTCGGCCGCTTCCTCCGGGGATTCGCGAGGAACCCCGTCCTCGTCTCCCGGATCTTCGTCAGCAAGGTGAAGTCGGATCCCGTCCGGGTGGCCCAGGCCGCCGCCGACGCGATGCCGGCCCGCGTGCGCCCGCTCGTCGGGAGGGTCGCCTGGCCCGCGGCGCGGTACGTCAAGGTCACCACGCGCCGGATCATCCGGCGGATGGCCGACGGGCCGCTGGAGGAGGCGAAGGTCCACTTCGAGGCCGGCCGGATGTCGCAGGCCGTCAAGGTGCTGCGGCCCCACCAGCGGTGGCCCTTCATCCGCCGCAGGATCGCCTACTACGAGGGCGAGATGGCCGCCATCGGGGCCGACCCGATACCGCCGAAGCCGAAGGTCATCATGGGCGAGCGCGTGCAGGGCCGGGTGCTCCACATGGTCACCAACGCGCTGCCGTACACGCAGGCGGGGTACACGGTCCGCACCCATCGGATCGTCACGGCGCAGAAGGCGGCCGGGCTCGACCCCCACGTGGTGACGAGCTGGGGCTGGCCCATGCTGCAGGGCCACACCGACGCCGAGCCGTACGAGGAGATCGACGGCGTCCCGTACTACCGGCTGCTGCCGAAGGGCGACGTGCCGTTCGAGAGCCGGGGACGGATGATCCGCGGCGCGGCCGACGTGTCCGAGCTGGTCCGGACCCTCCGCCCGCAGGTGCTGCACGCCGCGACCGACCACAGGAACGGCTCGGTCGCGCTCGCCGTGCGGGAGCGGACGAACACGCCGTTCGTGTACGAGGTGCGCGGCTTCCTCGAGGAGACCTGGACCTCGCGGGACCCCAAGCGCATCGGCAGCGAGCGCCACCTCATGCAGCGTGAGCGCGAGGCCCACATCATGCGCGAGGCCGACGCCGTCGTGACGCTGGCCGAGACCATGGCCGCCGAGATCGTCGAGCGCGGCGTGCCGCGCGAGCGCATCTTCCTCGCGCCCAACGCCGTCGACGACACGCTTCTCACCGCCGACTACGACGGCGCGGCGTTCCGGGAGCGGTACGGCATCGCCCCCGGCGAGATCGTGGTCGGATCGGTGTCGAGCATCGTCGGCTACGAGGGCTTCGCCACGCTGCTCGGCGCGGCCGCCCAGCTCAAGGACGCCAAGACGCCGGTCCGGGTGCTGATCGTGGGCGACGGCGCCGAACGGCCCGCCCTGCTGGAGCAGGTCGAACGGCTGGGGATCGGCGACGTCGCGATCCTGCCCGGGCGCGTGGGGCCCGACGAGGCGCTGCAGGCCCAGGCCGCCCTCGACATCTTCGTCTGCCCGCGTGAGGACCTGCGCGTCTGCCGGCTCGTGACGCCGCTGAAGCCGGTCGAGGCGATGGCGCTCGGCAAGCCGGTCGTCCTGAGCGACCTGCCGGCGCTCTCGGAGCTCGTGGGCGGCGAGGGGGCCGGGCTCCTGGTCCCCGCCGGCGACCCGGCCGCGCTCGCCAAGGCGCTCGCCGCGCTGCGGGACGATCCGGAGCGCCGCAGGACCATGGGCGAGGCGGGCAAGGCGGAGGTCGCCGCCCACCGCACGTGGAGCAGTCTTGCCCGTACCTATCAGGAAATCTACCGGTCCCTGACCTAAGGTCGCCCATACGCACATTGGAGGATCCTGTGCATCAGGCATCCTTGGTGCCGAGTTGAGATAGCCTTTGCCACCATGAAGTGTTGTTTCCGCCCTCAGGTCATGCCGTGACCGCCTTCGATCTCACGATCATCGGGCTGGGGTACGTGGGCATGCCGCTGGCCAAGGAGGCCACGGCGGCAGGTCTGCGGGTGGCTGGTCTGGACGTCGATCCCCGCAAGGTCGAGGCGCTGAACGCCGGTCAGTCGTACATCGACGACCTGACCGACGCCGATCTCGACGCCATGCTGTCCGGCGGCTTCACCGCCACGCTGGACGCCTCCGTGCTGGCTTCGTCGGCCACGATCGTCATCTGCGTGCCGACCCCGCTCGACGAGGACCACCGGCCGGACCTGTCCGCCGTCGAGGGCGCGACCAGAGCCGTCGCCGAGCACATGCGGCCGGGGACGCTGGTCGTGCTGGAATCCACCACCTGGCCCGGCACGACCGACGAACTGGTGCGGCCGATCCTTGAGGGGTCGGGCCTGACGGCCGGTGAGGACTTCCACCTCGCGTTCTCGCCGGAGCGGATCGACCCGGGCAACCCCAAGTACGGCCTGCGCAACACGCCGAAGGTCGTGGGCGGATACACGGCAGCCTGCAAGGAGCGGGCGGCGGCCTTCTACGCCCGGTTCGTCGAGCGGGTCGTGCCGGTCAGCGGCACGCGCGAGGCGGAGATGGCGAAGCTGCTGGAGAACACCTACCGGCACGTCAACATCGCCCTCGTCAACGAGATGGCGATCTTCTGCGACGAGCTCGGGGTGAACCTGTGGGAGGCCATCGAGGCGGCCTCCACCAAGCCGTTCGGATTCCAGAAGTTCCTGCCGGGCCCGGGCGTCGGCGGCCACTGCATCCCGGTCGACCCGTCGTACCTGTCGTACACGGTCCGCAAGCTGGGCTACCCGTTCCGCTTCGTGGAGCTGGCCCAGGAGATCAACGAGCGGATGCCGTCGTACGTCGTGGCCCGCGTGCAGCGGCTGCTCAACCGGGCCCGCAAGCCCGTCAACGGCTCCCGGGTGCTGCTGCTGGGCGTCACGTACAAGCCGGACATCGCCGACGAGCGTGAGACGCCCGCGATTCCGCTCGCCGAGGCCCTGCTGGAGCTCGGCGCCGAGCTGTCGTTCTGCGACCCGTACGTCAAGGAGTGGTCGGTCGAGGGCCGGTCGGTCCCCCGCGAGGAGGACCTGGCGGCCGCGGTGGCCGGCGCCGACGTCACCGTGCTGCTTCAGCAACACTCCGCGTTCGACCTGGACGTGGTGGAGGAACGGGCCTCGCTCGTGCTGGACACCCGGGGCGTGCTGGCGACGAGCGATCGCGTCGAGCGGTTGTAGGAAGGGTCCCGCGCGTGCACGTGCTCGTCATGACGGTGGTCCACCACCCGGAGGACGCCCGGATCCTGCACCGGCAGATCCGGGCGCTCGTCGACGCCGGTCATGAGGTCACGTATGCCGCGCCGTACACCGCCCGGGGGGTCGTCCCCCGGTCGTGGGTGACGGGGGTGGACCTGCCGCGAGCCGCCGAACGCCGGCGGTTCGCGGCTGTACGGGCCGCGCGGAGGCTGTTCAAGAGCATGCGCGGCAAGGTGGACCTCGTGCTGGTCCACGACCCCGAGCTGCTGTTCGCGGTGGCGGGGGTGCGCGGGCGCCCGCCCGTGGTGTGGGACGTCCACGAGGACACCCCCGCGACGCTGTCGCTCAAGCCGTGGCTGCCGTCGTTCCTCCGGCCGCCGATGCGGTTCCTCGCCCGGCTGATGGAGGGGACGGCCGAGCGGCACCTGCACCTGCTGCTGGCCGAGGCGGCCTACGCGGGCCGGTTCCGCCAGGCCCACCTGGTCGTGCCGAACGAGACCTGGGTGCCCGACAGCGTCAGCCAGCCCGGCGACGACCGGGTGGTCTACCTCGGCTGGCTGTCGGAGGCCCGCGGCGTCCACGAGGCCGTCGAGGTCGCCCGGCTGCTGCAGCCCCATCGGGTGGCCGTCGAGCTCATCGGATACGCCGACCCGCAGAGCCGCCCGCTGCTCAACGAGGCCGTCGCCGACGGCGTGCTGGAGTGGCGGGACTTCATGCCGAACGACGAGGCGCTCAAGCGGCTCGACGGGGCGCTCGCGGGGCTGTCCCTGCTGCACGACGAGCCCAACTACCGCCACTCGATGCCCACGAAGATCGTGGAGTACATGGCCCACGGCATCCCGGTCATCACCACGCCGTCCCCCCGGGCCGTGGAGCTCGTGGAGCGTTACCAGTGCGGCATCGTGGTGCCCTGGAACGACCCGAAGGCGGTCGCCGAGGCCGTCCTGCGGCTCAGGGACAACGCCTTCGAGCGGCGCGGCACCGGCGGCCGGGGCTACGCCGCGGCGCGCGCCAACCACCACTGGCCGAACTCGGCCCGCCGCTTCGTCTCCCAGCTCGAGTCCTGGGCGGGCGTCAAGAGCTGAACTCCAGCTGAACACGCCGGTTTTATGCGGTATGTCCATGAACGACGGGCGGTAGTGTCCTGAACGTGCGCTGGCTCACTCTGATCCTCGGTGTGGCGATCCTCGCGGGCGTCGCATCGGTGGTGATCGTCCTGCGTGACGGGACGCCCCGATCCGGAACGGTCAACGCGGGACTGACGTCACCGGCCACACCCCCCAGCGCGCGCCCCTCGAAGAGCGCGTTCACCGACCCCTGTGGCACGTTCGACACGGTCGCGACGACGCCGTACGCGGTGAGCGGCTACTGGCTCATCCCCACGGCCGACCCCTGCACCTGGCGCACCCAGCTCGAGGCCATCCACCGGCTCGGCGGCGACACGGTCGTGCGGCTCGGCTTCGGCCTGTCGCCCCGCCAGGTGGACGACGAGGGCCGGGTCCTGGAGAAGATCGACGACAAGGACCCGCAGAAGGACCTCAAGCCCGACGGCCGGTTCGAGGCCTGTCAGGAGAACGGCCTCACCTGCGTCCAGGCGGCCGAGAAGGACCTCAAGGCCGCCAACCCCGGCAACCGGATCACCTGGACGTACACGTACCGGACCGACGAGCAGTACGGCCCGGGCATCTTCCGCTGCCCGCAGATGGAGCACAAGATCGTCGTGGGTGACGACGTCTTCTACCGGCTAGTCGCCCCCGACGACGGCTCGGACGACCCCACCTGCGACTTCTCCTCCAAGTCCCGCGGCTACCACCTGATCCTGGTGTCCGCAGGGACGCAGGACAGCCTCAGCCAGCTTCTCGACCTGGGCGACCGGTTCGGCATCAAGGTCTTCCCCGCGCTGCCGCTCGCACCCCGCGACCCGACCGAGCCCACCCGCGCCGACCCCCGGCACATCGGCACGCTCACCACGCTCACCCGCCGCATCGTGCAGGACTACGGCGACCGCTTCCAGGGCCGGCAGTCGCTCGGCGGCGTCTACCAGCCGTTCGAGCTGCAGATCCGGGACTGGCCCGACCCGAGCAAGGTGCAGACGCTCCAGGTGTACGCCGAGCAGCACCGCATCGTGGAGCAGGAGCTCCCCGGCAAGCCCATCCTCGTCAGCCCGTACATCGACAGCCGCCGGCGGCTCAAGTACACCTCCACGCCCGCCCAGGTGGCCCGCGGGTTCAAGGCGCTGGCCGAGACCGGTGTGGGCATCATCGCCCCCCAGGACGGCCGGGGCACCGGCAAGGTGGGGCTGTACTGGCCCAACCTGAAGAACGAGCCGGTGGACGACCGGCTCAAGCCCGTCGTGGGCGAGAGCACGTACGCCACGGCCTATTACGGCTCCACCCGGGACTACTACCGGGCCATGTCCCAGGCGCGGGAGGAGCTGTCCCAGGAGGGCGTCCAGGTGGAGCTGTGGGCCAACGTGGAGGCCTTCGAGCCGTCCGCGACGGACACGTGCGGCCGCCAGGGCACCCGCGGCCGTACGGACAAGGGGCGGCTCGACACGCAGGTGGCGCTCGCCGCGCCATACGTCTCGAAGATCATCTCCTACATGTGGAGCGACTTCTTCACCTGCGGCTCCCCGTCGCTCTCCGAGGAGATCGCGGCCGACTGGAACCGGCCCATCGCGGCGGAGGCGCAGCGGGTGAAGCGCCAGATCCAGGACGGCCTGGAGGTGCGCGGCTACCACCTGGGCGACGCCAAGGTCACGCTGAGCTGGCAGGGGCTGGACACCCCCCGGGTGGTCGACTCGGCCACGGTCGGCTGGCACGACCCCGCCCAGATCCCCGGGCTGCCCGCCGGCGCCGAGCGCATCTGGATCCCGGTGGACTGGACGACCGTGCCCGCCGGCGTCTGGGTGCGGGTGGACGTCACCTCTCCCGACGGCCGCAGGTCGGCGGAGCCCATCTACTACCACAACAGCGTGTAGCGTGCCTAGCGTGATCCCGCGCATACCCGTCAGCGTGGATCTGGTCGTGCTCACCGTCAGGTCCCAGCAGCTCAGCGCGCTGGTGTGGCGCCGCGACCGGCCCCCGTACGAGGGCCGGTGGGCGCTGTCCGGCGGGTTCATCAAGCTGGAGGAGGACCTGCCCGCCGCCGCCGCCCGCGTCCTGGCGGAACGGGCCGGCCTGCCGGGGGCGCCGGTGCACCTCGAACAGCTGCAGACCTACGGCTACCCCGACCGCGACCCCCGCCAGCGGGTGGTCAGCGTGGCCTACCTCGGGCTCGCCCCCGACCTGCCGGCGTCCACCGAGGCGCACATGAGCTGGCAGCCGGTCGCGGAGCTGACCGAGATGGCCTTCGACCACCGGCGCATCATGCTGGACGGCGTCGAGCGGGCGCGGGCCAAGCTGGAGTACACCTCCCTGGGCGCCGCCTTCTGCCCGCCCGAGTTCACGGTGGCGGAGCTGCGGCGGGTCTACGAGATCGTGTGGGGCCGCCCGCTCGACCCGCGCAACTTCCACCGCAAGGTCACCAAGACCGAGGGGTTCCTCGTGCAGACGGGCCGGACGACCACCCGGGACGGCGGCCGGCCGGCCATGCTCCACCGCCGCGGCCCCGCTGTGCTCCTCCACCCGCCGATGCTCCGGATTTAGTTCGTCCCCGACGATCTGTACGGATATATTCCGGCATATGCTCGCAGCGGCCACACGCATTTCGGATGCGCCGGCCAAATCCGCTGAATCCCCCCGGCTTCGCGTGCTCGACCTGCTGAGGTTCTGCGCGGCCATCTCGGTGGTCTTCTTCCATTTCGGCGAAACGCGCGCGTGGGGAACGCCCAACGCCTTTCCCGCGCTGAGCGCCGTCACGATGTTCGGCGTGTACGGGGTGCGCCTTTTCTTCCTCATCAGCGGCTTCGTCATCCTGATGAGCGCGTGGGGCCGCGGGCCGGGCGAGTTCGCGGCGTCCCGGATCGCCCGGCTCTACCCGGCGTACTGGGCGAGCGTGCTCCTGCTGGGCGCGCTCGGGGTGGCCGGGCTGGTCACCGACCACCGGCCGACGTTCGCGGAGCTGCTGGCGAACCTCACGATGCTCCAGCACGGGCTGCGGGTGCGCGACCTGGAGATCGTGTACTGGACGCTCTGGCAGGAGCTGGTGTTCTACGCCCTCATCGCCTGCTTCGCCGCGATGGGGATCACCTATCGCCGCTGCCTGGCGTTCATGGGGGCGTGGGTGTTCCTGCTGGCGATCGCCGAGCGGGTGGACGCCGACCTGCTGCAGGCGGTGCTCGTGCCGTTCAGCGCGCCGTACTTCATCGCCGGGATGGCGCTGTTCCTCATCCACCGGTTCGGCGGGTCGCTGTTCCCCTGGCTGTTCGTGGCCGCCGGCTGGGCGCTCGCGCTGGTCCAGGTGCTGGGGGAGAACCCGCCGGCCGTCGCGCGGTTCGGCGTGCCCCTCGGCTCGGCCCTCGTCGTCGCCGTGATCTCGCTGCTGTTCCTCGTGATGGTGCTGGTGGCCCTGGGCGTGCTCGACGGGCTCGACTGGCGGTGGCTCACGGCGCTGGGCGCGCTCACCTACCCGCTCTATCTGTTCCACCACCACCTGGGGTTCCTGCTCATCGGCGTGCTGCGGCTGCCGCTGGGCAACCGGCTCGCGCTCCCCGTCGTGGTGGCCGCCGTGCTCGCCGTCGCGTACGCCGTGCACCGGCTGGTCGAGCGGCCGCTGCAGTCGCGGCTGCGCGCGGCGCTCGACCGTTCGCTCGTCGCCGACGTGGCCTACTTGCCGCGCGGCGGGTAGATCTCGCCGCCCTTGAGCTGCCGGCCCTGCAGCAGGGTGGTGATCGTCACGAACCTGTAGCCCTGCTTCTCCAGCGTCGTCAGCACGCCCGGCATCGCCTTGACCGTCTCGGGGACGATGTCGTGCAGCAGGATCACGCCGTTCCGCTTGGCCAGGGCGAGCGTGCGCTTGGCGATCACCTTCGTGTTCCTGGCCTGCCAGTCGAGGGTGGAGCCCGTCCACAGGATCTGCGGCAGGCCGAGCTGGGCCATGAGCGCGCCCACCCGGGAGTTGGTCGCGCCGCTCGGAGGCCGCATCATCGTGGGCGCCTTGCCGATCGTCTCCCTGATGATGTCGGTGGTGCTGCTGACCGTGCTCAGGACCTCCTCGTCCGACAGCGTGGTGAGCACCTCGTGGTCCCAGGTGTGGTTGCCGATGTCGTGGCCCTCGGCGACGATGCGCCGCGTCAGCTCGGGACGGTTGGCCACCTTGCGGCCCAGCACGAAGAACGTCGCCTTGGCCTTGTGCTTCTTCAGCGTGTCGAGAAGCGCCGGCGTGTACGGCCAGGGACCGTCGTCGAAGGTCAGGGCGATGCACTTGTGCCGCGCGCAGTACGGCTTCGGCTTCGTGCCGGTCTTCGCCGCCGTTCCCGCCGAGGCGGCCGCCGGCTGTGCCGAGGCGGCGGCCGTCCCCGCCGAGCCGCCGGCCGCCGCGGGGACCGCCGCCGTCTGCGCCTGCGCCGCCCCCGGGACGGCGAACATCCCGGCCGCGCTCGCGCCGGCGATGACAACCCTGATCTTGCGCCACATGCCGCCGAATCCTAGTGAAAACGGCGCACTCGCGGGCAAACGGTAAGGGACAGCTGGGGTTGCGACCGGGTGAGGAGTGTCTCCTAAGGTAAGGACATGCCTCGATTCCGTTCCATCCTCGACACCGTGCCGGCCTACAAGCCGGGCAAGGCCGTGGTCGCGCCGGACGGCCGGTCGTACAAGCTGTCCTCCAACGAGAGCCCCTACGAGCCGCTGCCGTCGGTCGTGGAGGCCGTGGCGCGGGCGGCGGGGGAGATCAACCGCTACCCCGACCCGGGCGCCGTGCGGCTCATCGAGGCGCTCGCCGCGAAGTACGGCGTGCCGGAGGAGCACGTGGCCGTGGGCGCGGGGTCGGTGGCGGTGACCCAGCAGCTCCTGGAGGCCGTCGGCGAGCCCGGCGCCGAGGTGCTGTACGCGTGGCGGGCCTTCGAGGCGTACCCGCTGCTGACCGCTCTCGCCGGGGCCACCGCGGTCGAGGTGCCGCTGGTGGACGAGACGCACGATCTCGAGGCGATGGCCGACGCGGTGACGCCGCTGACCCGGCTGGTCCTGGTGTGCAACCCGAACAACCCGACCGGCACGGCCAACCGGAGGGCCGAGATCGAGCGTTTCCTCGACCGCGTGCCCGGCGACGTGCTCGTCGTGCTCGATGAGGCCTACCGGGAGTACGTCAGGGACGCCGACGTGCCCGACGGCCTCGCGTTCTACCGCGAGCGGCCCAATGTGGCGGTGCTGCGGACGTTCTCCAAGGCGTACGGCCTGGCGGGGCTGCGGGTGGGCTACCTGATCGGGCATGAGCCGGTGGCCGCCGCCGTCCGCAAGACCCTGCTGCCGTTCGCGGTGAACCACCTCGCCCAGATCGCCGCGGTGGCGTCCCTGCAGGCCGAGGACGAGCTGCTGGAGCGTGTCGAGACGGTCGTGAAGGAGCGCACCCGGGTCCGCGAGGCGCTGCTGTCCCAGGGCTGGCAGGTGCCGCCGACCGAGGCCAACTTCGTCTGGCTGCGGCTGGGCGACCGGACGGTGGAGTTCGCCGAGGCGTGCGCCGGTGTGGGCGTGGCCGTGCGGCCGTTCCCCGGCGAGGGCGCCCGCGTCTCGATCGGCGACCCCGAGTCGAACGACGCGTTCCTGGCCGCCGCCGAGGCCTTCCGCGGCCGCTGAACCGTCAGGGGCGGCGCCCGGTCTCGAGCGCCGCCTCCCCGGGCTCCGTCTCGGGCGCCGGCCTTGCGCGCTCGGTCGAGACGACCAGCGCCACCCCGACGACGATGAGCGCCCCGGCGACGATCATCGCCGTGGTGACGTCCTCGCCCAGCACGATCACGCCGAGGACCACGGCCACCACCGGGTTCACGTACGCGTAGGTGGACACCAGCGAGATCGGCGCGTTCCCGAGCAGCCACACGTACGACGTGAACGCCACGAGCGACCCGAACAGCACCAGGTAGGCCACCGCGGCCCAGGAGCTCGCGCTCACGGCCGTCAGGTGCACCCGCTCGCCCGTGCACAGGGCGAGGAGCAGCATGCCGGCGCCGCCCGCGGCCATCTCGATCGCGCTCGCCGCGAACGGGTCCTCCGGCATGGCGATGCGTGGCGAGATGAACGACCCGAGCGACCACGCCAGCGACGCGAGCAGGACGGCTCCGATCCCGACGCCGCTGGCCGACGCGCCGCCGCCGAGGGTGAGCCCGGCCACGCCGGCGAAGCCGACGAGCACCCCGGCCAGCGTCAGCACGTGCGGCCGGTCCCTGACGACCGTGCGGAACACGACGAGCCACAGCGGCACCGAGGCCACGAGCAGCGCGGCGAGGCCGCTGGAGATGTGCTGCTCGGCCACGCCCACCAGGCCGTTGCCGGCCGTGAGGAGCAGCAGCCCGACCAGGGCGGCGCCGCCGCACTGGCGGGCGGTCACCCGGAAGGGCGCGGTCCCCCTGCGCAGCAGCAGGACCGCGCCGAGCACCAGGGCCGCCGCGACGAACCGGAGACCGCCGCTGATCAGCGGGGGAAGGGTCTCGATGGCGAACTTGATGGCGAGGTACGTCGAGCCCCACACGACGTACACCGCGGCGAGCGCCAGCCAGACCCTGATGTCACGACCGTTCCGTCCCATGGGTCATGACATTATCTCCCGCCTCCGCGGCGGCCGTCACCGGTTCAGCTTCTCCACGATGAGCCGGTAGAGCTGCCGGGGACGGCCCGGCTGCGGGGTCCGGTTCGGCGGGAGCGGCCACGCGAGTCCCTCGTCAACCAGCGTGCGCAGCAACCTCCGAGCCGTGCGGGGGGTGACGCCGAGCATCTTGCCGGCCCCCTCCGCGTCCACCACCGTGTCCCCGCCCTCCAGCTTGGCCGCCAGGCGCGCCAGGACCTCCACGCCCTTGGGCTTGACCGGCCCGCCGGCCTGGGGCGGCATCCGGGGCGGCGGGACCAGCGCCCTGCCCTCCCGGTCGACCGCGAAGCCCTGCGGCTGCTTTCCGGCCTGGCTGCGCGCCAGCGCGCCCCTGGCGTGCGTCTCGGCCTCGTGGGTGGTGCGGCCCATGCCCACGCCCACCTCCACCGCGAGGCCCAGCTCCTCCCGGATGCGCGCGGCGAACGGAAGCACGCGGAAGCCGTCCGTGGCCGCCGCGATCGACCCCTTCGTCGCCACCACCAGGTAGCTGTGGTCGTCGATCGGCCACACGCTCGCGTTGATGCGGTTGGCCTCCTGCACCAGCAGCCGGTGCAGCGACAGCCGCAGCTCGTCGCGCCAGTAGCGGGGCGCCGCCCGCCGTACCGGCTCCC
>NZ_BOOC01000021.1 GCF_016863035.1 Microbispora corallina
CCCCCCGCCGTACCGGCTCGCGCAGCGTCGGCACCTCCACGAGCACGACCGTGAGCTGCGACTCCTCCAGCCGGTGGCGGGCGCCGAGCAGGGCCGCCGTGTGCAGCGCCGAACGGACGGCCGCGGACGTCGGCCGGATCGGCACGACCGGGACCCCGGCCGAGACCAGCCGCTCGGCCACGCCGTGGACGCACGTCAGGGCGCCCGTCGTGACGCCCTGCCGCAGCAGCCGCTCGTGGAAGGCCGCGATCGTCCCGACCGGGCCGGGCTCGTCACGGGTGTGCACCTCGCCCGAGGGGAGGTTGAGGTCGCTGTAGACCTCGTCGATCTCCGTCCGGCCCAGCACGTCGACGCTGACCCGGCGGGGGTCGATCCGGTCGTCCAGGGCCGCCTTGGCCACGGCCGCCACGAGCGCCGCGCCGCCCAGTTGCACGTGGGTGGCGGGCATCGTCAGCACGCCGGCGCGCCGGGCGAGCTCGAAGGGGACCGGGCTCGCGAACAGGCACGCGTCCACTCCCGGTCCCAAGCGGGTGACCTTGTCCGCCGCCTCCTGTTCGTCCCGGTAGGCCGCCGCGACCAGCCGGCAGGGCACCGGGGCCGCCGAGTGGCCCATCAGCATCACCCGCTCGACCAGGTCGTGCGACCCCACCACGCCTATCGTGAGGTCCGGTGTCACCGTCCCCAGGCGCGACCCGCGCGGAGTGTCTTCCGTGCGCTCGACCAATGTTCGTCCCATCCCACGTCGCCCTCGTTGTTGTGGCTTCTCTTTGGAACGATCGCTGGTTAAGGCCGTAATGTCACGCCCGGGTTTGCCGGAATACCATTCTGGCAGGTGCGGGGGAGTCCCTTATTTGTAATGTTTTCGCTGGTCAGGCCGGAAAGATAGGTTTCCGGACTAACCCTCGTTCAAAGTGGAAATTTCACGGACCACATCTGCGCCGAGGGCCTGCATCCGCTGGGCGAGCGCGGCGTGCCCCCGGTCGATGAGATAGCCGGAGCCGATCGTGGTCTCGCCGTCGGCGGCGAGCCCGGCCAGCACGAGGGCGATCCCCGAGCGCAGGTCGTGCGCCGTGACCTCGGTGCCGCGCAGCGGCGTCGGGCCGTGGACGACCGCCCGGCTGCCCTCGACCTCGATATTGGCGCCCATCTTGTTCAGCTCGCCGGCCAGCGCGAAGCGGCCGTCGAAGATCCGCTCGTGGATGTAGCTGGAGCCGTCGGCCAGGCAGGCCACGGTCATCAGCGGCGACTGGAGGTCGGTGGCGAAGCCGGGGTAGGTGTCGGTGATCACGTTGATCGGCCGCAGCGGCCGGTCGCGGCGGACGTGGAGGACGGCGCCGTGGTTCTCGAACTCCACGCCCATCTGCTCCAGCTTCCAGCGCACCACGCCGAGGTGCTCCAGCGACGCGCCCACCAGATTGACCTCGCCGCCGGTGATGGCGGCGGCCATGGCGAACACGCCGGCGTCGAGGCGGTCGGGCATGACGGTGTGCTCCACCGCGGTGAGCTCGTCCACGCCCTCGACCGTGATGAACCCGGTGCCGCCGCCCTGGATGCGGGCGCCCATGCGGCTCAGCATCGAGATGACGTCGAGCACCTCCGGCTCCAGCGCGGCGTTCTCGATCACGGTCGTGCCCAGTGCGAGCGAGGCGGCCATGATGAGGTTCTCGGTGCCGGTGTGCGACGGGGTGTCGAGGTAGAGCGGGGCGCCGACGAGCCCGCCCGCCTTGATGTGGATGACGGACTCGCCCTCGTCGACCATCGCGCCGAGCCGCTTGTAGCCGAGGTAGTGGAAGTCGAGGTTGCGGCTGCCCAGGTTGCAGCCGCCGATGCCCTCGATGATCGCCTCCCCGAGCCGGTGGAGCAGGGCCGGGACGAACAGGACCGACCCGCGGAACCGCCGGGCGATCTCCGCCGGCAGCACCGGGCTCGTCAGCCGTGAGGCGTCGATGACGAGCGTGCGCTCGCTCTCATGGAACTCCACCTTCGCGCCGACGGCCTGCGCCAGCTCGACCGCCCTGCGCACGTCCTCGATCACGGGCACGTTGCGCAGCACCGTGCGGCCCTCGGCCGCCATCAGGGCCGCGCCGATCATGGGCAGTACGGCGTTCTTCGCGCCCTGGATGAAGGCGGTTCCACGCAGCACGTTGCCACCGCGGACGCGGTAACGAACCATGGATGAGACTCCTATGTCGGGGGAAGATGTGGGGACTCGCACCCAGGCGGCGACCGATCGTCGGCGGGGTCGTCGGCCCAGCGTAGCCGCTAACCCGGGCGTTTCGCGGAGGAACTACCCGCGTGGCCGCCGAGGGAACGCGGTACTGGAGGTACTTTTGTGACTTGCGCGGTCAGTCCCTGAACCGCCGGCCGGTGATGCGCTCGTAGGCCTCGACGTACCGGCTCCTGGTGCGCTCGACGACCTCGTCGGGCAGGCGCGGCGGCGCCTCTCCCGAGGCCCGGTCCCATCCCGAGGCGGGGGACACCAGCCAGTCCCTGACGTACTGCTTGTCGAACGACGGCTGCGCGTGGCCGGGCTCCCACCGGTCGAGGGGCCAGAACCGGGACGAGTCGGGCGTCAGCAGCTCGTCGCCCAGCGTCAGGACACCCTCGGCGTCCCAGCCGATCTCGATCTTGGTGTCGGCCACGATGATGCCCCGCCCCAGCGCGATCTCCGCGCCCCGGCTGTACACCTCCAGGGTGATGCGCCGGAGCCGGTCGGCCACCTCGGCCCCGACCTCGGCCGCCACCTGCTCGAACGTCATCGGCTCGTCGTGCTCGCCCACCGGCGCCTTGGTCGACGGCGTGAAGATCGGCTCGGGCAGCCGTGAGCCGTCGGTGAGGCCGTCCGGGAGCCTCACCCCCGAGACCGCGCCCTCCCTGCGGTAGTCGACGAGCCCGGAGCCCGTCAGGTAGCCCCGGGCCACGCACTCCACCGGCACCATGCGCAGCGGACGGCACAGCACGGCCCGCCCGGCGAACTCCGCCGGCACGTCGGCCGACACCACGTGGTTGGGGACCACGTCCTCGAGCTGCTCGAACCACCACAGCGACAGCCGCGTGAGGATCTCGCCCTTGTCGGGGATGCCGGGCTCGAGCACGTGGTCGAACGCCGAGATGCGATCGGAGGCGACCATCAGCAGCAGCCCGTCGGGCGTCTCGTACAGGTCGCGGACCTTGCCGGAGTGGAGGTGCTTCACCCCTCCATCCTCCCAGCCCCCGGCCCGTCCCCCACCGCGGGTGCGGGCCGCGTACGGTCAGCCCGCCGACCCGATGGATCCGAGCCTGGACCGGTCGGCCACGCCGAGCTTCGTGTAGACGCGGCAGAGGTGGTTGCCGACCGTGCGGGGGGACAGCCCCAGCCACTCCGCGATCTCCCGGTTGGTCATCCCCCAGGAGGCGAGCTGGGCCACCTCCTGCTCGCGCCGGCTGAAGTCGCCGGAGGCCCGGGAGCCGCCGTTCACAGGGTGGCCGGCCGGGCGGCCGAGCCGGCGCAGCAGGTCGCGCACGACGATCGGGCCGAGGTCCTCCCGGAGCGCCGCGCGGTGGATCGGGCGGGCGAACCGCACCTGGAGCCGGGTGCCGAGGCGGTGCGCGCGCACGAGGCCGCGCCGCTCCAGCCGGTGCAGGGCCGCGGGCGAGGTCAGCCGCTCCAGCGCGTCCACGTCCACCTCGCCGGCCACCGCGAGCAGGTCGAGGGCCTCGCGCTCGCCGTCGTCGAGGTGGCCGATCTCGTCGCGCACCAGCTCGCGCACCCGGTCGCCGAGGGGGAGATCGCCGCTGAGCGTCCATCGGTCGTCCATCAGGCTCAGCCGTCCGGAGGCCAGGCCGGTCTCGACCAGCTCGCGGAGCAGCCGCATGTTCCCGGCGGCAGCCCGCCACAGCCGCTGCGCGGTCGCCCCGTCCACCGGCCCCCGCAGCGCCGCCGCCAGGATCCGTACGGCGTGCTCCGCGGGCAGGGGGGACAGGTCCCACCGGGTGGCGAGCCCCTCGACGAGCAGCGCGGCCACCGGCCCGGGCGGTTCCGCGCCGGTGCGGGCCTCGGCGAGCAGTGTCGCCTCGCCGGAGGCGACGAGATCGTGCACCCGGCGTGCCGACGCGGGGTCGAGCAGGTACGCCCGCTCCACGACCAGGAGCAGCGGTCCCGTCGGCTCCGGCGGCAGGGACGTTCCCGGCACGGCCGCGACCGTGACCCCGCCCAGCTCGCGGACGGCCCGCCGGATGAGGGCGGTCTTGCCCACCCCCGGCTCTCCGGTGACGACCAGGCTCACGCCCGCGTGCACCGTCTCGACGATCTCCCCGATCTCGCGGGCTCTCCCGCTCATCGGCCACCGCACTCCGCTCATGTCCCCGACGCTAGGCCGAGGCGGCGGCGGGGACATCGGGGCACGCCCGGCCGTCGTCTCCGGGATAACCCGGAGGAGCGGCCGTCGCACGAGGTCAGCCGGGCGTGCCGGCCGCGATGTCGGAGCGGTGGTGGGAGCCGCGCATCGTGATGCCGGCGAGCGCCTCGTACGCCCGGGCCCTGGCCTCGGCCACGTCGCTCCCGGTCCCGACCACGCTCAGCACGCGGCCGCCGTTGGACACCAGCCGGTTGTTCTCGTCGAGCGCGGTGCCCGCGTGCAGCACGTACGCCTCCTCGGCGTCGGCCGGCAGGCCCGCGATCGGGTCGCCCTTGACCGGGTCGGCCGGGTAGTTCTCGGCGGCCAGCACGACGGTCACGGCGGCGCCGCCGCGCCACTCCAGCGGCCCGTGCGCGGCGAGGTCGCCGGTCGCGCAGGCGAGCAGCAGCCCGCCGAGCGGCGTCGCCAGCCGGTCGAGCACGACCTGGGTCTCCGGGTCGCCGAAGCGCGCGTTGAACTCGATCACCCGCGGCCCGTCCTGCGTCAGGGCCAGCCCGGCGTACAGGACCCCGGTGTACGGCGTGCCGCGCCGGGCGAGCTCGGCCACCGTGGGGTTCACGATCTCGGTCATGACCTGCTCGGTGAGGCCGTCCGGAGCCCAGGGGAGCGGGGTGTAGGCGCCCATGCCGCCCGTGTTGGGCCCCTTGTCGCCGTCGTAGGCGCGCTTGAAGTCCTGGGCCGGCTGCAGCGGGACCGCGGCGCTGCCGTCGCACAGGGCGAACAGCGACACCTCAGGGCCGTCGAGGTACTCCTCGACCACCACCCGCTCGCAGGCCCGCGCGTGCTCCAGGGCCTCGTCGCGGCTGTCGGTCACCACGACGCCCTTGCCCGCGGCGAGCCCGTCGTCCTTCACGACGTACGGCGCGCCGAACTCGTCCAGCGCGGCGGCCGCCTCCTCCTCGGTGACGCAGGTCCGGGCGCGCGCGGTCGGCACCCCCGCGGCGATCATGACGTCCTTGGCGAACGCCTTGGAGCCCTCGATCGCGGCCGCCTCTCCAGAGGGCCCGAAGCAGGGGACGCCGGCCGCGCGCACCGCGTCGGCCACCCCGGCGACCAGCGGCGCCTCCGGGCCGACGACGACCAGGTCCGCTCCCAGGCGGCGGGCCAGCGCGGTCACCTCCGCGCCGTCGGTGGGGACCACCTGATGCAGGTCGGCGACCTGCGCGATGCCGGCGTTGCCGGGCGCGCAGTGGACTTCGCTGACGGCCGGGTCGAGGCGGAGGGCGCGGCACAACGCGTGCTCGCGGCCCCCGGAACCGATGACAAGTACGCGCACGCGTCCATTGTCGCAGCGTTCGCCACCCCCTCCTCCGCACCGGTGCCGGCCGTACGGGAAAGGGTGAGATACACATGCTCAGCCGATTTGTTCCGGTGCTTTTTGGCAAGTAGTGCATGATCCACCGCTGTCGGTGGGGGTACCCTGGAAAGGCCGCCGGACCCCGATGTGGTAAGTTAGGCGGGCTTAGCGTCGTCTCCTCGTGATTGGAGGTGGTCTGGGATGAATTCTGGTGATCCCGTCAGTACGTGCTCGCGCACGTACGTCGTGCGCACTCCCGACCACTTCGACACAGAGCCCGAGGGGCCGTTCACGCCTGCATGAAGGGGTGACATCACGTCGCGCGTGGAGCGTGCCGACTCGGGCGGGAAGGGACCGCCATGCGCTCCTCGATCATCTTTCCTCGCATCAACAGGCACACCCGTGTCCTGCCCACGCGCCTGACCGCCACCGCCGCCACCGCCGCCACGGCCGCCGACGAGCCGCTCGGCCGCTGCGTGCCGCCGAGCAGTTCCCTCGTCGAGTTCGGCGCCTACGTCGCCGGCGAGAAGATCGACGCCTCGGGCATCCCCGAGGCCGTCCGCCTCGTCCGTGAGCACAACGAGACCGCGCCGATGCCCGACGCGTACGTCTGGGTCGGCCTGCACGAGCCCGCCGCGCCCGAGGTCGAGTGGCTGGCCGAGGTGTTCGGCCTGCACCCGCTCGCCGTCGAGGACGCCATCAAGGCCCACCAGCGCCCCAAGGTCGAGCGGTACGGCGACTCGTTGTTCGTCGTGCTGAAGACCGTCGCCTTCCTCGACAACGAGGTGTCCGCCGCGACCGGCGAGATCATCGGCACGGGCGAGATCATGGCGTTCGTCGGCGCCGACTTCGTCGTCACGGTCCGGCACGGCCGGCACTGTCCCCTCGGCGACGTCAGGGAGAAGATCGAGGCCAAGCCGAAGCTGCTGGGCCGCGGCCCCACGGGCGTGCTGCACGCGATCGCCGACCACGTGGTGGACAAGTACCTCCAGGTCGCCGACCTCATGCAGGCCGAGCTGGAGGAGGTCGAGGCCGCCGTCTTCGCCGAGGTCAGCTCCCGCGACATCAACCGCATCTACCAGCTCAAGCGCGAGATGCTGGAGCTCAAGCGGGCCGTCGCCCCCCTCCTCACGCCGTTCAACGCGCTCCCCCAGCGCCGCGTGATCCCCTCCGAGATGCGCGAGTACTTCCGCGACGTCGGCGACCACCTCTCCCGGGTCTGCGAGCAGGTGCAGTCGTCCAACGAGCTGTCCGACTCGATCCTCCAGGCCGCCCTGGCGCGCTCCAACGCGCTCGCCAACGAGGACATGCGGAAGATCTCGTCGTGGGTGGCGATCATCTCGGTCCCCACGATGATCGCCGGCATCTACGGCATGAACTTCGAGCACATGCCCGAGCTCAGGGCCGCCTACGGGTACCCCCTCGTCCTGGGCGTCATGGCGGTGGCCTGCACACTCCTCCACCGCGCCTTCCGCCGCAACGGCTGGCTCTGACCGCCTTCCCGGGCCCTGTCAGCCGGAGGCAGGCCGGGAGCCGAGGGCGCCGAGGCCGCGGAGGGTGAGGTCGACGGCGCGGCGACCGGCCTCCCAGACGCGCTCGGGGGGCTCGCCGCGCTCGATGCTGGTCAGGGCGGCCAGGTGGCCCGCGCCCGCGACGGCCCCGACGGCCGCCGCGGCCTCGGTGAGGTCGATCTCGTCCGCGTACGCCTGGTGGAGCGCCTCCGCCAGGCGGCGCTGGGTGTCGAAGAGCAGGTGGAGCCCGCGGGCCTGCAAGGCGGGCACGGACATCACGAGCCGGTGGCGCAGCGGGAACAGGTCGGCGGTCAGGTCCGTGTCCAGGAAGGCCGACCGGAGGCTCTGGTGGGCCAGGCGCATCAGGAGGCCGGCCACCGGCTCGCCCGGCCGCCGGTCGGCGACCACCTTGAGAGCCTCGTCGGCGCGGTGCCGGTGGTCGAAGAAGACGACGTCCTCCTTGCTCGTGAAGTAGCTGAAGAACGTCCGCGTCGAGACGTCGACGGCCGAGGCGATCTCGGCGATCGTCGTCTCCTCGTACCCCTGCTCCTGGAACAGGCGCAGGGACGCCTCGATCAGCGCCTGCCGGGTGCGCAGTTTCTTGCGTTCGCGCAGGCCAGGGCCGTCCGTCATGTCCAAGACTCTATGACATTCGCAATGAACTTTCATTCGTTGCAAATCGACACCCGATGCTGTTATGTGAAGGGAGCAGGCGACTCGACAGCGGACCGTTTCCACCCTTACAGGAGCGTGTCATGACCGAGGCCACACCGCGGATCGCGACCTTCCCCGTCAAGCGGGAACGCGCCTTCGACCCACCCGACCTGCTCCGCCGGTGGCAGGAGGAGGCGCCGATCCGGCGCATGACGTACGCCGACGGGCACGAAGGCTGGGTCGTCACCGGGTACGCCGCGGCCCGCGCGATCCTGGCCGACCCCCGGTTCAGTACCCGTCCCGAGCTCCTGCACT
This sequence comes from Microbispora corallina, assembly GCF_016863035.1. Classification (GTDB taxonomy): domain Bacteria; phylum Actinomycetota; class Actinomycetes; order Streptosporangiales; family Streptosporangiaceae; genus Microbispora; species Microbispora corallina. The sequence goes on from NZ_BOOC01000021.1 coordinate 8,175, forward strand.
CCCCGATCCCCCAGCGGAACCTCCGGCTGCAGAACATGAACGTGCCTCCGGGGTTCTTCATCCGCATGGACCCCCCCGACCACACGCGCTACCGGAAGCTGCTCACCGGCCAGTTCACCGTACGGCGGATGAAGCTCCTGGAGCCGAGGGTCGAGGAGATCGCGAACGCCCGGCTCGACGAGATGGAACGCCAGGGGCCGCCGGCCGAACTGGTGTCGGCGTTCGCGCTGCCCATCCCGTCCCTGGTGATCTGTGAGCTGCTCGGCGTGCCGTACGACGACAGGGCGAAGTTCCAGCGGGACTCGGCCGTCATGCTGAACCTGGACTCGACCCTCGACGAGGTCACGGCCGCCATGGCCGACCTGCTGACCTACCTGCACAACCTGGTCATGCGGAAGACCGCCGACCCGGAGGACGACCTGCTGAGCGGCCTGATCGCCGGGGGAGAGCTGACGGACCGGGAGCTCGCCGGCATCGCCCTGCTGCTGCTCGTGGCGGGCCACGAGACGACGGCGAACATGCTCGGCCTCGGCACGTTCGCCCTGCTGTCCAACCCGCCGCAGATGGCCGCCCTGCGCGAGGACCCCACGCTGATCGACAACGCGGTGGAGGAGCTGATGCGCTACCTCAGCATCGTCCACCTCGGTCCCATCCGGGCGGCGCTGGAGGACGTCGAGATCGACGGCCACCTCATCCGGGCGGGCGAGTCGGTCACGCTGGCCATCGCCGCGGCCAACCGGGACCCGGAGCGGTTCGGCGGGGGCGACATGCTCGACGTCTCCCGGTCGGCCCACGGGCACCTCGCGTTCGGGCACGGCGTCCACCAGTGCCTCGGGCAGCAGCTCGCCCGGACCGAGATGCGGATCGCGTACGCCGCGCTGCTGCGCCGCCTCCCCGGCCTGCGGCTGGCCGTGCCGCCCGGCGAGGTGCCGATGCGGTCCAATATGGCGATCTACGGAGTGCACCGCCTGCCGGTCGCCTGGTGACGGGTGATTTGGTAGGACGGAGGGAAGGAGGGGGACATGAAGATCAAAGCGGACACGGACAAGTGTGTCGGCGCCGGCATGTGCGCGCTGTCGCTGCCCGAGGTGTTCGACCAGAGCGAGGAGGACGGCACGGTGGTCGTGCTCGATCCCGAGCCGCCGGAGGGCCTGGCGACCGGCGTGCGCAGGGCGGTGAACCTGTGCCCCTCCGGAGCCCTGTCCGTCGAGGAGTGACCCCGCCGTCGCGTGTGGTGACCCCGGTCACATGTGACGCTGCGCTACTTGACGGGCACGCTGCGATGGGGTTGGCTGGTAATCGGCTGTACCAAGCCGTTTCTTGTGGGTGACCCTGAAGCCCCGTCCTCCTCGGGCGGGGCTTCCCCATGTCGTACGGAGTGGTCAGGCCCCGACGGGACGGAGCGGGCTGACCGGCTCGGGCAGCGCCAGTCCCCGCGCCTTCCACAGCCGTCGCATCCGGTCGGGGTAGTCGGTGACGATCCCCGCCACGCCCATGTCGACGAGCCGGGAGGCGTCCTCGGGCTCGTTGACGGTCCAGGCGACGACCGGCAGGCCGCGGCGGGACGCGCTCTCCATCAGCGCCTCGTCGATCAGCGTGTGGTCGGGGGACAGCGTGGTCGCCCCCGCGATGTCCGCGGCCGCGGCGAGGTCGCCGCCGATCTCGTCGAGGCGGACGCCGTTCATCCAGGCCGGGCTCATCGTGGCCCGCTCGACCAGGGCGTACCGCTGATCCACGAGCGGCCGGGCCGCCTCCAGGATGCGCCAGTCGAAGCTGAGCAGGGCCGCCCGGGACAGCCGGTCGTGCCGGTCGAGCTCCTTGGCGACGAGCTCGGTGAACCGCACCGGGTCGGCCGACAGCTCGGGCCGGGTCGGGTCGGACTTCAGCTCCACGTTGAGCCGCACCTTGTCGGCGCCGAGTGCCCCGATGAGGCCCAGAACGGCGCCCAGCGTGGGCATCCGGGTGTCGGGGAGCGGCACCTGCGTCATCGCGAACCGGTCGTCCGGCCGCTGCGGCAGCCGGACGCCCACGTCGAGGGTGCGCAGCTGGGGCAACGTCAGCGAGATGATCGGCTTGCCGACGTACGGGAACATCTCGTCGCCCGGGTGCGCCATGCCGGTGTCGGCACTGGTGACCGGGGACACCAGCAGGTCGTGGGTGAGGACGAGCTGGCCGTCGGCCGACATGGCCACGTCGAACTCCAGCGCGTCCACCCCGAGCTCCAGCGCGAAGGCCAGGCCGGGAAGGGTGTTCTCAGGTCTCAGCCCGCGCGCGCCGCGATGCCCGTGTAGCTCAACGTATCCCTGCACAAGGGCGTACCTTACTGGGTCGTCCTCCGCGCGCCGGGCATCGCCGTGTTCCCGGCGCGCACACCACGAACCCGCCCAAACCGATCAGATGAGGGACCGGAGCTGCAGCGTCTGCGTGCGGCCGGGCCCGACGCCGATCGCCGACACGGGCGCGCCGCTCATCTCCTCCAGGGCCCGGACGTACGACTGGGCGTTCGGCGGGAGGTCGTCGAACGTCTTGGCGCTGGTGATGTCCTCCTGCCAGCCGGGGAACTCCTCGTAGATCGGCGTGGCGTGGTGGAACTCGGTCTGCGTCATCGGGATCTCCTCGTGGCGCACGCCGTTCACGTCGTAGGCCACGCAGACCGGGATGCGCTCCAGGCCCGACAGCACGTCGAGCTTGGTGAGGAAGAAGTCGGTGACGCCGTTGATCCGGGTGGCGTACCGGGCGATGACGGCGTCGAACCAGCCGCAGCGGCGGTTGCGCCCGGTGGTGACGCCGTACTCGCCGCCGGTCTGGCGCAGCCACTCGCCCTGCTCGTCGAGCAGCTCGGTGGGGAACGGCCCGGAGCCGACGCGGGTCGTGTACGCCTTGAGGATGCCGATGACCCGGGTGAGCCGGGTCGGCGGGATGCCCGACCCCGCGCACGCGCCGCCCGAGGTGGGCGAGCTGGAGGTGACGAAGGGGTAGGTGCCGTGGTCGATGTCGAGCAGCGTGCCCTGGCCGCCCTCCAGCAGGACGACCTTGCCCTCGTCGAGCGCCCTGGACAGGACGAGCGAGGTGTCGGCGATGTGGGGGCGGAGCCGCTCGGCGTACCCGAGGTACTCGTCGAGCACCTTGGCCGGGTCGAGGCCGCGCCGGTTGTAGATCTTGGTGAGGATCTGGTTCTTCTCGCCGAGGGCGACCTCGATCTTCTTGCTCAGGATGCCCGGGTCGAGCAGGTCCTGCACGCGCACGCCCATGCGGTAGATCTTGTCGCCGTACGCGGGACCGATCCCGCGGCCGGTCGTGCCGATCCTGGCCTTGCCCAGGTAGCGCTCGGTCACCTTGTCGATGGCCTTGTGGTGGGGCATGATCAAATGCGCGTTCGCCGAGATCAGCAGGCGGTCGCACGAGATGCCGCGATCGGCCAGCCCGTCGATCTCGCCCAGGAGCACACCGGGGTCGATCACCACGCCGTTGCCGATCACAGGGATCACCTCGGGCGACAGCACTCCGGTGGGCAGGAGGTGCAGCGCGTACTTCTGGTCCCCGATCACCACGGTGTGACCCGCGTTGTTGCCCCCCTGGTAGCGGACGACGTAGTCGACGTCGCCGCCGAGCAGGTCGGTGGCCTTCCCCTTGCCCTCATCGCCCCACTGGGCGCCCACGAGAACGACAGCCGGCATGGTCCTACTCCCGCGACAAAACGAAAACCCCTGACGCAAGCGCGGCAGGGGCCTCTTGCAAACAGAGACTACCCGAGTGCCCCCGTGTGGGTGAACGGGATCTTACGTACGGATGCTCCCCTTTTCCCGGCCCGGCCGCCGCGCGAGGCGGCGGCGGGCCGGGAGGACGTCAGGGGGACCGCCGCGGGCGCGAGGTCACGTGGTGGCCGTGAGAACCCGCGCGGCCTCCTCGCTGCTGTCGCGGAGGAACTGGGCGCACCGCTCGGCCTCGTCCTTCTCCCCGATCGCCTGGGCCGCCCGGGCCAGGGCGTTCAGGCAGCGCAGGAACCCCTGGTTGGGCTCGTGGTCCCACGGGACGGGCCCGAAGCCCTTCCAGCCCGCCCTGCGGAGCTGGTCCAGCCCCCGGTGGTAGCCGGTGCGCGCGAAGGCGTAGGAGGTGACCGCGTGCCCGGCCGCGAAGTAGTCGTCGGCGAGAACGGCCCAGGCCGCCGAGTAGGCGGGGAAGCGCGCGGCCACGTCGGCCGCCTTGGCGCCCGATTCGAGCATCTGCCGCGCGTCGGGGTTGTCCGGCAGCAGGGTGGGCGGCGGACCGCCAAGGAGGTTCTCGTGCGTTTCCATGAGCACAGTCTTACCTGTAAGGCCGCTGAATGAGTATGGCCGATCATGGAAACGGGGGATCGATGTCGTATCGATCCCCCGCTCCGCCGAGGTGGAACTACTTGATCTTGGTGCCCGCGGACTTGAGCTGCCGGCAGGCCTCGACCACGCGCTGCGCCATGCCCGCCTCGGCGGCCTTGCCGTACGCGCGGGGGTCGTAGGCCTTCTTGTTGCCGACGTCGCCGTCGACCTTGAGGACGCCGTCGTAGTTGCGGAACATGTGGTCCGCGATCGGCCGGGTGAAGGCGTACTGCGTGTCGGTGTCGATGTTCATCTTCACCACGCCGTACGAGATGGCCTCGTGGATCTCCTCGAGAGCGGAGCCGGAGCCGCCGTGGAAGACCAGGTAGAACGGCTTCTCCTTGCCGTACTTGGCGCCGACGGCGTCCTGGATCTCCTTGAGCACGCTCGGGCGCAGCTTGACGTGGCCCGGCTTGTAGACGCCGTGGACGTTGCCGAACGTGGCGGCCACGATGTAGCGGCCGCGCTCGCCCAGGCCGAGGGACTCGGCGACGGCGAGGGCGTCCTCGGCCGTGGTGTAGAGCTTCTCGTTCATCTCGCCGACGATGCCGTCCTCCTCGCCGCCGACGACGCCGATCTCGACCTCGAGGACGACCTTGGCCGCGGCGGTCTTGTCGAGCAGCTCGGAGGCGATCTGCAGGTTCTCGTCGAGCGGCACGGCGGACCCGTCCCACATGTGCGACTGGAACAGCGGGTCCTGCCCGCGGGCGACGCGCTCCGCGGAGATCTCCAGCAGCGGGCGCACGAACGAGCCCAGCTTGTCCTTCGGGCAGTGGTCGGTGTGCAGGGCGACCGTCACGGGGTACTTCTCGGCGACCACACGGGCGAACTCGGCGAAGGCCACCGAGCCGGTCACCATGTCCTTCACCGTGGTGCCAGAAAGGAACTCCGCGCCACCGGTCGACACCTGGACGATTCCGTCGCTCTCCGCCTCCGCGAAACCGCGAAGGGCCGCGTGCAACGTCTGCGACGAGGTCACATTGATCGCCGGATATGCGAACCCGCCTGCTTTGGCGCGGTCGAACATCTCGGCGTAGACCTCGGGAGTGGCGATAGGCATCGGGAGTCATCTCCTTCTGGGACGGTAACCGGCGCTGGCCAGTATCCCCAAGGCCATGCCGATCAGGGAAGCGCGGGGTCACCCGCGCTCATCTCACGGTTTCACGGTTGTCGAGCGCGCCTGTCGCTTCTCAGTCTGATCTCATTCCGGACAGGTAGGCTCACCCCGTGGACGTGCTCTTGGATCTTCTTGACCCGAAGTGGTGGCTGGGCATGCTCGGCGCCTTCGCGACGATCGGTGTCATCGCCATCGTATTCGCCGAGACGGGCCTTCTTGTCGGGTTCTTCCTGCCCGGCGACTCGCTTCTGGTCACCGCGGGCATCTTCAGCACGGCCGCCGCCGCACACGGTTTCGGGATCGCCCCGCTCTCCCTGCCCACGCTTCTGGTGTTCGCGCCGATAGCGGCCATCGCCGGCGCGCAGTTCGGCCATTTCCTCGGGGCGAGGTTCGGCAGGAAACTGTTCGACAAGCCCGACTCGCGGCTGTTCAAGCGGGAGCACGTCGACAAGGCGGAGTACTACTTCGAGAAGTTCGGCCCGGCCAAGGCCGTGGTCGCCGCCCGGTTCATGCCGATCGTCCGCACGTTCATGAACCCGGTCGCCGGCGTGCTGGAGATGGACGCGCGGCGCTTCTTCGTCTGGAACGCCCTGGGCGGCGTCGTGTGGGTGGAGGCGCTGCTCCTGCTCGGCTACTTCCTGGGCAGCAAGGTCGAGGGCATCGACAAGTACATCCTCCCCGGGGTCTTCGTGGTGGTCCTGCTGTCGGTCATCCCGATCGTCCGCGAGGTGCTGAAGAGCCGCAAAGCCGCAGCGCTGGAGCCCAAGGGCCGCCACCACGCCCCGAGGTAGGCCGTTTGTGACTCGCCAGTACTGAGATATCCCTCACACCCGCTACTCTCCGGGTTGTGGGACGCCACAGGTCTGACCCGCTCGGCATCGCCAGGCTCGCCCTCGCCGGCCTGGCCGTGGTGCTGCTGCTCGCGCTGCTGGTGATAGGGGCGAGATCCCTGTTCTCCGCCCTGGGATCGGACGAGGCCGCTCCCGCCTCCGGTCCCCCGTCCACGAGCATCGCGGGCTCGCCCACGCCCGCCGCCTCCCGCGTCCCCACGGTGCGCATCGTCTGCCAGGCGGACAGGTGCCCCGTCTTCGTCCGCGTCCCGGGCGGGGACGTGCTCATCGACCGCGACATGACCAAGGGCGAGCAGGCGTCCTACTTCGACCCGGAGCTCGCCGTCGTCCTGGACGACGCCGCCACGGTCGCCGTCGAGCAGAACGGCACGGCTCGCCCGGCCGGGCAGCCGGGCGAGCGCCAGTCGTTCAAGGTGACGAGATCCCAAGGTCGGTGAGCGTGTAGGCGGAGCGGTACGGCACACCGGCGCCGGCCAGCGCCTCGTCGCCGCCGCGGTGCACGATCGTCGCGATCCCGACCACCTCGGCGCCCGCCTCGCGCAGCGCCTCCACGGCGGTGAGCACCGAGCCGCCCGTGGTGGTCGTGTCCTCCACGGCCAGCACCCGGCGTCCCGCCACGTCCGGACCCTCGACCCTGCGCTGCAGGCCGTGGGCCTTGCCCGCCTTCCGCACCACGAACGCGTCGAGCGCCCTGCCGCGGGCCGCCGCCGCGTGCAGCATCGCGGTCGCCACGGGGTCGGCCCCCAGCGTCAGGCCGCCCACCGCCTCGTACCCCAGGTCCTCGGTCAGGTCGAGCATGACCCGGCCCACCAGCGGCGCGGCGACGCCGTCCAGCGTGATGCGGCGCAGGTCCACGTACCAGTCGGCCTCCTTGCCGGAGGACAGCACGACCCGGCCGTGCACGATCCCCTTGTTCTTGATCTCGTCCAGGAGTCTGTCGCGGTCACCCATGGTGCTCAGCGTACGGGCGGCCCGGCGATGGAAGGTCGCCGAGTACGGCGCCGGCGTCACCACCAGTCAGATCGCGCGGGCCGCCGGCATCGGGGAGGGCACCATCTTCCGCGTCTTCGCCGACAAGGACGAGCTGATGGGCGCCTGCGCGGCCGAGGCGATGAATCCCGACCACGTCCTGCGGGAGCTGACCTCGATCTCCGTCGACGACCCCCTTCCCGCGCGGCTCGTGCAGGCCGCCGAGGCCCTGGGCGCCCATCTGCGGCGGATGGGGACCGTGCTCGGCGCGCTGCACGCCTCCGGCGTCCGGCGGGAGCGGTCCGCGGGCGAACGGCCTTCCGCAGGTGAGGAGCCCTCCGCAGGCGACAGGCCTTCCATGGGTGAGGGGCCTTCCGCGGGAGGGCGGCCTTCCGGCGGCGGTCGCGAGCGGTCGTTGCGCGCCGTCCGCGAGGCGGTGGCCGAGCTCGTGGAGCCCGACCGGGACGCCCTCCGGATGGATCCGGAGCGGGTCGCGACGTACTTCCTGGGCCTGCTGTTCGCCCGGCTCCCCCTGACCGGAGACGAGCCGGAGCCGACGCCGGAGGAGTTCGTCGACGTCCTCCTGCACGGCGTCCTCGCCGCCGGCCGGGGGCCGCGTGACCGTCGGCCTGAACCGCACCATCGTCCCCGCCGCCGACAACGGCGCGGCGGCCCGCTTCCTCGCCTCGATCATGGGTCGGGAGGTGTCGCCGGCCTGACGGTTACCCGCGGTAAAGGGCGGGCTTCGGTTTAGCCAGGACGTGGATTGCGGAATGTAACGCGGTGCAACTCATCGTAATCGCGAGGTCGCAATGCGTCGAGAAGCCCGTCGGACCGACATGGAACTGATCGAGGCCGTGAGGAGAGGAGACTCCTCGGCCTACGGTCTGCTCTACCAGCGCCACGCGGCCGCCGCCCGGTCCCTGGCCCGGCAGCTCGTGCAGGGGGACGACGAGGCCGAGGACCTGCTCGTCGAGACGTTCGCGCGGGTGCTGGAGATCGTCCGGGAGGGCGGGGGCCCGCCGGCGGCGTTCCGGCCGTACCTGCTGACGGCCCTGCGGCGGTACGCCGCGACCGGCCGGGTCGACGTCGCGGAGCCCTGGACGGTCCACGTGCACCCCGATCTCGCGGGGCTGGAGCGCTCGCCGCTCGCCCGGGCCTACCTCTCGCTTCCGGAGCGCTTCCGGATGGTCCTGTGGCACGCCGAGGTCGAGGGCGCGGCGCCCGAGGAGATGGCCCCGCTGCTCGGCATGTCGGCGGGCGGCGTGGGCGGGCTCGCCCGGGCGGCCCGAGAGGCGCTGCGCCACGCGTACGTGCGGATCCACCTGGAGGGCGGGCCGGGCCGGGAGTGCCTCGGGGTGCTGCCGAAGATCTCCCGTCACGTCGAGGGCGGGCTGCCCCCGGCCGAGGCGCGGCTGGTGGACGAGCACGTCGCCGAGTGCATCGACTGCCGTTCGGTGCTCCTGGAGCTGGCCGACGTCACCCGTGGCCTGCGGGTGGTCGTCGGCCAGCTCATCGCGGGCCCGGTCGTCGACGACTACCTCGCCGACCTCGCCCGGCAGGGCGGCGCCGCCCCGGGCGGTCTGGTCGCGGCGGCCCGCACCGCCCTGGCCGGACGGCCCCGCCTCTCGGAGCTGGCCGGCCTCCTGCGCCCGGCGCGGCCCGAGCACGCCCGTCCGAGCGAGCGGAGCAAAATGGGCTCGTCCTGGGCCGGCGACCTGCTGCGCGGGGTCCCCACCCCCGTGCGGGCCGTCCTGGCCGGTGTGCTGGCGGCGACGGTGGCGACGGCGGCGTTCCTCCTGGTGGCCCGGCCGATGACGGTGCGCCCGGTCGCCCGGCAGGCCGCGCTCCCCGCGTCCTCGCGGACGGAGCCGACCCTGGTGCCGGGGCCGTCCCCCGCCTCGCCCGCGCCCACCGCGGACGCCGGCGTCGATCGGGACGCCGCCGGACGCTCAGGACGCCGGCGGATCGAGACGCGCGCGCCGCGCCGCGCCGAGCCGTCCGTGCCGCGGGAACGCACGCGGAAGGCGGGCGCGGCCGACCTCGTCGCGAGCATCGACCCCCTCGGCGCGCTGCTGCGGGCCCAGTCCGGCCTCATCGCGGTCCGCCTGCGCAACGCGGGCGCCGTGCGCAGCGGCGACGTCGAGGCCGCCGTGACGCTGCCTCGGGGCGTCACGCTCGTGTCCTCGGGCCGCCGCCGGTCCGGGGCCCGTACGGCCGACGGCTGGGCCTGCCGTACGGGCGGCCGGGTCGTGCGCTGCGGGAGGGGGGCGCTGGCGCCGGGGGAGGTGACCGCGATCTTCCTTCGGGTCGCCGTGGCGGCCGACGCGCCCATCGGGCGGGGGCCGGGGGTGGCGGTGCGGTCGGAGGGCGTGCGGGCGGCGGCGACCGCGGTGTCGGGCGTGCGCGCCTCCGGCGCCGCGGCCCGGTTCGCCGCCGACGGCCGGGTGGTCACGCGGGTCGTCGGCAACACGCTGGTCAGCGCGGCCGTCCCGCCGAGCGGATGCGCCCCGGGCGACGCCGGGCCCGCCGAGGACGTGGGCGTCGCGATCCCCGTCGATCTCGACGACGACGACACGACGGAGAGTTCGAGCTGCGCCCGGCTCGATCTGCCGGCCGGCGGCAGGGTCCTGTGGGCCGGCCTCTACTGGGCGGCCGGCGGGCACGACGTCGACCCGGGAGGCGAGATCCGGCTCCGGCCGCCGGGCGCGGCCGAGTACGGCGTCGTCCGCGCGGCCGAGATCGCCCGCCGCGACCTGCCGGACGGGTCGGGCTACCAGGCGTTCGCGGACGTCACCTCGCTCGTCCGGGCGGCCGGTCCCGGCTCCTGGTGGGCCGCCGACCCCACCACCCTGGACGGGGCCGTGCGGCACGCCGGCTGGAGCCTCGTGGTCATGGCGACCGACGATCGGCAGCCGTACACGCGGGCCGTCGTGCTGGACGCCGCGGCCGTGGTGGACGAGTCCGGCGGGTCGCTGCGGATCCCGCTCGACGGCCTCGCCCCCGTCTCTGCGCCGGCCAGGATCGACCTCGTGGTCTGGAACGGCCAGGGCGTCAAGGGAGGGGTGGTCACGTTGAGCGACCGGTCCCGGCCCGGCGGCGGGGAGCGGCGGCGCGGGGGCGCGCTCGACCTCACCGCCGGGGGCACGGCGGTCGCGGCCGACACCATCCACGCGCTGCTCGGACCGCATCCCGTCCTGCGGCTCACGACCAGGCGGAACTCCTTGTTCTTCGGGGTCGCGGTGGTCAGCGCCCGTACGTGGTCCTGACCTCGGGAGGGGCAGGCAAGACCCGGACAAACTGGTACGGTCTGCGTGAACGCTTCCAAGGTCAGGGATGCGGGTCCACAGGCTCCGCATCGTGCGGCGAGGGCTGAATCGCCGGGATTCACCCTCGCACGATCACCCGCTTGACTACCCTGAAAGAGCCACGTAGGAAGGGCGGTGTCGCGTGGATCGCTGCGCGCTGTTCGTTGACGCCGGCTACGTGCTGGCGGACGGCGCAATGGCCGTACACGGCACCCGCCATCGCGAAGCCGTCGCCTGGGACTACCCCGGCCTGCTGCAGCTCCTGACGAACCTGTCGCGGGAGCGTACGGGCCTGCCGCTGCTGCGGTGCTACTGGTACGAGGCGACCGTCGAGGGCCGCCGCACCCCCGAGCACGACGTGCTGGCCGACATCCCCGGGCTGAAGCTCCGCCTGGCCCGCATCCGGCCCGGCCGCCGCGAGGGCGTCGACGCGCAGGTGCACCGCGACCTGATGACGCTGGCCCGCAACAACGCGGTGTGCGACGCGGTCGTGGTGAGCGGCGACGAGGACCTCGCCCAGGTGGTCTGCGACGCCCAGGACCTCGGCATCCGGGTGACGGTCGTGCAGATCGCCGGCGACGGCGCCTGGTCGTCCTCCCGGACGCTCCGGCAGGAGTGCGACGACCTCATCGAGATGGCCGGCGGCCACCTCCGGCCGTACGTGACGATGGTGACCACCCAGGACCACGGCCTGAGCATCGGGAACGGGCAGCACCACCAGCAGTCCGCGGGCAACGGCCAGTCGCGGTCGAACGGCGTGGTGCCGCTGGCCAACGGGTCGCACGGCGCCGGGCGCTCCTCGGCGGCCCACGCGCGCCCGACGCCTCCGGCCCTGCCCGCGCAGCCGTCCACGACGTCGTACTCGGCGTACGGTCAGGAGCCGCCGCCCGCGGCCCCGCCGCAGCCGGCCCCCCAGCCTCCTGCCCAGCCCGCCCCGCAGGCGCAGGCCCAGCCGCCGGTGGCTCCGCCGCCTCCGCCCGCCGTGTCCCCGCCCGCCGTGCCCCCGGCCCCGCCCGTCCAGCCGCCGCCCACCCAGCCGGCTCCCACGGCCTCCCCGTACTCGTCCTCGGGCACGGGGGCGTACACGCCGTCTCAGCTCGGGCCGTACACCGGGCCGCAGCCGGCCCCCGTGCCGGTGCAGAACGCCGGCGGCACGACCACGCTGGCCGAAGCGGTGAAGGCCGCGCACAAGGAGGGCCACGACTTCGGCGACTCGGTGGCCAGGGACGCCCCGGCGCTGTGGCTGGAGGCCGTGCTCGCCCGCAAGCCCCGCATGCCCTCCGACCTGGAGGCCCGCCTCCTCCAGGGCTCGTCGCTGCCGATCGACTTCCTGCTGCACGACGAGGTCCGCCACGCCCTCCGCCGCGGCTTCTGGGACGCCCTCGAACGCGCGCGGCGCTGAGCTGGACTGACGAGCGAGCGGGGAGCGAGGCACGAGCGACCCCGAGCGAGAAAGGAAGCCGGCGCCTGTGGGCGCGCGTTCCGCCGAGCGCAGCGAGGCCATGTAGACGGTACGCGCGCGGCGCTGAGCGCGGCGAGGCCATGTCGACAGTACGCGCGCGGCGCTGAGCTGGGCGGCTTTTGGGGGAGGGGCTACTGGAGGGCGTCGAAGCCGGCGCGGAGGTGGGTGACGCGCTCCGCGAGGTCGGCGACCGCGCCGTTCACGGTGGTGTCGCCTGACTTGTCGGCCAGTTCGCGGACCCGCCGCAGCTCGTCCTCGACGGCGACGACGCGCCGGGACAGCTCGGCCAGCACCGACGTCTGGTCGGCGCCGGCGCCGCCGGGCAGCTCGGTGGACAGGCGCTCGCGCAGCAGCGCGGCCTGCTCGGTGAGCCGCCGGTTCATCGTGTAGAGCTCGACGAACACCGCGACCTTGGCCCGCAGGACCCACGGGTCGAAGGGCTTGGTCAGGTAGTCGACCGCGCCGGCGGCGTACCCGCGGAAGGCGTAGTCGGGCGCGCTGTCCACCACGGTCAGGAAGATGATCGGGATGTTGCGGGTCCGCTCGCGCCGTTTGATGTGCGCGGCCGTCTCGAACCCGTCCATGCCCGGCATGCGGACGTCGAGCAGGATGAGCGCGAAGTCGGTCGACAGGAGTGCCTTCAGGGCCTCCTCACCGGACCTGGCCCGCATGGGGATCACGTCGAGCGAGCTGAGGATCGCCTCGAGCGCGATCAGATTCTCCTCCCGGTCGTCGACCAGCAGGACCCTGGCGCGGTCAGGCATCGATCACGCCTCCTCGTGGATGTCTCGGTGGTCGGCGGGCACGGCGGGCCGGGGCCGGTCGGCGCCGTTGCCCCGGCCGCGCAGGAGCCAGCCGCGCAGGCGCTCCAGCAGCCGGTCGACGTCGACGGGCTTGGGCACGTAGTCGGACGCCCCGGAGGCGATGCTCTTCTCCCGGTCGCCGCGCATGACCTTCGCGGTCAGCGCGATGATCGGCAGGTCGGCGAACTGCGGCATCATGCGGATGGCCGACGTCGTGGCCCAGCCGTCCATCTCGGGCATCATGATGTCCATGAGGACGAGCGCGACGTCCTCGTTGCGTTCGAGCTGCTCGATCCCCTCGCGGCCGTTCTCGGCGTACACGACGGTGGAGCCGTGCCGTTCGAGCACGCTCGTCAGCGCGAACACGTTCCGGATGTCGTCGTCCACGATAAGGATCTTCGCACCTGTCAGGGGGTCGTCGCCCTGCCAGTCGCGGCCGTCCACGATCGGCGCGACCGCCTGCGGCGACGGCAGGTCGGTCGGCAGCGGGATCTCCGGCAGGACGTCGCGGGTGTACAGCTCGGGCACCTCGACCGGCCGGTTGTCGGCCTGCCCGCCCGGCGTGGTGGCGCCGCCGTCGGGTGAGGCGAGCGGCCCGACGTACGCCAGTGGCAGGAAGAGCGTGAACGTGCTGCCGAGGCCCGGCGCGCTGTCCACGTGGATCTCGCCGCCGAGCAGGCGGGCGATCTCCCGGCAGATCGACAGGCCGAGGCCGGTGCCGCCGTACTTGCGGCTGGTGGTGCCGTCGGCCTGGCGGAACTGCTCGAAGATGATCTCAAGTTTGTCCGGCGCGATGCCGATGCCGGTGTCGATCACCTTGAAGGCAAGGATGTCGCTGGCCCCCTTGAGGGTGTCGTCGACGTACGCGATGTCGGCCGGCGCGTGGGTGACCTCCAGCCGGACCTCGCCCTTCGGGGTGAACTTGACCGCGTTGGACAGCAGGTTGCGCAGCACCTGCTGCAGGCGCTGCTCGTCGGTGCTCAGGCTGTTGGGAACGGAGGGGTCGACCTCGACCGTGAACGACAGGCCCTTGTCCTGCGCGAGGGGGGCGAAGGTGGCCTCCATGTAGTCGACCAGCGAGGGCAGCGACAGCTGCTGCGGGTGGATGTCCATCCGGCCCGCCTCGACCTTGGTCAGGTCGAGGATGTCGTTGATGAGCTGGAGCAGCGCCGAGCCGGCGTCGTGGATGGTGCGGGCGAACTCCACCTGCTGGGGAGTGAGGTTGCCCTCGGCGTTCTCCGTGAGCAGCTTGGCCAGCACGAGCAGGCTGTTCAGCGGCGTGCGCAGCTCGTGGGACATGTTCGCGAGGAACTCGGACTTGTAGCGCGAGGACACGGCGAGCTGCTCGGCGCGCTCCTCCAGCGTCCGCCGCGCCTGCTCGATCTGGAAGTTCTGGATCTCGATGGCGCGGTTCTGCTTGGCCAGCAGGGCCGCCTTGTCCTCCAGCTCCGCGTTCGACCTGCGCAGCTCCTCCTGCTGGCGCTGAAGCTCGTCCGACCGCTCCTGCAGCTCAAGGGCGAGCCGCTGCGACTCCTTGAGCAGGTCCTCCGTACGGGAGTTGGCCATGATCGTGTTGATCGTGACGCCGATGGTCTCGACGAGCTGGGTGAGGAACGCCAGGTGGGCCTCGCCGAACTCGGTGAACGTCGCCATCTCCAGGACGCCGAGCACCTTGTTCTCGAAGAGGATCGGCAGGACGACGATCTGCGCCGGCCGCGACCGGCTGAGGCCGGTCTCGATGACGATCGACTCGGGCGGCACGTTCTGCAGGATGGTCTGTTTGGCCTCCAGGGCCGCCTGACCGATGATGCCCTCGCCCATGGCGAAGCTCTGCCGGGGGGACGACCCGGGCTGGATGCCGTACCCGGCGATGAGTTCGAGCCGGTCGTCGGTGACGAGGTAGCAGGCGCCGTGGCTGGCGGTCACGAGCGGGGTGAGCTCGCTCATGATCAGCCGCGAGACCTCCATGAGGTCGCGGTGGCCCTGCATGAGCCGGGAGATCCGCGCGAGGTTGGACTTGAGCCAGTCCTGCTCCTCGTTGGCCTTGGTGGTCTCGCGCAGCGTGGCGACCATCGTGTTGATGGTGTCCTTGAGCTGGGCGAGCTCGCCGGGAGCCGCCACGGTGATCGAGCGGGTGAGGTCGCCCCGGGCGACGGCGCTGGTCACCTCGGCGATCGCGCGCACCTGCGTGGTGAGGTTGCCGGCCAGCTCGTTCACGCTCTCGGTGAGGCGCTTCCAGGTGCCCTCGACGCCCTCGACGCGGGCCTGGCCGCCGAGCTGTCCCTCCGAGCCGACCTCGCGGGCGACGCGGGTCACCTCCGAGGCGAAGGACGACAGCTGGTCGACCATCTTGTTCATCGTGCTCTTGAGCTCGAGGATCTCGCCCTGGGCGTCGACGTCGATCTTGCGGGTCAGGTCGCCGTTGGCGACGGCGGTGGTGACCTGGGCGATGTTGCGCACCTGGTAGGTCAGGTTGTTCGCCATCGAGTTGACGTTGTCGGTGAGGTCCTTCCACACGCCCGACACACCCTGGACGCGGGCCTGGCCGCCCAGCCGTCCCTCGGTGCCGACCTCGCGGGCGACGCGGGTCACCTCGTCGGCGAAGGCGGACAGCTGGTCCACCATCGTGTTCATCGTGTCCTTGAGCTCCAGGATCTCGCCCTGGGCGTCCACGGTGATCTTCCTGGAGAGGTTGCCCTGGGCGACCGCGGTGGACACGGCGGCGATCTGCCGGACCTGGGAGGTCAGATTGTTCGCCATGAAGTTGACGTTGTCGGTGAGGTCCTTCCAGATGCCGGACACCCCGCGGACCTGGGCCTGGCCGCCCAGCCGTCCCTCGGTGCCCACCTCGCGGGCGACGCGGGTCACCTCCGAGGCGAAGGACGACAGCTGGTCGACCATCGTGTTCATGGTGCTCTTGAGCTCGAGGATCTCGCCCTGGGCGTCGACGTCGATCTTGCGGGTCAGGTCGCCGTTGGCGACGGCGGTGGTGACCTGGGCGATGTTGCGCACCTGGTAGGTCAGGTTGTTCGTCATCGAGTTGACGTTGTCGGTGAGGTCCTTCCAGACCCCGGAGACGCCCTTCACCTCGGCGCGCCCGCCGAGGCGGCCCTCGGTGCCGACCTCGCGGGCGACACGCGTCACCTCGGCCGCGAAGGCGGACAGCTGGTCCACCATGGTGTTGAGGGTGTCCTTGAGCTCCAGGATCTCGCCCTGGGCGTCCACGGTGATCTTCTTGGACAGGTTCCCCTGGGCGACCGCGGTGGACACGGCGGCGATCTGGCGGACCTGGGAGGTGAGGTTGTTCGCCATGAAGTTGACGTTGTCGGTGAGGTCCTTCCAGACCCCCGACACCCCGCGGACCTGGGCCTGGCCGCCCAGCTGGCCCTCGGTGCCGACCTCGCGGGCCACCCGGGTGACCTCCTCGGCGAACGCCGAGAGCTGGTCGACCATGGTGTTGACCGTGTTCTTCAGCTCCAGCATCTCGCCGACGGCGTCGACGGTGACCTTGCGGCTGAGGTCGCCGCGGGCCACGGCCGTCGTCACCTCGGCGATGTCGCGCACCTGCGCCGACACCCGGCCCGACATGGTGTTCACGGCCTCGGTGAGGTCGCGCCAGCTGCCCGACATCCCGCGCAGGTTGGCCCGTCCGCCGAGACGGCCCTCGGTGCCGACCTCGCGGGCCACCCGGGTGACCTCCGCCGCGAAGGCGGACAGCTGCTCGACCATGCCGTTCACGGCCTTGCCCAGGCGGCGCACCTCGCCGCGGGCGCCGCGGTCGAGGTCGATCCTGCGGGACAGGTCGCCCTTCGCGACCGCGTCGATGACGTCCGCGGCGCCGGTGACGGGCGACACCAGCGCGTCGATGAGGTCGTTGACGGAGCCGACGCTCTCGGCCCAGGCGCCGACGCCGGGGCCCGGGCTGAGCCGCTCGTCGAAGCGGCCCTCCTTGACGATCTCGCGGCGCACCCGGCCCAGCTCGTTGGCCAGGTGCTCGCGGCGGTCGGCCACCTCGTTGAGAAGGAGGCGGATCTCACTGAGGATGCCGGGCGGGGCGTGGGAGACCCGACGCCGGAAGTCGCCGTCACGCCACGTGATGAGCGTTTCCAGGAAGGGAACCAAGTCGGACTCGGTGTACACCCGTTCCGTCCCGGCCAGCTCGACGTTGGCGGGCGACATGTAGCCTCCTTTACCCCATCGGGGGTTACGCGACCAAGGCGAACGGCACTTCAGCCGCGGACTCCATGCCAGTCTGTCACGTTCCGTGGGGTGAGGGGTGCCTTGATTGACCCTGTGTCAGTCGGAAGTGTGGTAAGCACAATGACAGTGGCAACTACCCCTCGCGCCGTGCTGGCGGCGTCTTTCACGCCGGGCGAGACGGCCGTACCCGAAGCGAGGCGGTTCACGCGTGAAGTGATGACCGCGTGGGCCGCCATGTCCGTATGCGACGAGGCGGAACGGCTGACGGCCGACCTGGTCGGGCGGGTGTCCGGTGAGCCGTTCGAGGTGGTCTGGATCCACAACGGCGAGTCCGTCCAGGTGGAGATCCGGGAGAAGGCCGACGACGCCGCGGGCGACCGGCCGGGGGAGGCCGCGGGCTGGGGGGTGACGTTCACCACGTCGCTGCGCACCCGCTGGGCCAGGATCGACCTGCCGGGCCGCGAGCCGGTGCAGAGCGACGAGTGGCTGATCGAGGCGGCCAACGGTCCCGGCTGGCTCGGGTTCCTCGCCGACGCCAGCGACCTGCTGGCCGGCACCCTCGACCCGGAGATGGTTCCGGCGATCATCGCGCAGATCGTGGTGCCGCGGCTGGCGAGCTGGTGCGCCGTCTACACCGCCCAGAACGACTACGGCCCGGTGCGCCCGGCGTACCTCTGGCACGCGGACGAGACGCAGATCGACGGGCTGCGCGAGGAGCTCGACGAGGTCCAGATCCCCTCCGAGGACGGCATCGCGGTGCTGCACATCGGCGAGTGGCAGTCGCTGGCGTTCCCGCTGACCGCCCGGGGACGGCGGCTCGGCCTCATGTGCCTCGGCCGCCGCGACCGCTTCCCTGACGAGGCCATCCAGATCGCCGAGGACGTCGGCAGGCGGGCCGCGTTCGCGCTCGACAACGCCCGCCTGTACGCCCAGCAGGCGGCGGCCAACCGGGCCCTGCAGCGCAGCCTGCTCCCGCCGGACGAGCCGACGACCCCCGGCCTCGACTTCCACGTGATCTACGAGCCCGCCGGGGAGACCAACGAGGTCGGCGGCGACTTCTACGACCTGTTCCCGGTGGGCGAGGGGGTCTGGCGCTTCGCCATCGGCGACGTCTGCGGCACCGGGCCGGAGGCGGCCGCGGTCACCGGCCTCGCCCGGCACGCGCTGCGGCTGCTCGGACGGGAGGGGTACGGCGTCGCCGCCGTCATGTCCCGGCTCAACCAGGCCATCCTGGAGGAGGGCGAGCGCGCCCGCTTCCTGACCCTGCTGCACGGCGAGATCCGCCGGGTCGACGACGGGCTCGACATCCGCCTGGTGTCGGCCGGCCACCCCGAGGCGCTGCGGCTGCGGCCCAGCGGCGTGGTGGACGGCGTCGCCACGCCACAGTCGCTGCTCGGCGTGTTCCCGGAGGTGCACTTCGAGGAGGACGACGTCCACCTCGGCCCCGGCGACGTGCTGCTGGGTGTGACCGACGGCGTGACCGAGCGGCGGTCGGGCTCCCGGCTGCTCGACGACGACGGCGGCCTGGCCAAACTGCTGGCCGAGTGCGTCGACCTGTCGGCGCGGGCGGTGGCCGAGCGGATCCGGCGGGCCGTCCAGGACTTCGCGATCGAGCCCAGCGCCGACGACCTCGCGATCCTCGTCCTGCGCGCCCCCTGACGGCGCCGCGACCCGCTTCAGGTCCTATGTCAGGGCCCGGGCGGCGTCAGGTTCGGGCGGCCAGGGCCCGGACGGCGAAGTCGATCGAGGCCGACATCTGCCGGATGCGCTCCTCGACCACGAGGGTCCCGTGGCCGGCGTCGTACCGGTACACCGACGCCTCGTGGCCGTGGTCGGCCAGGGCCTCCAGGTAGCGCTCGATCTGCCGGATGGGGCAGCGGGGGTCGTTCTCGCCCGCGAGGATCAGCAGCGGCGACTGCACCATGTCCGCGTAGGTGATCGGCGACGACGCGGCGTACCGCTCGGGCGCCTCGGACGGCGTGCCGCCCAGCAGCGCCCGGTGCGTGGCCCGCAGCCCCTCGGCCTCGTCCTCGTACGCCGCCGCGTGGTCGGCGATCGGGACGGCCGCGATCCCGGCGGCCCACGTCTTCGGCTGCGTGCCGAGCGCGAGCAGGGTCAGGTAGCCGCCCCACGACGACCCGCTCAGCACGAGCCGGGCGGGGTCGGCGATCCCCCGCTCCACGGCCCACTCCCGTACGGCGGACACGTCGGCCAGTTCGACGTGCCCCACCTCTCCCCGGAGGGCGTCCCGCCAGGCCGAGCCGTACCCGGTGGAGCCGCGGTAGTTGACCCGGATGACCGCGAAGCCGCAGTCGACCCAGGCCGCCACGTGCGGCTGGAAGGAGTCGTCGTCCTGCCCGGCCGGGCCGCCGTGCAGCAGGAACACGGTCGGGTACGGCGAGGCCACCCGCTCCGGACGGGAGACGAGCGCGTGCACCCGGCCGCCGGGGCCCTCCACGTCGACGTCCTCCAGCGGCACGGACGGCGGCGGCGTCCGGCCGGGGCTGAGGACGACGTGCCCGCTGCTCGACCGGATCACGGGCGGGTGGGCGGCGCTCGACCAGGAGTACTCCACGGTGCCGTCGGGCCGGGGCGTGGCGGCGTCGATCACGCCGTGGGGGCTCTCGATCGGCGTGAGGCCGCCGCCCGGGAGGTCGTACCTGAGCAGGTCGGTGCGGCCGCGGTGGTTGTGGACGATGAGCAGGGCCCGGCCGTCCCCGTACCAGTCGGCGTCGATCTCCCCGGGCACCGGCAGCCAGATCTCGCGCTGCTCTCCGGTCACCGGGTCCCACACCAGCGGCTCGCGACGGCCCCGGCGCTCGTGCAGGACGAGCAGCCGCCGATCGCCGGGGACGGGGGCGAACCGGGCGCCGGCCACGCCCTTGCCCGGCCCGTCGTACAGGTCGCCGACCGTGTCGCCGTTGGTGCGCAGGACCCGGAGGGCGGGGTGCAGGGCGTCGCCGTGCTCGCTGTGCACGACGGCGACGAGCGACCCGTCGAGGGAGAGGTCGGCGACCGCGGCGTACTCGTCGTGCCGGTAGATCGTCACCGGCTCCGCGTCGGGGCGGGCCAGCAGGATCTCGAAGCCGGCGCGGGACGAGCGGCCGACGGCGGCCGTGCCGTTGTTGGCCAGGCCGAGCCCGCACGGGTGGCCGGGCGGCATCGGCGCCGGCACGTCCTCCCCGCCCTGGAAGGGCTGGCGCATCCACACGCCCATCTCGTCGCCGTCGGTGTCGGCGAACCACCAGATCCAGCGGCCGGTCGGGTCGATCGCGCCGCGCGAGGTGCCCTCGGGACGGTCGGTCACCTGACGGGTCTGCCCCGTGGAGCGGTCCCAGGCGTAGATCTCCCAGGCCCCGGAGGCGTTGCCGCGGTAGACGGCGCGCTGCGGCGCCAGCCGCGCCCACGCAGGCAGGGTGACCCGGGGAGCGCGGAACCTGGCCTGCCAGCGTTCCTCGGCCTTCATGCGCCCTCCCCTGGTCCCGTCGGGGTCGCCGTTAAGTATGTCCCGTTAGTAGGGGCATTGGCCGACAATTAGGGGATTTTCCTGGCGGCGCGTCACCTGTGTGCCCGCCACGTGCCGATACGGAAGGACGCGGTCACCCGTACCGGATCGGGCAGTTCGGCGATCAGGACGGCGACCTCGCCGGGCCGGGTGTGCCAGGCGCTCGGTCCCATGCCGACGACCGCCTCCACGGCCTTGTGGTCGAGGTCGAGGGCGATCTCCACGTCCTCCCGCCCGGCGGGCGCGAAGTCCTCGCCCAGGGTGTCCTCCAGCCGGCGCTCCTTGTCCTCGTCCACCCGCAGCAGCCCGAGCCGTTCCACGATCGGGCTCAGGTGGCCGGGCGCGGGCGTGACGACGACGAGCAGGCCGTCCGGGCGTAGGATCCGGGCGAACTCGGGCGCGTTGCGCGGCGCGAAGACGTTGAGGAGCACGTCGGCCGCGCCATCCCTGACGGGCAGGGCCCGCCACACGTCGGCGACCACCGCCCCCACCCGGGGATGGGATCTGGCCGCCCGCTTCAGCGCGTGCTTGGACACGTCGAGGGCGATGCCCACGGCCCCCTCGCCGAGGGCCCCCGCCAGGTAGTGGCCCGTCCCGGCTCCGGCGTCCGCCACGACCCCCGCCCCCGCGCACAGCTCCCTCAGCCGTACGGCGAGGGGGCGGTAGTGCCCGGCCTCCAGGAACGCGGCGCGGGAGGCGACCATCGCAGGCGTGTCGGCCGTGCCCGGGGCCGCCGACCCCGTGAGCATGTTGACGTAGCCCTGCCGTGCGACGTCGAAGGCGTGCCCGCGAGCGCAGCGGGCCGATCCGGCGTCGAGGCGGAGCCCCGCCCCGCAGACCGGGCAGATCAGGTGGTCGATGACGTCGCCGAGCATCCGTCCATCATCTCCCGGCCGCCCGGGGCGGACGGCAAGCGGACTGCAGGAGGACGGCAAGCGGCCGGGCGTCTCATGGACACAGAAGGAAGTTCCGAAGGGGGAGATCGAGATGACCCGCACCCACCGCCACTGCCCGCGCTGCCGCACCGAGCTGGACGAGGGCCCCATCCTCTACCGCTGCGCCCGCTGCGAGCGCGCCGTCTACGCCGCCGATCTCGACCTCGACTACGTGCCCGCCGGTTCCGCCGTTCACTAATGTGGGGCGATGCCGCATGAGCCGAGAGTCGTCGCGGGTGTCGAGATAGTCCCCCTCTGTGATGCCGTGGGCCCAATGGGGGCGCACATCCGCAGGCCGCTGCCGGAGTTGTTCCCCGGCGCCTCGTTCGAGGAGGGCGCCGAGTGGGTCCTCCACTTCCACTGCTACCTGCTGCGGGCCGCCGGCCGTACGGTCCTGGTGGACACCGGTATCGGCGGCGCGGACTCGCCGGCCGCGAGCTGGGCGCCCGTCCCCGGACGCCTGCTCGGTGAGCTGGCCGCCGCCGGCCACGACCCGGCGGACGTCGACGCGGTCGTGCTGACCCACCTCCACAGCGACCACGCGAGCGGCTGCGTCGCGGACGGCGCGCCGGTCTTCCCCGCCGCCCGGTATGTCGTCCAGCGGGCCGAGCTCGACTGGGTGCGGGGTCCGATGCGCGAGCAGGTCGTGGTTCCCCTGGAGGATCGGCTCCAGATCGTGGACGGCGACGCCGGCCTGTTCCCGGGCGTGCGGCTCCTGCACACCCCCGGTCACACCCCGGGCCACCAGTGCGTCGAGGTCGGCGATGTGGTGATGAGCGGCGACGTCGTCCTCCACCCCGTCCAGCTCGCCGATCCCACGGTCCGCTACCTGTACGACGAGGACCCCGAGGAGGCCGTCCGCACCCGGACCGCCCTCGTCTCCCGGGCCCGCGTCCTCGCCCCCGGCCACTTCCCCACCCCCTTCGTGGACGGCCCGGCCGGCTCGGCCGCAGGATGATCCGAGGGCTGCCGGCTGCGTGAGCGGCGAGGGCTACGGGGTCAGCACGATCCTGCCGAACACCTCGCCGGCGGCCATCTTCCGGTGCGCCAGCACGGCCTGCTCCAAGGGCAGCAGCTCGTGCACCACCGCGCGCAGCTCGCCGCGACCCGCGGCGGCGAACTGCTCGGTCCTCACGGCACGCCGATCGTGCACGGCCACGGTGGCGGCGCTGAAGGTGGCGAACGACAGGGACCTCTGGAACGCCGCCATCATCGCCGCGCCGAAGTCCGCCGGCGGCTGTCCTCCCACCGCGCCGACGGCCACCATGCGGCCGTTCGGGTGGAGCTTGGCGAAGAAGGAGGGCATGTCCGCACCCGCGACGACGTCGACGACGACGTCGTAGCCCGAGGGAGCGTCGTCGCCTCCCTCGCCCGAGCGGTCCAGCACGTGGGTCGCGCCGAGCTCGCGCAGCCGGTCGCCGCGTTCCGCGGACGACGTCGTGACCGCGACCGCGCCGGCGCCACGGCGAGCCGCGAGCTGCACCGTCATGATCCCGATGCTGCCGGCCGCGCCGCGCACCAGCACCGACTCGCCGGGAGCGAAGTGGGCATGGGAGAGGCCGAAGTGGGCCACCACGCCGGAGCTCCCGAGCGTCACCGCGTCGGCGGCGGACAGGTTGTCGGGGAGGGGGAGGACCTCCTCGACAGGGGCGATCGCCAGTTCGGCGTAGCCGCCGCCCACGCCGGTGAACGCCCAGACACGCCGGCCGATCCATGACGTGTCGACGTCGCCGCCGACGGCCGTCACGGTGCCCGCCACCTCGCCGCCGGGGATGTGACCTTCCTGGAAACCGTAGGCAGCCAGGGCGCCGCTTCGGATCAGGGCGTCGACTCCGCCGACGCCGATCGCCTCGGGGGCGATCAGCACCTGTCCTTCGGCGGGGACCGGGGCGGGGACGTCGATGACCGCCAGACCTTCTGGACCTCCGAACGCGCGGATCGCGACTGCCTTCACTGTCGTCTCCATGGTGTGGATCGATCGGGACCTGCCCGGCCACCGCGCGCCGGACTGTCGGACCGTAACGGACGCCCCCGTCCGGTTGAGTAAAATGAGAGCGGTGGCCGAACCTTTGCCTCACACCCTGCGCTCCGACGCCCTGGACAACCGTGAGCGCATCCTCGACGCGGCCCGCGCGCTGTTCTCCTCCGAAGGTCTGGACGTGCCGATGCGGAAGATCGCCCGGCGCGCCGAGGTCGGCCCGGCCACCCTGTACCGCCGTTTCCCGACGAAACAGTCGCTGGTCACCGAAGCCTTCATTGGCGAGATGCGCGCCTGCCGTGCCATCGTCGACGAGGGGCGTGCCGATCCGGATCCATGGCGAGGCTTCTGCCTGGTGATCGAGAAGATCTGTGAGCTGCACGCGCGCAACCGCGGCTTCACCGACGCCTTCATGTCGGCTTTCCCGGACGTGATGGATTTCGCCGCGGACCGCGAGTACACACTGGATTCGGTGGCCGAGCTGGCTCGCCGTGCCAAGGACGCCGGCCACCTGCGCCCCGACTTCGTGCTGGACGACCTGATCCTTGTGCTCATGGCCAACAGGGGCATCCACGCCACATCGATGACCGCTCAGGTCACGGCCTCCCGGCGGTTCGCCGCACTCGTGATCCGGGCGTTCCAGGCCTCCCGGTAGCGCTCGCCGCCGCCGCTGGACGGGCGCGTCACCGAAGAGGACAGCCGCGTCCGCCGCTCACGCCAGGGCGGGGTAGTCGGTGTAGCCGCGGTGGTCGCCGCCGTAGAAGGTGGCGGGGTCGGGAGTGTTGAACGGGCCGCCGGCGGCCAGCCGGGCCGGCAGGTCGGGGTTCGCGAGGAACAACGCGCCGAAGGACACCAGGTCGGCGGTGCCGTCCTCGATCAGGTTCAGGTGCTCAGGGCCGGTCGTGGCGCTCGGGGTGGACGGGTTCAGCATCAGCGCGCCGCGCCACCGCCGGCGCAGGCGCAGCGTCAGATCCCGGTACGGGCCCTCGAAGATGTGCAGGTAGGCGAGGCCGAGCGGGTTGAGCCCGGTCACCAGGGCCTCGTACGTGTCGTGGGCGTCGTCTTCGACCATGTCGTTGTTGGGCACTCCGGGCGAGATCCGCAGCCCGACCCGGTGCGCGCCGATCTCGTCGGCGACGGCCCGGGCGACGGCCAGCGGGAACCGGATCCTGGCCTCCAGGTCGCCGCCCCAGTGGTCGGTGCGCCGGTTGGTGCCGGTGGCCAGGAACTGGTGGAGGAGGTAGCCGTTCGCGCCGTGCAGCTCGACCCCGTCGAAACCCGCGTCCATCGCCAGTCGCGCCGACCGCGCGAAGTCGGCGACGGTGGCGCGGATGCCGTCCTCGTCCAGCGCGATCGGGTCGGCGCTGGCCCGCATGCCGTCCCCGGTGAAGATCTTGACGTCCGCGGGGAGCGCGGAAGGGGCGACGTGCCGCACGCCGTCGGGCAGGAAGCCGGCGTGCCCGATCCGGCCGGTGTGCATGAGCTGCACGAAGATCCTGCCGCCCCTGGCGTGCACGGCCTCGGTGACCCCGCGCCAGCCGGCGACCTGCCCTTCGTGGTGGAGACCGGGGGTGTTCAGGTAGCCCTGACCCGCGACGGAGGGCTGGGTGCCCTCGGTGACGATCAACCCCGCGCCGGCCCGCTGCGCGTAGTACTCCGCCATGAGCGGCGTCGGAATCTGGTCGACCGCGCGGCTGCGGGTCATGGGCGACATGACGATGCGGTTGGGCAACCTGAGTCCGGCCAGGTCGAACGGGTCGAATGCGGTGGTCATCTGCGCTCCTCGAACGGTCTCGACTATCAAGTCGAAGGCAACTATCGAAAGGAAAGGCTAGGCAGCTGACCTATCGTTGCGCAAGTCACTATCTAGAAGTAAGCTGCTGTCGTGGCTGGCTACGAACCGGACTTCTGTCCCCGGTATCACCACTCGATCGAGCTGATCGGCAAGCGGTGGACCGGCGTCATCCTGCGCGAGCTGCTCCGCGGCGCGAACCGCTTCTCGCAGTTGTCGCACGCCATCCCCGACATCACGGACAAGCTGCTGGCCGAACGGCTCAAGGAACTGGAAGCCGAAGGCCTGGTGGAGCGGCGGATCTACCCGGAGACCCCGGTACGGATCGAGTACGTGCTGACGGAACAGGGCCGCGACCTCGAGGGCGTCGTCCGGGAGGTGTCGCGGTGGGCCGAGTTCTGGCTGCCCCCGGTCGCGACCGGCTCGAAGGCCGACGAATAGGCCGACGAATAGGCCGCCGGACAGGCGGCATGCGTACGGCTCCGCGCACCCCCGTGACGCGGAGCCGTACGAGCGAATGAGGGATCAGCCGACGAGGGCCGGGACGCGCTCCTCGGGCACCTCCTCGTTGTCGTCCCCGTGGGACAGGACGGGCAGCCAGCCGAGCCAGCGGGGCAGGTACCAGTTCCAGTCGCCGAGCAGCTTCATCGTCGCCGGCAGCAGCACGGCCCTGACGATCGTGGCGTCGATGAGGATGGCGGCGGCCAGGCCGACGCCCATCTCCATGAAGGTCAGCAGCGATAGAGTGGCGAACGTGGCGAAGACCGCGACCATGATGAGCGCCGCGCTCGTCACCACGGCGGCCGTGCTGGTGATCCCGTACGACACCGCGTCCTCGGTCCGCATGCCCCGGTCGTACGCCTCCCTGATCCGGCTGAGGATGAACACGTGGTAGTCCATCGACAGGCCGAACAGGATCACGAACAGGAACAGCGGCACCCAGTTGGTGATCGTCCCGGTCGAGTGGAAGCCCAGCAGGCTCTCGCCGTACCCCTTCTGGAAGACCAGCACCAGCACGCCGTAGGCGGCCGCGACGGACAGCAGGTTGAGCAGGATGGCCTTGACCGCGACGACCAGTGAGCGGAACGAGACGAGCAGCAGCACGAACGCGAGCAGCAGCACGAACCCGAACACCAGCGGCAGGCGCCCCCCGAGCTGGTCGTTGAAGTCCATCGAGCCGGCCGTGTTGCCGGTGACGTGGGCGCCCGGCAGCGTGGCGGGGATGACCTGCTCGCGCAGCGTGCGCACGGCGTGCTCGGACGCGGCGTCGGTGCCGTTGCCCTTGATGCCGATGCTGATCCTGGCCACGGTCTTGTCGGGGTTGACCTGGACGTCGAACGGCTCGTTCGCCTCGCCGGTCGCCATCGCGCGGCGTTTGAAGTCCTCGATCTTGGCCGTGACGGCCGGGGTGGTGACGTCGGCGGCCTTGATCACGACCACCGCGGGCTCGTTGCCGCCGGGGAAGGCGTGGTCGATGCGCTTGAACGTCTGGGCGATGGCGTAGTCGCCCTGCAGGTCGTCGATCGTCTGGCCGCCGGTGCTCAGGCCGGTGGCCGGGATCGCCAGGCCGACGAGCAGGCCGCCCGCGAGCAGCACCGACACCACCGGGTGGCGCAGGACCGGCCGCATCACGGCGCTCCACATCCGGCTCTGGCCGCCGCGCACACCCAGGATCCGGCGCCAGCCGACGCGGCCGCGGGTGGCGACGCGGACCGTGCCCTGGATCAGGCGGGCGTCGAGCTTGCCGCCGATCAGCGACAGCAGCGCGGGCAGCACGGTCAGCGAGCCGACCATGGCCGTCAGCACGACGAGGATGGTGCCCTCGGCGAACCCCATGAAGATGCCGTTGCCGGTGAGGAACATGCCGGCCATCGCCACGATGACCGTGATGCCGGAGATGAGCACCGCCCTGCCGGAGGTGGCGGCCGCGATCTCGATGGCCCGCCGCTTGTCGCGGCCCTTCGCCCGCTCCTCCCGCTCGCGCATGATGTAGAAGAGCGAGTAGTCGACCCCCACCGCGAGGCCGATGAGCAGCATCACGTTGCCGGTCGCCGAGTCCACGTGGAGGAGGTGGCTGGTCAGCGCGAGCAGGCCGGTGGCCGAGAAGATGGCCGTCATCGCCAGGGCGACCGGGACCACCGCCGCCAGCAGCGCCCCGAACGCCGCGAGCAGGATGCCGAGGGTGATCGGGAGCGACAACTGCTCGGCGCGGACGAAGTCCTTGTCGATCGCCTCGCCGATCAGCTTCTGCGAGCTCGCCGCGCCCGCCTGTTCGACGCGCAGGTCCGGATGGGCCCGCTGCACCCCGGCCACGGCGTCGAGCACCGGTTGCACCCGGTCCTCCGCCGTCGCGCCGTCACCCTTCATGTCGAACTGCACGAGCGTCGTGCGCCGGTCGGCCGTCACGGGCGACGGCCGCGCGTCGTACGGCGTGCGCACGTGCTCCACCTGCCCGGTGGCCTCGATCGCGCTCTTCACGTCCGTCACGGCCCGGCGGAACGCCGGATCCCCGACGGTCGCCGTGCCCGTCCGGGTCTGCACCAAGACGACCTCGCCGGCGACGTTCTTGTAGCCCGCCTCGTCGATGATCTGCTGCGCCTGGCGGGAGTCCCCGTTGGCGCTCTCGTAGTCCTTCATCTCGGCGGTGCCCACGGCGTTCCCAGCGAAGGTCGCCGCGGCCACGAAAGCGATCCAGATGAGCAGGGCCCACCACCGGTGGCGAGCGCTCCAGCCGCCGACAGAGGCGGCGAGGTTCTTGCGGCGTCCCATGAAAGTCTCCCTTTACGACTGCCTCAACCGTAGGAATCGATCAGGGCCGGGACATCGGGCGAGCAGACCAATTCGGAGGTAGTGCCAGGGGCGTACGGCTCTCGTCCTCGAGGTCTAGGGGACATCCCCCACTCGTCTCTGCGGGAGACCCCTATTACCCTCGTGACCATGCGTTCGTCCCGTACGGCGGCCCTGTCGTGATCCCCCCCGACGTCTTCTACGCCGGCCTGCACAAGGTGGCGGCGGCCGCGGGAGGGTTCATCACCGACCCGTCCGGCCGGGTGCTGCTGGTCAAGCCCAACTACCGCGACCACTGGGGCTGGCCGGGCGGACACGTCGACGAGGGCGAGTCGCCCGAGGCGGCCTGTGGCCGGGAGGTGCTGGAGGAGCTGGGGCTCACCGCGGAGGTCGGGCGGCTGCTCGTCCTCCAATGGGTGCCGCCGCTGGACGACCGGCCCGTCCCCCTGGTCCATTTCCTGTTCGACTGCGGCACGATCGTGGACGGCACCAGCGTGGTGCTCCAGGCCGAGGAACTGGACGGGTACGGCTTCTTCACGATCGAGGAGGCGGCCGACCTCCTGCCGCCGTACCTGCTGGCGCGGCTCTCGGCGGCCCGGGACGCCCGGGAGGCGGACGCCACGGTCTATCTCGGCTCCGCCTGGTAGAGCCGGAATGCGCCCCCGGGCGGGGATGTTGACGCGGGCATGACCGATCATCCCGTCACCGAGCTCCGCCTGGTCGTGACCGCCGACGACTACGAGGAGGCCCTGCGGTTCTACCGCGACGTCCTGGGCCTGTCCGAGCGCGCCGCCTTCTCCGGACCCGACGGGAGGGTGACGATCCTCGACGCCGGGCGGGCGACGTTGGAGATCGCTGACCCCGCCCACGCCGCGTTCGTCGACCGCGTCGAGGTGGGCAGGCGGGTCGCGGGACACGTCCGGGTGGCGTTCGAGGTGCCCGACAGCGCCGAGGCGACCCGGCGGCTGGCCGGCGCGGGCGCCGAGGTGATCGCCGAGCCCACCCGCACGCCCTGGAACTCGCTGAACGCCCGCCTGGAGGGTCCGGCCGGGCTTCAGCTCACGCTCTTCTCCGATCTCGAATAGTTCGCCTCCGTCGTGGAATGGGGGAAGGGACGACTGTGACGGAACAGGACGGTGTGGAGATGGACGAGTCCGAGCTCAGAGACGAGCTCAACGAGGTGGACGGCCAGATCGCGCGGCTGCGCCAGGAGGCGGCGCAGATGCGGGAGGAGATCGGCCAGAGCTGGGACGCCCCCACGGACCTGGCCGAACGGTCCACCCTGCTCACGAACGTGGAGCAGCAGGAGGCGCTGATCGACGACCTGGAGGTCAGGCGCCGCCAGATCTTGGACCGCCTCGGGTCGGCCTGAGGAGGCCGATGAAGGTAAAACCCCATTCGGACCGACAAAACGGACAAATGTACCCTGGTAGCCGGGGTTGCGCCGGGGGTGGCGTAGCGGGGACACGGGGGCGGCGTGAGGTGTCATGACCGCACTGGCGGCGAATGTGTTCGGGCGGGGGCCGAGCGGACTGCCCGCGGAGGTGACCAGCTTCGTCGGGCGCCGTCATGAGCTGGCCGAGGTCAAACGGCTGCTGACGGGCTCGCACGTGGTCACCCTCACGGGCGTGGGCGGGGTCGGCAAGTCCCGCCTCGCCCTGCGGGTGGCCATGGACGTCCGGCGCGCGTTCCCCGGCGGGGTGTGGCTGGTCGAGCTCGCCGAGCTGGAGAACCCCGAACTGCTCACCCAGGCCGTCGCCGAGGCCCTCGACCTCGAGGACTACTCGCCCCGGCCGCGCACCGAGGTGCTGCTGGAGCGCCTGGCGGGCCGCAGCGCGCTGATCGTACTGGACAACTGCGAGCACCTGCTCACGCCCTGCGCCGTCCTGGTCGACACGCTCGTCCGCGCCCTGCCCGACCTGCGGGTCCTCGCCACGAGCAGGCAGCCGCTCGGGATCGCGAGCGAGCAGACGGTGGACGTCGCGCCACTGCCGTTCCCCGCGGCCGACGACGACCCGATACCGACGGACGCCCTGAGCGACTGCGACGCCGTACGGCTGTTCGCGGAGCGGGCCACGGCGGTCCTGCCGGACTTCGCGCTGACCGACGCCAACCGCGAAGCAGTGACGGCGATCTGCCGCCGGCTGGACGGGCTGCCGCTGGCCATCGAACTGGCCGCCGTACGGCTGCGGGCGCTGTCGGTCGACCAGGTGCTCGAACGGCTCGACGACAGGTTCCGCCTGCTGACGGCCGGGTCGCGGGCCGCCCTGCCCCGCCAGCGCACGCTCCGGGCGCTCATCGGCTGGAGCTACGACCTGTGCACCGAGCAGGAGCGGCTGATGTGGCAGCGGGCCTCGGTGTTCAGCGGAGGCCTGGACCTGGAGGCCGCCGAGGACGTCTGCTCGGGCGACGGCATCGCCCGCCACGACGTGCTCGACCTGGTCACCGGGCTGGTGGAGAAGTCGGTCCTGGTGCGTGAGGAGCAGCAGGGGACCGTGCGCTACCGGTTGCTCGACACGATCCGCCACTACGGCAGGGAACGGCTCGCGGCCTCGGGGCAGGAGGCCGCCCTCCAGCGGCGGCACCGCGACCACTTCCGCCGGATCGCGGCCGCGGCCCACGCCGATCGGTTCGGCCCGGAGCAGGCCGCCTGCCTGAGCCGCCTCCAGCGCGAGAACGCCAACCTCCGGATGGCGCTGGAATGGTCGTACGGCGAGCCGGACGAGGTGGAGACAGGCCTCGACATGGCCTGCGACCTGCTCTATCACTGGATCACCGGCCGGCACATCAGCGAGGGGCGGCGCTGGATCGACCGCGGCCTCGCCGTCCACGTCGACCCGAGCCCGACCCGGGCCCGCGCCCTCTGGTCCGACGCGTGGCTGGCGATCCTCCAGGACGACCCGGGCCCGGCCGGCTACGTGCTGGAGGAGGGGCGGCACCTGGCCGAGCGGCTGGGGCTGGAGCGGGATCTCGCGTACGTCAACCTGTTCTCCGCGCAGCTCGCCATGCGGCAGGGCGACCCGGAGACGGCGATCAAGCTGTACGAGGAGGCGGCGGCGGCCCACCGCGCCCACGCCGACCCGGTGGGCCTGGTCCTCACGCTGGTCCGGCTGTCCATGGCGCGGTCCTTCCGCGGCGACGCCGAGGCGGCGGTGGGCCTGGCGGAGGAGGCGCTCGCCGTGTGCGAGTCCCATCAGGAGGACTGGCACCGGGCGTACGCGCTGATGACCCTCGGCATCGAGCTGCGCCGCCAGGGCGACCTCCGCCGGGCTGCGGAGCTGGAGAAGGACAGCCTGCGGATCAACCGTTCGGTCAACGACCTCTTCGGGACCGGCGTGAACCTGGAGGTCCTGGCCTGGATCGCGGCCGACGAGCGGCGGTTCCAGCGGGCCGCCCGGCTGCTCGGCGTCCTGGACACCGTCTGGCGGGCGGTCGGCTCGGCGCTGTGCGGCTTCGGGCACCTCGTCCGCTACCACGACGAGTGCCAGGCCCGGACCGCCGAGGTCCTCGGGGAGCCGGCCTTCCGCACGGCGGTCAAGCGGGGGACCCGGCTCCCCTACGACGAGGCGATCCAGTACGCCCTGCAGGAGGAGCCGCCGGAGGCCGAGGCGGAGGGGCCCGCTCCGGCGAAGGGGGGACGGCTGCCGCCGCTCACCCGCCGGGAGACGGAGATCGCCGAGCTCGTGGCGCGCGGGCTGAGCAACAAGGACATCGCGAGCGCTCTGGTGATCTCGCAGCGGACGGCCGAGGGGCACATCGAGCACATCCTCGACAAGCTGGGCTTCAAGTCCCGGACACAGATCGCCACCTGGCTGGGCGAGCGCACCCGCCGCGACGCCTCCTGACGAGGCCGGTGCGGCGGTCGGCCGCCGGGAGCCGACGGCTGGCCGCCGGGTGCGTGCGGGGGCCGGGCTGTCGGAGGGCCGCCGCGGTGCGAGGGCCGGGTGCTGACGTGCGGTGGGCCGCTGGGTGTGCGGGCCCGGGGCGGCGGTCGCGTCAGGCGGCGTGGACCTGACGGCCGGGGAGTTCGAACCACACGACCTTGCCCTCGGACGTGCGCGTGCCTCCCCAGCAGCGGGCGAGCTGGTCGAGCAGCCACAGCCCCCGGCCGCCCTCCTCGTCCTCGCGCGCCTCGCGGAGGCGGGGCATGCCGGTCGCGCCGTCGGCGACCTCGACGCGCAGCACGTCCTCGGTCACGGACAGGGTCAGCTGGACCGGGCCCTTGCCGTGCTGCAAAGAGTTGGTGACCAGCTCGCTGACGAGCAGCTCGGCCACGTCGGCCTGCTCCGCGAGGCCCCAGTCGTCCAGCCGCGCGCGGGTGAGGTGGCGGGCGGTGGCGGCCGCGCTGCCGCTGACGGGCAGCTTCCAGGTCGCCGTGCGGGCGTGCGGGTCCTCGGCCAAGTTCACCACGATCTCCCCGAGCCTGCGCCTGGCCGTTCGCCACCGCTCACGCACACCGGCGTACGGGTCGCGGGGCGTGCCCTCGGAGACCTGGGAGGGCCACCGCAGGGCCGTGCCGAGAGGAAAGGTGAGGGCGCTCATGCGGCACACCCCAGGTGCTCCCGGCGCGGATAGTCGTAGTGGGCGGGGACGCTCCGCCCGTCGGGCAGCAGCTCGCCGTTGTCCTCGAACAGCACGATGCCGTTGCAGAGAAGGCCCCATCCCTGCTCGGGGTGGAACGCGACCAGGCAGGCCGCCTCACGATCGGGGGCGTCTGCCGGCGGGCACGGAGGCTGGTGCTGGCACATATTGGTTCCCCTTGGTGCTTGTCCGGATGTTGTGGGCCTTTCTTGGCGATGGTTTCAGCATGCCCGACAACCTCTGGGTGGAAGACGGGGAAAACCCCCGTATGAGTACCCATTCCGCCCTACGTAGGTAGTGCGTAGACCAGGACTGCCGCGTGGAGGTAGATCCTTTGGATCGATTGAGGACAGATTGCCCGTCAATATGGGCTTGATTCACTATTTGACATGAAGTTCACCGTGTGGTCGGCTGCTTCCTTCGACGATCTCGGATCGAGGTACGGATCGGGGAGAGCCAGTCATGCCGCGTCCCACAGGTATCCCACGTCTCCTCAGGAACGGCGTGGCGGCGGTCCTCGCGGTCTCCTCACTCACCGCGTGGGGGGCCGTCGAGCCTGGTCCGGCCCGTGCCTCGGCATACCCGGCCTTTGCCGTGTCCCTTCCCGCCGCCGGCTCGCCCGAACCCACCGGAGTGACCGACTCCACCGGCGTGACCGACCCCGTGCCGGCCCTGCCCTCCCGTACGGGAGAGCGGGTGGCGGTGCCGCGTGAGCCGTCGCTCGCCGCGCGGCCGGTGGAGGAGCGTCCGGTCGGCCCGGAGCCGCCCCCGGTAACCATCCCTGCGGGTCCGGTGTTCATGGACGGCGTCACGGCCGAGGTCCGGGCCCGCCTGTCGGCCGCCGGCCTGCCGTCGAGGGGCGGCGCGGCTCCCCGGCCCGAGGCGCTGCTGCCCGCCACGGGCGCGGCGGGCCGTCTCGGCGTCACCCGCCCCCCGGACGGCGAGGTGGCGCGGGCGGCGGAGACCGTCGGCGGGCTGGGCGGCCCCGACCTGACCAGGCTCTACCGGTCGCGGCCGGAGGGCGTGCCGGTGCTCACCTACCGGCTGTGCGCCGAGTCGCCGTCGCTCCCGGTCGCCTGCTCCGCGCCGCGGCCGCTCCTGCACCCGGCCGCCGCCGACGTGACCGGCGACGGGACGCCCGACGTCCTGGCCGATCTCGTGCCGGCCCGCGACCCGGGCGACGTGCTGCGGGCGGCGGACGCCCTCGCCGGTCACCTGCCGCTCGGCGGCTCGCCGGGACGCCGCGACCGCCTCGCGGCGACGGCGGCGGCGGGACTGGGCCTGCTCACCCGGCGGCTCCCGGGCGGGGACACCGCCGGGCGCGACCTGCGGGCCCAGGTCTGGGCGGAGTACTCCCTGGGCGACCGGCTGATCCGCGTCGGCGTCGACGGCTACCGCCGCGGGGCCTCGCTGTCCGACCTCGACTGGGGGCTCTACACCGTCACCCGCTCCTCGTCGGGGGCGATCGACGTGCGGGCCGACGTCCGGCATCGCGGGCCGGGGGCGTCGATCGCGACGGTCGCGGGGACGGCGGGAGCGGACGGCGGCCGGTCGGCCGGGGCGTCCTCGCTGGTCAGCCTCCGCCAGGCCCCGGTGCCGGAGACCCTGTCCGTCCACGCCCGGGTGGAGACCGCGACGTCCGCCGGCACGCTCACCGTCACCGTCTCGCGCCCGTCCGCGCTGGACGCGCTGGCGCTGTCCGGGGACTCCCACCGGTCCCGGGTCACCCGCCTCCTCGCCGACAGGGTCACCGGGACGGCGACGGCCCGGCTGACCCGGGCGGCGGACGGGGCGGCCGGCCTCAGCCTCGACTCCGGCGCCGCGATCGGCACGGCGGAGTTCGGCGCCTACGCCTTCGGCGGCGGCCGGCTCGACGGCGCGGCGGGGATCTCGGTCACCCGGCTGCCGGGACGCCTGCGGGCGCGCTACGAGCCGGGCCCGCGATCACGCCTCACCGTGGACACCGGATCTCCCACCGGCACCGGTGTGCGGATGGTCTACGCCGACCGCTCGGGGGCCGGCACTGCCTTCCGGGCCGCCCTCACGGACGTCCCCGGCCACCTCGAGCTCGTCCAGCGGGACGCCCGGCTCGCCCTGACCGCGTCCGGCGCCCTCGGCGGCCTCGACGCCGTCCTCCAGCGCGGCGGGGGAGCCGTGTCGTCGCCGCCCGGCGCCCACGTCACCGTGATCAAGGACGGCTCGCGGCTCGGCGTCTCCGGGCGCCTGTCGAACCTCGACGCGCTCGACGTCGCGTACGGCACCCGGCCGCACGCCGCGCTCCGGCTCGCCGCGGGCGGGCGGCCGTTCCTCGGGGCGGCGTCCGTGGACGGCCGGCACCTCGCGCGTATCGAGATCTCCGACACCCCGGCCGAGGTGGAGGTGGACGTCGACCCGGCGGCCCGGAAGGCCGTCTACCGCGCGAGCGGCACGATCGACCGGATCCGCGCGGCCTACGCCGACACCACGGCAGGCCCGACCATCGACGGCACGGTCGAGGGGGTGCGGTCCTCGGTCGCGGCGTCCTGGGACATGGGCGGTCGGACCGTGGCCGATGTGGCGACCCCCGCCGGCCTGCGGGCCATGTCGCTCTACGTCAACAGGCGCCATGTGACCTCCGTCGGCCCCCGGGGGCGGGACGACCTCTTCGTCACGGCCGAGGGGATCGGCGCCCACGTGGGCGTCGCGGCCGACCCGGCCGCCGGCGCCTTCACGTGGACCGCCGACCGGCCGGTCGCCTCGCTGTCCGCCTTCGCCCGGACGGGCGGGGTCCGGGTCGCGGCCCGGGCCACCGGGGTGCCCGCCCGCTTCGACGCCACCTGGGCCGGCGGGACGTACGCCGTCCGCGGCGTGTCGGGGCCCTTCGGCTCGTTGGCGATCGCGGTGACCGACCACGACGGGGCGACGGCTCCCACCGGCCCGCACGTGGCGGCGCACCTCGGCCCGGGACGGTTCGACGCGAGCCTGCGTCTCGACGGCCTGTCGAGCCTGCGGCTGAGCGACGGCGCGGGCGGACTCGACGCCGACGTGCGGGCCGCCCGCCAGACCGTCGCGCTCGACGTGGACGCCCTCCTGCCCGGAGACCTGCGCGCCGGGGCGCTGGGCACGCTCGGGCCGGTCCCCGGACACCTGCGGATCACCGCGGCCCCCGGCGGGGTCGTCGGCTACGAGACCGACGCGCCCATGGACCTGCGGGCGGACGTCTGGCTCGGCAAGGCCGCCGCCGTCGAGCGGGCCCCCGCCGTCCCCGCCGTGGCGAACGGCCTCGCCCTCGCCGACGCACGCTGCGCGGCGGGGTCCCGGGGCTGCGCCGCGGACGGCGGCCCGTTCTGCCGTACGGGTGGCTGCTTCGGGCTGCGCGGGACCGTGCGCCTGTCTCTTCCGGCCAAGGCGACGCTGGACCTGGCCCACAAGACGGTGACGTTCTCCGGTTACCGCGCGGCGGGCCGCGACCTGCAGGTGTACCTCGGCGGTAGCGCGCCCGGACCGGCGCCGTTCCGGGCGCTCGCCACGCTGCGCGGGCTGCCCGGCACGGTGACCCGCCTGTCGGTGGGGCCGTTCGGCGTCGCCGGCGGGTCCGGCGGCGGGACGGTCGACGTCGGGTACGCCGTCGAGCCCGCCACGCCCATGGCCTCGCTCGAGGTGCGCGGGGAGACGCGCGCCGGCGGCCGCACCGTGCGCGGCCAGGTCGTCGTCGAGAAGGTGCCCGCCTCGGTCGCGATCACGGCCGCCTACGGCGCGAGGACCCGCCTCACCGTGCGCGACTCGGCGCCGATCGACGCGCTCACCGCCCGCGTGACCGTGGTCCCACGAAAGGGAAGGCCGGGGACGGGCGGCGTCCGGTTCACCGGCGTCCCCGCGACGTTCGCCGTCGACGCGGCGGCCTCCGTGGCGGGGCTGCGGGTGCCGGCCCTGACCTACACGGCCGACGCGGCCACCCTCGACGGCACGCTCGCCGTGCAGGGGGCGCTCGCCAGGCTCGCGGTGCGGGGGGCGCGGCCGCTCGACTCGTCGATCTCCTTCACCGACCTCGCGCCGGACACGACCGTGCGGCTGAACGACGACCTGTCGATCGACCTCGCCTCCCGTCCGGTGCCGACCGGCTCGATCGAGATCCACGCGGGCCTCGCCGTCCCCGCGGTGCGGCGGCAGCGGGTGTCCTACCGCACCGGCATCCCGTACACCGGAGGGTTCTTCGGGCTGCGGATGAACGGCCACTACGGGGCGGGGCCGAGCCGTGTCGCGGACCTCTCGGTCGGCGTGCACGCCATGTCGTGGTTGCGGATCCGCCCTGGCCGGATCCCGTTCGGACTCGCCGCGCCGCCCGCGCTGGGGTTCCTGACGCCCGGCTTCGAGGGGGTCTACGACCACCTGGACATCCGTACGGACGGCGTCGACCTGCGGCCCGACGTGAAGCTCGCCGTCAGGATCGACCGCGCGGTGGGGGCGGACGCGTTCCGCGACACGCTCAGGCTCGGCCCGGCGACGTCCCTGCGCCTGCGGCGGTACGACGGCGTGCTGCGGCCCATCAGCGCACGGCAGCCGGTCGGCGTGGGTCCCGCCCGGCTGGCGTGCCTCACGATCGGCACCCGTCCCGGCCTCGCCGCGCCGCCGTCCACCGGCGCGATCACGCTGCGCGGCGCGGACGGTCCACAGGTGGTCAGCCTGCTCGACCCGGGCGGCCAGGTCCCCGGGTACGCGGTCGACCTGCTGGCCCACATGATGTCCCCGTTCGACGCGCCGGCCCTGGCGGTGACCGGGTTCACCCCGGGCGACTGCGCCGGTGACCCTCAATAGAGTTGGCGCCATGAGCCCCAGGATCGCCACCGCCGAGACCGTCTCCCGCGAGCAGCTGCTCGACTTCCTGCGCGACCGCCACCGCGCCGTCCTCATCACCACGCGGCGTGGCGGAGGCCCGCAGGCGTCGCCGGTGAGCTGCGGCGTGGACGCCGAGGGACGCATCGTCGTGTCCACCTACCCCGAGCGGGCCAAGACCCGCAACGCCCGCCGCGACGCCCGGGTCAGCGTGGTCGTCCTGTCCGACGACTTCGACGGCCCCTACGTCCAGGTCGACGGCACGGCCGAGGTGCTCGACCTGCCCGAGGCCCTGGAGCCGCTGGTGGACTACTACCGGTCGATCTCGGGTGAGCACCCCGACTGGGACGAGTACCGCGAGGCGATGGTCCGCCAGGGCAAGTCGCTGCTGCGGATCACCCCCACGCGCTGGGGGCCGGTGGCCACCGGCGGCTTCCCGCCCCGCCTCGCCTGACCGTCCCCGTGGTATCGCCGGGACGAGCGGGCGGGACGCGCCCGCTGTGGCCGCTCTACGCGGCCGGGTTCACCACGGCGTTCGGCGCCCACGGCGTGGCCGCCAACCTGGGCGCCGTCACCGGAGGCGTCGGGGGCTCGCTGCTCTACCTCGGCCTGCTGCTGGCGCTGTACGACGGCGCCGAGGTGGTGCTCAAGCCGGTGTTCGGGTCGCTGGCCGACCGTGTCGGGGCCCGTCCCGTGCTGGTCGGCGGCCTGGTGGCGTTCGTCCTCGCCTCGGCGGCCTTCGCGGCGGCCGGCGACCCGGCGCTGCTGTGGGCCGCCCGGCTGGGACAGGGCGCGGCGGCCTCCGCGTTCTCTCCCGCCGCGTCCACCCTCGTCGCGCGGCTGACCCCGGAGCCGGCGCGCGGCCGGGTCTTCGGCTCGTACGGCTTCTTCAAGAGCATCGGCTACACCACGGGCCCGCTCGCGGGCGGGGCGCTGGTCTGGCTCGGCGGCCCGCGGGCCCTGTTCGCCGTGACGGCCGTCGTCGCGGCCGCGGTGGCCTGCTGGGCGGCGCTCGCCGTCCCGGCGGTCCCCCCGCTTCCGCGGGCCCGCGGCACGGTGGCCGACCTGGGCCGCGCCCTGACTCACCCCGGTTTCCTGCGGCCGACGGCGGCGCTCGCGGCCGGGACGGCCGCGCTGTCCGTCGGCGTCGGCTTCCTGCCGGTCTCCGGAGCGGCCGACGGGCTCCCGCCCGTCCTGACGGGGGCGGCCGTCTCCGTGCTTGCCGTCTGCGCCGCCGTCGCCCAGCCCGTCGCCGGGCGGGCCCTCGACGCCGGACGGGTCACGGTCCGCCTTGGGCTCGCCGCAGGGCTGCTGATGTGCGCGGCCGCCTTCGCCGCGGCCGCCGTCCCGGGCGTCGCGGCGCTGCTCGCCGCCGCCGTGCTGGCGGGGGCGGGCGTCGGTCTGGTCACCCCGCTCGGGTTCGCGTCGCTCGCCGCGGCCACGCCGCCCGACCGGATGGGACGGACCATGGGCGCCGCCGAGGTCGGCCGGGAGATCGGCGACGCGGGCGGCCCACTCCTGGTCGGGGCCCTGGCCGCCGCCGGGTCCCTTGTCACGGGATATCTCGCGCTGGCCGTCCTCCTCGCCGCCGCCGCTGTCCAGGTGGGCCGCGCCCACCCTCGGGAACCCTGATCCCTCAGCCGGCGGCGTTCCGGTACTCCCCGGGCGTGATCCCGTACGACCGGACGAACCAGCGCGTGAGGTGGCTCTGGTCGGCGAACCCCGCCCGGACGGCGGCCTCGCTCAGCGGCGTGCCGTGGCCGATCAGGGTCCGGGCGTGCCGCAGCCGCAGCTGCCGCTGGTAGTCGCTGGGCGCCATCCCGTACACCGACCGGAACGCGCGGTAGATCGCGAACCTGCTGCACCCGGCGGCGGCCGCCAGGTCACCGGCCGTCACGTCCGCGAGGGGGGCCTCCCGCAGCCGGGCCCGCGCGCGTTCGGCCACCCGCCGGGTCTCGCGCTCGCCCGCCTCCGCCGGCCCCGGCCCCCGTACGGCGGCCCTGCGGACGATGGACGCGACCGCGGCGGCCAGCGCCTCCTCCCGGCGCAGGGCGGTCGCGGGCCGGATGAGCGCGCGGTGCAGGTCGAGCAGGTCGCGCGCGAGCACCCGGTCCTCGACGACGGGGCGGGGGAACAGCGGCAGCGCGCCGCGCCCGCCGGTCGCGTCGGCCAGGACGCCGGTCACCAGCTCGGGGCCGATGTGGACGATGCGGTAGGTGAACCCCAGCTCGTCGGCCGCGTGACCGTCGTGCGGGTCGTCCGGGTTGAACGCCAGCACCATGCCCGTGGCGCTCGTGTGCGAGGCGCCCCGGCAGGTGAACGCCTGCGCGCCCTCCTCCGTCACGCCGAATGAGTAGGTCTCGTGGCTGTGCCGGTGGTAGCGGTGCCGGGTGAAGTGGGCGCGCATGGCCTCGAGCGGCTGGTCGGCCGAGCGCCAGTAACGGGACCAGTCCTGTGCCACCTCCCCATTGTGGCCCGCACCGCGATCCCGCGATCCTGGTGGCCGCACGAGCGTTCAAGACGCGTTCGCGCAGGCCCGGTCACCCTGGTCCCCATGCGCTTCGACACCAAGATCGGTATCGTGGTCCGCGACGACCTGGCCGTGTGGCAGCGGCTCAACGTCACCGCGTTCCTGGCCGGCGCGGTCGCCGGCGGCGTCCCCGGCCTGATCGGGTCGCCGTACGAGGACGCCTCCGGCACCGCGTACCTGCCGACGTTCCGGCAGCCTGTCCTCGTCTACGTGGCCGACGCCGGCGGCCTGTCCGCCCTGCGCTCCCGCGCCGTCGCGCGGGGCCTGGACACCGCCGTCTACATCGAGGAGATGTTCACGACCGGCAACGACGACGACAACCGCGCCGTCGTACGGGCCGTCACGCCCGACGACATGTCCCTCGTCGGCCTCGCCGTCCACGGCCCCAGGAACGCCGTCGACAAGTCCCTCAAGGGCCTGCCGCTCCATCCGTAACGGGCCGGGTGCGCCGGGCCCGCTGGTTGTGGGCAGTGGGCGTCAGAGGGGTGGGGCCTTGCGGGCGGAGCCGCGGTAGAGGCCGGGGTCGTAGCGCCGCTCGCTCTCGTCGAGCTTGTCGTGCGCGGCCCGGACCAGGTCGACGCCGAGGAGGTCGGCGAGCCGTACGAGGTAGGCGGTCACGTCGCCGAGCTCCGCGCGGACCCGGGCCGTCGCCTCCTCGTCAAGCGTGGACGACTCCGCCGGCGTCAGCCACTGGAACTCGGCGACCAGCTCCCCGACCTCGCCCGCGAGGGCCATCGCCAGGTTCTTCGGCGTGTGGAACCGCTCCCAGTCCCGGGCCTGGGCGAACTCCCGCATCCGGTCCGCCAGCCGCTCCAGCTCACCCACGTCCGCTGACCCTACCCTCTTGCCCCCCGCCCATCACGGCCTGATCGGCCTAGAATCGTCGGCCGTGGACTGGGTGGAGCGCGTGGCCGGAGTTCGCCGGTGGACGCGGAACGGTGAGCGCGCGCCGCACAAACCCCTGCTCCTCCTGTACGCCCTCGGCCGCTACCAGCGCGAGGGGGCCGAGCCCATCTCCTTCAGCGCCGCGGAGGGGGATCTGCGGCGGCTGCTGAAGGAGTTCGGCCCGCCGCGGGACACGAGCCCCGGCTATCCCTTCCATCACCTGGCGAACGACGACGGCCTCTGGCTCGTCGACACGGCCGACGGCCGGGGCAGCCCGGGACCGGAGGTGGGCCGCTTACGGGAGAGCGGGGCGCGCGGCCGCCTGCATCCGGACCTGGCCGCGGCGCTGGCGGCGGACTCGCGGCTGGTCGCGAGACTGGCCCGGGTTCTCCTCGACGCGAACTTCGAGCCCTCGCTGCACGCGGACATCTGCCTGCTCGCCGGGCTGGACGTCGACGGCGCCGAGGCCGGAGGCCGCCTGCTGCGCGGCCGGCCGCGCCGTCCGGGGTTCCATGAGGAGGTCCTCATGGCGTACGAGTACTGCTGCGCGTTCTGCGCGTACGACGGCTGGCTCGACGGGACGGCGGTCGGGCTCGACGCGGCGCACGTGCGGTGGTGGGCCTTCGACGGTCCGGACGACCCCGGCAACGGCCTGTGCCTGTGCTCCCTGCACCACAAGCTCTTCGACAAGGGCGTGCTGGGACTGACGCAGGACCGGACGATCACGGTCTCCGCGAGGTTCGTGGGCAGGGCGGCGGCTGCCCGAGACATGGTGCTGGCCCTCAACGGGAGAGACGTGCGGGAGCCGCAGCGCGGGCTCGACGGGGTGCACCCCCGGCACATCGAGTGGCACGGCCGGCAGGTGTTCCGCGCGCCGGCGCGGGGGTGACGGTCAGGGGGTCTCGGGGGCGAGCTCGGCGCCGAGCTGGGCGTACAGCTCAAGCTGGTCGTAGAACACGCGGTGGGCGGCGATCAGGTGGCGGTCCATGGTCCGGGCGCCGCATCCGCGGATGCCCACACACCGCCCGGTGGCCGGCAGGACCTCGCCGCCCGGCATGAGGAACGGCCCCTCGTGTGTGCCGGTAAGGGTCCACTCGATGACCACGAGGTCGTCGAGGACGAGCGTGCTCCACGGCGTAACGCGCACATCGGGGAAGCCGGTGAGGAACGCCCCCAGGAACGAGGCGATCTCGTCGCGGCCCTCGCCCATGCCGCTCGGCGACACGTACACTGCTCCCGGCGTGTAGCACAGGAGTGCCGCCTTCAGGTCGTGCGCGTTGAACGCGCCGATCATGGCGTCCGTCACCTCGGGCAGGTCCGGCATGCGCGAGTCCCCCTCTCGCGATCGGAAGCCGGTGAGGGGCGTTCCAAGCCAGGGTATCGGGCCGGCCGGACCTCGCCTCGGGCCGCGGTGCCCGGGGGCGCTACCGCCGGATGGCCGTCGAGAGAAAGGTGCCCATGAAGCCCGCAGACCCGTCCTCCCTGCCCGTCCGCCGCCTCGGCCTCGACGACGTGCCCCGCTGCCTCGACCTGGCGCAGGACCGCTCCTGGCCCAGGGAGGAGCGCAAGTGGCGGCTCCTGCTGGAGTACGGCGAGGGCTTCGGCATCGACGCCCCGGACGGCGACGGCCTGGCGGGCACGACCATCCTCACCCGGTACGGCGGTACGGCGGCCGCGGTCGGCATGATGCTGGTGGCCTCCCGGTACAGCGGGCGAGGGCTGGGACGCCGTCTCCTGAACCACGCGCTGGCCGAGGCCGGCGACGCGACCGTGTTCCTGTGCGCGACGGAGTACGGCCGGCCCCTCTACGAGAAGCTGGGCTTCGAGACGGTCGACATGATCCATGCCTGCGTCGGCCGCTTCGACGCGGGCGACGGCGCGCACGGCGGGTCCGGCCGCGAGCGGAACGCCACGCGGCTCGCCGAGCCCGGGCGCGACCTGGCCGCGCTGTGCGCCCTCGACGCCGAGGTCTTCGGGGCCGACCGGTCCGGCCTGCTGGCCCGCCTGTTCGACTTCGCCGAGCAGGTCCGGGTCGCCGGGCGGGACGGGGAGATCACCGGGTACGGGGCGTCCTGGCGGAGCGGCGACAGGGTGTTCGTCGGCCCCGTCGTCGCGGAGGACGACGAGACGGCCCGCGCCCTCGTCACCGACCTGGCCCGGGACACAGACGTCCGGATCAGGATCGACCTCGGTGACCGCCGTACCGAGCTGATCTCATGGATCTCGGGACACGGCGTGCCGCAGTCGTCCACGACGGCGTTCATGGTTCATGGCGGGCGGGCGCTCCCCGGCGACCGGTCCCGCCTGGTCGCGTCGTTCATGTCGGCGCTCGGCTGAGCGGCGCCCGTCGACAGGGCCGCCCCGGCCGGGTTCGGTTCAGCGCTCGATACCGGGAAACCCTAGGAGAAAACGACCGTTTCTTACTAGATCGCGGCAATTTGTGAGGTCGCCATGAGCGCACGACCACCGGTTCCGCCGTTCACCGAGGAGACCGCCCGGCAGAAGGTGCAGGCGGCCGAGGACGCCTGGAACACCCGCGACCCCGAACGCGTCGCCCTGGCCTACACGGAGGACTCCGAGTGGCGGAACCGGGACCGGTTCG
This sequence comes from Microbispora corallina, assembly GCF_016863035.1. Taxonomy (GTDB): domain Bacteria; phylum Actinomycetota; class Actinomycetes; order Streptosporangiales; family Streptosporangiaceae; genus Microbispora; species Microbispora corallina. Next base: position 51,647 of record NZ_BOOC01000021.1, read on the forward strand.
TGACGGGGCGCCGGGAGATCGTGGAGTTCCTGACGGGCAAGTGGGAGCGCGAGCTCGACTACGCCCTGCGCAAGGACCTGTGGTCGTTCAGCGGCAACCGGATCGCGGTGCGGTTCCAGTACGAGAGCCGGGACGCGGACGGCCAGTGGTGGCGCAGCTACGGCAACGAGCTGTGGGAGTTCACCCCCGAGGGCCTGATGAGCAGGCGGGAGGCGAGCATCAACGACGTGCCGATCGACGAGGGCGAGCGGCGCATCTTCGGCCCCCGCCCGGAGTCCGAGAGGGACGCGGGCATCCCGCTCAGGTAGGCCGGCCGCACCCACAAGCCGCCGCGCCTGCCACGACCGCACGGGCCGGGGATGACGGAACACCGGCCGCCCGGTGACAGACCGGTGTTCCGTCCCCTTTCGCTAGGGGTAGGAGACGAGGGTTGACTCGGTGTGCCCGGACCGCGCCGCGCCGCCCGTGGTGTTGACGACGTGGCTGATCGTGCCGGTGCCGCCGAGCGAGACCGAGATCAGGCTGTGGAACCGTACGTTCGGGGTGTCCGGCACCTCGAAGGAGCGGGCCGCGACCACGCCTGGGTTGACGTTGAAGTAGCAGTAGCTGCCCATGCCCCAGGCCTCGTGCCGGGTGACCGACGCCGCCACCTTGTAGGCCGCGTAGCCCTGGGTGGAGCCGTTCATCCAGGCGGACTGGTTCGGCGGGTCGTACGGCATCTCGTTCCGGAACATGTAGGTCCGCCCGTCCTCGCCGTTCCAGACGACCTGGTACTTCTGGTAGTGCTCGACGAACAGGCCGTACATCGTGACGCGGGCGCCGTTGACGATCAGTCCGGTGTCCGCCGGGTTGGTCGTCCAGCCGACCGTGCCGGGGTGGGAGTCGTCGGAGTGGTCGGCCCGCCACAGCCAGAGGTGGTCCCCGATCACGTCGGAGCTGTTGATCACCAGGCTCTGGGTGGCGCCCCGCGATCGGGTCGCCGATGCGGATGAACACGTCGTGCAGCGACGTCGGGTCGGCCGCGTGGCTCTGGCCCGACCCGGACGGTCCCACCTGCATGAGGACGGGTGAGGTGGTGGTCCCGGCCTCGATCAGCAGGCCGGCGATCTTCACGCCGTCGACGTCGGCGACCGACAGGGCCATGACGCCGTTGTCCGCCTGCAGCGTGGCCAGGCCGAGGCCGAGCACCACGGTGCCGGGGCGGGTCACCCTGATCGTGTCGGTCAGGTGGTAGACGCCGGGGGTGAACAGCAGGTTCTTCCCGGCGGCGAGCGCCGCGTTGACGTCGGCCGCGGTGGCGCCCGGCTTGGCGATGGAGAACTGGTCGATGGGGGTCGACGTGCCGGCCGTCGAGCCGCCGGTCCAGCTCGCGCCCTGGGCGCCGGTCCGCAGCGCGGGCACGAACATCTGGTAGGCGCCCGCCTGGTCGACGTACAGGAACGGCTTCTCCCGCGTCACCGGTGTGGCCGGCAGCGTCGTGTACGACGGGTTCGGGAAGCCGGTGGGGGGAGCGCCGGCCACTCCGGCGAAGACGAGGTTCCAGTTCTCCCCCGTCCAGCCGCCGATCTGGGAGTTGCGGGTCAGCCACTGCTGCTGCCCGCCCGAGTCGACCGTGCCGTCGATAGTGGAGTCGGAGATCCAGCCGCCGCTCGCCCAGCCGCCGTCGACGAGCGTGAGGCCGCCCCGCACGTGCATGCGCCGGTACGGCGCGGCCTGGGAGACCGCCCACCGGTCCTGGCCGCCCGTCGGGGTGACCGACAGGTTCTCCGCGCCGCGCCAGAAGTTCTGGGTCGCGTTGCCTTGGAACCAGTCGGCCTCGGCGTGCACCCGGCCGTTGATCGTGACGTCGTCCGGGGACGCGCCGAGCCCCAGCACCTGTGTGTAGAAGCCGACGTTGACGTCGACGTCGTACGCGCCGGGCTTGAACATCAGGCGCCGCCCGCCTCCTCCACGGGCTGCCACTGCTGGTTGTCGCCGCCGCCGTACGCCCAGAGCTGGACGGGTGCGGCGTCGGCCCTCGAGACGTTCGTTACGTATGGCCGCGTCACGATCGGATACGCCCGTCAGGGCGGTGGTGGCGCCCCGCTCCTGGAGCTCACGCCGGCTCCCGGACGGCTCACGCGAGCCCGTTGCGGCCGGCGACCTCCCGGAACCACAGCGCGCTGTCCTTGGGCAGCCGCCGTTGCGTGGCGAAGTCCACGTGGACGATGCCGAACCTGCGGGCGTACCCCTCGGCCCACTCGAAGTTGTCGAGCAGCGACCACACGAGATATCCGCGCACGTCCGCGCCGCCCTCGAGCGCCGCGTGCACGGCCCGCAGGTGCGAGTCCAGGTAGGCGGTGCGGTCGTCGTCGTGGACGTGCTCGGCGCCCTCGCCCGCGGTCACCACGTCGTCGAACGCCGCGCCGTTCTCCGTGACCATCAGCCCGGCGCCCGGGTAGTCGTGCGACAGGCGCAGCAGGTGACGCGAGAGCGCCTCGGGCACGACCGGCCAGTCCATCGCCGTCACCGGGACCTCGACGGCCGGGAACGCGATGCCCTCGCTGCCGGGGTAGGCCGGGTTGGCCGGCTCGCCGGGGCTCGACCGTACGACGCATGGGCTGTAGTAGTTCACCCCGACCAGCTCGATGGGCTGGTGGATGGTCCGCAGGTCGTCGTCGTGGACGTGGCTCAGCCCGGCGTGCCGTTCGACGATCTCCAGCACGGTGGCGGGATAGGTCCCGAGCAGCACGGGGTCGAGGATCTGCCGGGTGAGCAGGCAGTCGACGCGGTCGGCCGCCTCCGCGTCCGCCTCGTCGGGTTCGGCGGCCGGGTCGGCGATCTGGGCGGGCGTCAGCACCGGCGCGGTGTTGACGACCAGCATGATCTCCGGCGCCCCCGCCTCCCGCAGCGCCTGCGCGGCCAGCCCGTGCGCGAGCAGGAAGTGGTGCGCGGCGACGAGGGAGGCGGCGGCGTCGCGCCGCCCCGGCGCGTGGACGCCCGAGCCGTAGCCCAGGAAGGCCTGCACCCACGGCTCGTTGAGCGTCGTCCAGTGCCGCACCCGGTCCCCGAGGCGGGCGTGGACGGCGGCCGCGTAGTCGGCGAACCGGTAGGCGGTGTCCCTCGCCGTCCAGCCGCCCCGGTCCTCGAGCGCCTGCGGGAGGTCCCAGTGGTACAGGGTCACGTACGGCGTGATGCCGGCGGCCGCGAGCTCGTCGACCAGCCGGTCGTAGAAGTCCATGCCCCGGGGGTTGACCGGCCCGCTCCCGTCCGGCCGGATCCGGGGCCAGGCGACGGAGAACCGGTACGCCGCCAGCCCCAGCTCGGACATGAGCCGGACGTCCTCGGCGTACCGGTGGTAGTGGTCGCAGGCCACGTCGCCCGTGTGGCCCTGCGCGACCGCTCCCGGCGTGCGGGAGAAGGTGTCCCAGACCGAGGGGCCGCGGCCGTCGTCGCGCGCGGCCCCCTCGATCTGGTACGACGCGGTCGCCGCGCCCCACACGAAGCCGTCGGGGAACACCGCCCGTCCCTCCGTCAGCAAGGAAGGCAGGGTCCCCCGAGTGGTGGTCATGGTCATCCCTTCACAGCTCCTTGCATGATTCCTCCGATGACCTGCTTGCCGAGCAGCGCGAACACGATGACCAGCGGCAGCGTGCCGAGCGTGGTCCCGGCGAGGCTGAGGGCGTAGTCGCTCACGTAGCCCGCGGCGAGCGTCGACAGGGCGACCTGGACGGTGGGGTTCTCGGGGGTCAGCACGACCAGCGGCCAGAAGTAGTCGTTCCATGCCGACATGAACGTGAGCATCCCGAGCACGGCCGCCGCCGGGCGCGCGGCGGGCAGGGCGACGTGCCAGAACAGCCCCCACGTCGTGCAGCCGTCGACGCGGCCGGCCTCCAGCAGCTCGCCCGGCAGGGCGCGCGACAGGTACTGCGTCATGAAGAACACGCCGAACGCGTTCGTCAGGGCCGGCACGATCAGGGCGTACAGGGTGCCCGTCCACTCCAGCTTCACCATGATCAGGTAGAGCGGGATGATGCCGAGCTGCGTGGGGACCATCATCGTGGTGATCGTCAGCACCAGCAGGGCCCGGCTGCCGCGGAAGCGCAGCTTGGCGAACGCGAACCCGGCCAGCGTGGAGAAGAACATCACCGACGTGGCGATGAGCCCCGCCACCAGCACCGAGTTGAGCAGCGCCAGTGCGAAGGGGACGGTGTCGAAGACGCGGGAGATGTTGGCGACCAGGTTGCCGCCGGGCACGAGCGGGGGAGGCACGGACGCCAGGGCCGAGTTGTCGCGGGAGGCGACGACCACGCTGTAGTAGAGCGGCAGGGCGGAGAAGAACGCCACCCCCGTCAGGGTCAGGTAGGTCAGGGTGCGGCCGACGCCGCCGGAGGGGCGGCAGGGGCGGGCGTGCGCGCCGCCCGTCACCTGGGCGGTCATGTGAGGCTCCCTCTGGTGCGGCGGGTGAGGGCGTAGTTGACGGCCACGACGAGGACGATGAAGACGAACATCATCCACGAGACGGCCGAGGCGTAGCCGAAGTCGAGCTTGGTGAAGTTCTCGTAGATGTACAGCGCGAGCGTCTGGTACTGGCGATCCGGGCCGCCCGTCACGCTGTAGGTGCCGAACAGCAGCGGCTCGGCGAGGATCTGGACGGCGCCGATCGTCGAGGTGATCACGACGAACACGATCGTCGGCCGGATCATCGGGATCGTGATGCGGCGCAGCTGCGTGAAGGAGGAGGCCCCGTCGATCGTCGCGGCCTCGTACAGGTCCCTCGGGACGGCCTGCATGGCGGCCAGGAAGATCAGCGTGTTGTAGCCGGTCCAGCGCCACATGATCATGGTGGAGATGGCCGCGTGGGAGGTCGCGGTGCCCGCGTTCCAGTCGATCGCGCCGATGCCGAACCACGACAGCACCCAGTTGATCAGGCCGTAGTCCCGGCCGAACAGCTGGCTGAAGATGACCACGACCGCCACCACGCTCGTGACGTTGGGCAGCAGCAGCGTGACCCGGAACAGCGTCTGGCTCCGCAGCGGCCGGTTGAGGAGGTGGGCCAGCCAGATGGCGAGGGCGAGCTGCGGCACCGTCGAGAGGATCCCGATGGACACGGTGTTGAACGCCGCGTTCCAGAAGTAGGAGTCGCCCATGAGGGTCCGGTAGTTGTCGAGCCCGACGAACTTGTGGGCCTCCGACAGCAGACTCCAGTCGTGCAGGCTCACCCAGGCGGTGTACACCAGGGGAAACAGCCCGAACGCCGCGAACACCAGGAAGAACGGCGTCACGTAGGCGTACGGCGACACCGCCCGGTCCACCCGGTGCACCCACTGCCGGCGGGCCGTCCTCCTCATGCGGCCGGACCGCCCCTCCCCGTACGGCGGGGCCGGCTCCCTGCCGTGGGCCGGCGGCCCGGACCCGATCACCGCCACTCGATCGGCGCCATCAGCGGCCACGACGACTCCTTCACGTCCTTCGCCTGCCAACGGGAGGCGGCCGGCCCGCTCGGGCCGGCCGCCTCCGGGATCACTTGATGCGCTGCAGGTCGTCCAGCGCCTGGGTCCAGGAGTCCTGGGGGTTCTGCTTGCCCTGCTCGATGCGCTGGAGGGCGTTGCCGAAGGTCGTCAGCACGTCGCCGGCCTTGGGGCCCACGTACTGCGGCTTCAGCGCCTTGGCGGCGTCTGTGAAGATCTTGCCGGTGGGCGCGTCGTTGAAGAACGGGTTCGTGAACGAGGTGATCGTCGGGTCGTCGTACAGCGCCGGGATCGACGGCAGCGCGCCGGCCTCGGTGAACAGCCGCAGCTGGGAGTCCTTGCTGGTGAGCAGGTCGATCAGCTCGGCCGCCTCCTTCGGGTGCTTGCCCTGCTTGGGCGCCATCAGGTGCGTGCCGCCCTGGTTGCCGCCGCCACCGCCGGGCACCGCGGCGACGTCCCATTTGCCGGACGTCGTGGGCGCGGCGTCCTTGATGCTGCCGGTCTTCCAGGACGGGCAGATCACCGTGGCGAACGAGCCCTTGGTCAGGCCGGTGTTCCACGGCGGGCTGAAGGCCGCCAGCTTGGCGGACAGCCCCGCCTCGATCATCTCGGCGTTCAGGTCGAAGGCCTTCTTGACGTCGGGGTTGGTCCCGGCGACCAGGTTGTTCTGCTGGTCGTAGAACCCGACGGGGGCCTGGTCGACCATGGCACGGAAGTTCTCGCCCGGGCCGTCGAACCACTTGGCGCCGCCGGCGTTGGCGACGAACTTCTTGCCGGCCGCCATGTAGTCCTCCCAGGTCGGCCAGAGCCTGCCGACCTCGTCGCGGTCGGTGGGCAGGCCCGCCTTCTTGAACAGGTCGGTCCGGTAGCACATGGCCAGGCCGCCGACGTCGGTGCCGAGGCCCAGCAATTTGCCGCCGTCGGGGGACAGTCCCTGCTTCCACTTCCAGTCCAGGTAGTCGCCCTGGCGCTTGCCGAGCCCGTACTGGTTCAGGTCGTAGAACTTGTCGGCCATCGGGGTGAACTGGGCGATGTAGCCCGCCTCCACCGCCACCACGTCGGCCGCGCCCGCCCCCGTGGCCAGCTGCGTGGTCAGGTTCCGGTGGTGGTCGTTGAACTGCGCCCGCCGCTCCACGATGTCGACGTTGGGGTGCGTCTTCTTGAACTCCTCGTACAAGGGGGCGAAGTGGAAGTCGCTGAACAGCGCGACGGTCAGTTTGATCTTTCCGGCGGGCTGACCCGACGCGTTCGTACCGCCCGTTCCTCCGCCGCCACACGAGGTGGCGCCGACGAGAACGGCGGCGGCGAGCAACGGGGTCACGATCCTGGGGCTGAAGCTGCCCATGGACCCTCCTGGGGGGGCGAATATTTGATCATGGAGGGAGCGCTCTCTGGAAAGAGTCGCCCGCCTGGAGCGGGGTGTCAACGGGCAGAGGGTCGCCAGCTTCGTAACAAAACGGCACGCCGGGCCGGCCTCCGTAATGGAGCGTTTTCTCGAAATCGCCCGCATTCATGCAGGTCAAGAGCGGTCTTTTTGGGCTCTGCGGGCAATGGGGGAGCGCTCCCACTCACCTTGGGAACGGATACGGCGGGTTTCCGGCAGGTTAATCCCGGCCTTGACAGAACCTGAGGGAGAAGCGCACTCTCGTCGTGCGGGAGCGCTCCCCGAGTCATGAACAGGGTTGTGCCGCCCCGCTGTCGCCGTGCCGCGGGGGTCGCCCCCTCAGAGGTCGCCCGGCGCCGGCTCCTCCGGAGCCCCGGTCCCCGGCGGGGCCAGGGGAAGGCGCAGGACGAACCGCGCCCCGCCCTCCGCGCAGTCCTCGATGGACAGGGTTCCCCCGTGGGCGTGCGCGACCTCAAGGGCGATGGCCAGCCCGAGGCCCGTGCCCCCGTGGTTCCGGCTGCGCGCGGTGTCGAGCCGGGTGAACCGGTGGAAGACCCGCTCCCTGTCGGGTTCGGGGATGCCGTCGCCGTCGTCGGTGACGGTCAGCAGCGCGCCGTCCCCGACGCGGCGGACCTCGACCCACACGTTGCGCCGCGCGTGGCGCAGGGCGTTGTCGAGCAGGTTGCCGCAGGCGCGCCGCAGGTGGAAGGCCTCGGCCTCGACCTCTGTCCCCGGTTCGAGGCGGGCGTGGAGGAGGCACCTGGGCAGCCGCCGGGTCAGTTCCCCCCGTACGAGTTCTGCGAGGTCCAGGCGGATTCGCCGGTGGGCGCCCTCGGAGCCGAGGCGGGCGAGCAGCAGCAGGTCGGCGGCGATGGACTCCAGGCGGTCCACGTCGCCGAGCGCGCGCTCCAGCAGGGCCGGCAGGTCGGAGTCCTCGGGGTGGAGCTGGGCCTCCTCCAGTTGGGCGCGGAGGCCGGCGATCGGCGTGCGCAGCTCGTGGGAGGCGTCGGAGGCGAACTGCCGTTGCCGCTCGGCCATCCTCTCCAGGCATCTGCGTGCCTGGTCGAGCCGGCTCAGGGTGCCGTTGACGGTGTCGGCGAGCTGGGCGATCTCGTCCCGGCTGGACGGTACCGGCACCCGCCTGTCGAGGTCGCCGAGGTTGATCGAGGCGAGCTCGGCGCGGATGGCCTCGACCGGGCGCAGCACGCGGCCGGTGACGCGCCACGTCGTCCAGGCGGTCAGCGAGACGAGCCCCGCGACCTGGACGGCGAAGAAGGTGTCGAAGATCCCGGTGGAGACGAGGCCGGGGACGCGTCCCCCGGCGTACACGACGGGAGAGGCGCCGGACGTGCCCGCGAGGACGACCGAGAGGCGTACGCAGCCGACGCGGGGGTCGCCGCAGGACTGGACGTCCAGCCGGGGCCGTTGCGGGGACGGCAGGACGGCGGTCAGCGGCGGAAGCGTCCGGGCGGCGGCCGAGGAGTCGAGAACGTGGTGATCGGAGGTCACGACCTGGACCAGGTCGATGCCGGCGACGCGCGGGACGACGGGGTGGGTCAGCCGTCCCCGGAGCACGTCCTGCGCCGTGATCGCGGCCTGTGCCCGGGCCTGCCGCCACTCCATGTCGGACAGGCGCTGCCGCGCGATGGTCGCCGCACCCAGTCCCGTGGGCGCCAGGAGGACCACCGCGAGCATGGTCACCAGGAGGGTGATCCGGCTCCGGAGCGACAGGGAGCCGATCCGGAGGTGGGCGAGGCGGGGCACGGCGGGCATGGGGTGCGACCGCTAACCGTGATCGGTGGGGGGGCGGCAGGCGGAGACGTGGAGGCGGGCGCACCGGGGGAGGACGACGTTCACCACAGGCGCGTTCTCGGTCGCGCGGCCTCGTACGACGCGACGCCCGGCCGCGGAGGGCAGGCCGTTCGCGGGAGGAAGCCCCCCGGTGAGGAGCCCGTCCGCGACGGCTGCGATGTGCGCGCGTAGGAGCCCGTCCGCGACGAGCGTGGCCTTCGCGACGAGCCCGGCCTTCGTGACGAGCCCGGCCTTCGTGACGAGCCCGGCCTTCGTGACGAGCCCGGCCTTCGTGACGAGCATGGCCCTCGCGGCGGGCCGGGCGGGCCCGGGGGTGGGGAGGGCATGCATGGCGGGCCGGGCGGGCCCCGCCGCCGGCATGGGGTGGCCGTGCGCGGCGGGCCGGGCCTGCGCGGCGGACCGGGCGGGTCCTGGGGTGGTGGGGAGGGCGTGAGCGGCGGGCAGGACGTGCGCGGCGGGCCGTGGGGTGGGGAGGGCATGAGCGGCGGGCAGGACGTGCGGGGGCCGGGCGGGCCCGGCGGCCGGCATGGGGTGGGCGTGCGCGGCGGGCCGGGCGGGTCCTGGAGTGGGGAGGGCGTGCGCGGCGGCCGGCATGGGGTGGGCGTGCGCGGCGGGCGGGCCTTCGGGGGCGCGGCGCCGCAGCGGCGTGGGGTCGTCCCGGAGATCGCCGGACGCGGCGCCCTCGCTCAGCGACCCCTCACCCCGAGGCTCGGCGGCCCACTGCTCGCCGGTGCCCTGCTCCTCGAACGGAAACACGCCGGTCGCCTCGTCGGCCCAGAACACACGGGGCTCGTCGTCCATGAAGGGCATCTCCCCGTCGTCGCCGGGGACCGGTTCCGGCTCGTGGGCACCCGCGGCATGCCAGTCGCCCCCCCACGGGCGCAGCAGGGCGCAGCCGAGGATCGCCACCCAGAGGAGGACGCCACCCAGGGCGGGGACCAATATCGTGCCTGCGCCTATCGCCGCGCCGTAGTGCACCATGGCTGCTCTTCTCTCTCCGGGGAGGCCGCCCCACACCAGGGAGGAAGCGGGACGACATCCAACGACTACGCCACAATCGTCAGCCATCAGGACGGGATGGGTAAGGCCGCCGGTCTCCTGGGACGCCGGACCCTAGGTGTAGTACAACCACCCAAGTAGACAGATAACGGGCATATGGTGACGGAATGGACCGTCAACGACTCCTTGGAGACTTTCTCCGCGCACGTCGCGAGTCGACGCGCCTCGAGGACGTCGGGCTGACGAGGGTGGGACGCCGCCGTACCCCCGGACTGCGCAGGGAAGAGGTGGCCATGCTCGCCGGCGTCAGCACCGACTACTACGTGCGGCTGGAGCAGGGCAGGGAACGCCGTCCGTCCGAGCAGGTCCTGGACGCGCTGGCCCGGGTGCTGGAACTCGACCCCGCGGCCACCGAGCACCTTTACGAGCTCGCCCACCCGCGCCCCCGGCAGCGGCCGGTACGGCGGGAGGAGGAGGTGGCCCCTGGGCTGCTCCGCCTGCTCCGGCTGTGGGACCACACCCCGGCGTTCATCCGGGGCCGGTGGATGGACCTGCTCGCGACCAACGGCATGGCCGACGCCCTCTACGGCGGGCTCGACCACAACGACAACTTGCTGCGGCTCTGCTTCCTCAACCCCGAGGCGCGCGCCTTCTACCCGGATTGGGAGCAGTCGGCGGCACTGAAGGCGGCGCAGTTGCGGACCGGCGCGGGCACCGATCCCGACGACCCCTTCCTCCCGCAGCTCGTCGACGAGCTGTCCGACCAGAGCGCCGAGTTCGTCCGCATCTGGGCCCGTCACGACGTGCTGCCCCGGCATACCGAGCGCAAGCGCTTCCGGCACCCGATCGTGGGCGAGCTGATGCTCTCCTACGAGGTCTTCACGATCAACAGCGCCCCCGGTCAGCAGCTCGTCATCTTCCAGGCCGACCCCGGAAGCCCCTCGGAACGAGGCCTCGCCATGCTGTCGTCCCTGGTCCCGCCGCCCCAGGAGCCCGTCCTCGTCCCCCAGGTCGGTGCCGCGCCCCGCGTGCACCGCCAGATTTGATGGCGAGCCTGGTCGCGGATGGCCGGCTCCCCGAGGCGGGAACGATGAGTTTGCCACTACCCCGCGTACGGTCCATTCGGGCTCGTTACACGCTGGTCGCCGCGGCCCTGTCGTTCGTCTTCCTGACCGTGGTCGGGGCCTACCTCGACGTGGTCACCCGGTACAAGGCCGAGAGCGAGGCGTACGTCGAGACCGAGCGGGTGGCCACGCAGTGGAGCGCCGCCGTCCGGGACGGGAGCGTGCCGCGGGTGATCCCGACCTCCTCCCGCGTCGACCTGATCCAGATCATCGACGCCGACGGGCACATCCTGGGGGCGAGCCGTGCGGCGAGCCGGCTGCCCCCGCTGACCCACGTCCGGCCCCCGCCGGACGACCGGTTCAAGAGCCTGGAGGAGTGCAGCCCCGACGGCAAGTGCGTCATGCTGATGGCGATCCGTGACACCCCGGCCAAGGACTCCCCGTTCGTGTACGCCGGGCTCCGCGTGCCTCCCCTCCTCACAGACCACTGGCTGGAAGCCGCCATCACGGCCTGCGCTCTCCCCGTCCTCATCCTCGTGACGCTGATGACCTGGAGCCTGGTCGGCCGGACCCTGCGGCCGGTCGAGATCATCCGGGCCCGGATGTCCGAGATCAGCGGCACCGACCTGAGCCTCCGGGTGCCGCTGCCCCCGGGCCGGGACGAGATCACGATGCTCGCCCGTACGGCCAACCAGACCCTCGCCCGGCTGGAGGCCGCCGTCAAGCAGCAGCGGAGGTTCGCCTCCGACGCCTCGCACGAGCTGCGCAGGCCGATCAGCGGGCTCCGCACGGGCCTGGAGGAGGCCCTGCTCTACCCGGACGACGTGGAGCCCCGGCAGGCGATCCGGGAGGCGCTGGCGACGACCGACCGCCTGGAGGCGATCGTCGACGACCTGCTCGTGCTGGCACGCCTGCGGGCCGCCGATCCGGAGCCCCCGGAGCAGCTCGACCTCGGCGCCCTGGCGGCGGAGGTGGCGGCCTCCCGGCCGGTGCGCCCGCCGGTCTTCGTGGTCGCCGCGCCCGGTGTGCTCGTCCGGGGGTACCGCATCCAGCTCATCCGCCTGCTGGAGAACCTGCTGGCCAACGCCCAGCGGCATGCCGCGACCGGCGTCCGGATCCAGGTGCGGGCGGAGGGCGGGCAGGCGATGGCCGCCGTGGCGGACGACGGGCCCGGGGTGGCGCCGGAGGACCGGGAGCGCATCTTCACCCGGTTCGTCCGGCTGGACGACGCGCGCCGCCGCGAACCGGGCGGCAGCGGGCTCGGCCTCGCCATCTCCCGGGAGATCGCGCAGACCCACGGCGGCTCGCTCCGGGTCGAGGACTCGCCCAAGGGTGCCCGGTTCGTGCTCAGGCTGCCGTGCGTCCCGTGCGTCCCCGGCCAGCCGGTCGGCCCGGCGGACGGGCGGTGAGCCGGGCGCCGGCACGGGCGGTGAGGCCCCGCAGGCGCGGGCCGTGCCTGCGGGCCCACGCGTACGCCCAGGCGCCCTGGTATCCCAGGAGGACCGCCAGGGTGGCGACCGCGTCCGCTGTGTCCACCGGGGTGGCGTGCCGGGTGAGCGCGCCGAACGCCCGGCACACCATCGTGAGGGTGAACGGCAGCGACACCAGCAGGAAGACCGCGAGGCAGGCGGCCGTGCCGGTCAGCACGACCCCGCTGTAGATCCGGACGAACCGTCGCTCGAGGGGGCGCAGCAGGCGGAGCGGGTCCTCGGACGGCCGCCCGGCGAGGCGCCGGGCCAGGTGCCGCAGGTGCGCCCCCGCGTCGGCGTAGAGGTCGCGGCAGCCGGACAGGTCCTGCAGCACGAAGTAGAGGTCCGTCCGCATGAACACGAGGAACTGCAGGGCGAGCCCGGTCATCTCGGTCAGCGCCACGATCGACAGCGGCACGTCCGGCCCGAGCACGGCCATGGCGACGAGGCACAGCGCCAGGACGGCGGCGTCCACGGCGATCCCCGCCAGGTAGACGGTCAGCCGGGCCCGCCGGCCCGCCAGCCAGATGCCGGAGACGTCGGTCTGCGCGGCCAGGAACTGCAGCCGGGTGCCGAGGCGGATCCGGCCGGGCACGCCCGAGGCCCGGGCCGTGCACAGGTGGGCCAGCTCGTGGAGGGCGACCAGCGCGGCGACCAGGACGACCTCGGCCGCCAGCACCGGCGTGCCGTGGGGGCTCCACATGAGCGCGTGCCAGCCGGGGACCACGCCGGGGCGGACGGCTGCGGCGACGGCTCCGGCGAGGACGAGCGCGCCCGCGACCCAGGGGAGGACCGGGCTCAGCGTCCACCGGACCAGCCGCGGCGTCAGCCAGGGCAGGGACGGCCGGGGGACCTCGTCCCGGCCGACCGGCCGGCCGTCGACCGCGGCCACCAGCCCGGCCCCGGCCATCTCGCCGACGAAGCCGGCCACGTCGAGGGTGACGCCCGTCTCCCGCCGCAGCAGGTCGCTCGTCTCCTCGACGGTCGCGCCCGTCTCCAGGATCTCGATGGCCCGCACGCCCTCGTACGGCAGGGCGACGCACACCCCGGTCTCGGCCCGGCCCACGATCCACTCCTCCCGGTCCCGGCGGACCGCGAGGCCGTGGAAGCGGACGGTGGTCACGGCGCGGGCGGGGGCAGGGGCTCGACCCGCCGCCGGACGTAGTCCCCCAGGTCCTCGGCCCGGTCGTAGAGGGAGGCGACGAGTTCGGTCCACGGCTCGACGACCGCGGGGTCGGCGACCTTGCGCGCCCCCACGCAGGCGCCGCGCTCGTCGTACCTGACCCGGTACGCGTGGTGGCCGGGGAAGATCACCAGCTCGGGCAGGGGTCCGTCGGCCTCGAGCCCGGCCACGTCCTCCGCGGCGACCACCCGGCAGCCCTCGCCCAGCCGCTCCCGCAGCGCGAGCAGGTGAAGCTCCCACTGCATGTACGGCGTGAGCGGCCACTCCACGACCCGCACCCGGCGCATCGTGGCCCGGGCCGGCAGGTCGGCGGCGATCGCCTCCCGCGCCTCCTCCAGGAGGGCGAGGGAACGTTCCCAATCCCCGGCGCGCATGGCGTTCCAACTGGGGTTGTCGCCCTCGTCGAAGTCCTGGGCCCGTTCGAGCTTCCAGATGACGCCGTCGATCTCGTGGAACAGGACCAGGAAGTCGGCCGCGTACTCCCGCAGGGGAAGCACCCGGCCGTCGGCGGAGTCGATGCGCGGTGGGCGTGCGTTCATCGCGGTTCCCTGAGTCGCCTGCACGGGGACGGCGGACCGGCCCGGGCGGCGGGCCGCCGCCCGGGCCGGGATCCTAACTGTTGGAGTTTCCGCTGTAGGTGTTGGTCGTCTCGATCTTGTCCAGGAGCCGGATCGAGATCCTCGTGGGGGCCGGCTCCTCGGTGGCGGCCGGCTCGTCCTGGATCGCGGGCTCGACGTGTTCCATCGCTTTCCCTTCTCTCGGAGGTGATGCTCCTCGTCAGGTCGTCGCTGGGGCGGCGGCGGTGGACTCGGCCGGGGACGGCCCGGCGGCGGGTTCGGAGGAGAGGGCGCCGCAGGCCGGGCAACCGGGCACGGCCGGGTGGCGGGTGTAGACGTGCTGGTCGGGGGCGATCAGGTTGACCCCGGTCACGTACGACCCGGGGCGCTCGGGGATGCCGGTCAGGAACGAGATGACGGCCTGGGCCGTGAGGTGGCCCGACACGCCGGCGGATGGCGCGATGACGCCGGGACCGCCGAGGTCGACCGGGATGCCCGGCGCGAGCGAGGCGTCGACGTTGGCGGTGAGGCACTCGTAGCAGGGCCCGTCGGGGTCGAAGGCGGCGACGCTGACGAGCGGGCCGCTGTACCCGCCGAGCGCCCACGGCACCTTCGCCGCCAGGCACGCCCGGTTGGCCCACACGCGGATGCCGCCTGTGCCGCCCGGCTCGTCGGCGCACATCGCGAACGCGTCGAAGCCGCTCACGAGGTCGGCCATGTCACCCTCGGACTCGACCGCCCGGCTCTCACCCGTGATCCGCACCGAGGAGTTGACCTCGGCCAGCCGGGCCACGGCCACCTCCACCTTGGGCCGCCCGATGTCGGCCTCGCGGTACAGGGCCTGCCGCGTCAGGTTCGACAGCTCGACGACGTCGCGGTCCACGCAGTGGATCTCCCCGACCCCGCAGGCGGCCAGGGCCCACGCCGTGTGGCTGCCGGTGCCGCCGAGCCCGAGGACGACCACCCGGGAGCGCTTGAGCCGGATCTGCGCCTCCCAGCTGCTCGGCCGGGGCGTGAGGTCCGTACGGCGGAAGAACGCGGCGTTCCTGGAGTACCGGTCCTGCTCGTCCGGGCTCAGCTCCTCGGGCTCCCGGACGCCGGCGTCCTCGATGTAGCCGGAGGTCAGCAGCAGGTCGACGACCCCCTGGGCGTCCTCGTCGGTCAGCCGGGGGAACAGCCGGCGCAGCCGCCCGGCGATCTCGCCGGGGGTGCGGGTGCCGTCCATCGCGCCGAGCGCCGCCCAGGCGTAGCCGTCGGGATCGGTGATCTCCCCCGCCACCCCGTAGATGGACCCGCCGATGCGGATCCTGTCGTGTCCGTACCGGTGCGGGAGGTGTTCGGCTTTCACTCGCGGCAGGCGCACGACGGCCTCTCGTGATCGGGACGCGTTCTGACATGCGAATGATTGAGGCTAGTAATCCACTTTGTCAACCTTTGATGCTGAAGAGGCATCATCTCCGCGCGGCGCGGGAGACTTCCCGGCCGCCGTCCCGCGGGGCGCGCCGCGCCCGGGGCGTATTTCGTGCACTTACCGCAGTGAGCCGAATTCGCGTCGCTTTCCTTGCCCCCCGCCGGGCCGCCTCCGTTAACTCGGAATCGCTCGGAGAAACGGAATCCCGGAAAGGAGTGCTCTGTGACCGAAGCAGAAGTGCGGCGGCTCGTACGGGAATGGTACGAGGCGCTCGACCGGCACGACCCGGTGGAGAAGGTCGCCGTTTTCCTCGCCAATGAGGGCCTGGTCATGAAATTCCCCGAGGGGACCCTGCACGGCCTGGACGACTTTCGCGGCTGGTACGACACCGTGATCAACCGGTTCTTCGACGAGGTCCACGAGCTCAAGGCCGTGGACGTGACGCCGGCCGGCCCCGGCCAGGCGGACGTGCGGGTCGTCGTCAACTGGCAGGCCCGGATCTGGGACAGGCCCGCCCCCCGCAGCGCCTGGCTCGGGTTCGACGCCACGCAGACCTGGTCGGTCGTGTCCGAGGACGGCGCCGTGCGCATCCGCTCGTACGTGGTCGACGCCCTCGACCCCATGCCCGGCTCGGCCTCCCTGTAGCAGAACCCCCAGCGAAGGAGCGCAATCATGAGCGACCTGACCGCCGCCCGCGTCTACGAGGCGTACGACGCCCTGATGTCCGGCGACCGGGCCAAGGCCGCGGAGTACTGGGACCCCGCGGTGCGGTTCCTCACCCCCGGCCACCACCCGTACGCCGGCTGGCACGAGGGCCTGGAGGCCTTCGTGGCGTTCATCAACAAGGTGAACGAGGCCTCCGGCGGGACCTTCACCATGGAGCCCGTCACCGTCCTGGTCAACGCCGCCGACGGCTACTCCGTGGACGTCAACCGCACCTACGCCACCCGCGCGCACGCCGCGCCCGGCAGCGTCTCGCCGTTCGACCGCCTCGAGATCGAGGGCCTCCACCTGCTCAAGTGGGAGAACGGCCGCGTGGTCGAGGGGCGGGGCGCGATCTTCGGCGACGGCATGACCGCCTTCAACCAGTGGTGGTCGCCGCTGAACCCCGACGGCACCCGCACAGTGATCTGAGTGCGCTGGTCACACGCCGCCCTGAACTGCGGCGACCTCGACACCACCGAGAAGTTCTACACGACCTGGTTCGGCGCCCGCCGGGCCAACGAGTTCGACCTCGGGGACCTGCGGATCGTGTTCCTGCGCGTCGGGGACGCCTATCTGGAGCTCTTCGGGGCCGCGTCCCCGGCGGCGGGCGAGCCCGCCGGCGGGGACGGCCACCAGGTCACCGGCACGGTCCGGCACATCGCCTTCCAGACCGACGACCTCGACGCGTTCCTGCGCGCCGTCGAGGGGCGGGCCGACATCACGCTCGGCCCGCTCGACTTCTCCGCCCACATCCACGGCTGGCGCAGCGTGTGGCTGCGCGACCCGGACGGCGTCGTCGTCGAGGTGAGCGAGGGATACCGGGACCGCGACTGACGGTGGTACTCGCGATACCAGCACAGGCCGATTCTGGCGGCCGCGGCCGCCGCCGGAAAGGCTTTACCGGAATCCCTCCGCCCGAAAAAGCCAGGAGACCACGATGAGCGAGCGAAACGACAGTCGCCGTGCGTTTCCCGAGGCGCCGCACAACGCGCCTTCCGCACGGTCGCACGACGAGACGGCAGGGGAGGTGACGTCGTGAGCAGCGTCACCGGCTCCCCCGCCATCGGTGTCGGGGAATCGCAGGAGCGAACCCGATGGCTGGCGCTTCCCGTGATTCTCGTCGGCACGTTCATGACGATTCTGGATTTCTTCATCGTGAACGTCGCCATCCCCTCGGCCCAGGCCGAGCTGCACGCCAGCGACGCCCAGATCCAGTTCGTGGTCGCGGGGTACGGCGTGGCCTACGCCTCTGGCCTGATCACCGGCGGCCGCCTCGGCGACCTGTACGGCAGGCGCAAGGTCTTCGCCGCCGGCCTCACCGGGTTCACCGTCGCGTCCGTGCTCTGCGGGCTGGCGGTGAACGCGGAGATGCTCGTCGCCTCCCGCGTTCTGCAGGGCGTCGCGGCCGCGCTCATGTTCCCCCAGGTCCTGTCCATCATCAACGTCACCTACACCGGGGACGACCGGCCGAGGGCGTTCGCGGGGTACGGCGCCGCCCTCGGCCTGGCCACCGTCGGCGGCCAGGTCATCGGCGGCCTGCTGATCGCCGCGGACGTGTTCGGGCTCGGCTGGCGCGCCTGTTTCCTGGTGAACCTGCCCATCGGCCTGGTCACGCTGCTCGTGCTGCCCCGCCTGGTCCCGGAGTCCCGCTCCGAGACGGCCCGGCGGCTCGACCTGGCCGGGGTGGCCATCGTCGTCCCCGCCGTCCTCCTCCTGCTCGTGCCGCTCGTCGAGGGCCGGCAGGAGGGGTGGCCCGCCTGGACGTTCGTCTCGCTGGCCGCGAGCGCCGTGGTGTTCGCGCTGTTCGCGCGGCAGCAGGTGCGGCTGTCCCGGTCGGGCGGCACGCCGCTGGTCGAGCCGTCGCTGTTCCGGGCGCGGTCGTTCGTCACCGGCCTGACCACCGTCCTCGCCGTCTACGGCGGCATGGCCTCGTTCATGCTGGTCATCGCCCTGTACGTGCAGGACGGCCTGCGCTACTCCCCGCTGCGGGCGGGCCTGGTCTTCCTGCCGATGGGCGTGACGTTCTTCCTCACGTCCATGAACGCGGCGAAGTTCATCCGCAGGCTCGGCCGCCGCACGCTCACGATCGGGGCGATCCTGATCGTCGCCGGGGAGGTCTGCCTCGCGCTGATCACCCGCGACGCCGGCGCCCGGGTGAACCTGCCGTTGTACGAGATCCTCATGGCCGTGGCCGGTGCCGGCATCGGCATGGTCGGCGCCCCGCTGCTGTCCCAGGTGCTGCTCGGCGTCGAGTCCGAGCACGCGGGGTCGGCGTCGGGCGTGCTGTCCACGACCCAGCAGATGGCCGGCGCGCTCGGCGTCGCGGTCATCGGGATCATCTTCTTCGGCATGCTCCACGGCTCGACCGCCCCGGGCGACTACGGCCGGGCGTTCGCGGCCGCGCTCGTCTACCTCATCGCGCTCGCGGCGCTGGCCGCCGTCGTGACCGTACCGGACCGGTGGTGGACCGGGCGGGTGCGGGCCGGGTGACCGCGACCTGACTCAGGAGTTGCCCTCATGTACACGGACATCATCATCGGGGCCGGGTCGGCCGGGGCGGTCGTCGCCGCCCGGCTCTCCGAGGACCCCCGCCGCCGGGTCCTGCTGCTGGAGGCCGGCCCCGACTACCCGGACGTCGAGACCATGCCGGAGGACCTGCGCAACGGCCTCTACCCGTCGTTCGTCGACCATGACTGGGGGTTCCGCGCCGAGGCTGTGCCGGGGCGCGAGATCCCGCTGGCCCGCGGCAAGGTCGTCGGGGGGAGCTCGGCCATCAACACCTCGCTGGCGGTGCGGCCCCGGCCGGCCGACTTCGCGGAGTGGTCCTCGCTGGGGGTGGCGGGCTGGACCTGGCAGGACGTCCTGCCGTACTTCAACAAGCTGGAGGACGACCGGGACTTCGGGCCACCGGACCACGGCAAGGGCGGGCCCATCCCCGTCTGGCGCTGGCGCGACGAGCAGCTCGGCCCTCTCCAGGTGGCCCTCCGGGAGGCCTGCGTCTCGCTCGGCTACCCCGAGACCGACGACCACAACGCGCCCGACCGCTCCGGTGTCGGCCCGCTGGCCACCAACCAGGTGGACGGGCTGCGGATCTCCACGGCGATCGCGTATCTCGGCCCCGCCCGCGAACGGGACAACCTGGAGATCCGTCCGGACACTCTGGTGGACAGGATCCTGGTCGAGGACGGCCGCGCCGTCGGCGTCGTGGTCCGCGGCGCGGACGGCGAGCAGACCGTCCGCGGCGACCGGATCGTGCTGAGCGCGGGCGCCGTCGCGACCCCGGCCGTCCTGATGCGCTCCGGCATCGGGCCGGCGGAGACGCTCCGGCGGCTCGGCGTCCCCGTGGTGGCCGACCTCCCGGGCGTCGGGGCGAACCTCAAGGACCACCCGACGTGCCTGGTCACCTTCCGGCCGCGCCCCGGCGTCTACGACGAGTCGCTGCCGGTCGTGCAGATCATGCTGCAGGGCACCTACCCGGGGTCCGACGAGACCGACGACATGCAGATCTACGTGTTCAGCCACGTCGACCTCAACGGGTTCGCCGCCGGCCTGCGCGACCAGATCGGCACGGACAAGGTCTTCATGATCTCGGCCGGGGTCGAGCGCCCCTTCTCCGTGGGGCACGTGACGATCGAGTCCGTCGACCCCGCCGCGCCTCCGAGGATCGTCTACAACTTCTTCGACCACCCCGAGGACCGGCGGCGCATGCGGGAGGGCATCCGCCTCGCCGCCCGGATCGCGCGCACCCCCTACTTCCGGCCGTTCGCCACCGGCGACATGGTGCCGTCGCCGGAGGTCATCGAGTCCGACGAGGCGCTCGACGCGTTCATGCGCGCCACCGTCGACAACCACTGCCACCCCATGGGGACGGCCCGCATGGGCTCCGCCGGCGACCCCGACGCGGTCGTCGACGAGCGCTGCCGGGTCCGCGGGGTGGACGGGCTCACCATTGCGGACGCGTCCGTCATCCCCGTCACCGTCCGCGTCAACACCAACCTCACCTGCATCATGATCGGCGAGCGCGTCGCCGACTGGCTGCGGGCCGACCAGGAATGACGATGCCGCTCACCACCGAAACCGCACGCGCGGAGACCGCGCCGCCCGCCATCGGCCTGTTCGCCCTCAACGGCGGCGAGACCGTACGGGATCCCGGCGACATGCGCAGGACCGCCCGCCTCGCCGAGGACCTCGGCTACGACTCGCTGTGGATGGGGGAGCACCCGGTGATGCCGGTGCCTCCGCCTCCCGGCGGCTGGTTCCACCCCGGGTACGTCCTGAACGACCCGCTGATCACCCTGTCCCACCTGGCGGCGCTGACCGGCACCATCCGGCTGTGCACCGGCGTGATGCTGCTGCCGCTGCGCAATCCCGTGATCGCGGCCAAACAGGTGGCGACGCTGGACCGGCTGTCGGGCGGGCGGATGACGCTCGGTTTCGGGATGGGCTACATCAGAGCCCAGGCGGACGCGGTCGGCGTGCCCTTCGCGGGCCGCGCCGACCGCGGTCGCGAACACCTGGAGGCGATGCGGGCCCTGTGGTACGACGAGCCGCCGGTGTCCTACCGCGGCGCGCACGTCGCCTTCGAGGGCGTCGAGTCCTTCCCCCGTCCCGTCCAGGCCGACCTGCCCGTGGTGGCGGGCGGCCACACCGACAAGGCCCTGAGGCTGGCCGTGACCCACGCGCACGGCTGGTTCGCCTTCGGCCTGCCCCCCGCCCACCTCGGCGCGCTGATCGAACGCCTGCGCGTCGTCGCGGCGGGGGTGGAGCGGCCCGCCCGGCTCGAGCCGCTGGAGATCACGGTCTCGCCGCCCCGGGGCGGGGTGGACAAGGACCTGGTCGACGGCTACCGCCGGCTCGGGGTCGACCGCCTCGTCCTGTGGCCGCCGCCCGAACTGGGGGCGGACGGGCTGGCGGACTTCGTGCGGCACAACGCCGCATTCGTTCCCGCTCCGTGAGGAGATCCCCATGGATCGCTTGGACACCGCCGTGCCGACCACACGGCTGCCGTCGCTGACCGGCATGCGCATCATCGCGGCCGGCATGATCTTCTTCTTCCACGCCCAGTTCGAGCACGTCTTCACCGACCCCGCCGCGCAGGACGTCTACGCGGCGATCCTCGGCCAGGGCGGCCCGACCGGCGTGGGCTTCTTCTTCATCCTCAGCGGTTTCGTCCTCACCTGGTCCGCCAGGGCGGACGACACCCCGGGGCGCTTCTGGCGCCGCCGGTTCTTCAAGGTCTACCCGAACCACTTCGTGACCTTCCTGGCGGCGGCGCTGCTGCTGACCTGGCTGGCCACGCCTCCGCAGCCCGGGCCCGCGCTGCTCAACCTGTCCCTGCTCCAGGCGTGGACCCCGGACCTGTCGGTCATGCTCAGCGTGAACTCCGTCTCCTGGTCGCTGTCCTGCGAGGCGGCGTTCTACCTGCTGTTCCCGTTCCTGCTGACCCGGATCAACCGGATCAGGCCGGAACGGCTGTGGTGGTGGGCCGGCGGCCTGCTCGCCCTGATGTGGCTGGTGCCGACCGTCGTCGCGCGGCTGCCGCTGCCCACGAGCGGGCCGCACATCCCGTGGCACGACGTGTCGCAGTGGCAGTTCTGGCTGGCGTACACCGCGCCGCCCGTGCGCGCGCTCGACTTCGTGCTCGGCATGGTGATGGCCCGTGTCGTGCTCAGCGGCAAATGGATCGGACTGCCGCTGGGTCCCGCGTTCGCGCTGCTCGTGGCCGGGTTCCTGGCCGCGGACCTGGTGCCGGTGATCTACCGGATGGTCGCCGTGACCGCGATCCCCATGGCCCTGGTCATCCCGGCCGCGGCGGTGGCCGACGTGAGGGGCGGACGGTCGCTGCTGCGCAGCCCGGTGATGGTCTGGCTCGGCGACATCTCGTTCGCGTTCTACCTGTGGCACCGGCTGGTGCTGCGCTTCGGCCACGTCCTGGTGGGGACGGGGCGGCAGTGGGCGACGCTGCCGGCGATCGCGATGCTGCTGGCCGCCCTCGCCGTGACCATCGCGCTGTCCTGGCTGCTCTACCGCCTGGTGGAGGTGCCGGCCATGCGGCGCTGGAGCCGGCCGCGGCGCCGGGCCGCCGCCGTGGCCCCCCAGGCCGTCGCGGCGTCCGCGGAGGCGCTCGTCTCCCCGAAACCGGCCCCGGTCGCCCTGCCCCTCGAGTCGCCGGAGGGGTAGCCCGATGGCGGAGCTGTCCGCGGTCCTCGTCCTGCGCGACACGCCGTACGCCGACGGGGGGGACGACCTGGACGAGGCCCTGCGCGCGGCGCGGATGCGCGTCGTGCGCGCCCTGCCCGGCGAGGTGGCCGGCCATCTGACCGGCCCGGACCCGCCGGACCTGCTCCTGCTTCCCTCCTCACTGGGCGCGGACCGCGTGGGCCGCATCGGCCGGATGCTGCGCGGCGCGTCCACCCGGGAGGCCGGCGAGACCGGCCTCCCGGGGCGGGAGGAGCCGGGGGAGGCGGACCGGCCGGAGCACCACACGGCCGTCATGGTCTACCTGGACGGCGACGTGTCCGCCCTGGAGGCCTGCGTCAAGCACGGCTACCACTACCTCGTCCCGCCGTTCCGCGGTTCGCTCATCAGGACGCAGCTGATGTGCGACATCGAGCGGCACCGGCTCGCCCGGCTGGCGGAGGAGGCGACGCTCGCCGTCTCCCTCCGCCAGTACGAGCGCGAACTGCGCATCGCCCAGGAGATCCAGGTCGGGTTCCTGCCCTCCGACCTGCCGGACGCGCCGGGCTGGGAGATCGACGTCCGCTTCCGCCCGGCGCGCGCCGTGGCGGGCGACTTCTACGACGCGTTCCCCCTGCTCCAGGGCCGGCGCGTCTCGCTGGTCGTCGCCGACGTGTGCGACAAGGGCGTGGGGGCGGCGCTGTTCATGGCCCTGATCCGCACGCTCCTGCGGCACACGGCCGAGCACGCCGGGCAGTGGAACCTCTTCGACGGGCTGCCGCCGCTCGGGGCCCTCGCACGCGGGGACGAGGCGCCCGCCCTCGTCCCGGGCGCGGCCCCCCTCCTGCAGGCGATGGCGGGGACCAACCGCTACATGACGAGCAACCACCCGGGATACTTCGCCACCGTCTTCTTCGCCGTCCTCGACCCCGACTCGGGGGGCCTGCTGTACGCCAACGGCGGCCACAACCCGCCACTGCTGCGCAGGGCCGACGGCCGCCTCGAACGGCTGCAGGTGACCGGGCCGGCGGTGGGGCTGCACGCCGACTCCGAGTTCCGCCTGGCCGAGGCCCGGCTCGACCCCGGGGACACGCTGCTCGCCTACACCGACGGGGTGACCGACACCCGCGACCCGCGAGGCGAGTTCTACGGGGAGGACCGGCTGGCCGCGCTCGTGGCCGCGCCCTTCGACTCCCCGCTGCAGCTGCTCGACCGCATCGAGGCGGACGTCCACGCCCACCTGCGGGACGGGGAGCAGTACGACGACATCACGATGCTGGCCCTGCGGCGGCTGGCGCCCCCATGACCCCGGGCACGCCGCTGATCGTGACCGTGCACTCCTGGGGCGGCGGGGTGGGCAAGACCACGACGGTGGCCAGCCTCGGCTACCTGATGGCCCGCGCCGGGCTCCGCGTCGGGCTGGTGGACGCCGGGTTGCAGGCCCCCGGCCTCCATCTCGCCTGCGGCGTCCCCGACGGCCTGCTCCGCCAGGGCGTCGCCGGCTACCTGGTGGGTGAGTGCGGCATCGGCGACATCCTGCACGACCTCGGCCCGTCAACGGGCCTGCCCGGCGGCCCCGGCGCGCTGTTCCTCGCGCCGGGCGTCGTGGACATGGGGGCGATCGCCCGGCCGGCGCTGGCCGGGCAGTACGACACCGGCCTGCTGCACGAGGGGGTCCGCCGGATGGCCGGCCTGCTCGGCCTCGACGTGGTCGTCATCGACACCCACCCCGGCGTGAACCACGAGGCCGTGCACGCCCTCGCGCTCGCCGACGTGTGCCTGGTGGCGGCGCGGCCCGATCTGCGGGGCATGTCGGGCGGCCCGCTGCTGGCCGACATGTCCCGGCGGCTCAGCGTGCCCCGCCCGCTCGTCCTGTTCACGATGGTGCCGCCGGGGACGGAGCACGCGGCCCTCGACGACATCGCCCGGCGGCGGTACGAGTGCCCGATGGCGGGCGCGCTGCCGTGGGCGCCGGAACTGGCCGCCGGCCGGGCGGCCGGGCCGTTCGCCGCCGCCTTCCCCGCGCACCCCCTCACGGCGGCGCTGGACGACGTCGCCCGGCTGCTGGCGCAGCCGCGCACCTGACGGAGTGTCGCGGCCGACTTCATGAAGTAGGCCCGCCCTCCGCCGATTTCCTTGTTTCCCCGGCGGCCGTCGAATTGACTTTCCAACGACCGCCGAAAGAGATGGGAGAACAATTATGTCGAGAAGAATTCTCGTGCTCCTGTCGGAGTACGGCTACTGGGGTGAGGAATTGCTCGGCCCCATCACCGCATTCGACCGGGAGGGATACGAGAGCGTATTCGCCACGCCCACGGGAAAGCGGCCCCGGGCCCTTCCGCCGAGCCTCGACCCCGGCTACGTCGACCCGCCGCTCGGCCGTTCGGTCACCACGCCCGAGGTGGCGGTGGCGGCCCGCGAGCTCGACGAGTCGAACCGGCTCGACGCCCCGCTCAGCCTGAGCGCGTGGCTGCCCGAGCGGCCGTACGACAGCGAGCCCGACCATCTGCGCAGGCTGGAGGCGTACTACCGGGAGCTGGGCGAGGTCGACGCCGACATCGAGCAGTACGACGCGCTCGTGATCGTGGGGGGCAGCGGCCCGATCGTCGACCTGGCGAACAACGGCCGGGTGCACGACCTGATCCTCGCGTTCCTGCGGGCCGACAAGCCGATCCTGGCCGAGTGCTACGGCATCGCCTGCCTGGCCTTCGCCCGCGACTGGGAGGACCGGCGGAGCATCATCTGGGGCAAGCACGTCACCGGGCACTGCAAGGAGTACGACTACAAGGACGGCACCGGCTTCCTCGGAGTCGACTTCAACATGGGCCCGCCGCCGTACCCGCTGGAGTACATCCTGCGCGACGCCACCGGGCCCGACGGGCGCTATCACGGGAACGTCGGCCGGGAGACGTCGGTCATCGTCGACTATCCCTTCGTCACCGCCAGGTCCACGCCCGACTCGTTCCTGTCCGGCGAGAAGCTGGTCGACGTCCTCGAGACCGGGCTGCGCCGGTACGGCTGGTGATCCGACGTGGCTTCGAGACCGGGCAAGGTCGCGATCTTCGAGCAGTTCGCGGCGGACGGCATCAGGCACATGTTCGGCAACCCCGGCACCGTCGAGCAGGGGTTCCTCGACGTCCTCGGCGAGCGCCCGGACATGGAGTACGTCCTGGCGCTCCAGGAGACCGTGGCCGTGGCGATCGCCGACGGTTACGCGCGAGCCGCGGCGGCGCCCGCGCTCGTCCAACTGCACGCGGGCGTGGGGCTGGGCAACGCCGTCGGCATGCTGTACCAGGCCAGACGCGGCCACTCGCCGCTCGTCGTCGTGGCCGGCGACGCGGGCGTCCGGTACGACGCCATGGACGCCCAGATGGCGGCCGACCTGGTCGGGATGGCCCGGCCGGTGACGAAGCACGCCACGCGGGTCACGCATCCGGGCTCGGTGCTGCGCGTGCTGCGCCGGGCCGTGAAGACGGCGATGACGCCGCCGCGCGGCCCGGTGTTCGTCGCGCTGCCGATGGACGTCCTCGACGCGGAGACGGACGAGCCGGTCGTCCCCAGCACGGTGCCCAGCCGGGCCGTCGTCCCCCTGCCGGGGGAGCTGGACCGGGCCGCCGCGGCGCTGCGGGACGCGCGGTCGCCCCTGATCCTCGCTGGCGACGGTGTGGCGGTGTCGGGGGCGCAGGAGGAGCTGACCCGGGTGGCCGAGCGCCTCGGCGCGCCGGTCTGGGGCGTCGACTCCTCCGAGGTGAACATCGACGCCGCCCACCCTCTCTACCGGGGTCAGCTGGGCCACATGTTCGGGTCCGTGAGCGCCGCCGCCGTGCGCGACGCGGACGCCGTGCTGATCGTGGGCACGTACGTCTTCCCGGAGGTCTTCCCATCCCTGGGCAGCCCGTTCCGGGAGGACGCGAGGATCGTCCACATCGATCTGGACGACTACGAGATCGCCAAGAACTTCCCCGTGGACGTCGCCCTGTGCGCCGATCCCAAGCCCACGCTGGCCGCCCTCGCCGAGCGCCTCCCGGACGCGCCGGAAGTCTCCGCCGCTCCGGCGCCCGCCGAGGGGGACACGCTGATGGACGCCTTCGCGGCCGAGCTGGCCCGGCTGGCGCCGGCGGACCTGCTCGTCTTCGACGAGGCGCTGACCGCCTCGCCCGCACTCAACCGGCGCCTGCCGGCCCGCGTCCCCGGGTCGTACTTCCTGACCAGGGGCGGGTCGCTGGGCGTCGGGATCCCCGGCGCGATCGGGGTGAAGCTGGCCCGCCCGGAGGCCGAGGTGGTCGGCTTCACCGGCGACGGCGGGAGCATGTACACGATCCAGGCCCTGTGGACCGCCGCCCGGCACGGCGTGGCCGCCCGCTTCGTCGTCTGCAACAACCGCCGTTACCAGCTGCTGGACGACAACATCGAGCAGTACTGGCGCGAGCGGGACGTCCCCTCGCACGCCCACCCGTCCGGCTTCGACCTCGCCCGCCCGGAGATCGACTTCCCCGCGCTGGCGCGGAGCATGGGCGTGGACGCCGTACGGGTGGACAAGCCCGAGCAGGTGGACCGCGCCGTGGAGCGGATGCTGGCCGCCCCCGGCCCGTTCCTCGTCGACCTCGACACGGGAGGCACCGGGTGAACCGGCTGGACGGCGCCATCGTCGCCGTACTCATGGAGAGCGACTTCGTCGAGCCCGAGGTGCACTACTACCAGCGGCGCTTCGCGGAGGAGGGGGCGCGGACCCGGTTCGTGACCCGCCTGTGGGGGCAGCAGGCGCTGACCTTCCACGGCCACGAGTTCCGCGAGCCGCTCACGGTCGACGACGACCTGGAGGCGATCGGGCCCGGCGACCTGCGGGAGCTGGACGCGCTGATCGTGCCCTCGGGCATGGTGTCGGACCGGCTGCGCTACACGGAGGACGCCGGGGGGATCAGCCCCGCCGTGCGGCTCCTGCGGGAGGCGTTCGCGACTCCCGGCGTGCTCAAGGGGATCGTCTGCCACGGTCTGTGGCTGGTCTCGCCGATCGGCGAGGTCGTCCGCGGCCGCCGGGTGACCTGCCACAACAACCTCGTCGCGGACGTGCGCAACATGGGCGCCGTCTACACCGACCAGGACGTGGTGGTGGACGGCGACCTCGTGACGGCGCGGACGGCGGACCACTGTCACGCCTTCGCCCGCATGATGATCGAGCTGATGGCCGCCCGGCGGGCGCGGCGCTCGGCAGGCGTGCCGCCGCGCGTCGCGCCCCGGCACGCGCCCGCTCGGCTCCGCGCCCCGCATCCCGCCCCCGCCACTCCCCGGACCGTGACTCGTGACGCCGTGACTCGTGACGCCGTGACTCGTGACGCCGTGACTCGTGACGCCGTGACTCGTGACGCCGCATCCGCCGGTGGCGTCCGCGGCGAACCCTCACGTGCCGAACCCGTACGTGCCGGCGCCCGGCCGGAGCGGGAACCGGCTCCGCCGGCGGAGCGCGACGTGGCCTTCTCCGACCTGGTCTTCGGGACCGTGACCGGCCACGACGGCGCCCGCGGGCTGCTCGACCTGCGCACCGGGGACGGCCGCACGATCCGCGCCCGGCTCACGCCCACCACCTCGGCGGAGTTCCTGCGCAACCTGGGAGACCCGTACCTCGACGCGTCCGGCCACCTGCGGGAACTGCTCTCACCGGGGCGCCGGGTGTTCGCGCACGGCGTCTTCTACCCCGACGGCGGCGACGCCCCCTTCGACGCCAAACGGCTGGTCTTCCTCGGGCGGCGGCCCGAGGAGCACGTCTTCGAGCAGCCCGGCTGGTGGGTGCGGCAGATCCGCGAGCTGGGCCGCTTCTACCGGCGGGCGCAGTTCGGGGACGGCGGCCCCGTGGACTTCGCCGACTACCGCACGGTGCTGCGGCTCGGCGGGGACAAGACCGACCACCACGTGCAGGAGACCGACACCATCTCGCGCATGGTGTACGGCATGTCGTCGGCCTACATGCTCACCGGGGACGAGGACTTCCTGGAGGTGGCCGAGCGGGGCACGGCGTACCTGCGCGAGCACATGCGGTTCGTGGACCCCGACGAGGACGTCGTCTACTGGTACCACGGCGTCGACGTACGGGACGGGGTGGAGCGCAAGCTCTTCACGTCGGAGTTCGGCGACGACTACGACGCCATCCCGATGTACGAGCAGATCTACGCCCTGGCCGGCCCCACCCAGCTGTTCCGGGTGACGGGCGACCCGGACGTGGCCCGGGACATCGAGGGGACGCTCCGCCTGTTCCGAAAGTTCTTCCGCGACCCGGACAAGGGCGGCTACTTCTCGCACATCGACCCGATCCTGCTCAGTCCCCACCACGAGTCGCTGGGCCCCAACCGCTCCCGCAAGAACTGGAACTCGATCGGCGACCACGCCCCGGCGTACCTGATCAACCTGTTCCTCGGCACCGGGGACGAGCGGCACGCCGACATGCTGGAGGAGACGTTCGACCTGATCGTGCGGCACATGCCGGACGACGCGAGCCCGTTCGTGCAGGAGCGGTTCCACGGGGACTGGTCGCCCGACCGCACCTGGGACTGGCAGCAGGACCGGGCCGTCGTCGGGCACAACCTCAAGATCTCCTGGAACCTGATGCGGATGATGTCCATCCGGCCCAAGGACCGGTACCGGACGCTCGCCCAGCAGATCGGCCGCCGGATGCCCGGTGTGGGGGCGGACCTGCGCCGCGGCGGCTGGTACGACATGGTCGAGCGGACCCTCGCCCCCGGGGAGCGCGTCCACCGGTTCGTGTGGCACGACCGCAAGGCATGGTGGCAGCAGGAGCAGGCGATCCTCGCCTACCAGATCCTGGCCGCCTTCACCGGCGACGAGGAGTTCCGGGATCGTGCGCGTGAGTCGGCCGCGTTCTACAACGCGTTCTTCCTCGACCACGACGAGGGCGGCGTCTACTTCAACGTGCTGGCCGACGGCACGCCGTACCTGGTCGGGACGGAGCGGCTGAAGGGCAGCCACTCGATGAGCATGTGCCACGCGGCGGAGCTGTGCTTCCTCGCCACCGTCTACCAGCGGCTGCTGCTCGACCGGGAACCGCTCAGCCTGTGGTTCCGGCCCCGGCCGGACGGGTTCCCCGACCGCGTCCTGCGGGTCGCCCCCGACGCGCTGCCGCCCGGCCTGGTCCGGCTGGACTGGGTCGAGGTGGACGGCCGGCCTCACTCGGCCTACGACCCCGAGGCCCTGACCGTGAAGCTGCCCGACTCGGCGCGGCCGGTGACCGTGCGGGCGCACCTGTCGCCCTCGGGGACGCCGGGATGAGCGGTCCGGGCGCGCGGGTGGAGTCGTGCGTCCGCGACGGCGTGACCGTGATCGGGATCGCCGGGGAACTGGACGGCCGGTCGGGCCCCGAGGTCCAGCGGCGGCTGCTCGCGATGCTGCCCGAGGACGGGCCCGTGCTGCTCGACATGGCGGGCCTGACCTACCTGTCCAGCGGGGGCCTGCGGGTGCTGCTCCTGCTCCACCGCGCGGCCGGCGCGAGGATCGCCCTGGCCCGGGTCCCGCCGGAGATCAGGGCGTTGATGGCCGCGACCGGCTTCCTCGACTTCTTCACCGTGACGGACTGATGGGCGGACCGATGCTCCAGACCCGGGTGGACGCCTACCCGACGCACCGGATCGGCGGCTTCCCCGTCCGCGCCGGCCGGCCGCTGCCCTTCGGAGCGCGGCCGGTGCCGGGCGGCGTCAACTTCTCGGTGTACTCGACCCACGCGACCGCGATGACGCTCGTGCTGTTCCGGCGGGGCGAGGCGGCCCCGGTCGCGGAGTTGCCGTTCCCGTCGTCGTTCCGCAGGGGCGCCGTGTTCGCCATGACCGTCTTCGGCCTGGAGGAGGCGGGCCTCGACCTGGAGACGCTCGAGTACGGCTACCGGGCCGACGGGCCGTTCCGGCCACGGGAGGGGCACCGCTTCGACCCGGGCGCGATACTGCTCGACCCGTACGCCACGCTCGTCGGCGGGCGGGAGGAGTGGGGCGCCCCGCACGACCCGGTCTACCCCTACCGCGCGCGGATCGCCCTCGACGACTTCGACTGGGAGGACGACCGGCCGCCCGGCGTGGCGCCCGAGGACACGGTCGTCTACGAACTGCACGTCCGGGGGTTCACCCGGCACCCGTCGTCCGGCGTCCAGGCCCCCGGCACGTTCGCGGGGCTGGCCGAACGCCTGCCGTACCTCGCCCGCCTCGGCGTCACGTGCGTCGAGCTCATGCCCGTCTTCGAGTTCGACGAACTGGACAACCCGCGGGGTCTGCTCAACTACTGGGGCTACAACCCGGTGGGGTTCTTCGCCCCGAAGGCGTCGTACGCCGCGTCCGGGCCGTACGGCATGCAGGTCGACGAGTTCAAGAACCTCGTGAAGCAAGCCCACCGGGCAGGGCTGGAGATCGTGCTCGACGTCGTGTTCAACCACACGGCCGAGGGCGACGAGCGCGGGCGGGCCATCTCGTTCCGCGGCCTGGACAACAGCGCCTACTACATGCTCACGCCCGACGGGCACTACTACAACTTCAGCGGCACCGGGAACACGATGAACTGCAACCACCCCGTGGTCCGCGAGTTCGTCCTCGACTGCCTGCGCCACTGGGCGGCGGAGTTCCACGTGGACGGGTTCCGGTTCGACCTGGCCGCGATCCTCGGCCGGGCCCCGGACGGGACCGTGCTGGCCAACCCGCCGCTGCTCGAGTCGCTCGCCCACGACCCCGTGCTGAACCACTGCAAGCTCATCGCGGAGGCCTGGGACGCCGCCGGGCTCTACCAGGTCGGCTCGTTCCCGTCCTACTCCCGGTGGTCGGAGTGGAACGGGCGCTACCGCGACGCCGTGCGCAGGTTCGTGAAGGGCGATCTCGGCACGGCCGGCGAGTTGGCCGCCCGGATGACCGGTTCGACCGACCTGTACGGGTCCCGCGGCCCGGTCGCGTCCGTGAACTTCGTGACCTCTCACGACGGCTTCACCCTGCGCGACCTGGTCTCCTACGACCGCAAGCACAACGAGCTCAACGGTGAGGACAACCGGGACGGCGACTCGGCCAACCACTCGTGGAACTGCGGCCACGAGGGCCCGACCGACGACCCCGGCGTCCTCGCCCTCCGGGCCCGGCAGTCGCGCAACGCGCTGCTGCTCCTGCTGACCAGCCACGGGATCCCCATGCTGCTGGCCGGCGACGAGATGGGCCGCACCCAGCACGGCAACAACAACGCCTACTGCCACGACGGCCCCGAATGGTGGCTCGACTGGGACCTGGCCGAGGAGAACGCGGACCTGGTCCGCTTCGTCCGCAACGCGATCGCGTTCCGCCGGGCCCATCCCGCCCTGCGCCGGCGGGAGGGCGCGGTGGGCCACCCCGTGACCGGGGACCTGCCCGAGGTGAGCTGGCACGGCGTCCGCGCCTGGACGCCCGACTGGTCGCCGCACAGCCGGCTCGTCGCCGCGATGTTCTACAGCGGCGCCGACGGCGGGCACGACTGCGTCTACGTCGCGGCCAACTCCTACTGGGAGGGCCTCGTCCTGGAGCTTCCCGCCCCGCCGGGGGGCACCGCCTGGCACCTGTTCGCCGACACCGCGGCGGCCCCGCCGCACGACGCCTGCGAGCCGGGACGCGAGCCGCCGCTCGCCGACCAGGCCCGCGTGCCGATCGGCCCGCGGGCCGTGATCGTCCTGGTCGCCCGGGACCGACCCACCGAGGAGTGAGACACCATGACCTTCGACGCGACGATGCGCATCGACGACGGCACCGCCGTCGTCCGGCTCACCGGCGAGCTGGACGGCCGCTCCGCGCCCACACTGAACCAGTTGATCGCCGACGCGGTGGCGGCCCAGGTCGGCCGTCTCGTGCTGCTCGTCCACGACGTGACCTACATGTCGTCGGCGGGCATCCGCTGTCTCGTGTTCGCCCACCAGAAGCTTCCACGGGGCGCCGAGATCGTGCTGGTCGGCACCCGGCCGGAGGTCGCGGAGACGATCCGGCTCACCGGCTTCGACCGCAGCGTCGTCCTGCAGGAGTCCGTGACGAAGGGGCCGGCGGAGGTTTGATGATCGGCTGCCGACTCCGCCTGGACGCCGGCTCGTCGTTCGCCGAGGAGGTGGCCGGGCTCGTCCGGACGCTGTCCGCGAAGGCGGGGCTCACCGCCCGCCAGGCGTACTGGCTGCGGCTCGCGGCCGACGAGATCACCACCAACATCGCGCAGCACGGCTACGGCGGCCGAGGCGGCGTCATCGACGTCGAGGGCGCCGTGGAGCCCGACCGGGTGTGGCTGCGCGTCGAGGACGACGCGCCGCCGTTCGACCCGACCGGGTACGACCCGGGCCCGCGCCTGGCCGCCGATCCGCCGCTGCGGCAGGAGGGCGGGTACGGACTCCTGCTCGCGCTCGGCCGCCTCGACGGGTTCGCGTACGACCACGTGGGCGGGCGCAACCGCAACACCCTCGTCATGCGCCGCCCGGGAGCCGCCCCCGCCGGCGGCTGAGGCGTCACTCCCGCGGCGTCGGGTGACCGTGCAGGAGTGCCGCGAGCTCGGACCGGCTGCGGGTGCCGGTCTTGGTGAAGACGGCCTTGAGATGGTCCTGCACGGTGAACGCCGACAGGAACAGCGTCGACCCGATCTCCTTGTTGGTCAGGCCCCGCCCGGCCAGTGCGGCGATCTGCCGTTCCCGGCCGGTCAGCCGGTAGGCGTCGGCCAGCAGCTCCATGATCTCCTGCGGCCGCGTGGCCTCCAGGATGACGGAGACGGACGCCTCTCCCAGACGCTCGGCGTGCGCGGTCAGCCACCGTCCCGCCCGGGTGCGGATCCGGACCCGGTGCGGCGCGCCGGCACGCCGATGTGCCGCGTGCACCAGTGACGCGAGGGTGTACGGCAGATCCCCGAGGCGGCCGTCGTCGATCTCGTCGAGCAGGCGCCGGGCGGACGCCGAAACGTGGTCGGGCACGGCCGTCTCACCCACCCGGCAGAGCACCAGGCCGGGCCCGTCGTCCTGAGCCGGTGGTCCTCCGGACAGGACCGTGGCCCGGCGGAGGCCGTCCGCCACGCCCTGGCTGAGCGCGCTCACGAGAGCGAGCTCCCGCCGGGTGAAGTCGGGCAGGTCGGTGCCTCTCATCAGGACCATCGCCCCCCACACCCGGCCGTCCGCCGCGCGGAACGCCACGCGGACCTCGTGCCGGATACCGGACGGGCTCAAGACGTCGCGGAAGCGGTGGCTGCGCGCCAGGTCGCCGCCCGTCGCCTGTGCCAGGGTCCGCGCCGTCACGCCGCTGCTGACCAGCTCACGCATGGTGAGGACATCCGGGTCGGTCTCCTGCTGCTCGATCTCGGTCAACCGGCCGAGACGCTCGTACGGCAGCCCTTCGTCGTGGAACCCGCCGCTGATGTTGCCCGTTTCGGGGTCGATGGTCAGCGCACACCACAGATCGGCCGGAACCACGCGGGTCACCTGGGCGGCCACCTCCCGCTCCAGCGCCAGGGGGGACTCCACCCGGCGGGACAGGCCGGCCACCACCTCCCGCACGTCCCGCGCCGTCGCACTTCTCACAGCGCCAGTATCGCCGCGGCTCCGGCGTCAGGAAATCCCTGGAACGAGGGATGCCGCCCACCGGCCGACCTGTCCGACGCTTGGCGCGAGCACGGCGACAGACAGGAGAAACGACATGACCGTCACCGGTAGCACCCCGGTTCCCGCCCTCGACGGCTTCGAGGGCGAACTGCTCACCCCGCGCCATGCCGACTACGACACGGTCCGGCGGATCTGGAACGGGTCGATCGACCGTCGGCCCGCCTTCATCGCCCGTTGCCGGTCGACGGCGGACGTGGCCGCGGCGGTGGTCTTCGCCCGCCGGCACGGCCTCCCGATCGCGGTCCGCGGAGGCGGCCACAGCATCCCGGGGTACTCGGTGGTCGAAGGCGGACTGATGATCGACTGCAGTCTCATGAAGCAGATCACGGTTCGAACCCGAGACCGGTGCGCCGACGTGGGCCCCGGCGTCCTGTGGCGGGAGTTCGACGCCGCCGCGCAGGCGGAGGGTCTCGCGACACCCGGCGGGGAGATCTCCGACACCGGAGTCGCCGGCCTCACCCTCGGCGGCGGCATCGGCTGGCTTTCCCGGCTGTACGGCCTCGCCGCGGACAACCTCCTGGCCGTCGAGCTCGTCACCGCGGACGGCGACGTCGTGACGGCCGACGACGACAGCGAACCCGAACTGATGTGGGGCCTGCGAGGCGGCGGGGGCAACTTCGGCGTCGTCACCCGCTTCACGTTCCGGCTCCACCCGGTGGCCCCGGCCTGGGCCGGCATGGTCATGTATCCGGGAGCGCTGGCCGAGGCCGCACTCCAGGCCTTTCACCGGATCGGCGAGGAGGCGCCGCGTGAGCTGTCGCTCGTCGCGGCCCTGGTGTCCGCCCCTCCGGCGCCCTTCGTGCCCGCCGAGGCCGTCGGCAGGCCGGTCGTCGGCATCGCGGCCGCCCACTTCGGCCCGCACGACGCCGGACAGGAGCTCACCGCGCCTCTGCGGAGTCTCGGACGGCCGCTCATCGACACCTTCGGTGTAATGGGGTACGCCGACCTGCAGAGGATGCTCGACGACGCCAACGTCCCCGGGCGGCAGCAGTATGTGCGCTCCGACTTTCTCGTGGGCCTGCCGGACGACGCCGTCGCCGCGCTGGCCCGCCACGGCACCCGCCCGTCGTCCCCTCTGAACCAGGTCCTGCTTCGCCGTCTCGGCGGCGCCATCGGCGACAGGGACGGCGACGCGACGGCCTTCGGGCACCGATCGGCGGACTACATGACGATGATCGCGGCCACCTGGGAGGATCCGGCGGAGGATCCCGAGCCGCACCGCCGCTGGGTGGGCGAGACGTGGGACGCCACTCGGCGATGGGCCCAGGGCACCTACGTCAACCATCTCGGCGACGAGGGCGGCGGCCGTATCCGCGAGGCCTACCTGCCCGAGAGCTGGGCCCGCCTGACCCGCCTGAAGGCGCGCATGGACCCCGGCAACGTCTTCGCGCTGAACCAGAACGTCCCACCGGCGGCGGCCTGAGAGGACGTGCCCGGATGCCGGCCCACGGCTGCGTGCGCGGCCCGGGGGTCAGGCGGCCTGGACGGCGTCCCTGGCGACGGCCGCGCCGCGCAGCATGCCGGCCACCGCGGCCGCCACGCCGTCCTGGCCGCGCTCGCCGGAGCCGGCGTCCGGGGAGCGCCCCGCCCGCACGAGCGCGTCGGCGAGCTCGGCCCGCAGGTGGGCCGGGAGCCAGGACGACTCGATGTGGCAGCCCTCCGACACCGCCAGCGCCCTCCGGAGGTGGAACACGGCCTCCTCCGGCCGGGCGGCGGCCAGCACCGCCCGGGCCGCGTGCACGAACAGCGCGGTCTCCCGGTCGCCCCGGTCGAGCCCCGCCAGGGGCTCCCGCACCGCCCCGGACAGGGCGAGGATCCAGGCCCGCTGCGCCAGGTGCCGGTCGCGCCGGAGGTCGCGGTCCTCCGCCTGGAGGGCACGCGTCAGCAGCAGGTCGCCGGCCTCCTGCGGGCGTCCGAGGCCGAAGGCGGCGACGAGGGCGCGCGCGAACGTGAGCCCGGCCGGTTCGAGGCCCGCCGCCGGGTCGCTCTCGGCGTCGCGCGGTGAGGCGGCCCGCTCCAGGAAGCGGGCGGCGTCCCCGCCGCGGCCGCGCAGCAGCAGGACGACGGCCCACACGTCGGCGATCTCGGCCGAGGCCCGCTGCCACAGCGCCAGCCGGCACAGCTCCTCCGCGAGGTCGAGGCCGAGGCAGGACCATGCTCGGCGGGCGGCCGCCGCGGCGTCGGCCGCGCCGCGCGGCAGCCAGGGATCGTCGCCGCGCGGCTCCGCCGTCTCCCACCGGCCCCGCCGCTCGGTCAGGCACCGGACGAGCCCGGCGTCGACCAGCTCGCGCAGCCGCCGCGGCACCCCGCCGGTCAGCGTGTGCACCGCCGCCGTCGTGGCGGCCCGTACGGGACCGCCCACGATCCGCGAGAGGACGGCGGCGACGTCGCGCTGCCCGAGCGGCGGCAGGACGAGGGTGACCAGGCCGCGCTCGTACAGCAGGCAGTCGGTGGGGTCGGGCCGCGAGAGGCGCTCCCCGGTCGTCCTGGTCACCACGAGGGCGGCCGCGTGCGACCGGTTGAGCGCGCGCAGCGTGAGGAGCGTGGCGTGGTCGGCCAGGTGCGCGTCGTCGAGGGTGACGAGCAGCCGCCGGCC
Organism: Microbispora corallina; assembly: GCF_016863035.1. Classification (GTDB taxonomy): domain Bacteria; phylum Actinomycetota; class Actinomycetes; order Streptosporangiales; family Streptosporangiaceae; genus Microbispora; species Microbispora corallina. The sequence continues at coordinate 88,074 of NZ_BOOC01000021.1, forward strand.
GCCGGCGAGCAGGCGCAGGCCGCGCGCCGCCTCCTCGGGGGTCGCCGACGAGGGGAGCGCGGGCGGGAGCACGCCGCGCAGGGCGGCCATCGGCGCTGTCCCGCGCGGGCGCAGCCGCAGCACGAGGTAGCCGCGCCGCTCGGCGAGGCCGACCGCGGTCCGCAGCATCGCGGTGCGCCCGGTGCCGGGCGCCCCGGTGATGACGACGGGCCCCGACGCGGGCCGGTCCAGCACGCTCACCAGCTGAGCCGTCTGCTCTGTCCTGCTCACGTACGGCCAGGTCGCCATGGCTGCCCCCGGACGGGATGTGGGATATTGCCAGACCTTTTCCGGTCGGCGCACGCCCGGTCAACGCCGAGCTAACGGAATGCGCCCGCCTGGGGATCGCCGACGCCAATGCTGGCATTGGCAATGCCAGCGTCAACGCGCTCTGTTCACGGGAGGGCGCGCGTTCGAGGCTTCCTTTTGACCGCAATTGCGTAGCTACCCGGAGGGTGCGTCAGCCGTGAGCGATGTGTTGGCCGTCGTGCTGGGAATCGCGCTGATCCTCACCGTGTGGAGCAGCGTCCTGCGTACGGTGATGACCCCCCAGACCCGGTCGTCGCGCGTGGCGCTGTGGACCCTGCGCGCGGTGACGACGGCGGGTCATCTCCTCGCCCGGCGGCTGCCGCGGACCGGGCGACAGCGGGTGCTGGAGCTGTGCGCCCCGGCGGCGGTCTTCAGCATGGCGGCGGCCTGGCTCGCGGCGTCGTTCGCCGGCTTCGGGCTGGTGGCGGCAGGCCTGTACGGCGTGCGACCCCATCCGGACGACCTCGCCGAGGTCTTCCTGATGCGCTCGCCGGGCGCCGCCCTCGCGGCCGCCGCCTGGCTGTCGTCCGCGCTGATGCTCGCGGCGTTCACCGCGCACCTTCTGCGGATCATCGACGCCTTCGGCCGCCGGGAGCGGTTCGTGGCCCGGCTCGCGGGGCAGGCCATACGCCCGCCGGACGCCGAGGCCGTGCTCGCGGGGTACGTCAGGTCCGGCTCGCGCGACCACCTTGACGACCTGTTCGCCGAGTGGGCCGGGTGGCTGGCCGACGTCGGCAGCAGCCACGTGGCCTACCCCGTCCTGACGTTCCAGCGCCCGGCGGGGCGGCTGTGCTGGCTCAAGGCCGCCGTCATCGTGATGGACGCGGCCGCGCTCACCGAGGCGGTCGCCCCGGACTGGGCGCCCCCGCACGCGCGTACCGTGCTCGACACCGGCACCCACTGCCTCCAGCGGGTCGCGGCGCAACTCGGCGTCGTGGTCCACCCCGCGGTCGTGAGCCTGCAGGGCCGTGAGGAGCGGGCCTTCGCCGACACGATGCGGCTCGCGGTCGGGGCCGGTCTGCCCCGTGAGCGGGACGAGCGGACGGCGGAGATCGTCTTCCAGGACCTGCGCAGGCGGTACGCGCCCTACTCGACGGGCATCGCCGCCCGCATCTTCTACGAGAGCGACACCTATGAGTCTCCCCCCGACGACGGCGTCGGCGCAGCGGAGAGCGACACGCCCCTGGCGTGCTGACACGCCCGCCCACCTATCCCGGGACGGCCCATGATCACCCGACCTGACATGTACGCGTCCGCCGACCGATTCGAGCTGGCCGACTTCTGCCAGCGCCTGTTCTCCTCCTTCGCCCGTTCCGACCAGCGCCGCTGGGCGGAGGTGTACGTCCGGGGCCTGGCCTCGGTCCCCGGCCGCAAGTCGATCCGGCGCATCTCCGAGCAGGTGGTCGGCTGGCCCGCCGACCAGTCGCTCCAGCAGTTCCTCAACCAGAGCCCGTGGCGCTGGGAACCCGTACGGCGCCTGCTGGCCCGCGAGCTGGCCGCCTCGGCGCGGCCGCGGGCCTGGGTCGCCGAGGAGGTCGTTTTCCCCAAGAACGGCACCCAGTCCGTGGGCGTCGCCAAACAGTACGCGCACTCCGCGGGGCGGGTGCTCAACTGCCAGCTCGGGCTGAGCGTGCTGCTGGCGAGCGAGGAGGGCGCGTGCCCCGTCAACTGGCGGCTGCTGCTCCCCCGGTCGTGGGACGACGACGCCCGGAGGAGGGCGGTCGCCCACCTCCCCCCGGCCGAACGGGCCCGCCCCCGATGGCACCACCTGCTCGACGCGCTCGACGAGATGGCCGAGTGGGAGCTGCCGGCCGCGCCCGTGATCGTGGACGCCCGGCAGAGCCCCCGCATCGAGCCCCTTGTGCGCGGCCTCGAGGAGCGCGGCGTGCGCTACCTCATCCGCGTCGACGAGCGGACGCAGGTGGGCGTCGCGGGGAAGGCGTGCACCGCCGGGCAGGCCGCCGCGGGGGCGGCGGGACCGAACGCGCAGACCCTCAACTGGCGGCACGGCCACGGGAGGGCGATGTGCCGGTTCACGGCGGTGCCGGTCGCCGGCTCGGCCACCCCGTACGAGATCGGCCGCGGGCGCAAGCGGGTGGTGGCCGAGTGGGCGCCGGGGCGGGTGCCGCCCGCCCGCCTGTGGCTGACCGATCTCGCCCAGGCCCGGCTGCCCGAGCTCATCGGCCTCATCGGGCTGCGTGAGCGGGCCCGCGGCGACCTGGCCCGGCTGGCGGAGGAGTACGGGCTGCGGCACTTCGAGGGCCGGTCGTTCCGCGGCTGGCACCACCACGTGACCCTGGTGTCGGTCGCGCACGCCCACCGCCTGCTCGCCGCGCCCAGCGGGGAGGCCGACCGGTCGGCCTGACCGGGAAACGAATCGGCAGGGTTACCGCCCGAAACGAGCCGGTAACAAATTCCGGGGGTGAATGGGACGTCCCGTCTTTCGCGCGCGGGAGGCCGCCTACCGAGGACTTCACCTGACGATGTGACTTCGGGATAATGCGTAGCATTGACGTCCCGGAGTCGAAACCTCGGGGTGCGGCTCCGAGCATAGTGCGGCGGTCGATGGGGGATGCCGTGGCCGACAGGAGCGAGAACAGACAGGAGCTCGCTCAGTTTCTGCGTAATCGCCGTGCCCGCATAACCCCGCAACAGGCGGGCCTTCCGACGGGCGTCCATCGGCGGACGAAGGGCCTGCGGCGGGAGGAGGTGGCCGTCCTCGCCGGGCTCAGCCCGACCTGGTACACGTACCTGGAGCAGGGACGGGACATCCACCCCTCGCCGCAGGTCCTCGACAGCCTGGCCCGCGTGCTCGGCCTCACCGAGGACGAACGGGTCTACATCCACCGGCTCGCGTTCGGCCGGTCCCCGGCGGGGACCGCCGACGGCGGCCGGACGGACGAGGAGCTGGTCGCGCAGGTGGTGGAGGTGGCCGGGCTGAGCCCCTGGCCGGTCTACGCCGGCAACCAGTACGGCGACGTCGTGGCCTGGAACGCGGCCGCGGCCGAGTGGTACACCGACTTCGGGCGGCTGCCGCGCGACCGCAGGAACATGCTGTGGTGGATGCTCACCGACCCCGAGGCCAGGGAACGGCTGGTCGACTGGGCCGACGAGACCCTCGACGTGATCGCCCGGCTGAGGGTCGCCTACGCCAGCAGGACGGCCGACCGCAGGATGAGCGCGCTGGTCCGCGACCTGGAGGCCGCGAGCGCCGACTTCCGGTGCTGGTGGAACGAGCACCACGTGCGCGGCCAGCGCCTGCGCTCCCGCACGCTGGTCGCGCCCGGGTTGGGGAAGCGCACGTTCCACCTCGCGGTGCTGAATCTCGTCGACAGTCCGCCCCACTCCGTCGTCCTTCATCTGCCCATTGACGGTGCATTGCCCGGCCCCACCTGAGGGCAATTCGCCGCCTTTATCGCTCATTCCGTTATCTCTGCATGGACGTCCTCACTCGACCTGCCCGAGTGTTGGGGATCACATATCGACGATGCCGGCGAGAAATGGCCCGGCTCGTGATCCCGGCCTTCGACTCCCGTCGCGGGCCGGCTGCCGCGAAACGTGCCACCGGATGAGGGGGAAACCCATGAAGGCGAATTGCGCGGACCACACCGGACGCCACGGCGGCGGGGACCGGCCCTCCCCGGACGGGGTGCGGCGGGCCCCGGGAGATCGCGGCAGGCGGCCGCGACCAGCCGTCGGCCCGGAGGAGGTGGCGGCATGAGCGCGAACCCGGAGCCCGCCCGTGATCCCATCGCCATCATCGGAGCGGGGTGCCGTCTTCCGGGGGCCGCCGGTCCCTCGGCGTTCTGGGATCTGCTGGAGGGCGAGTGCGACACCGTGGGGGAGATCCCGGCCGACCGGTTGCCGGCCCAGGTCCGCGACCGCATCGGCACCCGCTCCGGAGGCTTCCTCGACGGCATCGACCGCTTCGACGCCGCGTTCTTCTCGATCTCCCCGCACGAGGCCCTGCGCATCGACCCCCAGCACCGCCTGCTCATCGAGGTGACCTGGGAGGCGATCGAGGACGCGGGCATCCCGGCCCGCAGGCTGGCAGGCACGCGGACCGCGGTCTACACGAGCTGCCTGTGGTCGGACTACTGGGACCGGCTGCGCAGGGCCGGGCTGTACGACATGCACGCCGCGATCGGCGGGGGCAACTGGGGCAACCTGCCCGGGCGCATCTCCTACCTGTTCGACCTGCGGGGCCCCAGCATGAGCGTGGAGGCCACCTGCTCCACCTCGCTCGTGGCGGTCCACCTGGCCTGCCGTGAGCTGTGGGCGGGCCGCACCGACATGGCCATCGTGGGCGGCGTCAACCTCTTGCTCGCGCCCGACATCTACATCGGGCTGTCCGACGCGGGCATCCTGTCCCCCCGAGGCCGCTGCCGGTTCGGGGACGCCGGGGCAGACGGCTACGTGCGCAGCGAGGCGGCCGTGTCCCTCCTGCTCAAGCCGTACAGCCGGGCGGTGGCCGACGGCGACCGCATCTACGCCTCCATCATCGGGACCGCCGTCAACAGCAACGGCAGGGGCGCCGGGACGCTGATCGCCGCCGGCGTCCAGGGCCAGGAGGCGATGCTGCGGGAGGCCTACGACGACGCGGGGATCTCGCCCGGGCAGGTCGAGTACGTCGAGGCCCACGGCCCGGGGACGCCGTCCGGCGACCTCACCGAGCTGACCGCGCTCGGGCGGGTCCTGGGCGAGGGCCGGGAGCCCGGCCGCCGGTGCCTGGTCGGCTCGGCCAAGTCCAACATCGGGCACGGCGAGGGCGCGGCCGGGCTGGTCGGACTCCTCAAGACCGCGCTGGCGCTGCGGCACCGGACCATCCCCGCCACTTTGCACGTGAAGCAGCCGCACCCGGTGTTCGACGAGCCGGGGATGCCGATGGAGCTGGTGCGGCGTACCCAGGCGTGGCCGGAGCGGCCGTGGCCGGCGACCGCGGGGGTCAGCTCGTTCGGGCTGTCGGCGACCAACGCCCACGTCGTGCTGACCGAGGCGCCCACGCCCGTCCCCGCGCCCCGCCGCCGCCGGGCCGCCGCCTACCTCCTGCCCCTGTCGGCCCCGGACGCCCGCGCGCTCCCCGCGCTCGCCCGGCGCTACGCGGGAGCCCTGCCGGCGACCGGCCTCCACGACCTCTGTTACAGCGCCGGCGACCGCCGCACCCACCACGACCACCGGATGGCCGCGGTCGGGTCGGGCCCGCGCGAGCTGGCGGCGTCGCTGCGCTCGTTCGGCTCCGGCGCGGTGCCCCAGTCCGTCGTCCTCGGGAACTCGCCGGCCGGGACCCCGCCCCGGGTGGTGTACGTCTTCCCCGGTCAGGGCGCCCAGTGGACGGGCATGGCCCGCGGTCTGATGAGCGAGAGCCAGGTCTTCGCGCGCCGCCTGCGGGAGTGCGACAGGGCGATCCGCGACGAGTCCGGCTGGTCGGTGATCGACCGGCTCCGCGACGACCGCCCGCTCTCCGGCACCGACGAGATCCAGCCCACGCTGTGGGCCGTCCAGGTCGCGCTCGCCGCGGTGTGGGACGCGTGGGGGATCCGGCCCGACCTCGTGATCGGCCACAGCATGGGCGAGATCGCCGCCGCGACCGTCGCCGGCGCCCTCACCGTACGGCAGGGGGCGGCCGTGGTGTGCCGCAGGAGCCACCTGCTCGCCGGGCTCGGCCGCAGCGGGGCCATGTGGGCGGTCCACCTCGACGAGCACCAGGCGCGCGAGGCCATCGGCGACCGGTCCGAGCGCGTGTGCGTCGGCGTCGTCAACAGCTCCCACTCCTGCGTCCTGGCCGGGGACGCCGACGCCGTCGCCGAGGTGGTCGAGCCGCTGCGCCGCAGCGGGGTGTTCTGCAAGCAGGTGCAGGTCGACTACGCCTCGCACGCCCCCCAGGTCGAGCCGATCAGGGACGCCCTGCTGAACGCGCTGGCCGACATCCGGCCGCGGGCCGGGTCCGTCCCCCTCCACTCCACGCTGCTCGACGAGGTCGTGGACGGCTCGGGGATGGACGCCGCGTACTGGATGGAGAACCTGCGCCGTCCCGTGCGTTTCGCGTCCGCCGTCCGGTCCGTCCTGTCCGGCGGCGAACCCGTCCTGTTCGTCGAGATGAGCCCGCATCCGCTGCTGACCGCGGCGGTCGAGGACGAGATCGCTGCCGCTCCCGTCGCCGCGACCGCCGTCCCGTCCGTGCAGCGGGACGAGCCTGAGCTGGAGTGCCTGCTCCGCGGCCTGGCCGTCGCGTACGTCCGGGGCTGCGACCCGGACTGGAGCCGGGTCTACCCCGGCGCGCGGTACGTGGCCCTGCCCCACTACCCCTGGCAGCACCGGCGGTTCTGGGTCGACGTCCCGGACGACCCCGCGCTCACGGCCCCCGGGACGGGGGACGCCGGGGCGCCGGACACCGTGGTGCCGGACACTGTGGTTCCGGACACCGTGGCCGATCTCGTCCCTGCCGCGGACGCCGCGGTCCCGGCGCCCGAGGGTCCGTTCGAAGGCGCGGAGCTGGCCACCTCGTCGCTGGACGCCGTCACCCAGTACCTCGTCCTGCGGTCCGCGAGCATCCTCGGCATGTCACCCGAGGAGGTCGACCTGGACGTCCCCCTCACCGTCCACGGGCTCGACTCGGTCCTCGCCGCCAAGCTCAGCGCCCAGATCAAGGCGGACCTCGGCGTACACGTCCGGGTGGGAGAGCTGCTGCGGCACCGCCCGCTGGGCCTGCTCACCGGAGAGCTCTACGAGGCGGCCGCCCAGGGCGGGCGGACGTCCGTCGCGGAGCCGGCGTCCTAGGATCCGCCCGCTCCCGGGCCCGGCCGCGTCCCCCGGCGGCCGGGCCCTCCCGCTCCACGCCGGGAGGGCCGCTCAGGCCGGCGTTCCGCTCGGCGACGTCATCCGGGCGGCCAGCAGCCACCACAGGCCCAGCTGCGCGAGCGCGAGCGCGACCGCGAACGGCGGCAGTGTCCACGTCCCGACCCCCTGGGCGATGGCGCCGGCCAGCCAGGGGAACACGGCGCCGCCCACCACCGACACGCCGTTCAGCAGCCCGATCGCGGTGGGCACAAGCCGGGCGACGGTCAGCCGCGGCGCCACGGCCATCGTGGTGGGGAAGATCGGGCCGAGGCAGAAGCCGAGCAGCACGAAGCTCACGCTGGCCACCGCCGTCCCCGGGGCGACCCAGGCCAGCGCCGCGCTGGCGGTGATGCCCACCAGGCAGGCGAAGGTCATGCCGGTGTCGGTCATCCCGATCCTGGCGGCCACCGGGCTGATCAGAAAGCGGCCGAGGGCGAGCCCCAGCCAGTAGCCGGAGACGGTGTACCCGGCCAGCAGGTCCGCCTGCCCGCGGGCGTCCACGAGGAAGGTGAAGCCCCAGTTGCCCACGCTGATCTCCAGGCCCACGTACACGGCGAGGAACGCGGCGCCCAGCAGGACGGCCGGCTCCCGCGACGCCGCGGCGAGCAGGCCGTTCCCGCCCGTCTCCGTCGTCTCCGGGACCTCCGTCCGCCCTCGGGGGAGCGTCAGGAGGAAGCCGGCCATGAGCGGGACGCAGATCAGCGCGAGGACCAGCCACACCGCCGTCCACGGCAGGCGGTCCAGCATCCAGGTGGCCAGCAGGGGCCCGAGCAGCGCGCCCACCCCGAAGAACGCGTGCAGGCGGTTGAGCAGGGTCGTCGCCCTGGGCAGCCCGGCGAGGTAGGCGTTGAGCACCGACTCGAGGATCCCCGTGCCGTACCCGGCGACGAGCTGGATCACCACCAGGGCCAGGAACGGCGGCCGCAGGGCCGTGCACAGCCCGGCCAGCACGTACGCGCCGCCGCCCGCCGCCAAAGCCGCGCGGACCCCGAACCGGTGGATCAGCGCGCCGGCCGTCGAGCCCGCCAGCATGAACCCGGCCGAGAAGCTGAAGAAGGTGGTCCCGATCGTCGCCTTGTCCAGGCCGTAGTCGCGGATCTGCGCGGGGAGCAGCACCCCGCCCACGCCCGCACTGAGCCCCACCAGGACGAAGGCGGCGTACGCGAGGGCGACGGGCGCCCACCACCGGTGCCGGAGTGCGGACACCTGACCTCCCGCCGATGCGAACGGCCGCCCGCCGTCCGTCGGCGGCGCGTCGTGGACCCACCCCTCGCGAACGCCGACCGTACGCCGGAGATCATCCCCGATTTCCCGACATGTTACGACAAGCATCCCGCTCGTCGGCACCCCCGATCTCACGCCCGATACAGCCGCCGTGAGGTGGAGGCGCGCGGACTGATGCGCGGTTGAGCCGTGGCGGATGCGTCGCCTCTGCGGGGCCGACATCCGCGCATCGCATCGTGACGGGCACGCGCCCTGGTGGGGCGCGGACAAGTCCGTCATGGAGGTGCCCCGTCATGCGTTCCGCCCGCCGCGACCGCGTCCGCCCGTTGCCGCGGGCCGTCCTCGCCGTCCTCGCCCTCGTGGTCGCCGCCGGTGCGACCGGCTGTCTCGGCCCCTCCGGCTGGGAGCGGCTGCCCGCGCCGCGGCACGTCACCGGCGTCGCGCTGCCGTGGCCCGCCGACGGGCAGGCCGTGGTCGCCATGGCCGGCGAGGGCGTCCTCGGATCCAGCGGCTCGATGACGCCGGTGCCCATCGCGAGCGTGACCAAGGTGATGACGGCCTACGTCCTGCTGCGGGGCCATCCGCTGAGGGACGGCGAGGAGGGCCCGCTCATCGAGGTCGACGGGACGGCCGCCGCCGAGTCGCTGTCGGCGACGGAGTCCACCGTCCCGGTGCGGCAGGGACAGCGGCTGTCCCTGCGTCGGCTGCTGGAGCTGATGATGATCCCGTCCGGCAACAACGTGGCTCGGCTGCTGGCCCGATGGGACGCCGGCACGCAGGAGGGGTTCGTGCGGAAGATGAACGCCGCCGCCCGCGCCCTCGGCATGGCCGACACCGTCTACACCGGCGCCAGCGGCTACGAGGACTCCACGGTGAGCACGGCGGCCGACCAGGTGAAGCTGGCAGGCGAGGCGATGCGGAACGAGGTGTTCCGGCGGATTGTCGCCACCACGCGGACGTCCCTTCCTGGCGATCCGCGCGTGATCCGCAACACCAACACGCTGCTGGGCAGGAACGGGGTGATCGGCATCAAGACCGGATCCGGCACGCGGGCCGGCGGCAGCCTGATGTGGGCCGTCACGGTCGGATCGGGCGACGGGGCGCGTCTCGTGCTCGGCGTCGTCCTGTCCCAGAGGGTCGGCGCCGACCCGGAGGCGGCGAAGCAGGCGGCGCTCGACGCGAGCGACCGGCTGATCACGGCGGTGCGGGCGGCCGTGCCCCGGCTGGTCGCGGCCGGCCGGACGGGAGGCGTGCGCGGCGCGATGAGCACGCGCGCCGCCGCCGTACAGTACAACGTGGACATCAGCGGTGAAACCGCCCGGCGAGGGGCCGCGCGGTAGTGGACAGGACGACCTCCGACGCGCCCGTCACCGTGCTGCTGGTCGAGGACGACGACGTCATCCTCAAGACGGTCACGATGGCGCTGGAGCGCTACGGCTACCGCGTGTCGACCGCCGGGGACGGCCTGAGCGGCCTTGAGTCCTTTCAGGACGGCGGACACGACCTGCTGCTGCTGGACGTCATGCTGCCGGGCCTGGACGGCATCGGCCTGTGCCGCAAGGTCAGGGAGTCCAGCCTGATGCCGATCCTGCTGATGTCGGCCCGGGGCGACGCCGTGGACGTGGTGTCGGGCCTGGAGGCGGGCGCGGACGACTACGTCGTCAAGCCGGTCGAGATCTCCGTGCTGGTGGCCAGGATCCGCTCGCTGCTGCGGCGGGCGGCCTTCACCCCGCGGGAGACGGCGTCCGCCGCCGGCACCCCGGACGAAGGGGCGGGCGGGTCCGCGCTCGCCTTCGGCGACCTCACGGTCGACACCGCCGCCCTGGAGGTGTGGCGGGCGGGGCGGCCGGTCGCGCTCGCGCCCACGGAGCTGCGGCTGCTGCTGGAGTTCGCGGCCAACCCCGGGCTCGTCCTGGATCGCCAGACGTTGCTGCGCGACGTCTGGGACTACGGCTGGGACGGCGACACCCGCGTGGTCGATCTCTGCGTCCAGCGGCTGCGCAAGAAGATCGGCGCCGACCGGATCGAGACGGTCCGCGGCTTCGGCTACAAGCTTCGCCGGTCGTGAACCCGACCTCGTTGCGGTGGAAGATCGCCGCCCTCGTCGCCGTCGGATGCTGCGCGGTCACGGCCGTGGTCGGGGTGCTGGTTCACCGGGCGACCTTCGACCGTTCGATGCGCCTCGGCGAGGACGACGCGCTCCAGGCCCTCACGCAGATCGAGCAGGAGTACGCGCGCACGGGCACGGCGCCCGCGGACGCCATGAAGGAGCCGGGCGAGCTGCCCGCGGAGCTGCGGCAGCGGCTCGCGCCTCCGGAGACGGGCGCCCTCTCCCCCGTGTTGGCCGGGAGCACCTGCTACGTCGAGGAGCGGCCCGGCCAGCCCTGGATGTGGGCGGCGGCACGCGTGGGCGGCCAGGTGCTCGTGGCACGGATCGAGATGGGCCCGGAACTGCGCAGCCTCCAGGCGCTCGACCGCCACATGGTGCTCGCCGCGCTCGCCGCGCTCGGCGTCATCCTCCCGGTGACGGTCCTGGCGGCCGAGCTGCCGAACCGCCGGCTCCGGCGCGTGGCGGCCACCGCGCGGCGCATCGCGGACGGAGATCTGGACGCCCGGACCGAGGCGCGCGGACGCGACGAGATCGCCGACATCTCGGCTGCCGTGGACTCGATGGCGGCGAACCTCCAGCGCCGGCTGCTCGCCGAGCAGCGCTTCACCGCCGACATCGCGCACGACCTGCGCACTCCGCTGATGGGGCTGCTCACCGCCACCGAGCTGCTGCCGGAGAGCGAGGCCACCGACCTGGTCCGCGACCGCGTCCGCGTGCTGCGGTCGCTGGTCGAGGACCTGCTGGAGGTCTCCCGCCTCGACGCCGGCGCCGAGGAGGCCGAGCGCCTCCCGGTGCCGCTCGACCGGCTGACGGCCGAGTCGCTGAGCAGGCTGGGTCTCACCGCCGAGGTGACCGTGGTGGGCGACCCCGTGGCGGAGACCGATCCGCGCCGTCTGGACCGGATCGTCGCCAACCTCGTGGTCAACGCCCACCGGCACGGACGGCCTCCGGTGGAGATCGGGGTGAGCGGCCGGACGATCGTGGTCCGCGACCACGGCCCGGGCTTCCCCGGCGACCTGCTGGCCGACGGGCCGCGGCGGTTCCGGACCGGCAGGGCCGAACGCGGCGGCGGGCACGGGCTCGGCCTGACCATCGCCGTCGGCCAGGCCCGGGTCATCGGCGCCCGGCTCCGCTTCGGCAACGCCCCGGACGGCGGCGCGATCGTCACGCTCGAGCTGCCGGCCTGACGACGTATCCTCAAACGGAGTAGACACTCCACTTGTGGGGGGACCGTGACGACGTTCTGGCTGGACCGCGACGACACCCGCTATGCCGACCAGGTCCGGCGCGACGTGGGCGCGTTCGAGGACTCCTTCGGGGACTTCGCCCCGATCTCCTTCGCCTGCGCGGCGTGGCGGGTCGCCACCACGCCGGTCATGTCGCCGCCGTACGTCCGATGGCACCGCCGGATCCTGTCGGCGACGTGCGTCCGCAACACGTGGGACGGGACGCTGAACGCCGAGGTGCGGATCGCCGCGCCGCTGCCCGGAGCCCTCACCGCCTCCCGGGTGTGGTGGCGGGACCGCGGCTGGCAGGGCTGGCCGCGGGTGTTCGGCCAGTTCGTCGAGCCGAGCCCGCGTGAGACGGCCACGCTGCCGTTTCTGCGGGCGAGCCTGCTCGCGCAGGTGCCCGTGCCGTTCGAGGAGCTGCCGCCCGCGCCCTCCGGGCCAGACGAGCATCTGGCGGCGACCGCCGGCCGGGCCCTGGCGGTGCTGGTCAGGGAGCTCGACGCCGTCATCGCCCCGATCATCGCCCACCTGGAGGACGCCGCCGCGCCCCGGTGACGAGACGTCCGGCGCCGGCCCGACGCCGAGCGGGCCCGGCCGCCGTCTCCGGCGACCGGGCCCATGACCTCCGGCGCAGTGGCGGCCTACGCGCTGGCGGCCATCTCGTTCTCGGCGACGGGCTGTGCGGTCCTCCGGCGCGTGCCGAGGGTGAGGAGCACCGAGGCCGCCGTCAGCACCACGCCGTACCAGAAGACGCTGTCGACCCCCAGGTGGTCGGCGAACAGCCCGCCGAACAGCGCTCCGAGCGCGATGGACGTGTTGTACGCCAGGGTGTTGAGGGACATGGCGGCTTCGAAGGTGTCGGGCGCGGCGGCCAGCGTCACGTTGATCTGGCACAGGTTGGCGGCGCCGAAGGAGACGCCCCACAGGATCAGCGAGAAGATCAGGCCGGCCTGCGTGTGACCGATCGTGAGCAGCAGGAGCAGGGCCGCGACGAGTCCCGTGCAGGCGACGGCGAAGCTGCCCCTCAGGTTCTTGGTCACCGTGTAGCCGGCGATGAAGTTCCCGGCCGCGCCGCCGACGCCGTAAATGATCAGCAGGACGGTGAAGAACCGGGAGGAGGTGGAGGAGTTCTGCTCGATGAAGGGACGGATGAACGTGTACGCCCCGAAGTGCCCGAGCACGTACAGGACGACGGCGAACAGCACCACGCGGAGTCGCACGTTTCTGATCGGAAGCCCGAAGACCTCCCGGACCGAGACCGCGTTCTCCGACGGCAGCGACGGAACCACGATGATCACCGCGAGGAGCACCAGCGCGCCGAGGCCGCTCCAGATGAGAAAGGTGGTCCGCCAGTCGGTCAGGCTTTCGAGCAGGGTTCCCAGCGGGATGCCCACCACGGTGGCGATCGAGATGCCGGACAGCGCGACGGCGGACGCCCTGCTCGCGAGGCGGCCGGGAACGAGGCGCATCGCCATGCTCACCCCGATGGCCCAGAACACGCCGTTGGCGAATCCCATGATGAGCCGCGCGGTCAGGACCAGCGGGTAGTTCGGCGAGATGGACGTGATCAGGTTGCCCACGGCCAGGATCGCCAGGAGCGCGGACAGCAGCACGCGCCGGTTGACGCGCCTGGTCCACGCCACGATGAACGGTACGCCCAGCCCGGCCGAGACGCCGTACAACGTCACCATCAGCCCGGCGACTCCCACCGTTATGTCCAGGCTTCTGCTGACCGGGGTGAGCAGGCCGACGGGCATCAACTCGGTGGTGACGAAGACGAACAGGCTGGCTGTGATGACAGCGACACCCAGCCAGGACCTGAAGGGCGAGAGCGGGTGCTCGTCGTTTGAGGACATGTCTTCTCTCTCAGGGGTCGAGGTGTGGACGTACGGACCGATTACGGACGTGCGGTTACCGGCTTCTCGTCGTTCCGGCTCGTCATCGCGAACGTCTCCCTTCCGCCGGCAACGGTGACCTCGGTTCGGGCACCGGGGGAGCGCCGCTGTCCTGGGGGAAGTCGGCCCCTCGCGGGGCGGCCGGCCGGGGTTGCGCGAGCAGCGCGGCGACGATGATCACGACGATTCCGGCCAGTTGCAGCATCGACAGCGTCTGGTGCAGGAACAGGTAGCCGAGGAGGGTCGCGACGATCGGGCTGCCCAGGGCGAGGACGGAGACCGCCAGCGCCGGCAGCCTCTCTATCCCGCGGAACCAGATCGCATAACTGATGACCGCGCCGAGGGAGATGAGGTAGGCGAATCCGAGGACGTTCGTCGCGGTGATCGTGGTCGGCAGCCCCTCGATGGCCAGGGTGAACGGCGCCAGCACGAGCCCGCCCGCGGTGAGCTGCCAGCCGGTGAAGGGAAGCAGCCCCACTCCGGGGGGCCGTCCCCACAGTTTGGTGAGCGTGATGCCGGTGGCCATGCAGGCCGCTCCGGCCAGCGCCGCCACCACGCCGACGACGTTCAGCGCCGCCGTCCCCTTGAACACGAGCAGCACCACACCGAGCGCGCCCAGGACGCAGGCCGCCACATGGGTGAACCGGATCCTGTCCCCGATGAGCACCGCCGCGAGCACCAGGACGGCCATGGGCTGCACGGTCATGAGCATCGCCGCGATGCCACCCGGCAGGCGGTAGGCCGCGACGAACAACAGGAAGTTGAAGGCGCCGATGTTGAGCGTCCCGAGGACCAGGGTGCGCCACAGCCACACCCCGGTCGGCAGGACGCGGGTGAACAGCAGCAGGATCAGGCCCGCGGGGAGCGCCCGTACGGTGGCGGCGAGCAGCGGGCGGTCCGCCGGGAGCCACTCCGTCGTCACCAGATAGGTGGTTCCCCAGATCGCCGGCGCGAGCGCCGTCACACCCGTGGTGAGGAACGACCGGCCGCCGCTCATGTCGCGCCGCTCTCCGTGCCGGCGTGCCGGCAGCCGAGGCCGCGGGCGCCGGGCACCATACATGCGTTCACGTTCGACCGTTCCTTTCGGATAGCGGTTGCCGACGGCGGCGACTCACGAGGGTCGCCCGCCGCGTCGTGCGAGGGGCCAGTCGATGCGTCAGTCGAAGAGGGGGTCGCGGGTGCGGCTGCGGTTGAGCTCGAAGAAGCCGTCGGTGCCCGCCACGGCGAGGACGCCGTCCCAGAGGCGGCCGGCGGCCTCGCCGCGCGGGCTGGGGGAGACCACCGGGCCGAAGAACGCGATGAGCTCGCCGCCGGGCCCGGGGACATGGATGACGGGAGTGCCGACCTCGGCGCCGACCGGGTCCATCCCGGCGTGGTGGCTGTCCCGCAGCGCCGCGTCGTAGTCGGTCACGCCGGCGGCCTTGATGAGCTCCGCCGGCAGATCGGCCTCAGCGAGCGCGGTGAGCATCATGTCCCGTCCCAGACCGGCCTTCTTGTGGTGAATCAGGGTCGCCATGGCGGTGTAGAGGGGCCGCAGCGCATCGCGACCGTGCCGCTGTTCGGCCGCGACGCACACGCGCACCGGCCCCCAGCCTTCGACCATGGCCGTCCGGTATTTCTCCGGCACCTCCCGCCCCTCGTTGAGCACGGAGAGGCTCATCACGTGCAGACGCAGGTCGATCGACCGCACCTGCTCGACTTCCTGCAGCCAGCGGAAGGTGATCCACGCCCACGGACAACGCGGATCGACCCACATGTCGGCGACGGTGGGCCCCTGCTTCCCCGGTGGCGGGAGGTTCATGACCGATATTTCCTCTCAATCGCGACCTGGCTGGCTGATGGACGAGTTCCGCGACCCGGCGACTTCTCGGGCATTTCGCGCGAGCAGTTCGGCATAGCCCTTAGGCGGATTTCCATGGAGAACACCGCTGACGGCTTTTTGTGGAAATCCTTCGTGCCGCCGAACTCGTCACGTTGACAGTCTCGCCCGGCCGCCATCAATGAGTCCAACACATGTTTGTCAGGCCATCTATCGTGATACAAGCTAGATCCATGGAGCTGCAGCAGATGCGATACTTCGTCGCCGTCGCCGAGACGAACAGCTTCACCCGGGCAGCCGAACGGTGCCTGGTCGTCCAGTCCGCGCTCAGCCACCAGATAGCGCGGCTGGAACGGGAACTGGGCGCGAAACTCTTCGAGCGGACCAGCCGCCGGGTGCGCCTCAGCCCGGCCGGTGCCGCGTTCCTCCCCGCCGCCCGCCAGTGCCTGGACGCCGCCGAGCGCGCGGTGGCCGAGGTGGCCGCGGCCGTCGGCGAGGTGCGCGGACGGCTCGCCGTGGGCCTGATCCCCACCGTCGCGGCGGTCGACATCCCCCGCGCCCTTCGTGAGTTCCACGAGCGGTACCCGTCCGTGCGCATCAGCCTGCGCGTGGGCGCGAGCGAGGAGTTCGTCGAGCAGGTGAAGGAGGGGGCCATCGAAGTGGCCTTCCTCGGGATGCCGACCACGGTGCGGCCCGAAGGCGTGAACGTCCGCGAGCTGGCCCGTGACCGGCTCGTCGCCGTGGTCGCGCCGGACCACCCGCTCGCCGAGGAGCCGGCGGTCGACCTTCGCCGGCTCTCCTCGGAGATGTTCGTGGACCTGCCGGCCAAGACGGCCGGACGTGTCCAGTCCGACCAGGCGTTCTCCGCCGCCGGGCTCACCCGCGACGTCGCGTTCGAAGTGACCAACGCGGACTTCCTGGCCCGGCTCGTCGGGCAGGGCCTCGGCGTCGCCATGCTCCCCTCCGCCTACGTGTCCCAGCTCAGCGGCGTGGTCACCGTCGAGGTCACCGATGCGCCGGTCCGCGTCGAATACGTCATCTGGAGCCGCGTCAGCCAGTCGCCCGCGGCGAGCGCCTTCCTCACCATGCTGGACGTCCACCCCCGGAACGGGATGCTCCCGCCGGAAGGGGCGTCACGCCTGTCCGTCGAAGAGGCTGGTGACCGAGCCGTGCTCGAAGACCTCGTGGATCGCCCTGGCCAGCAGGGGGGCGATAGACAGCACGGTCAGCTGGGGGAACCGCCTGTCCGCGGGGATCGGCAGCGTGTTGGTGACGATCACCTCGCGGGCGCCTGAGCCGGCCAGCAGGTCGGTCGCCCGGTTGGACAGCACGCCGTGGGTGGCCGCGATGACCACGTCCTCGGCGCCCTCGTCCAGCATCTGGCGGACGGCCTTGGCGATGGTGCCGCCGGTGTCGATCATGTCGTCGATCACCACGCAGGTGCGTCCCCTGACCTCACCCACGACCCGGTTGGCGACGACCTCGTTGGGGCGCAGCGGGTCGCGGGTCTTGTGGATGAACGCGATCGGCCGGCCGCGCAGGTGGTCGGCCCACTTCTCGGCCAGCTTGGTCCGCCCGGCGTCGGGGGAGACCACGGTGATGTCGGCGTCGCCGTACTTGCCGCCGACGTACTCGGCCAGCAGGCTCTGCGCGAACAGGTGGTCGACCGGGCCGTCGAAGAAGCCCTGGATCTGGGCCGTGTGCAGGTCGATCGTCATGATCCGGTCCGCGCCCGCGGTCTTGAACAGGTCGGCGACCAGCCGGGCCGAGATCGGCTCCCGGCCGCGGTGCTTCTTGTCCTGCCGCGAGTAGGCGTAGAACGGCATGATCACAGTGATCCGCTCGGCGCTGGCGCGTTTCAGCGCGTCCACCATGAGCAGCTGTTCCATGAGCCACTTGTTGATCGGCGCGCAGTGGCTCTGGATGACGAACGCGTCGCTGCCGCGCACCGACTCCTCGAACCTGACGAAGATCTCGCCGTTGGCGAAGTCGTACACCGACTGGGGGGTCAGCGTCACGTCCAGGTGCTTGGCCACCTCCTCGGCCAGCTCGGGGTGGCTGCGCCCGGCGAACAGCATGAGGTTCTTGGTGTCCGCGGGCATCAGCCCCCCACCTCCCTGCGGTACCGGGCGTGCGCCGCGGCGAGCCGCCCGCCGACCTCGGCCGTGCTGATGAGCACCGCCATGTTGGCCCGGGACGAGCGGCCCTGCGTGGCCGCGTCCACCGCGCGCATGAGGTACTTCGTGATGGCCTGACCCCGGACGCCGTCCCGCTCGGCGGCCGCCGTGGCCTCGGCGATGGCGGCGTCGACCTCGTCGCTGTCGATCGCCTCCTCCGGCCGGACCGGCGTGGTGATCAGGAACGAGCTGTGGTTGCCCAGCGCCCAGTGGTTCTCGATCGCCCGGGCGATCACGTCGTCGTCGTCGAGCCGCATCGGGCTACGGAACCCGCTGGAGACGCAGTAGAAGGCCGGGAAGTCGTCGGACCGGTACGAGACGACCGGCACGCACTGGGTCTCCAGGTACTCCAGGGTCAGGCCGAGGTCGAGGATCTTCTTCGCGCCCGCGGACACCACGGCGACCTTCGAGCGCGTGAACTGGATCAGGTCGGAGGACACGTCCATGGACGTCTCCGCGCCCCGGTGGACGCCCCCGATCCCGGCGGAGGAGAAGAACGGGATGCCCGCGAGCTCGGCCGCAACCAGGGAGGAGGCGACCGTCAGCGCGCCCATCCGGCCCTGCGCCAGGACCACCGGCATGTCCCTGCTGCTGACCTTGGGGATGCCCGGCGTCGAGGCGAACCGCTCGATGTCGGCGTCGGTCATGCCGACGACGATCTTGCCGCTCTCGATGGCGATCGTCGCCGGGACCGAACCGCCCGCCCGGACGGCCTCCTCGACCTTCCGGGCGGTGGCGGCGTTCTCCGGGTACGGCAGGCCGTGGGTGATGACGTTGGACTCCAGCGCCACCACGGGGAGGCCCTCGTGGATCGCGTCGGCCACCTCGGCACTGAAGACGAGCGGGATGCTCTCGTGCGGGTAGGCGCTCATCGTCGTCACCGCCATCGCCTCAGTTGGCCTCGGGGCCGTAGTCCGGCAGCTTGCTGAGGATGTCCCTGCGGTCGACGATCTCGGGGAAGTAGACCTTCTCGTTCCAGACCTCCTTGTCGATCGGCTCGAAGGCGATCGACACCGCGCCCTCGTCGCAGCCGAAGGCGTCGGTCAGGGCCCGGGTCACGGCCGAGACCAGCTCGGACTTCTGCTCGTCGGTGAGCGGCACCGGGAAGTGCTTGATGTTGACGTGCGGCATGACGGTTTCCTCCTGGGTGTCGAGGCGCCGGCGGATTGCGGTTGCGAGCTCGTCGATGTCCGGTGCTTTGAGCAGCGAGTAGTGGTCGGCCTGAAGCTCGACGACGGTCGGCGCCGACCTCGAATAGCCGCGGCTGCCGTCCAGGAACGAGTAGTCGTCTCCCCGCGCCTTGAAGACGGTGATGGGCGCGGCGATCCGTCGTTCGCTCAGCTCGCGGAACGTGTAGCTGAACTCGAACGTCGTGGCCACGATCCGCATGATCCGGCGGACCAGGTCGACGTCGAGATTCGCGACGTTCTCGCTGATGAAGGCGGCGAAGCTCTCGTCGTCCTCGGCCGCGGCGAGACACCGGTCGAGCAGGGGACCGCTGGTCGTGCCCGCGAAGACCGAGAAGAGGATCGTCACGTACGCCTCGTGGGCGTAGCCGGCGACCCGTTCCTGCCGCTCGCCGTCCGAGCTCACCCTGGGCGAGCCGGGGGCGATCAGGAAGAGGTGGTCGACCCGCTCACCCCGCTGTTCCAGCTGGTAGGCGGTCTCGAAGGCGACCCGCGCCCCGAAGGAGTAGCCCCACAACGTGTACGGGCCCTCCGGCTGCACCTGCACGATGGCCTCGACGTCCTCGGCGGCCATGTCCCTGATCGTCGGGTGGGGGACCTCGCCCTCGTTGACGCCCTGCGCCTGCACCCCGTAGAACGGCCTGTCCGTGCCCATCGTCCCGGCCAGCAGCCGCAGGTTCATCGGGTAGCCGCCGAGGCCGGGCCAGCAGTAGATCGGCCTGCCCGGCCCGGCGGGCTGCAACGGAACCAGCCGGGAGGTCTCCTCCACGTCCACCCCGGACACCCGCCGGGCCAGCGCCTCGACGGTGGGGGACTGGAACAACGCCTGTGACGGCAGCGACGCCCCCAACTCCCGGTTGATCTTGTTGATCAGCCCGATCGCGATCACGGAGTTGCCGCCGGAGACGAAGAAGTCGTCCTGCACCGAGACGGTCTCCCGCTTCATCAGCTTCTTCCACATCTCGGCGATGCGGCGTTCGACGGTGGTGCGGGGCGCGATGAAGGGACGGTCGTCCCTGCCCACGTCGGTCCGGTCGGACGCGACGAGCGCGGTGACGTCGATCTTGCCGTTGGCGGTGGTCGGCAGCTCGTCGAATATCACGACCTTGTTGGGGATCATGTACTCGGGCAGGAGCTTGATCAGGTCGTCCCTGATCATCTCCACCGGGCCCCGCATGTGCACGGCGTCTTCCTTCATGCCCTCGTGCCGCCGCTGTTCGTCGCTCACCCGGCCGCCCACGAAGAAGTACGACGGGCCGGTGGGCCGGCCGAGGTCGCCCAGGACGGCGTCGATCCGTCTGGCGGAGGGCAGGTCGTCGCCGGTCTTCGAGCTGTACCCGGACGACATGAACCCGAAGTTGAGGTCGTTCATCGACAGGTGCTGGAGCGCGCGGCCCAGGTCGACGTACCGCCGCCACTCCCGGTCGGTCCGGCTGACCAGTGAGATCCCGATGCTCGCCCTGTCGTACACCGCCTGGTTGATGGCGATGACCTGCTTGCGCAGGACGAGCTCGGGGGAGATCGGCTCGAGCCGGCCGCCCTCGTAGGCGTACTGGCCGGCCGGCAGGTCGGCGACCTTCCCGGGATGGGCCTGGACGTACACGTCCACCTCGTCCGGGCGCGGCCCGGCGTACGGGACCAGCTCGAACGTGCCGATGTAGTGGTCCTCGGCGGCCACCTCCAGGCCGTCCTTCACGGCCGGCGTGTACTCCCGGTCGGCGATGTCGAGACCGTACGCCGGCAGGATCTCCTCGAACAGGCCGACCATGTGCCCGGCCTCGATCTCCAGCACTTCCTCGATGTTGTTCTTGTAGACCGGCTCGATCGCCCGCCTCTTGCCGACGAAGTGCAGCCTCACCGCCAGCCCGGCCGCGCCGGCCGTCTCGGTGATCAGCACCAGCCGGTGGTCGACCGGGTGGTAGTAGTACGTCCCCGGCGGCAGGTCGCCGATTCCCGTGATCTCCAGGTACAGCTGCGTCGCGTACAGTGCGCCGGGCGAGGCGTACGCGTACTTCGGCAGCAGCCGTTCCGAGCTCAGGTGCTGCCCGAAGTGGCGCAGGATCCGGCCCAGCTCGGCGACGCCGACCTCGGCCAGGCCGCGCGAGCCGACGCCGGCCGCCTGCTCCTCGACCCGCCCCTCGGCCTGCCCCACGGCCTGCCCCACGGCCCGCCGCTCGGTCCGCCGTTCGAGCAGGCGGAGGATGTCGGCCTTGGTGACCTCGCCGCCCTCGTAGAACCGGTAGGTCTTGCGGGCGAACGCCTGTCGCCGCTGCGCCTCCGTGGCCGTCTTCCCCGGCAGGTCGGCCACGGGTCTGCCTGCGAGGTCCTCGTCGTCGCGGACCCCCGGGTTGGACAGCTGCGCCCGGACCTGGAGCCTGCTCTCCTTGGACTGGTGGTGTGCGCCGTGGTTGCCCTGGTCCATCAGGGCCGCTTCCCTGGGGTTCAGCTCGACGCAGGCGATGAGGTTCTGGAAGCCGCTGTGCGGGTCGTTCTTCACGATGACCGCGGCGTGCTTGACCCAGTCGTGGGCCTCGATCGCCAGCTTGATCTCGTCCAGCTCGACCCGGAAGCCGCGCAGTTTCACCTGGTTGTCCGCCCGGCCGACGAACTGCACCGTGCCGTCGGCGTTCCGGTAGGCGAGGTCGCCGGTCTTGAACAGCCTGCCCTCGCCGAACCGGTTCTCCACGAACCGCTCCGCCGTCAGCTCGGGCCGGTGCAGGTATCCGCGGGCGACCTGGACGCCTCCGATGTACAGCTCCCCGACCTCGCCGACGGCCACTTCGGACATGTCGCGGTCGAGGAGGTGGTACTCGGTGTTGTCGACCGGGGCGCCGATCGAGATCGCGTTCGGGGCCTCGCCGACGGTGGCGCGGTCGACGGTGTACGCCGACGAGTTGATCGTGCACTCGGTCGGCCCGTACAGGTTGACCAGGTCGCACCACGGCAGCGTGTCGAGGCAGGCCTGGGCGAGCCGCCTCGACAGCGCCTCACCACCGGTGAAGATCTGGGTGAGCGACGTGCACGTGTGCAGTTCCTCGGTGTCCAGCAGCGCCTGGAGCAACGTGGGAACGCACTGCAGCATGGTCACGCCATGGGCGTTGATGGTGCGGATCACCTGCTCGGCGTCCCGGTAGATCCCCGGAGTGCCCATCACGACCACCGCTCCGAACGCGGGAGCGAGGATCTCCCACTGCGCCGCGTCGAAGCTCATGGGGGTCTTCTGCAGCAGGACCTTCTCGGGGTTCAGCCCGTACGCCGCCGCGAGCCAGCGCATCTGGCTGACGATGCTGCGGTGCTCGATCATCACGCCCTTCGGCCTGCCGGTGCTGCCGGAGGTGTAGATGACGTACGCCAGATCGTCCGGGGCGGGCCGGGTGCCGGCCGGGGCGAAGCCTTCGGCGTCCTCCAGGGTGACGATCGTCGTGCCCTCGGGTGCGAGCGCCCGCAGCTGGTTCACGAGCTCCTTCTGCGTCACCACGACCGCGGCGCCGGAGTCCTCGATCATGTAGCGGAGCCGCTCCTCCGGGTACTCCGGTGACAGCGGCAGGTAGGCGCCGCCCGCGAGCAGGATTCCCCAAGCGCCGATCATCAGGTCCATCGACGGCTCGACGAACAGGCCGACGCAGTCGTCGGCGGCCACGCCGAGGTGTTCCAGGCAACCGGAGAGCTCGGAGCTGCGCCGGACCAGCTCACGGTAGGTCAGGTGCTGTTCGCCGTACACGACGGCAGTGTCGTCCGGCCGCAGCCGGGCTTCCTCCTGAAGGAAGTCAGGAAGACAGGTGGGCGCGAACGGGTTCCGTCTCGCCTCAATGAGCGGTTTCACTTGTCCCCCCATACGTGGCAATCGGTCGATCTTTCGGGAACGGCGACCGGTTTACGCCCGGAACGGCACGGACCCCGCTCCATCCCGGGACGGACCCGCTCCGCCCCCGGACGGACCCGCTCCACGCCGCGCGGAACAGGCGACAGGGCGGGATCAGGTGGAGGAATCGCTGGTGGTCACTCCGGCGGGTTCAGGGCGAGGCCGTGCCGCAACGCGGTGGCGATCTCGAGCACCCTGCGGGTCTGGTAGGCGATCGCGGCCAGGTTGTCCTCGGTGACGTTCTCGGCGAGCCGCCCGGGAACCGCCTTCGCGCCGGAGACCGAGCTCACCCCGTAGGGGTTGCCGTTGCTCGGCGCGAGCTGGATGTCGTCGGCGACGCCCGGGGCCACGATGATCGCGCCCCAGTGGTAGAAGACGTTGTTGAGCGACAGGATCGTGCTCTCCTGCCCGCCGTGCGGGGAGCCGGTCGAGGTGAACGACGACATGACCTTGTTGACCAGCCCGCGGCGGGCGTGCAGGGGCCAGGCCAGGTCGATGAAGTGCTTGAGCGGCGCCGCGATGAGGCCGAAACGACCGGGGCTGCCCCACAGGACCGCGTCCGCCCAGTCGAGGTCGTCGATGCCGGCGGTCGGGATGTCCCTGACCGACTCGGCGTGCTCCGACCACGCCTGCGTCCATTCGGTGAACTCCGGCGCCAGTGACGCGTCGACGTACTCGGGCACCCGGCGCAGGCGCGTCTCCGCGCCGGCCTTCTCTGCCGCCTCGGCCGCGGCCGTGGCGAGCTTGTGGATGTTGCCGGTGCCGGAGTAGTAGAAGATGGCGACTTTGGTGACGCTGCCGGCGTCTGCGGTGGGCATGGGTCGTTGTGCTCCTTCGGGCGTTGTGAACGGTCGGGACGCGGGTCAGGCCTGGCTGTCCTTCATGCGGTGGCGCGGGTCACGACACCACGTCGGTCCCGAAGAACCGGTCGCCGAAGTCGCCGATGCCGGGCAGCATGTAGGCGTTCTCGTTCAGCCGTTCCTCGATGGACGACGTCACCATCCGCACGCTCGGATAGCGCTCGCGAACGGCCGCGATGCCCTCCGGCGCCGAGAGCACGTTGATGAACACGATGTGTTCCTCGGGCACGCCCTCTCCGAGCAGGACCTCGATCGCGGCCAGCGCGGTGCCGCCGGTGGCGAGCATGGGGTCGAGCAGCAGCACGTGGCGGCGGGCGATGTCGAGCGGCAGCTTCGCGTAGTACAGGTGCGGAAGCTTCGTCACCGTGTCGCGCTGGATCAGGATCTTGCCGATCCGGACGTCCGGTGCCAGCGCCCGCAGCTCCGCCTCCATGCTCTCGCCGGCTCGGGCGACGGCCACACCGCAGATCTGCGGACCGACCCGCAGGCCGTGGTAGGTCCGTCCGACCGGGGTCTGCACGTCGTACGGCTCGAACGGCAGCAGCTCCAGGCCGGCCTCGATCAGCTTGCGGATGATCCGGCCCGCGTTCAGGACGAAGTCGTCGCGCTTCGCGTGCCGGTCGCGGACGATCGTGTGCAGCGCGCGCAGGTACCTGGTCTGCGGCAGCAGGTGCACCGCGTCCTCGACTGACGTGGTCGTGTCGGTCATCCCGCTCACCTCCGCGCGCCTTCGGGGGCGGTCCGGGCGAAGGCCGCGCGCGCCTCCGCGACGAACGTGCGCACCTTCACGCGGTCCTTCCGGCGGGTGACCGGGTCCTCCAGGCCGGTGTGGGCGTCCACGGCGGCGGGGCGGACCTGCTCGATCGCCTCCGCGACGTTCTCCGGGTTCAGCCCGCCGGCCAGCATCAGCGGCCGCGGCGAGATCCGCACCAGCTCGGCGCTGATGCCCCAGTCGTGCACCAGGCCCGTCGCGCCCTTGGCGCCGGTCGCCGGGTTGAAGCTGTCGGTGATGAACATGTCCACCCATTCAGCGGAGTCCGCGACGATCGTGGACAGCTCGTCGATGTTGTCCGCCTTCACCACCAGGCTCTTCAGGACGTACAGGTCGGGGGTGAGGGCGCGCAGCCTGCGCAGCTCGGCGGGCGTCACGTCGCCGTGCAACTGGATGGCGCCGACGCCCATCTCGGCGCAGAACGCCGCGATCTCGTCGGCATCGGTCAGATATGTGATGATGACGCCCTTGTGCTCCGGCTGGATCGCCTTGATGATCGCTGCCGCGTCCGCCTCGGAGAGGTCCTCGTTCTTCGCGGGGAGCCGCAGCGCGAAGCCCAGCCAGTCGGCGCCCTCCTCGATGATCAGGTTCGCCTCGGCTTGGTCGATGATTCCCGCGACCTGGATCAAACCGTGCATGGTGATCTCCCTCTTGTGACAGCAGTTCACGGCGGCCGTTCGCGACGGGGTGGCCGGACGGCGCGCGGGTCCAGCCCGGCTCCGGCAGGCGGAACCGCGCCGGTGTCCCGGTGACACCCGGAGACATGGTGGGGTGCGGAGCACATCGGCGGATCGTGATCCGGCCGGAGCCGTGCCGTGATCGGCGTGACGCAGCCGGCCGCGTGTCACGACTGGCGCGCATACCCGCCGCCGCGGCGGTCGCCGCCGTCGCCCGCGTCCCGGGCCCGCGGACGTGCGCGAGCCGTCAGGACGGACTCGTCGAACGGGAACGTCGGCGGCCTCCTCGTCCGCGACCGGCGTCACGCTCTCGCCGGGCTACCCGGCCTGCTTGAGCTCGTTCACGACGAGTTCCGCGACCGGGGCGGCCGACGCCGGGTTCTGACCCGTGATCACCCGGCCGTCGTTCTCGGTGTGGCAGACGTAGTTCGGCGCCTTGGTGTGGAGGGCGCCGCGTTCCTTCAGACGGTCCTCCAGGAGGAAGGGCATGACGTGGACCAGGCCCAGGGACTGCTCCTCCTCGTTGGTGAAGGAGGCCACCCTCCTCCCGTCCACCAGGTAGGAGCCGTCCGACAGCCGGAGGTTGACGAGAGCGGCTGGGCCGTGGCAGACGGCCGAGACGACGCCTCCCCGCTCGTAGATCTCGATCGCGAGCCGGGCGAGGTCCGGCGACTCCGGGAAGTCCCACATCGCTCCGTGGCCGCCGACGTAGAAGATCGCCGAGTAGTCGCCCGACGCCACCTGCGCGGCCGGCCGGGTCGCCGCGAGCTTCGCCCGCACGGTCTCGTCGGCGAGGAAGCCGACCACGTCCGGGTCGTTCTCCTCCCCGTCGAAGATCACGGCTGGCGGTTCGCCGCCGCGCACGGACACGAAGTCCACCTCGTGACCGGCGGAGGTGAAGACGTGGTAGGGATGGGCGGCCTCAGAAACGCTGTAGCCCGTCCTGTTGCCGGTGTCGCCCAGAACGTCATGGCTGCTGACCGCGAGCAGTATCTTGGCCACTTCTCCTCCTGCTGTCACTTCGTCGGCCGATCGTGGACCTGCGTGTCGGTGGATGCGTGGAAACGTGGGCGCGGCCCGTGAACGTCGTGCTCGCAGAAAGGGCCGCGCCCACGAAGCGGGCCTACGGTGCGACTGCGGTCAGGGCTTGTGGATGAACTCGTTGACCAGCTTCACGAATTCGACGGGCTTCTCGAAAAGCACCATGTGGCCGCTGTCGACCTCGACGTAGGAGGAGTTCGGAATCGCGGCGTGGAGCTGCCGGGAGTGCTCCGTGGGGACCGCGGCGTCCGGGTAGGGGGCGACCACGAGAGTCTCCGCCTGGACCTTCTCGACGAGACCCCGGATGTCGACGCGCACGAGAAGCTCCAGCTGGCGGATCCTGCCCCGCGACGGGCTGAGCTCCGCGCCGAGCTTGTCGACCTCCTCCAGGCTGTCGAGGCTGTTGACGTACTTCGGGCTGAACGCGGTCGTGGTCAGGACCCGCCCGAACGCGACCGGGTTGTCGGCGAGGCTCAGCGTCAGGCCGATCAGGTTCCGCATGTACTGGTCCGTCTCCACCAGGCCGCCCACCGGGATCAGCCTGCGTATCTGCTCGGGGTGCAGGGCCGCCGTGGCCGCCACGACCGCCCCGCCGAGGGAGAAGCCCACCAGGTCGACCTGCTCGGCGCCGTAGTCGGAGATCACGGCGGAGACTTCCTCGGCCAGCCCCTCGACGGTGAGGTCGCCGCCGTCGTCCTCGGCCGCCTCGCTACCGGACAGCTCGGGCACGATCACCGTGTTGCGCTCGGCGAACTCGTCGACGAGATGACCGAATGCGCTCTGCCCGCCCTTGCCGACGCCGTGCACCAGCACCAGGATCGGACCCGAGCCGGTCACCGTGTACTCCACGCGCGCGTTTCCCACCGACACCGTAGGCATGACGACCATCTCCTTCTGAGTCGTGAGGTGATTTCCGGTCCCGCACTATCCGCATAACAACCGTCTGTTATGCGGACAGGACAATTCCCGGGCGGCCGGACAGTCCTGCGAAGTCGACAGGTATTGGTCGTCTCCTCCGCAACGAGTCTCGCATCCGATAAAGGAGCATAAGTAGGGATTTGCCGTACTAACAAGGTGTACAAACAAACGCTGATGCTGCTGGTTGAACAGGCACTTGTGCCCCATATTGGGACGCGGGGATACGACGCGGCGGCCCGGCGGGGAGCCACGCCGACGTGGAAAGACGAGTCCTCGGACGCCCCGGTGGCGCCGGCCCAGTGGCGGCTCGGGGACGGCTCGGCGGCGGTTCGTGCGGTTCGGAGCCGGCGGCACGGGAGGTGCGGGCGCTGGGCGGCGGGACCCGCGACGGCCTTCCCGACGGGACCGCCGGCCCGCACAAGCGCCTCGTCGTCGTTGTGCAACTGCTGAATCTCAGCGGTTGCACAGGGCGCCGGCGGTCACCCGCTCACGCTCTCTGCCGCGCCGCCCTGCGTCTGAGGTCTTCGGCGAACTCCGCCCAGGCCGCGGCGTTCTCCTTGGCCGCCTGGCTGACCAGCTCGACGCAGCGCTCCGGGACGGCCTCGATCAACTGCTGCCGGTTCGACGGAAGCGACGCGCTCGCGCTGAGAATGCGGAGGAGGAGGCGGCCGTCCTCCACGGACCGCAGTGCCGGGTCCTTGATCAGCGTGTGCAGCGGTGACGTCCGGCACCGGCCGCCTCCCGATCCCGACGGCCGGGACGCGCCCGGGTCGGATGTCGTCTCCGGGAGCGGAGCATCCGGCAGATCCGGCTGTTCCCCCGGCGTCGCCTCCGGCCGCTCGTCGGCACGCCGCATCGAATCCGGCAGAGGACCCTCGCCGCGTCTGAGACGGTTTCGGACGTCCCGGACCGTGCCCGGCGAGATCCCCGCCTGCTGCGCGATCCACCGCAGCGAGGCGTCGGGCTCTTTCGCGATCAGCTCGGCCGCCCTGATCCGGCCGGCCGAACCGTCGAGCGGACGGATGCGGCCGTCGCTCCCCAGCCGGACCGTCGACTGGGCGCTCCCGGAGAGCACGGCGCGGCGGATGTCGCCGACCATCCGGGCGGACAGCCCCGCGATCCCGGCGATCATCCGGTCGGACCAGTGCGGATGCGACCGGACGATCCGCTCGGCGGCCCTGGCCCGGTCGGCGGCCGACAGCGGCAGGCCGTGCGCGCTGTTCTCCCTGACGGCGATCACGAAGGCGTCGTGCTCGTCGCCGTCGAAGAACCGCACGCGGATGTTCGCGTCACCGCGCGAGGCCGCGGCCCGCAGTCGGTGCATCCCGTCCACGACCCGCATCGTGGGACGGTGCACGATCAGCGGGGGCAGCACGGTCTCCAGGCTGGACAGCAGCCGTACGTGCCGCGGGTCCTCTCCCATGATCCGCGGCGTGTCCGCAGAGAGCAGGGAGTGAAGGGGAACGATCTCGACCTCGGAGAGCCTGGAGTGGTAGTCCTCGCCACGTTCCTTTCCTTTCGGGCTGGACACGTCGGGCGACTCCATCGCTGTCCACGCAGCCAAGGTTCTCCCCCCTCATGAACCGACATGATTAAGAATTACATGAGCACGTCGCGATCTCTTGACCCCG
This sequence comes from Microbispora corallina, assembly GCF_016863035.1. GTDB lineage: Bacteria > Actinomycetota > Actinomycetes > Streptosporangiales > Streptosporangiaceae > Microbispora > Microbispora corallina. The sequence continues at coordinate 116,661 of NZ_BOOC01000021.1, forward strand.
CATATGACCGGCTCGACCCGGGTGAATAGTCGAATGAATTTCCGTTCGGCCTTTCTTCCATCGCAATGACCCCGTCATGTCGGGTAACGCGTCACATCCCACTGCGCGTCGGAAAACGCCGCGGTAGCCCACTCCGGCACTCCAGGTGTCGACTGGTGATGAACGCGGTACGCATAGTGGTCGGTTGGTTGGCCGCCAAGAGATGATTTGATAATCGGTACAACGGTTTGTCAACCTCTGAAGTCCCCTAGGCGCCGTAACGTACGACATATGAATTGTCAACCCCTGGCGCCCACGGGCAGGTCCGTAACATCGGATTTGTGTTTCCGCCTATCGACGGACAGGGCCGCCGATTCACACATGGGTAGGGGGTCGGGCGCGGCAGGCGCCGGGCCCGGGCGTCACGGCGGGGTCGGCCGGCGCCCTGGCGGTGATCAGCCCGTCAGGTACGGGCTCGTTCGAGCTCGCGCCGGTACGCGTCCAGGACGAGCCCGTGGAAGTGATGGACCGCGTGCTCCGACAGCCCGGACCCGTCGGGATCATAGACGATCTTGCCTTGGGTGAACACGGGGGTGCGCATGCCGCGCTGGACGCTCTCCACCAGGGCGATGTCCTCCACCTGGAGAACCTCGTCGATGTACCGGATGCCGTCCAGTTCGGCCTCGTCGGGTTCCGTGGTCTCCAGATAGAAGTCCCAGATCTCACGAGTCCGCTCCGGGCCGTCCGGGATGATCTGCAGGACCATGAAGTTGCCGCGGCCGGGATAGCGCAGCAGGCACGTGTTGGGCCACAGCCACCAGACCGCGTGCTCGGTGACCGTCGCACCGGACACGTCGTAGGCGGAGTTCTCCGTCTTCCCGGCCTGCGCCATGTGGCTGGAGTAGATCCCGTACGTGGTGACCTTGTAGGTGCTCATGTCGACCAGGGACACGAAGTCCTTGTGCGCCACGTGGCAGTGGTAGCACTCCAGGAAGTTGTCGACGACGTTCTTCCAGTTGGAGGCGATGTCGTAGGTGAGCCGGCGGGCGAGGGTCAGCTTGGCCACGTCCGGCGCCCGCGCCTCGATCTCCGCCTCGAGGTTCCCGGCCTGCTCCGGCAGAGGGGCCGCGGCGGGGTCGAGGTTAACGTAGACCATGCCGCCGAACTCGGCGACCTGGATCTGGTCCAGGCACACCCCGGAGATGTCGAAGCCGGGCAGCTGGCCGGTGTTGCGCGCCCGCCTCAACCGTCCGGTCAGGTCGAAGTTCCAGGCGTGGTACGGGCACACGATGCTGCGCCGGACGCCGGAACCGGACAGCAGTTCGTGCGCCCGGTGCTTGCACACGTTGTAGAACGCCCGCAGCGTGCCGGCCTCGTCCCGGACGGCCGCGATCGGCATGCCGGCCACCGTGCCCGTCACGTAGCTGCCGGGTTCCCGCAGCTTCTCCACGTGGCACAGCCACTGCCAGGTCCGGGCGAAGATCGCCCGCTGGTCGACGTCGAACCACGCCGGATCCGTGTAGGCGTCGGCGTGCAACGACATCGACAGTGCGGGGTCGGGGTGATAGCCGGCCGATATGTGCTCGAATGCAGGGATCGGATCCGGTGTCACCGTACCTCCAAGGGCATGCCGCCCGAGCGAGTGTCGTGCGGGACGGCACAGGAGTTCTGTCTGGGCCGAATTGAGGGTAATGATCCTTTCGATAGGGATTCAACCCCTCTGAGCCCGGTATGAGCAGCCTGCCCCCACCGACGCGACGTGGCCGGGTGTGACGTCGAAGCGTCTTCGGCGTGCTTGTTAACGTTCACATGCTGTCCGTGGGTCGAGCTCCTCTCCATCGGGGTGGGTGGAGGTGGTGTGGGGCGGAGCACACACGAGGGACGGAGCCGCTGTCAAGGGCCCCCATCCGAGGTGGCCTCCGGCGCCCGGGCTCTGAGCGTTGTCCATCTGGCCTTGACGCGTCGGCTCACCGGACAGCGTGGTCGCCTGTGCTGAAACTTTCATCCATCGTCGACGGCTGGCGCCAGGGATGGAGAAAGTTTCGGAACGCCAATCTCGTGCTCTGTATGCAGGTTTCGCGTGTCCTACGAACAACTGAGCCGAAAGTTTCCAGAACGGTTGACAAGTTTCGGGCGGGTTTCCACACTGACTCTCCAAGGCGGTCCCCGCTGCCGGGTGGTGGTGCACGGGCAGCGGGGGCCCCGTCTACGACGCCTTGGTGGTGTGCGTCCCCGCTGGTGGGGCGCGGCGTCAGGCCTGCGGGGGACGCCCCCGCATCCCCCCGTATT